>NZ_JBFTIC010000002.1:0-785968 GCF_056394545.1 Allobosea sp. 10N428 | reverse complement strand
CGCACGACGGACGTGACCGGCGTGGTGACCCTGCCGGAAGGCACGGAGATGGTGATGCCGGGCGACAACATCTCGATGGAGGTGACGCTGATCGCCCCGATCGCGATGGAAGAGAAGCTGCGCTTCGCCATCCGCGAAGGCGGCCGCACCGTCGGCGCCGGCGTCGTCGCTTCGATCATTGCGTAACGCGTTTTCGTGAGGGGCGCGGGCCCTTCGGGCCTTCGCCTCTACACGTCACGGAGAAAACAAGACCATGAACGGTCAGAACATTCGGATCCGCCTCAAGGCGTTCGACCACCGCATCCTCGACGCTTCTACGCGCGAGATCGTGTCGACCGCGAAGCGGACGGGCGCTCAGGTCCGCGGACCGATTCCGCTGCCCACGCTCATCGAGAAGTTCACCGTCAACCGCTCGCCGCACATCGACAAGAAGTCGCGCGAGCAGTTTGAGATGCGGACCCACAAGCGGGTCCTCGACATTGTCGATCCGACTCCCCAGACGGTCGACGCCCTCATGAAGCTTGATCTCGCCGCCGGCGTCGACGTCGAAATCAAGCTCTGATCCGATTGAACGGGTCCTCTGTTTCCGGCGACCCCGGATGGACATGACCCCAGAAGAAGGTGTGCACCGATGCGTTCCGGTGTGATTGCACAGAAAGTCGGGATGACCCGCGTCTTCACGGATGCTGGCGAGCATATCCCGGTCACCGTGCTGAAGCTCGACAGCTGCCMGGTTGTCGCGCATCGCACGAAAGAGAAGAACGGCTATGTGGCCGTGCAGCTGGGCTCCGGCACGGCGAAGGTGAAGAATGTCTCGAAGGCTGAGCGCGGTCACTTCGCGGTCGCCACGGTCGAGCCGAAGCGCAAGGTGGTCGAGTTCCGCGTCAGCGATGACGCGCTGATCCCTGTCGGCGCCGAGCTGACCGCGGACCACTTCGTCGTCGGCCAGTTCGTCGACGTCTCCGGCACCACCACCGGCAAGGGCTTCGCCGGCGGTATGAAGCGCTGGAACTTCGGCGGTCTGCGCGCCACCCACGGCGTCTCGGTCTCGCACCGTTCGATCGGTTCGACCGGCGGCCGTCAGGACCCGGGCAAGACCTTCAAGAACAAGAAGATGCCGGGCCATCTTGGCGCCGAGCGCGTCACCACGCAGAACCTGCGCGTCGTCCAGACGGATGCCGAGCGTGGCCTGATCCTCGTCGAGGGCGCCGTTCCCGGCGTTGCCGGCGGCTGGATCCATGTCCGCGACGCCGTCAAACGCGCCCTGCCGAAGGATGCGCCGCTGCCGGGCAAGTTCAAGGTTGCCGGCGAGAGCAAGGCGGAAGAGGCTCCTGCGGCCCAGGCTGAGGAGAACGCGTGATGAAATTCGATATCGTCACTCTTGAAGGCGGCAACGCCGGCTCCCTCGAGCTGTCGGATGCGGTGTTCGGCCTCGAGCCGCGCGCTGACCTCCTCGCCCGCATGGTTCGCTATCAGCTCGCCAAGCGCCGCGCCGGGACTCACAAGTCCAAGGGCCGCTCGGAAGTCGATCGCACCCGCAAGAAGATCTACAAGCAGAAGGGCACCGGCGGCGCTCGCCACGGCGCGGCTTCGGCTCCGCAGTTCCGCGGCGGCGGCAAGGCCTTCGGTCCGGTGCTGCGCGACCACGCTCACGACCTTCCCAAGAAGGTCCGCGCGCTCGCTCTGCGCCATGCGCTCTCGGCCAAGGCGAAGGATGCCGGCATCATCGTGATCGACGATGCCACGCTCTCCGAGCCGAAGACCAAGGTGCTGCTCGGCCACTTCGGCAAGCTCGACCTGTCGAGCGCGCTGATCATCGGTGGCGCCGAGATCGATACGAACTTCGGCCTGGCCGCTCGCTCGATCCCGAATGTCGACGTTCTGCCGGTCCAGGGCATCAACGTCTATGACATCCTGCGTCGCGACAAGCTTGTCCTGACGCGTGCGGCTGTCGATGCGCTGGAGGCGCGCTTCAAATGAGCCAGTCCGCCAAGAACCTCGACCCGCGCCACTACGATGTGATCGTGGCGCCGGTCATCACCGAGAAGGCGACGATGCTCTCTGAGCACAACAAGGTCGTCTTCAAGGTTGCCCGCACCGCGACCAAGCCGCAGATCAAGGCGGCGATCGAGAAGCTCTTCGACGTCAAGGTCAAGAGCGTCAACACGATCGTCACCGAAGGCAAGGTCAAGGTCTTCCGTGGCCGCCTCGGCCAGCGCTCGGACGTCAAGAAGGCCGTTGTGACCCTCGAAGAGGGCCACTCGATCGACGTGACCACGGGCCTCTGAGGGAAGGATCGCCATCATGGCTTTGAAACACTTCAAGCCGATCACGCCGAGCCTTCGCCAGCTCGTGATCGTCGACCGCAGCGAGCTCTACAAGGGCAAGCCGGTCAAGACCCTGACCGAGGGCAAGAGCTCCTCGGGCGGCCGCAACAACCTCGGCCGTATCACCGTCCGCTTCCGCGGCGGTGGCCACAAGCGCACGCTGCGCCTCGTCGACTTCAAGCGTCGCGGCAAGGCCGGCATCCCGGCGACCGTCGAGCGGCTCGAGTACGACCCGAACCGGACGGCGTTCATCGCCCTGATCAAGTATCAGGACGGCGAGCAGGCCTACATCCTGGCGCCGCAGCGCCTGGCAGTCGGCGACACCGTTGTGGCGGGTGACAATGTCGACGTGAAGCCCGGCAACGCGGCGCCCATGGGCACGCTGCCGATCGGCACGATCGTCCACAATGTCGAGCTCAAGATCGGCAAGGGCGGCGCTCTGGCCCGCTCCGCCGGCAACTACGCCCAGATCGTCGGTCGCGACCAGGGTTACGTCATCGTCCGCCTGAATTCGGGCGAACAGCGCCTGATCTCGGGCCTGTGCTACGCCACTGTCGGCGCCGTCTCGAACCCGGATCACATGAACCGGAACGACGGCAAGGCTGGTCGCTCGCGCTGGCTCGGCCGCCGTCCGCATAACCGCGGCGTCTCGATGAACCCGGTCGACCATCCGCATGGCGGTGGTGAGGGCCGGACCTCGGGTGGCCGTCATCCGGTCACGCCCTGGGGTCTGCCGACCAAGGGCAAGAAGACCCGCTCGAACAAGCGGACCGATACGTTCATCGTGTCGAGCCGTCACGCCCGCAAGAAGAAGAACTGAGGTCCGTCATGGCGCGTTCGCTTTGGAAAGGTCCGTTTGTCGACGGATACCTCCTGAAGAAGGCAGAGGTCGCCCGGACCTCGGCCCGAAATGAAGTCATCAAGATCTGGAGCCGTCGCTCCACGATCCTGCCGCAGTTCGTCGGTCTGACGTTCGGCGTGTACAACGGACAGAAGCATGTGCCGGTGTCCGTGTCCGAGGAAATGGTGGGTCACAAGTTCGGCGAGTTCTCGCCGACCCGCACCTTCCACGGCCACGCTGCCGACAAGAAGGCGAAGAGGAAGTAAGCCATGGGTAAAGCATCCGCCCCCCGTGCGCTGCCCGAGAACGAAGCGCTTGCGGTCGCCCGCAACCTGCGCGTCTCGCCGCAGAAGCTGAACCTCGTCGCTCAGCTGATCCGCGGCAAGAAGGTCTCGACGGCGCTCGCCGATCTCGAGTTCTCCCGCAAGCGCATCGCGAACGATGTTCGCAAGTGCCTGCAGAGCGCGATCGCCAACGCCGAGAACAATCACGACCTCGACGTCGACGATCTCGTCGTCGCCCAGGCCTTTGTCGGCAAGGCACTCGTCATGAAGCGCTTCCACGCCCGCGCCCGCGGCCGTGGCGCCCGGATCATGAAGCCGTTCTCGAACATCACGATCGTGGTGCGCGAGCAGGCAGCGCAGGCCTGAGGAGAGAACGATGGGTCAGAAAATCAATCCGATCGGCCTGCGCCTCGGCATCAACCGTACGTGGGACTCGCGTTGGTTCGCCAACAAGGGCGAGTACGGCAAGCTGCTGCATGAGGACATGGCGATCCGCGCCGCCCTGATGAAGCTGCTGAAGCAGGCTGCTGTCTCGAAGATCATCATCGAGCGTCCGCACAAGAAGTGCCGCGTCACCATCCACTCGGCTCGTCCGGGCGTGGTGATCGGCAAGAAGGGTGCCGACATCGAGAAGCTCCGCAAGGTGGTCTCGAACCTCACCAAGGCCGATGTGACGATCAACATCGTCGAGGTGCGCAAGCCCGAGATCGACGCGACGCTCGTCGCCGACTCGATCGCGCAGCAGCTCGAGCGCCGTGTCGCCTTCCGTCGTGCCATGAAGCGCGCCGTGCAGTCGGCCATGCGTCTGGGCGCCGAGGGCATCCGCATCAACTGCTCGGGCCGTCTCGGCGGCGCCGAGATCGCCCGCCTCGAATGGTACCGTGAGGGCCGCGTGCCGCTGCATACGCTGCGCGCCGACGTCGATTACGGCGTCGCCACCGCCTTCACGACCTACGGGACGTGCGGCATCAAGGTCTGGATCTTCAAGGGCGAGATCCTGGAACACGACCCGATGGCCCAGGACAAGCGCCTCTCCGACGAGGGCGGCCGTTCCGGCGGCCGCGACCGTGATCACCGCGATCGCGATCGTCGCGAGCAGGCTGCGTAAGGCTGATCGAGAAGAGCCATGCTGCAACCAAAACGCACCAAGTTCCGTAAGCAGTTCAAGGGACGCATCTCCGGCGTCGCCAAGGGCGGCACGGACCTCAACTTCGGCCAGTTCGGCCTGAAGGCACAAGAGCCCGAGCGCGTTACCGCTCGTCAGATCGAAGCGGCCCGCCGCGCGATCACCCGCGCGATGAAGCGCGTCGGCCGCGTCTGGATCCGCGTGTTCCCCGACGTGCCGGTTTCGAAGAAGCCGACCGAAGTCCGCATGGGTAAGGGCAAGGGTTCGCCCGAGTTCTGGGCGGCCAAGGTCAAGCCGGGCCGGATCATGTTCGAGCTCGACGGCGTGTCCGAGGAGATCGCCCGCGAGGCGCTCCGTCTCGGCGCCGCCAAGCTGCCGATCAAGACCCGCTTCATCCAGCGCATCGCCGAGTAAGGGAGGGCGACATGAAAAGCACACAGCGTCTTTCCGACCTGAAGTCGATGAGCACGGACCAGCTCCAGGATGAGTTGCTCAAGCTGAAGAAGGAGCAGTTCAACCTGCGCTTCCAGCGGGCAACGGGCCAGCTCGAGAACACCGCGCGCGTCACCGAACTGCGCAAGGATATCGCCCGCATCAAGACGCTGCAGCGGTCGAAGGCCGTTGCGGCCAGCGCGTGAGGAGAAGATAATGCCTAAGCGCGTGCTCCAGGGCGTCGTCGTCAGCGACAAGCAGAACAAAACTGTTGTGGTTAAGGTCGAGCGGCGTTATACGCACCCGCTCCTCAAGAAGACGGTTCGCCGTACGAAGAACTATCACGCCCATAACGAGGCGGGTTCGTTCAAGATTGGCGATACGGTGTGGATCGAGGAGTCCAAGCCGATTTCCAAGCTGAAAAGCTGGGTTGTGCTCGACGGCGCCCCTAAGGCGTGAAGCGAGACGGCTTTGCCCGGCCCCGAATCAGGGGCGGGCAGGGCGCCTGAAGGAAGCCGGACATGTCTCTCCGCAAAGGTGGAAACCACTTTTGCGGATCGTGTTTTGTTTTGAGGCCAAGGGGGCGATCGACCCCCGTCAGTCGTAGTCCCGAGCAGCGCTGAGGCCGCTCCGGAAACCGCCTGATACACAGATTGGAAGGATCAAGGCCATGATCCAGGTGCAGACGAATCTCGACGTCGCCGACAATTCGGGCGCGCGTCGCGTGATGTGCATCAAGGTTCTCGGCGGGTCGAAGCGCAAGTACGCCGGTGTCGGCGACATTATCGTCGTTTCGATCAAGGAAGCCATTCCGCGCGGTCGCGTGAAGAAGGGCGACGTCATGAAGGCGGTCGTCGTTCGCACCGCCAAGGACGTCAAGCGCGCCGATGGTTCGGTGATCCGGTTCGACCGCAATGCGGCCGTGCTGATCAACAACCAGAAGGAGCCGGTCGGCACGCGTATCTTCGGACCGGTTCCGCGCGAGCTGCGCGCCAAGAACCACATGAAGATCATCTCGCTGGCGCCGGAGGTGCTGTGATGGCTGCGAAAATCAAGAAGGGCGACAAGGTCGTCGTGCTTGCTGGCCGCGACAAGGGTAAGTCGGGCGAAGTGCTGCAGGTTCTGCCGAAGGATGCCCGCGCCGTCGTGCGTGGTGTCAACCTCGTCAAGAAGCACACCAAGCAGTCGCAGACGTCCGAGGGTGGCATCATCTCGAAGGAGGCCACCATCGACCTGTCGAACATCGCCGTGGCCGATCCGAAGGACGGCAAGCCGACCCGCGTTGGTTTCAAGGTGCTCGATGACGGCCGCAAGGTCCGTTTCGCCAAGCGTTCGGGGGATCTGATCGATGGCTGACGCTCAGCAGGCGGCTCTCTCGCCGCGCATGAAGAAGCATTACGAGGACGTCGTTCGTCCCGCGATGATCGCCGAATTTGGCTACAAGAACGTCATGGAAGTGCCGACGATCGAGAAGATCGTCATCAACATGGGCGTTGGCGAAGCGACGGCCGACCGCAAGAAGGTCGACAACGCCGCCGGCGATCTCGCCATGATCGCCGGTCAGAAGCCGGTCATCACCAAGTCCCGCCTCGCCATCGCCGGCTTCAAGCTGCGCGAGAACATGGCGGTTGGCTGCAAGGTCACGCTGCGCAAGACCAAGATGTTCGAGTTCGTCGACCGGCTCGTCACCATCGCCTTGCCGCGCGTGCGCGACTTCCGGGGCCTCAACCCCAAGTCGTTCGACGGGCGCGGTAACTTCGCGCTCGGGATCAAGGAGCACATCGTGTTCCCCGAGATCAACTACGACAAGGTCGACCAGGTCTGGGGCATGGACGTGATCGTCTGCACGACTGCGAAGTCGGACGACGAGGCGCGCGCTCTGCTCAAGCACTTCAACTTCCCGTTCCGGCAGTGAACCTAAGCGTTCATACGCGGAAACCAGGAGAGATCGATGGCTAAGAAAAGCTCCGTCGAGAACAACGAGCGCCGCAGGAAGCTGGTGAAGAAATTCGCCGGCCGCCGGGCCCGTTTGCTCGCAATTGCCAATGATGACAACCAGCCCATGGACGAGCGTTTCCTCGCTCGCCTCAAGCTGGCCGAACTGCCGCGCAACTCGGCCAAGATCCGCATCCGCAATCGCTGCGAGGTGACGGGCCGTCCGCGTGCGTTCTATCGCAAGCTGAAGATGTCGCGTGTCGCGCTGCGTGAGCTCGGCAACAAGGGGCTGGTTCCCGGCCTCGTGAAGTCGAGCTGGTAAGGAGGACTGGACAATGGCGATCATTGATCCGCTCGGCGATATGCTGACCCGCATCCGGAATGCGCAGCTGCGCCGCAAGTCGCGCGTTTCCACCCCTGGTTCGAAGCTGCGCGCCCGCGTGCTCGACGTTCTGCAGTCCGAGGGTTATATCCGCGGCTACAGCCAGACCGAGTTCGGCAATGGCCGGACGGAGTTCGATATCGAGCTGAAGTATCACGAGGGCCAGCCGGTCATCCGGTCGATCTCGCGTGTTTCGAAGCCCGGCCGCCGCGTCTACTCGTCGGTCGAGACCATGCCGCGCGTGGCCGACGGCCTTGGCGTGACGATCGTCTCGACGCCGCGTGGCGTGATGGCTGATCATGTGGCCCGCGAGCAGAACGTGGGCGGCGAAGTGCTCTGCAAGGTCTTCTGACCTTACAGGCGCCGCTCATCTTCAGGAGAGATCCAATGTCTCGTATCGGTAAGAAGCCGGTTTCGGTTCCCGCGGGCGTCACCGCCACGGTCACCGGCCAGCTCGTCAAGATCAAGGGCTCGAAGGGCGAGCTCTCCTTCGAGGTGCCCGAGGACGTCTCGGTCGCCATGGAGGACGGCGCGATCGCGGTTCAGCCGCGTTCGCAGTCGAAGCGCGCCCGCGCGCTCTGGGGCACCTCGCGCGCCCGTATCAACAATCTCGTCGTCGGCACCACCGCCGGCTTCGAGAAGAAGCTCGAGATCAACGGCGTCGGCTACAAGGCCGCCGTCAACGGCAAGGTGCTGAAGCTGTCGCTCGGCTACAGCCATGATATCGACTACGAAATTCCGGCTGGTGTCGCGATCGTGACGCCGAAGCCGACGGAGATCGTCGTCACCGGTATCGACAAGCAGATCGTCGGCCAGACCGCCGCGGAAATCCGCGACTATCGTGGCCCCGAGCCCTACAAGGGCAAGGGCGTCAAGTACGCCGGCGAGTTCATCTTCCGCAAGGAAGGCAAGAAGAAGTAAGGACGCCAGCCATGAGCAAGCAGAACGATGTGACTGCGCGCCGCAAGGCTCGCGTCCGCCGCGCGATCAAGGCGGTTGCCAACGGTCGCCCGCGCCTCTCGGTGCATCGCACCGGCAAGCAGATCTACGCCCAGGTCATCGACGACGTGAACGGGGTCACCCTCGCTTCGGCCTCGTCGCTCGACAAGGACGTGCGCGCCCAGATCAAGTCGGGCGCCAATGTCGAGGCGGCCGGCCAGATCGGCAAGATCGTCGCCGAGCGCGCGGTCAAGGCCGGCGTGACGGACGTGGTCTTCGATCGCGGTCCCTATATGTACCACGGCCGCGTCAAGGCGCTGGCCGATGCAGCCCGCGAGGGCGGCCTCAAGTTCTGAGGTTATCGGGTTTCGCCCGGTTCGGCGCTTGCGCCGGCCGGGCGGTATCCGTTTTCAGCTTCCCCCGCGCAATGAGGCACGGGGTTAGGCTCGAGCGAGCGGCGTGAGGCTCAGACCTTCGTCCGCGCAAGTAAGAGGAAAGACATGGCTAGAGAGCCGCGTGAGCGCCGGGATAGCGAGGATCGCGATTCCGAATTCGTGGATAAGCTCGTCCACATCAACCGCGTCGCCAAGGTGGTGAAGGGTGGTCGTCGCTTCGGCTTCGCTGCGCTCGTCGTCGTCGGCGACCAGAAGGGCCGCGTCGGCTTCGGCCACGGCAAGGCCCGTGAAGTTCCCGAGGCGATCCGCAAGGCGACGGAAGCCGCCAAGCGTGGCCTCGTCCGCATCCCGCTGCGCGAGGGCCGCACCCTCCATCACGACGTGCAGGGCCGCCACGGCGCCGGCAAGGTCGTGCTGCGCGCTGCTCCGGCTGGTACCGGCATCATCGCCGGCGGTCCGATGCGCGCCGTCTTCGAGGCGGTCGGCATGCAGGACGTCGTGTCGAAGTCGCTCGGCTCCTCCAACCCGTACAACCTCGTGCGCGCCACTTTCGACGCGCTGAAGAACGAGGACAGCCCGCGCTCGGTCGCGGCTCGTCGCTCGCTCAAGGTTTCGGCCCTGCAGACCCGTCGCCGCGATGCCGGCACGGATGCGGCCGCGGAAGCGTGAGGAGGGATTCATGGCAAAGGCTGAGAAGACCTTCACCGTCGAGCAGATCGGCTCCCCGATCCGCCGCGACGCCACCCAGCGCCAGACCCTCATCGGTCTCGGCCTGAACAAGATCCGCCGCCGCTCGACCCTCCAGGACACCCCCGCGGTGCGTGGCATGGTCGAGAAGGTCAAGCACCTCGTGCGCGTCGTCGACGCGAACTGAGGAGGGCGACACATGAAACTCAACGAGATTCGTGACAACGAAGGCGCTCTCAAGGAGCGCATCCGCGTCGGCCGTGGTATCGGCTCGGGCAAGGGCAAGACCGGCGGCCGTGGCGTGAAGGGTCAGACCTCGCGCGCCGGCGTCGCCATCAAGGGCTTCGAAGGCGGCCAGATGCCGCTCTATCGCCGCCTGCCGAAGCGCGGCTTCAACAACATGTTCGCCAAGGATCTGAACGAGGTCAACCTCGGTCGCATCCAGCAGGCCGTGGAAGCCGGGAAGCTCGATGCCAAGGGCGCCGTGACCATCGAGGCGCTGGTCGCCGCCGGTGTCATCACCCGCCAGGCCAAGGACGGCGTCAAGATCCTCGGCGTCGGCGAGCTCAAGACCAAGCTCGCTTTCGAGGTTGCCGGCGCGTCGAAGTCGGCCGTCGCTGCGATCGAGAAGGCCGGCGGCACGGTCAAGATTCTGGCTGCTGCTTCGCAGGCGTGATCCGCGAGCAGGATGCGAAAAAGTGGGAACCGGTTTTTCGCATGAATCCTGCTCTCGTTTTTTGATAAGAGACGGATTCAGCTTCCAGATGGAAACGCTTTGCGCTTCCATCTGGAACCATCCGGCTCTAGCGCCTACATGACGTTTGCGAACGGCGGCCGGGCCAACGCCCAGGCCGCCGTTCGACTGTTTGACGCAAAGCGCACGACCCGAAAACGCACCGCGAGCGCGGCAGGGGATGTGCTTCACTGACTGACTTGAGACCCAAGGACCGGACGCATGGCATCGGCGGCTGAACAGCTTGCGGCAAACCTCAATTTCGGGGCCTTCGCCAAGGCGGACGAACTCAAGAAGCGAATCTGGTTCACGCTGGGCGCGCTCGTCGTCTACCGGCTGGGCACCTACATCCCGCTGCCGGGCATGAACCCGGACGCGGTCGCCGATCTCTTCCGCCAGTCGCAGAGCGGCGTGCTCGGCATGTTCAACATGTTCTCCGGCGGTGCCGTCGGCCGCCTCGCCATTTTCGCGCTGGCGATCATGCCGTACATCTCGGCCTCGATCATCGTGCAGTTGCTGTCCAGCGTCATCCCGAGCTTCGAGGCGCTGAAGAAGGAAGGCGAGCAGGGCCGCAAGACCCTCAACCAGTACACCCGCTACCTGACGCTGGTGCTGGCGGTGTTCCAGGCCTATGCGATCGGCGTCGGCCTGCAGGGTTCGGGCAACCTCGTCCTCGAGCCCGGGCCGTTCTTCCTGCTCTCGACCACGCTCACGCTCGTCGGCGGCACCATGTTCCTGCTGTGGCTGGGCGAGCAGATCACCAGCCGCGGCATCGGCAACGGCACCTCGATGATCATCTTCGGGGGCATTATCGCCGAATTCCCGTCGCAGCTCGCCCAGACTCTCGAGCTCGGCCGCCAGGGCGCGATCTCGACCGGGCTGCTGCTCGGCATCCTGGTGATGGCGGTTTGCGTCATCGCCTTCTGCGTGTTCATGGAGCGCGCGCAGCGCCGCCTGCTGATCAACTATCCGAAGCGCCAGGTCGGCAACCGCATGTATGAGGGCCAGACCTCGTTCCTGCCGCTGAAGCTGAACACCTCGGGCGTCATTCCGCCGATCTTCGCCTCGTCGCTGCTGCTGCTGCCGACGACGGTCGCCAGCTTCTCGCAGGCCTCTGGCGGCACGGGCTTCCTGTCGATCATCGCGACCTATCTCGCCCATGGCCGGCCGCTGTTCATGGTCCTCTACGCAGCGCTGATCATCTTCTTCTGCTTCTTCTACACCGCGATCGTGTTCAACCCGGTCGAGACGGCTGATAACCTCAAGAAGCATGGCGGCTTCATGCCGGGCATCCGCCCGGGCGAGCGCACCGCCGAGCATATCGACCGCATCCTCAGCCGCATCACTGTTCTCGGCGCCGGGTATCTGACCATCGTCTGCCTTATCCCCGAGTTCATGATCACCTATGCTCAGATCCCGATCATCCTGCTGGGCGGCACTTCGCTGCTCATCGTGGTGACGACGACGATGGACACCGTGGCTCAAGTTCACGGACATCTGCTGGCCCATCAATATGAGGGGCTGGTCAAGAAGGCTAAATTGCGAGGAGCGAGGCGCTAAATGCGGTTGATTTTCCTGGGGCCGCCGGGGGCGGGGAAGGGCACTCAGGCGGCGCGCATCGTCGCGAAGCACGGCATTCCTCAACTGTCGACCGGCGACATGCTGCGCGCGGCAGTCGCGGCGGGCACGCCGATCGGTCAGAAGGCCAAGGCGGTGATGGACGCGGGCGGGCTGGTTTCGGACGATATCGTCATCGGCATCGTCGCTGATCGCATCGAGGAGCCGGACGCGAAGAAGGGCTTCATCCTCGACGGCTTTCCGCGCACGCTGGCGCAGGCCGAAGCGCTCGACCGGATGCTCGAGGGCAAAGGGCTTAAGCTCGACGCTGTGCTCGAACTCACGGTCGACCAGAGCAAGCTCGTGGACCGCATCGTCCGTCGCGCCGCAGAGGCGAGGGCGGCTGGCCAGCCGGTCCGCAAGGACGATGATCCGGAGGTCTTCAAGACCCGGCTTGAGGCGTATAACCGCGACACGGCGATTGTCGCGCCTTACTACGAGAAGCGTGGCCAGCTGACGGCGATCGACGGAATGCAGCCGATCGACAGCGTCTCGGAAGCGATCGCGAACGCGTTGTCGGTGGCCGCTCAGGGCTGATCCGCAAGCAGCGAAGAGAAATTCGAACCCGGATGGGCGATGCCCGTCCGGGTTTTTCGATTCCGGTGCGTTTTTGCGCGCCTGCCTTTGCCTTTTCTCGCTTCGCCCGTGCGTTGACAGGTGCCGGGCCGCCGGATGTGCTGGACACAAGTCGTGAAAAGCGGCGTGGAGCACCTTCGACCGGGAGGCGAAGCGACCTTCCAGTCCGGTCCGGTGCAGGACAGGGAGCAGGCGCATGACGAGGTGGGGTGCATTGCTGTTCGCGAGTACGCTGGCGCTGATGCCGGCGGCGGCGCGGGCGCAGGATGCGGTCAAGATCGGCATCCTCAACGACCAGTCGGGCAACTATGCCGAATTCGGCGGTCTCGGCTCGGTCGAGGCTGCGAAGCTGGCGATCGAGGACTTCGGTGGCTCCGTGCTCGGCAAGCCGATCGAGATCGTCGCGGCCGATCATCAGAACAAGCCCGACATTGCGGCCGGCCTGGCAAGGCGCTGGTACGATGCCGACGGGGTCACCGCGATCGCGGATCTGACCAATTCGGCTGTAGCGCTCGCCGTCGCGGGCATCGCCAAGGAACGGCAGAAGGTCGCGCTCTATAATGGGCCGGCGACGACGAGGCTGTTCAACGAGGACTGCTCGCCGACCGGCTTCATGTGGACTTTCGACACCGCGACCTCGGCCAAGGGCACGGCGCTGTCCGTCCTGCGCGAGGGCGGCAACAGCTGGTACATCATTGCCGCCGACTACGCCTTCGGCCATCAGCTCACAGCCGATATCGAGGCGATCGTCGCGGCCAATGGCGGCAAGACGCTGGGCACGGTGCGCGCACCTCTCGGATCGCCGGACTTCTCCTCCTTCCTGCTGCAGGCGCAGGCCTCAAAGGCCAAGATCGTCGCTTTCGCCAACGCGGGCACGGACACGATCAATTCGATCAAGCAGGCCGGTGAGTTCGGCCTGGTCGACGGCGGCCAGAAGCTCGCCGCCATGGTCGTGGTCCTCAGCGACGTCCACGGCCTCGGGCTCGACAAGGCCAAGGGGTTGATCACGACGACCGCCTATTACCATGACGCGGACAAGCCGAGCCGCGCCTTCGCCGACCGCTACATGGCGCGGACCAAGAAGATGCCGGGCATGATCCAGGCGAGCGTCTATTCCTCGGTGCTGCACTATCTCAAGGCGGTGAAGGCGGCGGGCACGGCCGCAGGCCCCGCAGTCGCGGCCAAGATGAAGGAGCTGCCGGTCGACGACTTCTACGCGCCCGGTGCAAAGGTCCGCGAGGACGGCCGGCTGATGAACGACATGCTGCTGGTTGAGGTGAAGGCGCCGGCCGATTCGAAGGCGCCGTGGGACTACTTCAAGGTCGTCCGCAGGATCCCCGCGGCCGAGATCATCGCCCCGCTTTCGGAGAGCAAATGCAATCTGGTGAAGAAGTAAGGGCGCACACCGGAAGCTGGGTCATTCTCGGGCGCAGCGAAGCGGAGACCCGAGAAACCCCTGGGAGAGGGGTTGCGAATCTCCTTCGTCACGAGATGCTCGGGCCAAGCCGAGCATGACGGCGAATATCCAGTCCAACCTCGATGCCAACAGTCTTGGCATGTTTCTTGGTTGCACCGGTTGACTCGGGACGGGCAACCCGTTAACGAGCCGCAATCCGGTTTCATGCGAGCGATGCCGTTGCCTTTGTGAAAGGGGACGACGTCGCGTTATGGCGTGGAGCCGTTCAACGTCCTGCATGAGCCGGCCTCCACCGGACGCGGGATTTTTCTCACCGCCGGGGTGCCATCGGGTGCTTCGGCCGACATGGAGATGAGACCATGGCTCGTATCGCGGGCGTTAACATTCCGACCGGCAAGCGCGTCGTCATCGGCCTTCAGTACATCCACGGCATTGGCGCGGCCAAGGCTCAGGAGATCGTCGAGAAGGTCGGCATCGCGCCCGAGCGCCGCGTCAACCAGCTGACCGACGCCGAAGTCCTGCAGATCCGCGAGACGATCGACCGCGACTATCTCGTCGAGGGCGATCTGCGCCGCGAGGTCTCGATGAACATCAAGCGCCTGATGGACCTCGGCTGCTATCGCGGCCTGCGTCATCGCCGCTCGCTGCCGGTTCGCGGTCAGCGCACGCACACCAACGCCCGTACCCGCAAGGGCAAGGCCAAGCCGATCGCCGGCAAGAAGAAGTGATTTCGGCGGGCCGCTTGTTCGGCCCGCTGTCTATACGCCGGCCGGTCCGCTCGCGGGCCGCCGGCATCCCCAGCGCCTGGCATGACGGGCGCGCCTGAAGGATGGAAGAAGAGATATGGCCAAGGAAGCCCAGCGCGTCCGTCGTCGCGAACGCAAGAACATCGTCTCCGGCGTCGCGCATGTGAACGCCTCGTTCAATAACACCATGATCACCATCACCGACGCGCAGGGCAACACGATCTCGTGGTCGTCGGCCGGCACGATGGGCTTCAAGGGCTCGCGCAAGTCGACCCCCTATGCTGCTCAGGTCGCCGCCGAAGATGCCGCCCGCAAGGCTGCCGAGCATGGCATGCGCACCCTCGAGGTCGAGGTGACCGGTCCGGGTTCGGGCCGCGAGTCGGCGCTGCGCGCGCTGCAGGCCGCGGGCTTCACCGTGACCTCGATCCGCGACGTCACGCCGATCCCGCACAATGGCTGCCGTCCGCGCAAGCGCCGTCGCGTCTGACGTCTGACCATTGCAAGAGGCGCCCGCAGGGGCGGGCGCCTGTCCGGGGCGGCGTAAGCCGCCAGATGAATTCAGCACCAGGAGTGCGGTCGTGATCAGCAAGAACTGGCAGGATCTTTCCAAGCCGAACAAGCTCGAAGTCAAGGTCGGAGACGACCCGAAGCGTCTGGCCACCGTGATCGCGCGTCCGCTCGAGCGCGGCTTCGGCATGACGCTCGGCAATGCGCTGCGTCGCGTGCTCCTGTCGTCGCTCCAGGGCGCGGCCGTCACCGCCGTCCAGATCGACGGCGTGCTGCACGAGTTCTCCTCGATCCCGGGCGTTCGCGAGGACGTCACCGATATCGTCCTCAACATCAAGGCCATCGCGGTCAAGATGCAGGGCGAGGGCCCGAAGCGCATGACACTGCGCAAGTCCGGCCCCGGCACCGTCACCGCCGGCGACATCAACACCATCGGCGACGTTTCGATCCTCAACCCGGACCTCGTGCTCTGCACGCTGGACGATGGGGCCGAGATCCGCATGGAGTTCACGGTCAACACCGGCAAGGGCTACGTTCCGGCCGAGCAGAACCGCCCCGAGGACGCGCCGATCGGCCTCATCCCGGTCGACAGCCTGTATTCGCCGGTCAAGAAGGTCTCCTACCGCGTCGAGAACACCCGCGAGGGCCAGAACCTCGACAAGGACGCGCTGACGCTGGCGATCGAGACCAATGGCTCGGTCTCGCCCGAGGACGCGCTGGCGCTCGCCGCCCGCATCCTGCAGGACCAGCTCGCCGTCTTCATCACCTTCGAGGAGCCGCGCAAGGAAGAGGCCGTCTCGACCGCGCCGCAGCTGCCCTTCAACCCGGCGCTGCTCAAGAAGGTCGACGAGCTCGAGCTCTCGGTCCGTTCGGCCAACTGCCTCAAGAACGACAACATCGTCTATATCGGCGACCTCATCCAGAAGTCCGAGGGCGAGATGCTGCGCACTCCGAACTTCGGCCGCAAGTCGCTGAACGAAATCAAGGAAGTGCTGGCGACCATGGGCCTGCATCTGGGCATGGACGTCCAGGGCTGGCCGCCGGAGAACATCGAAGAGCTGGCCAAGCGCTTCGAAGAGCACTACTGAGCCTCAACCGGCGCGGGAGGCATCCCGCGCCATCCCGCCCGGCTCATCCGAGCCGGAGCATAAGGAACGGCCGTTCCGTGGCACGGCGGCCGTAAGCAACGAAGGAGCCAAACAATGCGTCACGGTTTTCGCGGTCGTCGTTTCAACCGCTCGGCCGAGCATCGCCAGGCGATGTTCGCCAACATGGCTCAGGCCCTGATCAAGCACGAGCAGATCACCACCACCCTGCCGAAGGCCAAGGACCTGCGTCCGGTCGTCGAGAAGCTCATCACGCTCGGCAAGCGCGGCGACCTGCATGCCCGCCGCCAGGCGATCTCGCAGATCAAGGACGTCGAGCTCGTCGGCAAGCTCTTCGCGGTCCTCGGCCCGCGCTACAAGGAGCGCAACGGCGGCTATCTGCGCATCATGAAGGCCGGCTTCCGCTTCGGCGACAATGCCCCGATGGCGATCATCGAGTTCGTCGATCGCGACGTCGAGGCCAAGGGCAAGGATTCCGGCCCGGTCTTCACGGCGGAAGACGAGGCGGCCTGATCGGCCTCGCTCAAGCGAATCTCTGAAGAGGCGGCCTCCGGGCCGCCTCTTTTTTGTCTGCCTTGGCGGCGAAGCCGTCTTCGCCGCAACACTGCCCCGATCCTGGCGCTTCTCGGGAAAGGCAGGTTTGGCTCTTGTCGCCGGCGCGCGATTGCACGACATGTCGGTACGGAACCGGAGCGTCGCCGCGCGGTATAGCTCCGGAAGAATGCAGCACAGATGCCCCGGTGATGCGGGCCGTCAGGACGAGGATGAGCATGACCCATCGCTTTGCAGGTAGGCCGGCTTTGGCGGCAGCTGCTCTCGCCAGCGTCCTGATGGCCGGCGCCGCGACGCTGCCGGCTGTCGCCCAGCAGCGGCAGGTGCCCGAATCGCGCGAGCAGGTGACCTTGTCCTTCGCGCCGCTGGTGAAGCGCACGCAGGCCGCCGTCGTGAACGTCTACGGCGCCCGCGTCGAGAAGCGGCCGCAGAACGCCCTCATGGACGATCCCTTCTTCCGCCGCTTCTTCGGCGATGGCGGCTTCGGGGTGCCGCGGGAGCGGGTGCAGCGCTCGCTCGGATCGGGCGTGGTCGTCGATGCCGGCAACGGCCTCGTGGTGACCAACAACCACGTGATCGAGAATATGAGCGAGGTGAAGGTTGCCTTTGCCGACAAGCGCGAGGTCGAGGCCACGATCCTGCTGCGCGATCCGCGCACCGATCTTGCCGTTCTGAAGGTCGCCGACACCAAGAACCTGACCGCGATCGAACTCGCGGATACGGACGAGCTTCAGGTCGGCGATATCGTGCTCGCCATGGGCAATCCCTTCGGTGTCGGCCAGACGGTGACGCAGGGCATCGTCTCGGCGCTCGCCCGCACGCAGATCGGCGTGGGCGATGCCCAGTCCTTCATCCAGACGGATGCGGCGATCAATCCGGGTAATTCCGGCGGGGCGCTGATCGACATGAAGGGCCGTGTCGTCGGCATCAACACGGCGATCTATTCCCGCTCCGGCGGCAGTGTCGGCATCGGATTCGCGATTCCGTCCGCGATGGTGCGCCTCGTCGTCGACAGCGCCAAGGCCGGCGCCAAGACCGTGCGCCGCCCCTGGCTTGGGGCGCGCCTGCAGAGCCTGACCGCCGATGTCGCCGATGGCCTGGGATTGGACCGCCCGGCGGGCTCGGTCGTCGCCAGCATCGTCGAGAAGGGGCCGGCCGACCAGGCTGGGCTGCGCCGCTCGGACGTGATTCTCATGGTCGACGGGCTCGCGGTCGACGACCCCGAAGCCTTCGGCTACCGCTTCGCGACGCGCCCGATCGGCGGCTCGACGGTCCTCATGTTGCTCCGTGGCGGAAAGAAGATCGAGATTCCGGTCAAGCTCGTCGCGGCGCCTGAGACGCGTCCACGCGATACTGTGAAGCTGACGAGCCGCTCCCCGCTTTCGGGGTTGACGGTCGCGAACCTTTCACCGGCGCTGGCCGAGGAGTTGTCGATCGAGACGGGCAATGAGGGCGTCGTCGTCAGCGAGATCGAAGAAGGCAGCACGGCCGCGAATATCGGCTTCCAGAAGGGCGACATCATCATGGCGCTCAACGGCGAGCGCATGACCAATTCGCGTGAGATCGAGACGGCCCTCAAGGAGCGCAAGCGCGCCTGGGAGGTCACGATCACCCGCAACGGCCAGACGATCACCTCGGTCTTCCCGGGGTGAGCGACCTCTTCTCCGCCTCGGGGCTGGACAAGTCCGGCCCGCGCCCGCTCGCCGACCGCTTGCGGCCGACGACGCTTGCAGAGGTGGCCGGGCAGGAGCATCTGACCGGACCGGACGGTGCGCTGACGCGGCTCGTCGCCTCCGGCACGGTCGGCAGCCTGATCTTCTGGGGACCGCCCGGCACCGGCAAGACAACCGTGGCGCGGCTACTCGCCGGCCTCGTCGATCTCGGCTTCGAGCAGATCAGCGCGATCTTTTCGGGCGTCGCTGACCTCAAGAAGGTGTTCGAGGCGGCGCGCGGGCGCCGGCTCGGCGGCCGGGGCACTCTGCTCTTCGTCGACGAGATCCACCGCTTCAACCGCGCCCAGCTCGACGCCTTCCTGCCCGTTATGGAAGACGGCACGATCACGCTGATCGGCGCGACGACCGAAAACCCGTCCTTCGCGCTGAATGCGGCGTTGCTGTCGCGGGCGCGGGTGCTGACCTTCAAATCGCTGGACGAGGGCTCACTGCTCTTCCTGCTCGGCCGGGCGGAGGTGCTGGAGGGTAGGGAGCTGCCGCTGACGCCGGAGGCGCGGCTCGCGCTCGCGCGCTTCGCCGACGGCGACGGGCGCGCCGTGCTGACGCTGGCCGAGGAGATCTGGCGGGCGGCCAAGCCGGGCGAGATTCTTGACGAGCTCGGCCTTTCGGAGGTGATCCAGCGCCGGGCGCCGATCTACGACAAGGCGCAGGACGGCCACTACAATCTGATCTCGGCCTTGCATAAGACGATCAGGGGCTCGGATCCCGATGCCGCGCTGTATTATTTTGCTCGCATGCTCGATGCCGGCGAGGACCCGCGCTTCCTGGCGCGGCGGCTGGTGCGCATGGCGGTGGAGGATATCGGGCTCGCCGATCCGCAGGCGCTCCTCCATGCCCGGGCCGCGGCCGAGACCTATGAGCAGCTCGGCACGCCGGAAGGCGAACTCGCCCTCGCCAACTGCGTGATCTATCTGGCGACGGCGCCGAAATCGAACGCTGCCTATATGGCCTACAAGGCAGCGACGCGGGTGGCGAAGGACCGCGGTTCGCTGATGCCGCCGAAGACGATCCTCAACGCCCCGACCAAGCTGATGCGCGAGGAGGGCTACGGCGCCGACTACGCCTATGACCACGATCAGCCGGATGCGTTTTCAGGCCAGAACTACTGGCCCGATGCGCTCGGCCGCCAGCGCTTCTACGATCCGCCCGAGCGCGGCTTCGAGCGCGAGATCCGCAAGCGGCTGGAATACTGGGAGCGGCTGCGCGGGGAGCGCGGCGAGGACTGATCGTCGCCCGCAATGCGGAATGGGCTGGCGGATGACATCTCAGCTTCGGCAGTTGAATGGCAGGAAGGTGCCGGACATGCCGCTGTTCATCGCCATCAGCACCAGTTTGTTGGCAAGCTCGAGTTCCTCCTTGCTGCGGGCGCAGACCTCGGCGCGGATCTGGCAGTTCGAGGCGAGGAAAGCATCGTGGCCGGCCAGGAAGTCCGGGCCCAGCCCTTGCTTGCCTTGGCGATTCAAGGCCTGCTCGTAAGCCTTTCTGTAGCGGTTGCATTTTTCCGTCGGCCAGTCCGAAGCCGGGCTTTGCTGCGCCGCCGCGAAAGTGCCCCCGATGCTGAAGAAGACGAGCGCAGCCACTGCCCGCAGCAGTGACCGGTGCGCCTGTGCCGCGGCCGAATTCCGTCCATTCATCGTCATCGCCTCTGCCGCCTCGCGGCATCGAGGCGAGGCTTCCGCAGAAGCACAGTCAATTGCGGCGGATTTCGTTTGTGCGCGGCGGCGGCGCACTCTATTTCACAGGAATGACTTCCACCGCACTCGTCTTTCTGGGCGCCGGCATCGGCGGCGTGCTGCGCCATGGCGTGAACCTTGTCTCGCCGCGCTGGTTCGGCATGGATTTTCCATACGGGACCATGGCGATCAACATTCTCGGCTCGGCCCTGATGGGCGTGCTCGTCGGCTGGTTCGCCTTCCGGGCGGGCGAGGGGACGCCTCACGGATTGCGCCTGTTCCTGGCGACCGGCGTGCTCGGTGGATTCACGACCTTCTCGGCCTTCTCTCTCGATGCGGTGCTGCTCTGGGACCGCGGTGAGGCGATGGCGGCGATGGTGTATGTTTTGGGATCCGTGATGGTGTCGCTGGCGGCGCTGGTCGGCGGGCTTGCGGTGATGCGGGGGCTGTCATGAGGACAGGTGGCAAGGGGCCGGGCACCGGCCCCGGACGTGGCGGCAGGTCGCCGCGCGCGGCGGAGGCGCCGGGCGGCAAAAGGCCGAGCCATGACGCAAGGCGCCGCGCCGCCGCCCGGCCGGCCGAGGGCGAGGAGCGGGCTCAGCGCCCGGCCCGTGCGGCCGCCAAGCCGACGCGTGCCGAAGTCAAGGCCGAGACGGCGCAGGTGCTCTCGACCGGCGTGCAGCAGCTCGTGGTGACGCCGGACGAAAACGAGATGCGGATCGACCGCTTCCTCGAGACGCGCTTCCCGCAGCTCTCCTTCAGCCATATCCAGCGCATCGTCCGGAAGGGCGAGCTGCGCGTCGACGGCAAGCGCGCCGACAGCAAGGACCGGCTCAGCGAAGGGCAGACGGTGCGCATCCCGCCGTTGAAGCTGGAGCAGCAGGCAGAGCGGCCGCGCTCGGTCAAGGCCGATGCCGATACGATCGGCTTCCTGCGCTCGATCACGCTCTACGAGGATGACGACGTCATCGTGCTGAACAAGCCGGCGGGCCTGGCCGTGCAGGGCGGTTCCGGCACGACGCGCCATGTCGACGGCATGCTGGACGCGTTGACCGGCAAGGACGGGCAGAAGCCGCGCCTCGTCCACCGCCTCGATAAGGACACCGCCGGCTGCCTCGTCATCGCCAAGTCGCGCTTCGCCGCGGCGACGCTCGCCAAGACCTTCCGCTCGCGCTCGGCCCGCAAGGTCTACTGGGCGCTCGTCGCCGGCGTGCCGCGCGTTCGCCAGGGCCGGATCTCGACCTATCTCGCCCGCGAGGAGGCCTATGACGGCGATCAGCGCATGGCTGTCGCCAAGCATGGCGAGGACGGCGCGATGCACGCGGTGACCTATTACGCGGTGGTGGAGACGGCGGCGCAGAAACTGGCCTGGCTCTCGCTGAAGCCGGTGACCGGACGCACGCACCAGCTGCGCGCCCATGCGGCCCATATCGGCCATCCGATCGTCGGCGACCCCAAATACTTCAACATCCTGAACTGGGAGCTGCCCGGCGGCATCCAGAACAAGCTGCACCTGCTGGCGCGGCGGATCGTGCTGCCGCACCCGCGCGGCAAGGGCACGATCGACGTCAGCGCACCGATACCGCCGCATATGCGCCAGAGCTGGAACCTGCTCGGCTTCGACGACGCGCCCTACGATCCGATCGTGGAAGCGCCGGACGAATAGGGCGCTCCGCGAGGTGATGAAACGTAAGAGAACAGTTGCGGAACAAAATGCATTCTGTTCTAATTATGTTCTCGTCATCGGAAGGGAGTCCCATGCGTTCGCTTTTGATTGTTTCCGCGTTCCTTTTCGGTCTTGCCGGGGTCGCGCAAGCGCAGACGGCTGCGCCGACCAAGCCCGTGGCCCCGGCTGTCACGACTGCTGCTGCCACTGACCAGCCTATCCCGCAGGTGGAGCGCGCCAAGGCGCGGCAGGATTGCCTCTCCGAGAATGTCGCGCTCTCGGGAGACGATCTGCGCGCTGCCATGCGCCTGTGCCTACAGGCCAAGTTTCCAGGTGTGCGGCTCTACGCGCAGGACGGTGTCACCCGCGACGGCAAGCCGACGGCGGTCGCGGCGCGGGCCGCCTGCAAGGAGGAGGTCGACGGCCGCAATCTGCAGGGATCGGAGCGAGTCGCATCATTGACGGCCTGCTTCAACGCCAAGCGGCCCGATCTCGCCCAGCGTTCCGAATGCCGCAAGGAGGCGCGGGCAAAAGGGCTGGACGGAACCGATCTGCGCAAGGCTGTGGATGCCTGCGCACGGGAGGCAAAGGGCTGAGCCGGAGTGAGGCCGCATAGCCCGGTGGGACAATGCCATGACGGTGCTGCAATGGCTTGCAGCGCCCGGTTGCGCTAAAGCGCCGTCATGGATCTCATCATCTTCGATCTCGACGGCACGCTGATCAATTCCGAGGCGATCATCCTCGGGGCCCAGTACGAGGCGTTCCGGCGCTGCGGCCGGCTGCATCCGGGGCGCGAGGCGGGGCTCGGCATCGTCGGGCTGACGCTGGATATCGCGATGGCGCGCCTCGCCGGGCTCGACCAGCCCGACGATGTGCTCACCGAGACCTATCGCCAGGTCTTCGGTGCGATGCGCCAGCAGGCCGCGAGCGACCCGTCGCTGGATGAGCCGCTGTTTCCAGGCGTGGCGGAGACTCTTGCCGAGCTGAAGCGCCACACCGGGTTGAAGCTCGGCATCGCCACCGGCAAGTCGCGCAAGGGCGCGGAGTTCATCGTCGCCCGGCATGGCTGGGAGGGGCTGTTCGATACGGTGCAGTCGGCCGACGACGCACCTTCGAAGCCGCATCCCGGGATGATCCAGCGTGCGATGGCGGAGACTGGCGCTATGCCCACGCGCACGGCGATGGTCGGTGACAGCTCCTTCGATATCGAGATGGCGGTGGCGGCCGGCGTGGTGCCCGTCGCAGTCTCCTGGGGCTTCCAGCCGGTCGACCGGCTGGTCGCGCTCGGCGCCCGGCATGTGCTGGGCGAGTTCCCCGAACTGCCGGGAGCGCTGGGATTGCCGAAGACCGTCTCGGCCTAAAGCATCGGACCGAAAAGTGGAATCCACTTTTCGGAGAAATCCGATGCTCAAACAAAGAGATAGATCGCCATTTTGCGTCCGATAGGACGCATGGCGATCTAGCATCCGACCGGACGGCGGAAGCCGCTTTTCGGAGCGGCGCGGATACGCGACGGACATCCCGACGCGCCGACCCTGCGGAACCGCGCGTCCGCTCGCCCGCGGCAGCCGCGCCGGGACACCGGTAAGCCAGGAGCGTGCCAGGCCCGGCGCTTGATCGGGCGGCGACGATATCGCCGGCGGAGGCCCTGCCGGAACGGTTCCGGGCACGGCAGTAAGATCCTCGCAACCAAACCGACTCAGTTCTGTTTAACCTGAATAACCGTTCAGATTTGCGCGTTAACCACCTGATGCGGGAGGCGGGTGCATGGTGTTCCCACAACAGGAACGTACCGGCACAGAACAACGCCGGACAGGGGTTCAAGCATGATGGATCATGAGTTTCGTGAATTCGTCGATCGCGTGATGGATCGTCGCGCGATCGACGATGAAGACGTCAAGATGCTTCAGCGTAACATCTTGAACGACATCGTCGTGACGCGCGACATCATCGATGTCCTGGTGGCCCTCGACCGGGCCGTGGCGCAAAGCTGCAAGGCCTATGCGGATTACCTCGTGGCTGTCGTCGTCGACTTCGCCGTCTGGGAGAACCGCCCGACCGGCGTGATCGACCGCGACAAGGCGCATTGGCTGGTGACGACCCTCTCGGCCGGCGAGGGACCGACGGTGACGGCCCAGCGCATCGCCTTCGAGATCGCTCGCGAAGCCGAGCATTGCGACGAGGCGCTGCTTGCCTTCGCCTTCGCCAAGGGCGCAGCGAAGGAGGTCGCGCGGGTCGCTGCCGGCAGCACGACGCGGGCTCTGCTCGCGAACTGAGCTGCGCATCCGCGCACAACGGTCTGGCCTATCGCTCACCACGCGCTCGTCCAGGCGTGCGGTGAGCTATCTGTTTGTCAAAGCATCGGGCCGAAACGAGGCTTCCACCTGTCGGGCCGATGCGATTGCCGACTTTCGCATCGGTGGACGACGGTTGCGGCGTCCCATACACCCCGGCTATTGCAGTTTGGTCTGAAGCCGGGGGAATGCCGCGCATGTTCTCGAAGATCCTGATCGCGAACCGCGGCGAGATCGCCTGCCGTGTCATCAAGACGGCACGGCGCATGGGCATCAAGACGGTCGCCGTCTATTCGGATGCCGACCGCGACGCGCTGCATGTCGAGATGGCGGATGAAGCCGTGCATATCGGCGCGGCGCCCGCGGCGCAGTCCTATCTGCTGATCGACAGGATCATCGACGCCTGCAAGGCGACCGGCGCCGAGGCGGTGCATCCCGGCTACGGCTTCCTGTCCGAGCGCGAGGCCTTCGCTAGGGCGTTGAAGGACAACGGCATCGTCTTCATCGGCCCCAATCCCGGCGCCATCGCCGCGATGGGCGACAAGATCGAATCGAAGAAGGCGGCTGCTGCAGCCAAGGTTTCGACCGTTCCCGGCTTCCTCGGCATCATCGAGAACCCCGAGCACGCGGTGACCATCGCCGACGAGATCGGCTATCCCGTGATGATCAAGGCTTCGGCCGGCGGCGGCGGCAAGGGCATGCGCATCGCCCATTCCGCCGGCGAGGTCGCGGAAGGCTTTGCCCGCGCCAAGTCGGAGGCGGCATCCTCCTTCGGTGATGACCGCGTCTTCGTCGAGAAGTTCATCGTCGATCCCCGCCATATCGAGATCCAGGTTCTCGGCGACAAGCACGGCAACGTCATCTATCTCGGCGAGCGCGAATGCTCGATCCAGCGCCGCAACCAGAAGGTGCTGGAGGAGGCGCCGTCGCCGCTGCTCGACGAGGCCACCCGGCGCAAGATGGGCGAGCAGGCGGTCGCGCTGGCCAAGGCCGTGCACTACGATTCTGCTGGGACGGTCGAATTCGTCGCCGGCCAGGACAAGTCGTTCTATTTCCTCGAAATGAACACGCGCCTCCAGGTCGAGCATCCAGTGACGGAGATGGTCACCGGCATCGACCTCGTCGAGCAGATGATCCGTGTCGCGTATGGGGAAAAGCTGGCGATCAGCCAGGAGGATGTGAAGCTCGATGGCTGGGCGGTGGAGAGCCGCGTTTATGCCGAGGACCCGACCCGCAATTTCCTGCCTTCGACCGGCCGGCTCGTCACCTACCGGCCGCCGGCTGAGGGGCCGGACGGCGAGGCAACGGTGCGCAACGATACCGGCGTCTTCGAAGGCGGCGAGATCTCGATCTATTACGACCCGATGATCGCCAAGCTGGTTACGCATGCCCCGACCCGCGAGGCGGCGATCAAGGCGCAGGCGCGCGCGCTCGATGCCTTCGCCATCGACGGCATCCGCCACAACATCCCTTTCGTCGCGGCAGTGATGCAGCACCCGCGCTGGATCGCCGGCAATCTCTCGACCGGCTTCATCGCCGAGGAATTCCCGGAGGGCTTTTCACTCCCCGAGCCCAAGGGTGAGACAGCGCAGCGCATGGCCGCGATCGCGATCGCCTGCGACCACAAGCTGAACCAGCGCAAGCGCAATGTCTCGGCGCAGATGGAAGGCTGGCGCAAGGTCTCCTTCGAGCGGCAGCGCATCGTCCAGCTGGGCGCGGAGCGCTTCGAGGGCGAGGTCACGGAGCAGGGCGGAGCGGTGGTCATCGCTTTCCCGGACCGCAGCGTCAGCGTCGTCAGCGATTGGCGCCCGGGCGAGCCGGTCTGGCACGGCACGCTCGACGGGGTGAAGATCGCGGCGCAAGTCCGGCCGATCCTGAACGGCGTCTCGCTCGGCCATGCCGGCGCCTATGCCAACGCCCATGTCTATACGCAGCGCGAGGCCGAGCTCGCTGCGCTGATGCCGGAGAAGGTTGCGGCCGATACCGGCAAGTTCCTGCTGTGCCCGATGCCGGGCCTCGTCAAGGCGATTTCGGTCGTCGTCGGGCAGGAGGTCAAGGCGGGTGAGCCGCTCGCCATGGTCGAGGCAATGAAGATGGAAAACGTGCTGCGCGCCGAGAAGGACGTCACCATCGCCAAGATTCTGGCGAAGGAAGGCGACTCGCTCGCCGTCGATGCCGTCATCATGGAATTCGCCTGAGAGAGAGACGGGACATGCTGAAGATCTGGGGGCGGTTGAGCTCGATCAATGTCCAGAAGGTCGTCTGGGCGGCCGGCGAGGTGGGAAAGGCTTTCGAACGCATCGATGTGGGCGGGCCCTTCGGTGGGCTCGACACGCCGGAATATCGCGCGATGAACCCCAACCGCCAGATCCCCGTCCTGGAGGACGGCGACTTCCACCTGTGGGAGTCGAACAGCATCGTGCGCTATCTGGCGGCGCGCTACGGCGCCGCGGATATTTGGGAAGCGGACGTCGTGCGGCGGGCTGAGGCCGAGCGCTGGATGGACTGGATGCTGTCCGAGCTGCAGCCGGCGCTGGCGCCGGTGCTCTGGGGCGTGGTGCGGAAGGCACCGGGCTATACCGATCCCAAGGTCATCGCCGAGGGCATGAAGCGGGCCGAGGCGCTGATGACGATCCTCGAAGCGCAGCTGGCGGACAAGCCGTTCCTGTCAGGCGAGCGCTTCGGCGTTGCCGATATTACCGTCGGTTGTGGCGCGCATCGCTGGTTCAACATGCCGGTCGAGCGGGCCGAGCGGCCGGTGGTGCGTCGCTGGTACGAGGCGCTCTTTGCTCGGCCGGCAGCTCAGGCGGCGCTCCCATTGCCGATCACGTGAGGCGTTACCGCGGTGCTTGATCCGCGCCGCAGCCCTGTCATGATGCCCTGCATGAACGCTCTGCGCGCCGCTCTGCTGTTATGTTCGCTCGGCGCGGCCAGCGCGGCTGTGGCGCAGGACGCGCCGAGGCCGCGCGGCGACCTGTTGTCCCTGGCGGGCTGCCTGCGCGACAATGGAGCGTCGCCTTCGGCCTGTATCGGAACCGTAGCCATCGCCTGTGTCCGTGCGGCCAGCAGTAATCCCCGCGGAGCCGAAGCAGCCTGTGCCCGGCGCGAGGAAGCGGTCTGGCGCGAACGTCTGACGCTCGCGTTGCAGGTGAGCGGTCGCTCGCTCGATGCGGGCCAGCGCAGCCGGCTTGCTGCCGTGCAACTCGCCTGGGAAAGTTATGTCTCGCAGAAATGCGCGCTCTATGGCGCCAGCCAGCGCGAGGAACTGCAGGCCGGGCGGCAGGCGGGTTGCGAGCTGCGCGAGGTCGCCGAGCGCGCCATCGAGCTGGCCAAGGGGCTTCCGCAGGCGGGGCGCCAGCCGCAATCGCCGCCGCAGATCATCCGCTAGGCAGATCGCCCGTGGCCGTCGTGACCATCGGGCGGCGGATGGTGGCGATCCGAAAGCGCTGGAGTGCCGCGTCCGCCTGCGACTATAGGGTGGAGGGCGGTGGTTGTCCGCCATCCGCCTGAAGCCGCGAGCCAGCAATGTTCTTCGTCCTGTCCAAACTGGTCTGGTTCGTCTTCTCGCCGGTCAATTTCGTCATCCTGCTTGCGGGCGTTTCGGCACTGCTCGCCTTCACCCGTTTTGCCCGTCCGGCGAGGTGGCTCGGGCTCCTGTCGGTGGTTGCGCTCGGGCTGATGGCTTTCAGCCCGCTGTCGCGGAGCATCGTCCGGCCGCTGGAGGACCGCTTCCCGCAGCAGCAGGCGGCGAAGGGGCCGGTGACCGGCATCGTCGTCCTCGGTGGCGCAGTCGGTGTGGCGCGGGGCGATGCGGTGCTGAATTCAGCGGGTGCGCGCATGACCAAGGCGGTGGAACTCGCCAGGCTTCATCCCGAGGCCAAGGTGGTTTTCACGGGCGGCTCAGCCAACCTGCTATCGGAAGCGACAACGACGGAAGCGGACGGGGCCAAATTGCTGTTCGAGGGCCTCGGACTCGATCCAAAGCGGCTCATTCTCGAGGATAAGTCGCGCAATACCCGCGAAAATGCGTCATTCACCCGCCGTCTCGTCGATCCGAAGCCGGGCGAGCGCTGGCTTCTGGTGACGTCAGCCTGGCATATGCCGCGCGCGATGGGCGTTGTCCGGAGCGCGAACTTTCCGGTCGAGGCCTTTCCGGTCGACTACTGGACCAAGGGCGAGCCCGACGACTTCATCCGGCCCTATAGCCGTGCGCACAGGGCTCTGGAGATTTCCGATAACGGCTTCAAGGAATGGGTCGGGCTCGTCGCCTATCGGCTGGCGGGCTATACCGACGCGCTCTTTCCGGCGCCGTGAACTCAGATGTCGTCGGCGGGGAGCGTCAGCCTGTAGACGCCACGGAAATCGTCGGGGTCGACCGGCCGCCCCTTGCGGGTGATGACGAGCTGGCCTTCCTTCATCAGCTTCACCGCGGCGCGCCGCACCGGCTGCATCAGCGGCCCCCAATCGTCGGGGTGATCGCTGCCGAGGGTGCGGGCCACGTCCATGGGGGAAACCGTCCGTCCCGGTCCCTGCTGCGTCAGCAGCGAAAGAATCGCCCGCTCGATCGCCTCTGCTTCGAAGGTCATTGCTGGCTCGGATAGTTGAAGACGCGGGCGGCGTCGGAGGCGAACTGGCGGCGATACATCGCCACGAGCACGGCGCCGGTGAAGGCGAGGAAGGTGACCGGCCCAAGGAACCAGCCGAGATAGGCGAGCGCGAAGAAGAAGGCGCGCTGGCCGCGGTTGAAGTGGCGGCCAGCAGCGATGTTCATCTCGATCGCCTCATGCACGGCATGAGCCTTCGCGACCGCGTTGGGTTCGTCCTTTGGCGGCAGGGCGCCGAGCAGGATGACGCAGTAGTTGAACAGCCGGTAGCTCCAGGCGAATTTGAAGAAGGCGTAGCCGAAGACGCCGGCAAGCCCGATCACCTTCATCTCCCAGACCGCGCGCAGCGTGACCGGCACGAAGGGGAGATCGGAAAAGATTGCGACGACACGGTCGGTCGACTGCAGCAGGGCGAGCGTGCCGCCGATCGCGATCAGCGAGGTCGAGGCGAAGAAGGCCGTGCCGTTTTGCAGGCCGTTCATTACCTGGGTGTCGACAATGCGATTGTCGCGCGCCATCGATTCGTTGATCCAGCGGGCGCGGCGCAGGTTCATCCGCATATTCAGCGTCTTGCCCGCGTGCGGGCCGAGTTCGACGGCATAGTGATAGCCGACCCAGGAGGCGGCGAAGAACGCCAGGGCGATCACGTCCAGATTGCTGAAACCGAGCATGCCATCGCTCTGCCACTTCACTTGCCAAACAGGCAAGCAGCTTGTGCCGAGGCCGCGCCGACGACAAGAGACAGTGCATTGACGCTGCGGCGGCAAGCCGCCACGGTGCGCGCGGAATCGGGAGGGCGCAGCGATGCCGCAGACCATCACGAAGGGCTACAAGGCCCTGGTCGCAGAAGCTGAGAGCAAGGTCGAGACGTTGTCGATCGAGGCGGCGCAGGCACTCCACGGCCGCGACGACGTGGTCTTCGTCGATCTGCGCGATCCACGCGAGCTGGAGCGGGAAGGGCGCATGCCCGGTGCCTTCCATTGCCCGCGCGGCATGCTCGAATTCTGGATCGACCCGGAAAGCCCCTATGCCAAGCCGGTCTTCCAGGAAGACAAGCGCTTCGTCTTCTTCTGCGGCGGCGGCTGGCGTTCGGCGCTGGCGGCAAAGACAGCGCAGGAGATGGGGCTGAAGCCGGTCGCCCATGTCGCCGGCGGTTTCTCGGCCTGGAAGAAGGCGGGTGCGCCGGTCGAGACCTCTGCCGCCGACCGGAAGGGCTGAGTCTCGAGCCTTGTCCCATATCGTCATCGTTCTGCTGGTTGCGGCTTTTATCTTCCGCAAGCCGCTCGGAAAGCTGCTCGCGCGACAATTTCCGAATCGCGGCAAGCGCCAGCAGGTGCTGGCGACGATCATCGCCGCTTTTCTTCTGGTGATCGCAGCCCGGCTCCTCGCGCTGTTCTGGTGACGGCCCGGCGCCCGTTTTGAAATGGGCGAGGGTGCCCCGTGCGGCCGGCGCATGGGAGGGCGGCTTGCGCCATGCCTACAAATCAGGCATCTTGGCGGTCTGGCTCCAACTCAAGAAAGGGAGGGCTGAATGGTAATCGTCACCACCGCTGTCACTCCCATGCGACCACCTAAACACTAGGTCGGTCTTGCACGAGGCCCGCCAACCGGCGGTCTCCTGAGCCTTTTCCAGACTATTTTCTTTCATTGCCGGAGTCGGCGCGCGTCGTCGTCTCCGCCTGATCCGGAGTCGGTGCCGCCTCGGTGCCGAATGACGCTATGTCTCTTGATAATCAAACCGGGCGGCGGGAGCCGTTCCGGGCCGTTCTCGGCTTCACTTTCCGTCATTGGGCGCGTCAGCCCGGGCAGGTCGCCTGGGTCGCGGGCGTCACCGTGGTCGCTACGCTCGCCGAGCTGTTCACGCCGGTCTATGCCGGCCGTCTCGTCGATGCGGTGGCGACAGGCGTCGACGCTGCCGATGCGGCGCTGTGGGCCTTGGCGGCGATGATGGTGCTCGCCGCGGTCACCGTGTTCGGGCGGCACTTCGCCTATATCGGCATCACCACCATGACGCTGCGCACGATGCGCGACGTGGCGCAGGAGGCGTTCGCGCGCCTGCAGCGCTTCTCGACCGACTGGCACGCCAATAACTTTGCCGGCTCAACTGTCCGCAAGATCACGCGCGGCATGTGGGCGCTCGACCTGCTCAGCGACACCGTCCTGATCGCGCTCCTGCCGTCGCTCGTCATCCTGCTCGGCATGACGGCGCTGCTGGCCTGGCATTGGCCGGTGATGGGGCTTGTCGTGGCGCTGGGAGCATTGGCCTATATCGGGTTGACGCTCGGGCTCTCGCTGCGCTTCGTCGCGCCGGCAGCGCGGCTGGGCAATGCCTGGGACACCCGCCTTGGCGGTGCGCTAGCGGACGCCATCACCTGCAACCCGGTGGTAAAGGCCTATGGGGCGGAGGCGCGCGAGGATTATCGCCTCGCCGCCGTGATGGCGAAATGGAGCCGCCGGACGGAGCGCGCCTGGGTGCGCGGCACCTGGTCCGGCACCGGGCAGCTCATCGTGCTGCTGTTCCTGCGGGCTGCGGTGATCGGCCTCGTGATCTGGCTCTGGCTGAACGGGCAGGCGAGCGCGGGCGATGTAGCCTTCGTGCTGACGGCCTATGCGGTTGTGCATGGCTATTTGCGCGACGTCGGGCAGCACGTCCACAACCTGCAGCGTTCGGTCAACGACATGGAGGAGCTCGTCTGGATGCACGATCTTCCCTATGGCGTGCCGGACCGGAAAGGCGCGGTGGAGATAGGCGTGACGGCGGGTGAGATCGCCTTCGAGGACGTGACCTTCCACTATGGAGGCCATCACGATCCGCTCTACCGCGACTTCTCGCTGACCATCCGTGGCGGCGAGAAGGTCGGCCTCGTCGGCCGTTCCGGATCCGGCAAGACGACTTTCGTCAAGCTGGTGCAGCGGCTCTACGACGTCACCGCGGGCTGCATCGCGATCGATGGGCAGGACATCGCCGATGTCACGCAGGATAGCCTGCGCCGGCAGATCGCGATCGTGCAGCAGGAGCCGGTGCTGTTCCACCGCTCGCTGGCGGAGAACATCGCCTATGGACGGCCTGGCGCCAGCCAAGCCCAGATCGAGCAGGCGGCGCGGCTCGCCAACGCGCATGACTTCATCATGCGCCTGCCCAAGGGGTACGCCACGCTCGTCGGCGAGCGCGGCATCAAGCTCTCGGGCGGCGAGCGCCAGCGCGTCGCGCTGGCCCGCGCCTTCCTGGCCGATGCGCCGATCCTGATCCTGGACGAGGCGACCTCGAGCCTCGATTCGGAATCGGAGGCGCTGATCCAGCAGGCTATCGAGCGCCTGATGGAAGGCCGCACCACGATCGTGATCGCGCACCGTCTCTCGACTGTGCGGGCCATGGACCGCATCCTGGTCTTCGATCGCGGCCAGGTGGTCGAGGAGGGGCCGCACGAGGCTCTGCTGACCCGCGAAGACGGCGCCTATCGGGCGCTGTTCGAGAAGCAGGTCAGCGAATTGGCGAAGGGGCTGGCGGAGTAGCCGCCGCCGGTTCCCTGGCGTCAGGGTCGGGCTTGTCCCGACCATCCACGTCTTCGCTGGCGAGTGTCGCGTTCAAGACGTGGAAACCAGTGTCAACCGAGCGGCCACGAGCTCGGTTGACACTGCTGCGGCCGGGCCAGGCCGCTATCTGCCGCATGGTCAGTTCTCGAAGTAGCTGGTGTTGCGGCCACCGATCACGATGTCCCATCGGTACAGAGCCTCGCCATCGACGCCCTTCCCGGCGGCCTGTCCGAAATGTCGCGGTTGCGCCTCACCAAGCAGAATGAACATCGGGTCGCGGGCGAGGTGGGGGTCGCCTTCGAAATACATTTGCGCGATCAGGCGGGCCGAGCCGCCACGGACCGAGACATGGACATGCGACGGCCGCCAGCGGTCGATGTCAGGGCGCGCCAGATAGGAGCCGGGCCGAATCGTGCGGAAGCGGTAGCATCCCTGATCGTCCGTCATCGTTCGGCCAAAGCCGAGGAAGTTCGGATCGAGGCGTTCTCGGACGGGATCCTTCACATGGGTGTAGCGACCCCATCTGTTGGCGTTCCAGATCTCGACCAGCGTGTTGCGGACGGGGCGTCCAAACTCGTCGAAGACATGGCCTGAAATCTCGATGACCTCGCCTTCGGCCTGCGGGCGACCGGGCGCGATGCGGCTCAGATCGTTCTCGCCGATCTTGAGGCCCGGCAGATCCGCGACCCACGGAACGAAGCTCCGGCGCGCCGCCTCGGGAATGAGATGCAGGCGTTCGATCGGCACGCGCCGTTCCGCCGCCCCGTCGGTCGGTCCGGGCAGCATCAGGCGTCCTCGGTTCATGATCATGAGCTTGCTCCGCCGCTCGTCAGCTCGAAAGGTCGTCGAAGAATGGAGTCTCGTCCGCACCGCGCATCACGATCGCGATCTCGTAGATCGCGGGGCCGTCATTCGGGGTGGACGTCAGTCTGGCGACGAGTCGGTCGCGCCGCTCCGCCGGGAGGCTTTCCAGCAGGGGGTCGCGAGCGTTCGCTTCGGGCTCGTCGTCGAAGAAGACTTGTGTGACCAGCCGGGTGATCCCGTCGGAGAAGATCGTCAGCGTGATGTGAGGCGCGCGTGCGCCCATGCCATTTCCTGCGACCATCGCGCCAGGCTTGATGGTCTTGAAGCTGAACGGTTCCAGGGTCGTCACCAGCCGGCCGTACCCGTCGAAATACGGGTCGAGCAGAGGGTGGTCCAGCACGTCGGGCATCCGCAGAATTCCGGCCGCGTTCGCCTGCCAGAATTCCAGCAGCGCGTCGTCGACCGGCTGTCCCTCGCAATCGAGAAGGCGTCCCCGCAGGATGATCGGCTTGCCCTGCGGTCCGACGCTGAGCCCGTGATGGAGCCGCGTCAGATCGCTCCGATCGTCGTCGACGAAGGAATAGGGATAGTAGGGGCCAACCGTGTCCTCTGCGAGAGGCGCCAGACGATTGGCGGAGAGAGACGGGCTAGTCATGTCGTTGTCTCCAATCTGGGCGAAAGCGGCCCTCCGCCTTCCGAGGGATGATCCACAGCCTCCAAACCAGCCTGCTGCTGTTCGGGAGGACGGATTGATCGGCTGGCGTTTCCGCTCCTTGCATGCGCACGTCGTTACGCGTCGACCATTCTCGATCGCGTGCGCCGGAACGACGGAACGAGAATCATCACCAGCAATGTGGCAGTCGCCACAAGCAGACCAACGCAGATCGGGCTCGCGAAGATCTGAACCTCTCCCCCGGATATGAGCATCGCGCGCCGCAGGTTTTCCTCCATGGCGGGCCCCAGGATGAAGGCGAGCACCAGCGGCGCAAGGGGGCAATCCAGGAGGGTGAGCACGATGCCGGCCAAGCCGAAAGCAGCCAGCATGGCGACCTCGAAGGGGCTGCTGTTCACCGAGTAGATGCCGATACAGCAGAACAGCAGGATCGCCGGAAACATCAGGCGGTACGGCACCTGCAACAAGCGAACCCATAGGCCGATGAGCGGCAGGTTGATGACGAGCAGCATGAGGTTGCCGACCCACATCGACGCTATCAAGCCCCAGAACAACGCGGGTTGCGCTGAGGACAGATTCGGACTCGGTGCGATACCGTGAATCAGCATGGCACCGGCCATCATCGCCATGACCGAATTGCTGGGGATCCCGAGCGCGAGCATCGGGATGAACGAAGCCTGCGCGCCCGCATTATTGGCAGCCTCGGGGCCTGCCACTCCCTCGATCGCCCCCTGGCCGAATTGCGCGGGCGACGACGACAGTTTCTTCTCCGCCGAATAGGCCGCGAAGGATGCCAGCATCGCGCTGCCTCCGGGGAGGATGCCGAGCACCGCGCCGATACCCGTGCCCCGCAGGGCGGCAGGCCAGGCTCGGCGCCAATCCTCCGCGGTGAGGCGCAATGCGGAGACGGGCTGGGTGCGCCCGCCCTCTTCCTGCGGCCGCGCCAGATTGAGCACGACCTCGGCAATGCCGAAGACCCCCATGGACAGCGCCGCGATGCCGATGCCGTCCCGCAACTCGCCAACGCCGAAGGTGAAGCGGTCAAGGCCAGTGTTGACGTCGGCTCCGACCGATCCGAGCAGCAACCCGAGCAGGATCATCCCGATCGATTTCAGCAGCGACCCTTGCGCGAACACGATGGCGGCGATCAAGCCGAGAACCATCAGGCAGAAATATTCGGCCGGGCCGAAGCGCTGCGCAGCGGTCGTCAGGGCGGGGCTGAAGAAGGCGATCAGCAGCGTCGTGATCGTCCCCGCCATGAAGGAAGAGAGCGCGGCGGTGGCCAGCGCCGTGCCCGCCCGGCCTCGGCGCGCCATCTCGTAGCCATCGAGGCAGGTGACCACGGACGACGATTCCCCCGGCAACCGCATCAGGATGGCCGTGGTCGAGCCGCCATATTGCGCTCCGTAATAGATGCCGGCCAGCATGATCAGGGCGCCGGTCGGCTCGAGGTAATAGGTGAGCGGCAACAGCATCGCCATGGTGGCGATCGGCCCCAGGCCGGGCAGGACGCCGATCAAGGTTCCGATCAGCGCGCCGAGAAAGCAGTACCAGAGATTGATCGGGGTTGCCGCGACGGCCAGCCCGCCGGCGATGGAGGAAAGGATATCGCTCACAGCGGCCAGACCTGAACCGAGAGCCTGAGAACGTAACCGAAGAGCAAAGCGGCAACGCCTGCGAAGATCACCGCGACGACCGGCACCTCCCGCCAGCGCGCTTGCGGATCACCGAGTGCAGCCGCCAGGACGCAAGCGAGGCAGGCGACAAACAGGCCGGCGCGCTCCACCAGCATGCCGAACAGAAGAATCGCCAGGCAGACACCGCTCGCAGCGCGCAACGGGAAGGCTGGCCATCGCCGCGGGCGCCATCCTGCTCCCTTGATAACGAGCAGGAGCCCTGTGACCAGCAAACCCGCGGCGATGGCCCGCGGAATATAGCCGGGGCCCATGTCGAGCGAGCTCCCGGCCGGATAGTCCCGACCGATGAAGAGCGCCGCGAGCCCCAATAGGCCCAGCATCAGCCCAGCCGCGAGATCGCTCCCCGAGCTCGCCGCCTCCGGGCCGGCCGCTGCCAAGCTCTGCGGGGCGACTTCGTTCTGCTCTTGCATGACCTTTCGCTCCGGGAAAAGGCGCCTGCTCTCATTGTGCCTATAGACTAGTTTTATATACTATTGCTAGGCAGGCAAGCCAGTCGATGGCATATGCGTCGTGCGGAACGTTCGGGAGGCCAGATGCCCATCCAGACCATCAGGACGGTCGCGATCGACCAGCGGCTGACGGACCCCGAATGGCGCTTTGCGCAGGGGCCGCTCGCGGGGATACGGGGCTTCGCCATCGTCATAACGGACGCGCGAGGCGTGGAGGGCCATGGCTACATCCGCGCGATGCCGCCATGGACGGAGCCCGTCGCCGTGGTGAAGGCGAGCTTCGATCATCTCTGCGAGGGCCTGGTCGGACAGGACGAGACCGCGATCGGCGCCATCATGGACGGGCTGGATCGACGGCTGCATGGCGCGCTGCCGGTAAAGGCCGGAATCGAGTGCGCTTTGCTCGACCTGCGTGCCCGTGCGCTCGGCGTGCCCTTGCACGATTTGTATGGCGGTAAGCGGCAGGAGAGCTTCGCCAATACCCGCATCATTCCCCTGAAATCGCCGCAGCGCATGGCCGAGGTTGCCGTGGAGTTGGTGGAGGCCGGCTTCAGGCACCTGAAGGTCAAGGTTTCCGGCGAGCCGGAACTCGATATCGCACGTGTCCGCGATGTGCGCTCGGCGGTCGGGCAGGATATCGCGCTGATGATCGATGCCAACGAGTCCTACCCGCCCAAGCTGGCGGTGCGCACCATCAACGCCATGGCCCGCTTCGGCCTGGAACTCGTCGAGCAGCCCACCTCGGCCCGCGATTTCAGGAGCCTGATCGCAGTGGCCTCTGCGCTCGACATTCCGGTCGAGGCTGATGAGAGCGCCCAGGATCTGCAGTCGATCCTGAGGATCGTCGAGGCCGGCCATGTGGCGTCGATCAATCTGCGCATTCTCAACCATGGTGGCCCGAGCCGCACCGCGCAGGCGATCGCGATCTGCCGCGCCGCGAATGTCGACTTCCGCTTCGGCGCGGTCTTCGGCTCGAGTATCGTTCATGCCCATACGCTGCATCTCGCGGCGAGCCTGCCGCCTCCGCGCTTTCCGCACGAATTCTCCGAGATGGCGTTGCTGGACAACGACCTTTTCTCGGGGCTGAAGCTGGAGGCGGGGACAGTCGCCGTGCCGGATGGTGTCGGGACGGGGCTCGTGTTCAGCGGGCGAGGCGCCGGCTGATCAATCGAATTTGAGCCCCGCCTTGGCGATGATCTCGGCATAGATGTCGCGATCCTGCGCCACCGTCTTTCCGAAATCGGCAGCCGGCTGATAGGCTGGCTCGCCGCCGAGGCCGCGCAGCTTCTCCTGCGTCGCAGGATCGGCCATGACCCGTGCCAGCGTCACGTTGAGCTTGTCTGCGACTGTCCCCGGCATGTGCGCAGGGCCGACGAGGCCAACCCAGGAATGAGCGACGAACTGCGGAAAGCCGCTCTCCTTCATCGTCGGGACATCCGGGAATTCCGGCGAGCGCTTCTCGTTGGTGGTGGCGAGGATGCGGATCTTTCCGGCCTTGGCGAGTTCGCCGAGTTCGCCGCCGATCATCAGCGGGATATGCCCAGCCACGATATCGTTCAATGCCGGGCCGCTGCCGCGATAGGGGACATGCTTGAGCGCGGCGCCCGACGCGATGCTGACGAGTTCGCCCGCCAGATGGCTATAGGTTCCGACGCCGCTGGAGGCATAGCCGATGCTGTTCGGCTTTTGCTTCGCGAGCGCCACGAGTTCCGCCATCGACTTGGCCGGGAGGCCGGGATAGACGCCGATGAAGGTAAAGCCTTCGATAAGCCGCGCCACGGGTGTGAAATCCTTGACGGGGTCGTAGGGCAGCTTCTTGTCGACATTGGGCAGGATCGACAACACGCCGGCCGAGCAGAGGAGCAGCACATGGCCGTCGGGCTGCGCCTTCGCGACGAAGTCCGCGCCCGTGGCACCTCCGGCGCCGGGGCGGCTCTCGACCAGGAAGGGCTGGCCCAGATCCTTGCTGAGAGCATCCGCGATCAAGCGCGCAACGGCCTCGACGCGCCCGCCCGGCGCGAAAGGAACGATCATGCGGACAGGTTTCGTCGGATAGCTCTGGGCGGCGGCCTCCGTCGCTGCGGTGCCCAGCAAGGCGGCGATGATGGCCAGGAATTTCAAGCTCGGCGCACTGATCTTCACGTTTCCCCTCCTGTTTTCGTTCTTGGATTAGCTTGGCGCTCGACTTGGCGCGGGCGCCCCGTCGCCACCAGGAGCGAAAGGGTGATCGCGCCCTGCCTTTCACAGGGCGTTTCAGGAAGCAGCTTGCTCTGTCAGCGAACCGGCGGGGCGTATTGCAGGCCGCCCTTCGACCAGAGGTTGTTGGCGCCGCGCGGAATGCCCAGCGGCGACGCCGGCCCGAGATATTTCTCGTAGCTCTCGCCGTAGTTTCCGACCTGCTTGACGATCCGGTAGGCCCAGTCCTTCGTCAGCCCGAGGCCCTCGCCGAGATTGCCCTCGACGCCGAGGAAGCGCTTGATCTCCGGATTGGCCGATTTGAGCTGATCGTCGACATTGCCCGAGGTCAGGCCGAGCTCCTCGGCATTGACCATCGCGTAATGCGTCCAGCGGACGATATTGGCCCAGGCTTCGTCGCCGCGACGGACGGCCGGTCCGAGCGGCTCCTTCGAGATGAGCTCCGGCAGGATCACGAAATCCTGTCCATTGGCGATTTTCAGCCGGTAGGCGTAGAGCGCCGATGCATCGGTGGTGAAGACGTCGCAGCGGCCGGCCTCAAACGCCTTGATGGCCTCATCGCCCGAAGCGAAGCTCACTGGCTCGTATTTCAGCCCGTTCTTCTGGAAGAAATCGGCGATGTTCAGTTCCGTCGTCGTGCCGCCCTGGACGCAGACGGTCGCGCCGCCCAAATCCTTCGCGGATTTGATGCCCAGCGACTTTTTGACCATCAGCGCCTGGCCGTCGAAATAGGTGATCGCCGAGAAGGACAAGCCGAGCGTCGTGTCGCGCGATAGCGACCAGGTGGTCTGGCGCGAGAGCACATCGACCTCGCCGGATTGCACGACCGCGAAGCGATCCTTGGGGTTGAGCGAGATGTACTTGACCTTGCCGGCATCGTTCAGGACCGCCGCCGCGACGGCACGGCAGAGATCAACATCGAGCCCGCCCCACTGGCCTTGCCCATTCGGCAGCGAGAAGCCGGGAACGCCCGGGCTCGTCCCGCAGATCAGCTCGCCGCGCTCCTTGACCTTCTCGAGCGTCCCGGCCTGAGCCGCCGCAGCTGATACCAAGGCAGCCGCTACCCCAAGAACAACCTGCAGTGCCTTCATTCTCTCCTCCCGAACATTTTAAAAAGGCCATAAGACTAGCCTATTGTCACCCTATCGCTCCGTCAACTGGGCGACCAATGCCGAATCCGAACGATGCGCCCCCGGATTGCGGTGGGTTCAGGAGATATAAGTTTCGATTTTTAGTTGGATTCTCTGGCTTTTCCGCCTTTGCGTGACACCGCCGCTGCGCTCGACAGGAAAGATCGCGGTTGATATAGGCCATAAAGCTGACTTAATAGATCGATGCCAATCGAGCCGAGAGCATGCAATGGGCGACATGACACTTCACTGGTCTCCTCGATCGCCGTTCGTACGAAAGGTGATGGTGGCCGCGCATGAGCTGGGCCTCACCGATCGACTGACGCTGCGACGCACGGTCGTCCAGATGACGAAGCCGAACCCGGATCTGCTGCCCGACAATCCGCTGAGCAAGATCCCGACGCTGGTCCTGGCCGATGGTTCGGTCCTGATCGATTCCGGCCTGATCTGCGAGTATCTCGATTCACTGGCCGGTGGCGGCGTCATCGTTCCCGCCAAGGGGCCGGAGCGCTGGAGCGAGCTCAGCCGGCATGCGCTCGCGACCGGGCTTCTCGACCTGCTCATCCTCTGGCGCAACGAGCGCAACAAGCCTGCCGAGCGGCAGACGGCGGAATGGCTGACGAGCTTCGCCACCAAGGCTGCGGCTACTCTTGCGCGTTTCGAGAGCGAAGCCGGGCCGATCGCGCCGGGACCGCTGCCGCTTTCGGGCATCGCGCTCGGCTGCTGCCTGTCCTATCTCGACTTTCGCTACGCGGATTTCGATTGGCGGGCGACGCATCCCCGGCTTGCGCAATGGCATGGCGCCTTCCGCCAGCGCCCGTCGGCCGTCGCCACCGAGGTCAGGGACGATGGCTGAAACCCGGCGCCAGGGCCCTCTCAGCCATGTCCGTGTCCTCGATCTCAGCCGGATCATGGCCGGGCCATGGGCGACCCAGATCCTGGCCGATCTCGGCGCCGACGTCATCAAGGTCGAGCGGCCGGAAGCTGGCGACGACACGCGCGCCTGGGGTCCGCCCTTCCTCAAGGACGATGCCGGCAACCCGACCAGCGAAGCCGGCTATTATCTTTCGGTGAACCGCGGAAAGCGCTCGATTACCGTCGATATCACCAGCCCGAAGGGGCAGGACGTCGTGCGCCGGCTGGCCGCCAAGAGCGACATCGTCGTCGAGAACTACAAGGTCGGGACGCTCAAGCGTTATGGCCTCGACTACGAAGCACTCAAGACGATCAATCCGCGGCTGATCTTTGCCTCGGTGACCGGCTTCGGGCAGAGCGGCCCGCGCAAATCCGCTGCGGCCTACGATTTCGCAATCCAGGCCATGGGCGGCCTGATGAGCGTCACCGGCGAACGCGACGGCATGCCCGGCGCCGGACCGCAGAAGGTCGGCGTTCCCATCGTCGACATCATGACCGGCATGTACACGGCCGTGGGCGTGCTCGCGGCGCTGGTCAGGCGCAACGAGACCGGCAAGGGTGACAATATCGATCTCGCCATGCTGGATGTTCAAACCGGCTTCCTTGCCAACCAGGCGATGAACTGGCTGATCTCGGGGCGTGCGCCGGTGCGCGGCGGCAATCGCCACCCCAATATCCAGCCCCAGGACGTCTTTCCCTGCGCCGATGGCTTCATCGTTCTGGCGGTCGGCAATGATGGGCAGTTCGCCAAGCTTTGTGAGGCATTGGGCGAGCCGCAATGGGCGCATGACGCGCGCTTCGCCAGCAATCCGGCCCGCGTGACCAACCATTCCCTGCTCGATCCGTTGCTGCGTGCGGCCTTTGGCCGTTTCAACCGCGACACGCTCATCGCCATGCTCGATGCTGCCGGGGTTCCTTGCGCGCCCATCAACACGGTGCCGGAAGTGTTCGACGACCCGCAAGTCAGGCATCGGGGCATGCTACGCCAATTGCCCCACGCGCTGGCAGGCAAGGTTCCGCAGGTCGTCAGCCCGCTGAACTTCGAGAACGAACCCCTCTCGTTCGATCGCCCCCCGCCCTTGCTGGGGGAGCATACCGACGAGATTCTTCGCGATATCGGCCTGGCCGAACAAGCTTGATGGAAGACAGAATGGGGCGCCTCCACCTCCCGGCCGTCGATGAGCTGACGACGGATCAGCGCAAGGTCTATGACGAGGTTGTATCCGGGCCGCGCGGGCGATTGATCGGGCCGCTGCGAGCGGTGATTCACAGCCCGGAACTCGCCACGCGCTGGTCCAGGCTCGGCGAGTTCCTGCGCTATTCGACGCTGTTGCCGGCCAAGCTCAACGAGCTCGCCATCATCGTCGTTGGCCGCCACTGGAACAGCCAGCTCGAATTCCACATCCATGCGGAAGCGGCGAAGGTCGCGGGCCTGGGTGCGGACTGCATCGAGGCCATCCGGCTGGGCCAGGCGCCGGTCTTCGTCGCGGATGAGGAGCGGGAGATCTATGAATATGCCCGCCTGCTCGTGCAGACCGGCACCGTTCCCGACGACGTGCATGAAGCAATCGTCGATCGGTGGGGACCGCGTGGTGCCGTCGAACTCACGGGCGTGATCGGCTACTACACGATGGTGTCGATGACGCTGAATGCACATGGAATCCCGCTGCCGGACGGAGCGGCTCCGCCTCTGCCCGAGCTGCAGGATGGACCGACACGCTTGCCTGCCTCCATACGCGTGGCCGAGGACGCCGGCCGTGACTGAAACAGTTGCTCCGAGATCGCATCGCGCCCCCGGTTGGAAACTTCCGGCCGGGGCCTACGACTGCCATGCGCATGTCTTCGGCCCCTATGAGCGTTTCCCGGTATCGCACCAGATGCATTATGCGGCGCCCCTGGCTCCGGCGGCAGCGCATAGCGACATGCTGGAACGCACCGGCCTGACCCATGGCGTCCTCGTCCAGCCTGGCGCCTATGGCGAAGACCCCTCCGCGATCCTCGATGCCTTGGCGCAGGGCGAGGGGCGTCTGCGCGGCATCGCTGCTGCGAGCGAGCGGGTCCCGCAGGCCGATCTCGATGCCTGGCACGCCGCGGGCATTCGCGGCCTGCGCTTCAATGACATGATTGTGCCCGGCGGCACCGGCCCGTTCCCGGGCTCGGTCGGCACCGGAGCTCTCGCAGCCATGGCGCCCGGCATGCAGGCGAGAGGCTGGCATGCGGAAATCTGGGCCGGGATAGACCGGCACGTCGCGAACCTGCCGCTCTACCGCGCCAGCGGCATTCCTATCGTGCTGGACCATATGGCCGGCCTGCAGATCGCGCGCGGGCTGGGCGATCCGTCGTTCCGGGCGATCTTGGACGCACTTCAAGAGGGCTGGCTCTGGATCAAGCTCGTGCTGTGCCGCTGCTCGCAGGATTTTCCGGATTATGCCGATGTCCGGCCGTTCCATGACGCCCTCATCGCGGCAAACCTCGGACGTGTGGTCTGGGGCTCGGACTGGCCACATCTGCGCCTTGCCGAGCGGGCTCCCGATATCGGGCATCTGCTCGATCTCTTCGCGGAATGGGTTCCGGATGCCGAATTGCGGCGCCAGATTCTCGTCGACAATCCCCGCGCGCTCTACGGGTTCTGATGCCGGCCCCCGGCCGCGTTCGATACGGAGTTTCAGATGGCCAACGCCCTTGAATGCCTGACGGTCGACGTCAGCGAATTCGTCGCGACGGTGACGATCGACCGGCCGCCGGTCAACGCGCAGAACCGCCAGTTCCGGGAGGAGATCGTCGCCGTCTTCGATGGCCTCAGCGACCGCGCCGACGTGCGGGCGATCGTGCTGACCGGCGCCGGCAAGACCTTCTCCGCCGGTGCCGACCTGAAGGAACGGCCCGGCCTGGCCGAGGAGCCGGGCGCCTATCCGCGCCATAACCGCCTCGTGCGCGCGTCCTTCGACACGGTGATGGAGTGCTCCAAGCCCGTCATCGCTGCGGTCAATGGTGCCGCGATAGGCGCGGGCTGCGTGCTGGCCTTGTGCTGCGACATCATCCTCGTGGCGGAGGAAGGCTTCTTCGCGATGACCGAGGTCGATGTTGGGCTCGCGGGCGGTGTCAGCCATGTCAGGCGATTCTTCCGGGAATCCGACGCACGGATGCTAGTCTATACGGCGCGCCGGGTACGCGGCTCGGAGCTCTATCGGATGGGCGTCGCCTCGGATTGCGTGCCGGCCGAGCGGCTGCTCGGGCTGGCACAGGAGATTGCGCGCGAGATCGCCTCGAAGAGCCCTTCGGCCGTCCAGGCTGCCAAGCGATCCTTCAACGTCACCGAGGGCCTCGAACTGCGCGACGGCTATCGCTTCGAGCAGTCGCAGACTGTGGCGCTGGCTTCCTCCGAGGATACGAAGGAGGCGCAGCGCGCCTTTGCCGAGAAGCGCAAGCCGGTCTTCGGGAGACGCTAGATGGACCCGGCCGAAGCCGTCGCCGTTCAGCATGTCTCCGATGGCGTCGCGGTCGTCACGCTGAACCGCCCGGAGCGCCGCAACGCCCTGAACCTCGAGATCAAGACGCGCATTGCCGACGCGATCCTGCGGCTTGAGGCCGATGCGGGCGTGCGCGTCATCGTCATGACCGGCGCGGGCGGCTACTTCATCGCCGGCACGGATATCGCCGAGATGGAGTCGATGAGCCCGGCCCGGCACCAGGCGCTTGAAACAGACCGGATGTTCACGGTGCTGAGAAGATGCCCGAAGATCCTGATCGCGGCCGTCGAGGGCTATGCCCTGGGCGGTGGCTGCGAGACGGCCCTGTGCTGCGACATGATCGTCGCCGGCGAAGGCGCGCGTTTCGGCCAGCCGGAAATCCGTGTCGGCGTCATGCCCGGCGCCGGCGGGACGCAGCGTCTTCTGCGGACCATCGGCAAATACCGTACCATGAAGCTGGCTCTGACGGGCGAGCCGCTGACTGCGAGCGAGGCTTTCCAGGCGGGCCTGCTTTCGGAGATCGTACCCGACGGGAGCGCCCTCGAGCAGGCTCTGACACTTGCCAGGACCGTAGCTGCGATGCCGCCGCTCTCCGTCCTGGCGATCAAGGAGGTCGTGCAGCTCGGGCAGGACGTGCCCCTGGAGACGGCGCTCGCGCTGGAGCGCAAGGCCTTCGTCCAGCTTTTCGACACGCAGGACCAAAAAGAGGGAATGCGTGCCTTTCTGGAAAAACGCCCACCTCAATTCAAGGGAAGCTGAGCGCTAGCGCAGCTTCACATCGAATTTCACGACATCCCCGCGATAGATGCCCTTCGCATCGAGCACCAGCATGCCATCCTGGTCCAAGGCCTGCCGATGGACGAAGGCGACCGGCGAATCCAGGGAAATCCCGAGCGCCTCGCTGGTCTCGATATCGGCCGTGCCTATGGTCAGCGTTTGGCGCGCATCCATGATCTCGACCCCCTCGACTTCGGAGACCAGGCGCAGGGCCGTCTTCGATTCGAGATCACGCTGGGCCATGCGGTCGCGAAGCCGTTCATCGATATGGAGATCGGCCAGGAGGAAGGGCTGCCCATGCCGCCAATGACGGCGCCGGACATGCCGGTAGGCCGGAGCGAGGGTCCCGATCTGCCCCTCGAAGCCATGGAGGATCGCATCGGGCTCGTCATGGAGAATCTCAATCGTCGCGTCGTAGTTCGGGCGCAGCAGCCCCGACCAGTCGGTGCCGACCTCACACCACAGGTTCTCCGCCGGACGCCGGCGCACGAACGTTCCCCGCGCCCGGTAGCGCTCGATCAGCTGCTCGTCTTCGAGCAGATCCAGCGCCTGGCGGATTGTCGCCCGCGCCACCCCGCATTCGGTCGAAAGCTCGTCGACGGTCGGGATCTGCGCGCCGACCTGCCACTGCCCGGCCTCGATCCGGCGCCGAAACAACGTGGCGAGCTGATGATAGCGGGAAATGCCCGTTCGTTTGAATTCCAACGGCTTCGAAGAAACGCTGCGGACGATCATGCGGCTCCCAATGTGGCCTGAGATATTCGGCAGGGTATCGCAATACCCTGCAGTTGACGAGCCGGGGGCGCGATATTAATCCGATTAACTAGCTTATTGTCCTTTTGATGCTCGCCCCGGTGTGATGCTCGCACCCGGATGGCTGATCGTCGCTGACATGCAGGACGGACCATCATGCGGAATATCCTCGAGATCTCCGGCCGAAACCTGAATCCGGCAGGGATCGTCCAGGTCGCCCGGTTAGGGGCGCGGGTGGCTCTCGACAGCGAGGCGATGAAACGCATCGTCCGCGCCCGGGAGGTCGTCGACGAGGTTGTCGGCAAGGGCGAGAAAATCTACGGCGTCACCAGCAGCGTCGGAGCCAAGACCGGCACCGTGCTCGCCCTTGAGCGGATTCCCGAATTCAATCGCCGCCTGCTCCTGACCCACAATATGGGGCACGGCCCCCTTGCCGCGCACGAGACGGTGAGGGCGATGATGGTCGTGCTGCTCAACAGCATGGCGACCGGTTATCTCGGCGTCAGGCCGGTGATGGCCGAGATGCTGGTCGATGCGCTGAACACGGATCGCCGGATCGACGTCCACCTCTGGGGCTCGATGGGCCAGAGCGACATGTCGCCCATCGCCGATCTCGCGCTGGAAATTTACAAGGACCATGACTTCGCCGCCGGGGAAGCCCTTGCCCTGCTGAATTCCAGTGCGCTCTCGATCGGTACGGCGGCTCTCGCTTTCCACGATCTCGCGCGCATGCTCGATTTCGCGACGCTGGCCGGCGCGTTCAGCATGGAGGGCTTTGCCGCCAATCCCTCGATCGTTTCGGAGGCTGCGCTGAATTCCCGCCCCTTCGACGGCGTGCTGCATCATGGCCGTGCGATCCGAAACTATCTGGCCGGCAGCTACCTGATGCAGCCCGGCGGGCCGCGTCATCTCCAGGATCCGCTGAGTTTCCGCTCGCTGCCGCTTCTTCACGGGAACGCTGCAGACAGCCTCGCCTTCGCAGGCAGGCAACTCGCCATCGAATTGAGTGCTAGCCAGAACAATCCGATCGTGGCGATCGAGCAACGCCAATTGGTCTCGGTCGCCAATTTCGACATGGTCGCGCTGGCGATGGCCCTGGATACCGCCCGGCTCGCCATGGTGCCGGTGGTGACCAGCTCGACCGAACGGCTGGCCAAGCAGGCGGACTCATTCTGGTCGGGCTTGAGCGTCGGCCTGATCGAGGAAGACGGCGTCGGCCTGCCGGGCTTCAACGGCCTCGCGCAGTTTCACAAGTCGATCACCTCGGAGGCACGGCTTCTCGGCGCTCCCGTGGTGAGCGAACTCGCGAGCTCCAGTCATTCCAACGGCAATCTCGATCGCGCCAGCATGGCTGGACTTGCAGCCCGCCGTACGGCGGACATGGCCACACTCTGCCGCTCCATCTTCGGCATGGAATTCATGGTGGCGGCGCAAGCCGTCGAGATGCGAGGGGCCAAGCCACTCGGCCTAGCAACTTCTGAGCTATTTGCGTTCGTTAGACGCGCCGTTCCGTATGCAGGCGCCGGGCAACGCGTGCCTCATGCTGGACAACTGATCGACTACCTCGTTGCAAACGATACTGAAATCGACCGCCTAATTGGAATGGCCTAACTCGGGCGCGTTATCGCAAGGGCATGTCCGCTTTCGGGAATTCAGCCAATATTCGGAAGTGGCGCATTTTGTCTGGAAGTGGGGAGGGCAGTTGTGCCCTCCTCAGACATTTGGGAAGTCCAGTTCCGGGCCCGAATGGACGATCTGCTCAAGGTACGACGCGGGGGTGAAACGGCTTCAAAGTTCGACATAGGCCAGGGCCCGCAGCGGCAAGGAAACTCGCCCCGAGCTGGACGTGCCTAAGGGGAACTACGCGATGCGAGATAGTGATCGATGCTCGCGCGGGTTCCTGATTGCCAGATTCTCTGCAGTGTTCCGCCGAACGCTTCCCGGAAGCGTTGATCGTCCGGCAAGTTTCCATAGATGTCCGGCATCTGCAGCCAGGCTTCCGGTTCGAGGCGTGCTCGTCGTGCTTGGGCGTTGAGCCGCGCCCAACTCGGGTCATTCGGCGCGATGGCTTGTCCGCTTTCTGTTTCGCCAAAGCAGTAGCGGCACCACAGGGCACTCACCAGTGTGAGACCGTCAATTGGCCGCCCCGCCTGCAAGGCATCGCGCAGCGTCGGCAGGATAAATTTCGGCTGGCGGTTGGAGCCGTCGAGGCAGAGGCGACGGATGGTGTCGCCGATCTTCGGATTGGCAAAACGTCGTTCGATCGTGCGCTTGTAATCGGCGAGATCGGTATCGGGGACAGGGGGGACGACGGGAATGACTTCGTCATCGAGAAGTGCGGACAGGAAGCGGGCGATCTGGGCGTCCTGCATCGCATCGTGGACGAAATGGATGTCGAGCAGGCCGGCGGGATAGGCGATCGTTGCGTGGCCGCCATTGAGGATGCGGATCTTCATCAGCTCGAACGGCGCGACATCGGCAACGAACTGCACGCCGACCTCTTCGAGGCGAGGGCGCCCGGCCGGGAAATTGTCCTCCAGCACCCATTGCCGGAAATCCTCGCAGAAGACCGGGCGGCTGTCGTCGATGCCGAAATCGTCGCGCAGCGCCTTGCGTTCGCGCTCCGACGTCGCCGGTGTGATGCGGTCGACCATACCATTCGGGAAGGCCACGTTCTCGCGGATCCAGCGCGCGTCGCCGGGGGTGACGAGATCGACGAGGCCGGCAACGGCGTCCACAGTGACGTGCCCGTTGCCAGGCAGGTTGTCGCAGGACATCACCGTGAAGGCCGGCAGGCCGGCCGCGCGCCGCCTTAGCAGTCCGGCGGCGATCAGGCCGAAAGCGGTCTTCGGCGAGGCCAGGCGATCCGCCGCATCGGCGACGATATCGGGATGGCCGGGATCGAAAGCCTGCGTCGCCGGGTCGATGTAGTAGCCGCCCTCAGTGACGGTCAGCGAGACGATGCGCGTGCGGGGATCGACCAGGCGCTCTATGATCGCGGCACTGTCGCCGGGGGGCACGAAATCGATCATCGCGCCGGTGACGCGCGCCTGCGAGTGCTGGGCTTCCTGCGTTACCACCGTGGTCAGGAAATCCTGCGCGGCGAGATCGCGGCCCATCTCGGCGTCGCTTTCGCGCACGCCGGTGCCGACGATCGCCCAGTCACGATCAAGTCCGCACTCGAACAATTCGTCGAGATAGGCGGCCTGATGGGCGCGGTGGAAATTGCCGACACCGATATGGACGATGCCGGGGCCCAACTCGTCTGCATGGTAGCGGGGGACGCGTATGGACGGCCCGAGCTGTCCGAGCGTGGCGCGAGACAGGCGCACCGCCATCTCTCAGCCCTTCCTCGCAGCGCGCAATTGCAGGGCGAGATCGGGGCGGTCGCTGGTGATCTGCGAGATTGGCTGGCCGAGCCAGAAATCGAGTTCGCCCACGGTATTGGGCACCCAGGCGCCGAGCTTGTCGCGGCCGACGATGTCGACGGCGCGATCGACGCTCAGCCGCAGGAGCGACTGCTCGACCGCGATGATGCAGCCGAGATCGACGAAGCGCTGCAAGGTGCGATCGACGCCGCCGAAAGCCTCGCAGGAGCGGCGGTCCACCGAGGCGAGCCTGCGCATGGCGGGCGCCTTGGCCCTGATGTCCTCGATAACCTCCGGGACGAAGCAGGTCAGCACGACGCGCGACGCCATCTTGCGGGCTTCGACCAGCGCGATGACCTTGTCGAGTAGGCCGGGATAGGGATTGCCGAAGGCATCCATCTTCATCTCGATCTCGAGCTCGATCCCAGTCGGACCGAAGATGTCGAGCACCTCCGACAGCGTCGGGATCGTCTCACCGAGCGTGTCGCCGAGCTTCACCTTGGCGATGGCCTCGCGCGAGAGATGCGCGACCGGCCCCTTGTGATCGGTGGTGCGATCGAGCAGCGGGTCATGGATCACCATGATCTCGCCATCGCTGGACAGGTGGACGTCGAGCTCGACCGCGTCGACGCTCAAGGCGCAGACATTGCGGAAGCCGCTCAGGCTGTTCTCCGCCCAGATGTTACGCGCGCCGCGATGACCGATGATCCGCATGTCGATGAGCCCTGCTTGCCTATTGGTCGGTTACTTGCCGGTATCCACCAGCCCCTTCACGAACCAGCGCTGGAGGGCGAGGATGACGAGGGTCGGCGGCAGCATCGTTAGCAAGGCCGCATTCATGAGGAGATGCCACGTCGGCAGCGAGTCGCCCTGTGGCATCAGCTTCTTTAGCCCGATTACTGCATTGGCCATGGTGGGCTCGGTGGTGAGCAGCAGCGGCCAGAGATACTGGTTCCAACCCATCAGGAAGAGGATGATCGCAAGCGCCACGATGTTCGAGCGCGAGAGCGGCAGCAGGATCAGCCGGAAGAACTGCCAGGGCGTCGCGCCGTCGATGCGCGCGGCCTCGCAGAGCTCGTCGGGGATGGTGAGGAAGAACTGGCGGAACAGGAAGGTCGCGGTGGCCGAGGCGATCAGCGGCAGGATCAGGCCCGAATAGGTATTGACGAGGTTCCAGTCGAGGTCGACCAGCGCCCGGATGCCGAGCCAGGAGCCGAGGATGTTGAGCGGCAGGGCGACATTCGCGGCAGATTCGTAGGTTGGCACGATGCGCACCTCGATCGGCAGCATCAGCGACATAAAGATCAGCCAGAAGGCGGTCATCCGGAAGGGGAAGCGGAAATAGGTGACGGCGAAGGCCGCGATGACCGAAACGGCAAGCTTCCCGACGGTGATGCCGGTGGCGATGACGAAGGAGTTGAGCAGCAGCCGGCCGAAATTGGCGCTGCTCAGCACGGTCTGCATGTTCGCGAAGAACTGGCTGCCAGGCAGCCAGGACATCGGCACACGCATGATCTCGGCCTGCGAGAGAGAACCGGTGACGAAGACAAAGTAGATCGGCAGGCAGACGAGCGCGGCCCCTGCGAGCAAGATGAGGTGGCAGATCGCGTCGATGACGGGTGTGCGCTCGTTCATCGCCGCCCTAGACGCTGTAGTTGACGCGGCGCTCCACGAAGTGGAACTGCGTGAAGGTCAGGAAGAGGGCTAGCGCCATCAGCACCACAGATTGCGCGGCGGAGGAGCCGAGATCGAGCGTGACGAAGCCGTCCTGATAGACCTTGTAGACAAGGATCGAGGTAGCGCCGGCCGGGCCGCCGCGCGTGGTCGCGTCGACGATGGCGAAGGTCTCGAACAGCCCGTAGACGAAGTTGATCACGATCAGGAAGAAGAGCGTCGGCGTGATCATCGGCAGCGAGATGCGCAGGAAGCGCTGGATGGGCCCCGCGCCGTCGAGATAGGCGGATTCGAGGATAGACTGGGGCACCGACATCAGCGCCGCGACCAGAAAGATGTAATTGTAGCAGATGTGCTTCCAGGACGCCGCCATGACGATCAGGGCCAGAGCGTGCCAGGAGTTGCGGTTCGGGTCCCAGTCCAACCCCAGGCCCTGCAGCATGTGGGCGACGGGGCCGACGCGGGGGTTGAACAAGAAGGCCAGCATGATGCCGGCGATCGCGGGCGCAATCGCATAAGGCAGCAGGAGCACGGTGCGATAGGCGCCGCGGCCGCGCAGGATATGGTTGGAGGCGAAGGCGAGCAGCAGCGCGACCGACAGGGTCAGCGCGCTCTGCATGATTGTGAAGATCAGCGTGACCTGCGCCGACGACCAGTAGACGTTGCTGCGGAAGAGCCGCTCAAAATTCTGGAAGCCGACCCATTGGGTCGTGGCGCCGAACGGGTCCGTCAGCTGGAAAGCCTGGATCAGCGCCCTGATCGAGGGGATGAAGAAGAACAGCAGCAGGATGAAGAGCTGCGGCGCGAGCAACCAGAAGGGCAGGCGCCATTCCTTGAAATGCGCGCGCTTCAGTCCGCTTTCGCCTTGCGCATCGCCGGCGCCCTGCAGGAACAGGTGCCGCAGCGGCGACCGGAGGCGCAGGCCGCCCAAGCCTGCTGCCTTTGGAAGGCCAGGTGCCTTATTTCTTGCCAGCATTGAGCTGCTCGTAGCGGCGCAGCGACTCGTTACCGCGGGAGACCGCATCGTCGAGCGCCTGCTGCACGGGCTTCTTGCCGAGGAATGCCGCCGAAACCTCTTCCATGATGGCGACATTGATCTGGTTGCTGTTGCCGATGCGGAAGCCGAGTGAATTGTCGCTGGGCGTGCCGCGCATCAGCTGCACCACGGCGATCTCGCGCGTCGGGTTCTTTTGGTAGTAGCCCTCAGCCTTTGCAGCTTCGTAAGCCGCGGTCGTGACCGGGACATAGCCCGTCGCCTGGTGCCACCAGACCTGCGTGTCGGTCCTGGCGAGGAAGTCATAGAAGGCGGCGATCGCCTTGTACTTCTCCGGCGTATGGCCCTTGAGGGTCCAGAGAGCGGCGCCGCCGATGACGCTGTTCTTCGGCGTGACGCCCTGCTCGTACGGCAGCTCGGCTGCGCTCCAGTCGAATTTCGCAGCTGCGACGACGGCGGCATGCGAGGCGGTAGAGGCGATGATGGTCGAGCACTCGCCGGAGGTGAAGAGCTGGATCGGGATGATGCCCTGGCCGGCGAGCTGCATGACGCCGGACGATACGAGGCGCTTCATGCGCTCGACGTGGCCGACGAGCTTGCCCTTGTTAAAGACGAAATTGGTGTCGAGGCCGTCCATGCCGTTGCGGTTGGTCGCATACGGGATGTCGTTCACGGCGCTGTAGTTCTCGAGGAAGCTCCACTCGTAGTCGCCGGGGAGCACCATCGCGCATTTTGACACGCCCTTGGCTTTGATTGCGTCGAGCTGCGGCTCCAGCTCCTGCCAGGTCGTGCCGGGCTTGTCGAAGCCGGCGGCTTTGAAGTGGTCACGGTTGTAGAAAAGGATCGGCGTGGAGGAGTTGAATGGCATCGCCTGCAGCTTGCCGTCGATCGCATAGTAGCTGACGACCGGCGCGATGAATTTCGAGGTATCGATCGGATGGCCTTGCTGCGCCATCAGTTCGCTGGTCGGGAGGATGGCGCCGGAATTGACCATGGTCAGGAAGGAGCGCTCGTTCGACTGCACGATCTCGGGCTGGCGCTTGGCGCGATAGGCCGCGATCGTGCCGTTCAGGACCTCGTCATAGGTGCCCTTGGCGATAGCCTTGACGACATAGTCCTTTTGCGAGTCGTTGAACTTCTTGACCAACTCGTCGACCCGCTCGCCAAGCGCGCCACTCATCGCGTGCCAGAACTCTATTTCAGTCGCTGCCTGCACCGAGCTGAGCCCTGCCAAGAGCAGAGCGCCCGCACCCGCCAACGCACCATAGAAAGGTCGCATGCAAAGCCTCCCTCATCAGTTTTTTTGCGAGCATATGCTCTTTGTTGAAGCATATGCTCGCACACTGGCTTCTCATGTCAACTCTTGGCGACAAGCGGATGACGGTTGCGCGGTGACCGGCGCGCGAGCGGGGAACGGTCGGCCTGGGGAGTGGAGTTAGTCCGCGAGCAGGGCGCGGGCGGTACCCTCGTCGGTAACGAGACCGTTGACGATCTTGCCGGTCAGTGCGGCCCGTAGCGGCGCGACCTTGGCCGGACCCTGGCCGATGCAGATGCGCAGGCGGGCGCTGCCCGGCTCCGGCGGCACGCTGGTGACGCGCAGGTTGGTGCCGCGGTCGAGAAAGCGGCCTTCGGCGTCGAACACCCACCCGGTCACTTCACCAACGGCGCCATGGCGAACCATTTCGAGCAATTCGCTGCGGGTCATGAAGCCGTCCCGATAGAGCACGGCATCCTCGCCGATCTGGCTGATGCCCATCAGCCAGAGATCCGCCTCGCCGGCGATGGTGCGGATACGCCGGATCGACTCGATCTCGACGAGCTGGGCGCGCTCCTCGGGACTCGACACATAAAGTGGCAGCGGCATCGGGAAATGCTGTGCCTTGGTGATCTCGGCGAGCTTGACCAACGTGTCGAAGGGACTGGCCGAGCCATCGGGGGAAATTGTGCCGACCAGCGAAACCAGCCGGTGGAGCGGGCAGGACATCGGGGGGACGCGCTCGATGCTGGCACGCATCGAGCGGCCGGTGCCGAGTGCCATGACCAGCGATTTGCGCGAGCGCAGCCAGCGCTCGATCAGCACGCCGCCGAGCGCGGCGATGCCGGCCGCGCCGGTTTCCGCGGAGCCGTCGGAGGGGGCGACATCGCAATGCAGCAATTCGAAACGATCGCGCAGCCTGGCGGCGAGATCCATGCAGGTGCTGATCGGATGATTCATGCGGAAGCTGATCAGGCCCTCGCTGCGGCAGAGCGAGACGAGGCGCTGGGCCGCCGGGCGCGAAATGTTCAGGATTTGCGCGATATCGTCCTGCGTGCGCCCTGCAATATAGTAGAGCCAGCCGGCCCGAGCTGCGTCGTCGAGGCGGGTGTTGTCGTTCTCGGCCATCGCGTTCTCAGTGAGGCGCCGGCGCGAGCGCGAGCTCCCGCCAGGATTCGAAAAGGCGATCGGCTCCAGCTGCCAGAAGTGCCTGGCGCTGATCCAGCACGGCGAAATGGCTGCCGGCAGCGAGGCCATAGGCGGTCATCCCCGCCGCTTTCGCCGCGGTCACGCCGCTGACGCTGTCCTCGATCACCAGGCAGCGCTCCGGCGCGACGCCGCGCTCGCTCGCGGCAAGAAGAAAGAGGTCCGGTGCCGGCTTGCCGCGCCGCACGCGCGTCGTGCTGAAGATCCGTCCCTCGAACAGGTCCCAGAGCCCGGTCTGGCGCAGGCAGATCTCGATGCGTTCCTCATCGCTCGACGAAGCCACGCAATAGTCGCCGCCGAAGGCTGCGACCGCGTCGCGGACGCCATCGACAGGCTGGAGATCGCTCCTGAAGGCTGCGAAAAGCTGCGCCCGCCAGTTCCGCGTGAAGTCAGCCGAGGCCGGGCGGCCGGTCATTCTCTCGTAATCCTCGACAACGGCGCTGGCCGGCCGCCCGAGATAGCGGCGCATGACCATCTCCAAATCATAGCGCGAGTCGAAGGGCGAGAGAATATCGACGAGGGTTCGGCAACTGATGGTTTCGCTGTCGACGAGTACGCCGTCGCAGTCGAGGATGACAAGGTCGAAGGGCGGGAGCGGAGGGGGCATCGGGCAACAGTCAGTTCGAACGAATGCTCACATGAAGAGCATTCGCCCGACCGCCTGTCAAACTCTCCCCCGTTAGCGCAGCGTGCGGTTGACCTCCACGGCGCGCCGCCAGACCGCGTAGCGCTCGGCATAGGCCGCAGCCCTCCTGGGGTGCGGCGTGAAGATAGCGGCTTCGCCAGACGGCCGCGTACAGATCGCTTCCGGGCTTTCGCCGGTGCAGGCCAGGCGGGCCAGGCGCGCAGCCCCGAAGACGGCGCCGGTCTCGGCCTTGTGGTAGCGCTTGAGCGGCAGGTTCAGCACGTCAGAGAGGATAGACAGCCAGGTATCCGAACGTGCCCCGCCTCCGATCACCATGGCTTCCTCGATTGGCGAGGCTTCAGCTTCCAGTGCCTCCTTGCCATCCTTGAAGGCAAAGGCGACGCCCTCCAGCACGGCCTGGGTCATCGCCGTGCGATCAGTCTCGTGGCCGAGGCCGATGAAGCTGCCGCGCATCTGCGGGTCGTTGTGCGGTGTGCGTTCTCCCGACAGATAGGGCGTGAAGAGCATCGGTGCCGGGCGCTGCAACTGCGGGCCGAGTTCCTGCAGCAGCGCCGCCTCTGTTCGCCCGGAGATCGACGCCCACCAGCTCAGGCTGGCGGCAGCCGAGAGATGGACTGACATCTGATGCCAGCGCTCCGGCAAGGCATGGCAGAAGGCATGGACGGTGCTGCCGGTGCGGGGTTCGAAACCGGCCGTCGTGCGCCACAAGACGCCGGAGGTGCCAAGGGACAGGAAGCAGCTGCCGGGTTCCACGGCGCCCAGGCCGACAGCTCCGGCGGCGTTGTCACCGCCGCCCCCGGCGAAGCGGGGCGGCGCGTTGAAGCCCAGCTCCCGGCTGAGCTCTGCCCGCATGCGGCCCGCCGGCTGCGACCCTTCGACAAGCTCAGGCATGAAGCTGCAATCGAGCTCGGTCGCGGCCAGCATCCGGTCCGACCAGTCGCGGCGGCCGACATCGAGCCAGAGCGTTCCGGACGCATCGGACATGTCCTCGATCGCTTCACCGGTCAGCGCGAGCCGCAGATAGGCCTTCGGCAAGAGAATCCGGCGGGTTCGCCGGAAGATGTCGGGCTCGTGCCTGCGCACCCATAGAAGCTTGGGCGCGGTGAAGCCGGGCATGGCGATATTGCCGGTGATGACGCGGGAATCAGGCTCGCTCGCTTCGAGCTCCGCGCATTCCGCCGAGGCGCGACCATCGTTCCAAAGCATGCATGGGCGCAGTGGCTCATCATGCTTATCCAGCAGAACCGCGCCGTGCATCTGTCCGGAGAGGCCGATGCCGGCGCAGCGGCGGAAGGCTTCGGGAGCAGCGCCCTTCAGGCTGCGCAGCGTATCCAGCGTCGCGGCGATCCAGTCCGCGGGATTCTGCTCCGACCAGAGCGGGAAGGGGCGAGCGACGGCAAACTCTCGCGTCGCCGTGGCGAGCACGTGCTGCCGGTCATCGACCAGCACTGCCTTGACGGAAGACGTTCCGAGATCGACGCCGATGAAGGTCACAACAAGGCCTGCGGTTCAGCGATGTTCTTCAGGCAAGCGGCCCGGATAGATCATGCTCTTCACCATACCAGCCTCGTTGGCGGCGTGGCGGCGAAACGCGGCAGGCCCCTCGGCGAGGGGGAAGCGATGGCTGACAACGGCATCGACATCGACCTTGCCGAGCGCCACCAGTTCGATCGCCCGCGGATAGACATGCCCCATCCGGCGCGAGAATTTGATGTTGAGACCGCGCCTGCGCGCTTCTGCGGCGGGGATCACATAGCTGTCGCCGTCGGGAATGCCGACCAGGACGACGCGACCGCCGATGCGGGCGGCGCGGATCGCGTCGCGAAAGCCCTCGGGCGCATTGGTCGCCTCGATGACCAGCGGCAGGCCTTCCCCCTTCGTCCATTCGGCGATGTCGGCGACGCTGGCGCCAGCCCTGCTCGCGCCGAGCTTGAGCGCCAGCTCGCGGCGGTGCGGCTGCGGATCACAGGCAAGGATCTCGCCGACCCCGGCCGTGCGCAGCACCTGCAGGATCAGGAGGCCGATCGGGCCACAGCCGATCAGCGCCACGCGTTCCAATAGACGCGGCTTGGCAAGATCCACCGCATGGATCGCGACGCCGAGCGGCTCGAGCATCACCGCATCGCTCGGCGAGAAGGCCTCGGGAACCGCGACGATCTGCGATTTCGGCACCCAGATCCGTTCCGTCATCGCCCCGTCATGCGGCGGGGCCCCGATGAAGACGACGTCGGGACAGAGATTGGGATGCCCACTCCGGCAATGCTCGCAATGGCCGCAGGCCTGGTTGGGATCGACGGCCACCAGGGCGCCGCGCGGCAGGCCGAGTTCCGGCACATCCTCGGTCAGCCAGCCGCTGAATTCATGGCCGGGGACGAAGGGCGTCGCAATCACAGCCGAACCGATGCCGCCATCCTTGTAGTAGTGCAGGTCGCTGCCGCAGAGGCCGACCGCCGCCACGTCGAGCAGGGTTTCGCCCGGCGCTCCCTCGCGGAGGTTGAACGGCGCGACACGCGCATCGCCTGCGGCGTGAAGGAAGACGGCACGGGACATGGGTGGTCGCCACTCGCTATGCGGATAATCTTATGCAAATGTATTTTGTGATTTACATTGGTTTGCGTCAAGCGTGATACCGCCCGGGCCCTCAGCATTGTCGGCGCTTGCGAAAGCGATGTAAGCCAGCTTCGAAGACCTCGCCTACCATTGTCGACCGCTTCATAGGCGGCTCCCATCGCATCAGGACACCGCCATGCCGGAGGAACCGCAGACGCAAGTTCGAGCCGCGTGGCTCTATTACATGGAAGGGCTGACCCAGGCGGAAATCGCGGACCGACTGAAGATGACCCGCCTGCGCGTCAACCGGCTCCTGGTCGAGGCGCGCAGCAGCGGGCTCGTCAACATCACCATCAACTCCCGGCTGGAAAGCTGCGTCCGGCTTGAACGCGCGCTGATGGCGGAATTCGGCCTGACAGACGCGATCGTCGTGCCCAGCCCCGCCGATCCCGGCCAGATCGCAATGCAGATCGGCAAGGCCGCCGGAGAGTTCGTCTCGCGGGTCATCGAGGAGAAGCCCACCGGCATCTTCGGCGTCGGCTGGGGCGGAACCCTCAGGGAAACCATCCGGCATGTCCGTCCCGGGCAATATCGCGATCTCGCGGTGACCTCGATGATGGGCGGGCTGACCTATGGCATCGAGATCAACACCTTCGAGATCGCCAGCCATTTCGCCCGGCTTTGGCAGGCGCAATGCCATTATCTGGCGGCGCCGATCTACGCTGGGGCCCCGCAATCGCGCGACATCATCTTGGCGCAGGACGTGTTCGAGGCGGCCTTCGCCCGGATCCGAGCGACCGATGTTGCGATCCTCAGCGCCGGCGATCTCAGCGCGCGATCATTGCTGGTGCGCTACGGGCTACCGGGCGATGTCCGGGTCGCGGAACTGGCGGAAGCTGGCGCCGTCGGCGACATGCTCGGTCAGTTCATCGATCGCAGCGGCCAGGCTGTCGCGCATCCCATCAACCGCCGGGCCATCGCCCTGCCGCTCGAAGCCCTGCGCCGGATACCGACCGTGATCCTGGCGTCAGGCGGGACAAACAAGGCCGAAGTTATCGCCGCCACGTTGCGCGGGAAGCTGGCCTCGGTGCTGATCACGGATGAGGATGCGGCGGCTGCCGTGTTGGAAGGCCCGGCGTCCGCCTGACAGCCGAGGTGTCAGGCGCTACGGATTGCCTGCAGCAGTTCGGCGTGAATCAGGCCGTTGGTGACGATCTTCTCCAGATCTTCGTCGCGCGAATCCTGGTTCTCGACCGTCGTTACCCGGCCACCCGCCGCCCGCACCAGCGGCATCGCAGCAGCATGCGAGACGATGTCGGCCTTGAGGCCGATGAAGGCGTCGAGCCGGCCGGCTGCGACCAGCGACATTTCCAACCCGCCGGAGACGATGACCCGCACGCCCCGGCACAGGCCGGCGAGGCGGCGGATGACGTCGGCCGTCCGGCTCGCTTCCTCGGCAGTGTAATGCGAGGTCAGGCAGATCGAGACGGTGGCGTCGCTGAGGCGCTTCGTGGTGGAAACGCGCGCCGGCCGGCCGTCGACCGTCGCGATGCCGCCCTCAGTGAAGCACGCGGAGAGCCCGGCGAGCGGCGCATGGGTCAGGCCGAGGACCGTGCGGCCCTGCTCCTGATAGGCCATGGTGACCGAAAACCAGGGCAGGCCGGACGCGTAGTTCACCGTGCCATCGAGCGGGTCGATGATCCAGCGCGGCGCCTGTTCCGAACCGGAGAAGCCGGCCTCTTCGGAGAGGATCGCCGCCTCCGGCGTCAGCGCGCGCAGGCCGTCGATGACGAGACGCTCTGAGGCGAGGTCGGCCGCCGTGACCACGTCATTCAATTCCTTGCGGGTGACGCCGAGCTCGGCGCCCTGCATCTGCACGAGAACCTCGCCGGCCCGGCGGGCGAGAGCATCGGCCTGGCCGAGTAGAGCGAGAAGGCGTGGTTCGGTCATGGGGCAGGCACCGTTTGCGGCTTTCCGGGATAGGCGGGATCGAGCACGAAATCCCGGCGCGGACCATAGTCGCCGATCGGCTGGAGATGGCTGACCAGGCCGAGGCCGGGCTTCCAGACATGGAGGGCCAGCGCCGGCGGCTCCATCACGAATTTGTTTTCCGTGCCGGGCCTGAGATCGAGCGCGACCTGATGGGCGGTGCCCGGCACGACATAGCCGATGGTGCCGGCGAAGCGCAGTTGGATCGGCCGGTGGTAATGGCCGCAGAGCACGCGCTCGATCTCGGGATGCTCGGCGATCAGCTTGGCGAAGCCCGGCGAGACCTTGCACGGCATGATGTCCATGCCGTCGACGCCGACTGAGAAGGGTGGATGGTGCATGAAGATCACCGTCGGCTTGCCCTGTCCCTCTGCGAGCTGCTCGGCGAGCCAGGCCTCGCGCGCGGCGCAGATCTCGCCGCCGTCCTCGCCCGCGACGACGGTGTCGAGCCCGATCAGCCGCACGGGAAAATCATCGATGATGTAATGCAGGAAGCCCGCTGGCGGCAGGTATGAGTGAGCGGGACGCAATTCCGCGGCGAAGGTGTCGCGGCGGTCATGATTGCCGGGGATGACGTAGACCGGCATCGGCAGGCGGCGGAGCGCCGCGCGGACGATGCCGTATTCCTCGGGCAGGCCGCAATCGGAGAGATCCCCGGTGACCAGCACGCAGTCGGGCCGCGGCTCCAGCCTCAGGATCTCGTCCACAGCCCGTTCGATCGCCGGGTTGGTCTCGACAATGCCATAGGCGGGGTTGCCATCAGGGCGGGCATGGAAGTCGCTGAGCTGGGCAATGATCATCGGGAAACGTCCGGCGGTCGGGAAAAGGGAAACCGCCCGGTCATGACAGGACCGGGCGGCGAGGGGCGGGCGGCGCAGCGCGGCCGATTACTTCATCAGGGTTTCGGTCTCGGAGACGATGCGCTCGATGCCGGCCTTGGGCTGGATCTCGCCGCGCATCACGCCGGCGACGACCTCGCGCTGCTGGCGCCAGATGCGCACCGAGTTGCCGCCCGGATAGCCTTCCCACGGCGCGGCGCGGGAGACCTGGCCGTTGATCGTGCGGAAATTGGCGTTCTCCTTGTAGAACGGGCCGAGGAAGGCATCCTCGCCGGCGTGCAGATTGGTGGGCATGTAGCCGGCGGTCTCGACGACGATCTTCTGGGCCTCCGGCCCGGTGACGAACTTGATGAACTCCCAGGCCGCCTTCTGCTTGGCGGCGTCCTTGGCGGTGATCAGCGCGGCGTTGCCGCCGGTCGGCAGCCTGCCCTTGGCCTTGTCGTCGACCGGGAAGAGGGCGGTCTTCAGTGTGAAGCGGTCGCCGATCAGGTCGGTGACCTGGCGCAGGCGGGCGGGCGTGTCGAAGAAGATCCCGATCTTGCCGGCGATGAACTGCTGGCGCGACTGGTCCCAGTCGATCAGCGGCATGCCGCCTTCGGTGACGAAGCTGCGCAGCAGCGACAGCGTCTTCTCGCCAACCTCGCCGCCGAAGGCGACCTTCTTGCCGTCTGCGGACAGCATGGAATGGCCGCCCTGGAGGATCACGCCGCGCCAGAGCCAGTCATCCGGCCAGTCATGGATGTTGTAGGCCATGCCGGCGGTGTCGCCGTTGCGGATCTTCTTGGCGAGCGCGACGGTGTCGGCCCAGTTGTCCGGCATCTTGTCGGGGTCGCCGCCGGCCTTCTTCACCAGCTCGGCGTTGAAATACATCAGCGGCGTCGAGGCGTTGAAGGCAAGGCCCGCCTGCTTGCCGGCAACCTGACCGAGCGAGAGCAGGGCGTCGGAATAGTTGGCCTTGCGCCAGGCCTCCGGCTCGGCCTTCAGCAGAGGGCCGAGATCGACGAGCTGCTTGCGCTTGTCGAGGGTTTCGACGAACTCGGTCAGTAGATGGAAGCCGGAATAGTAGACGTCCGGCAACTGGTTGGTGACGGACTGGCGCAGCATCGCCTGATGGCCTTCGTCATAGCTCGCTGCCGGCGCGCGGAAATTGATCTTGATGTCCGGGTGCTTCTTCATGAATTCCGCGGCGATCGGCTCGTGAAACTTGGCGAAAGCGGGGAAAGCGTAGAGCACGTCGAGCGTGACTTGCTCGGCCCTGGCCGCCGTCGAGGCGAGAAGGGTCAATGCCGCCGCGGCAAGGACTTTGCCGAGAGGTTTCATGGGTGATCTCCTTGGCAGGACAGCGGGGGCTGTCAGGGGTTGCGTTGCTTCAGGCCTGAACTCTTGGGGGGCGGGCGGCTCGGCAGCCGGCTACTTCACCCCGGTCATGGTGATGCCGTCGATGAACCGGCGCCTTGCGACGAGGAATGCGATGACGAGCGGCGCCGTGAGGATCGTCGCGGCGGCCGTCAGCGCCCCATAGTTCGATCCGGTCTCGGCATCGGCGAAGAACATCATGCCCAGCGGTGGCGGCGCGAGCTTGGCGTCGGAGATGACGATCAGCGGCCAGTAAAGGTCGTTCCAGTGCGCCACCGCCGAGAAGACCGAGAAGGCGGCGATGGCCGGCCAGGCGCTCGGCGTGACGATCCGCCAGACGATCTCGAACTCGCTCATGCCGTCGAGCCGGGCGGCGTTGATGATGTCGTCGGGAAAGCTGCGGAAGAACTGGCGGAACAGGAAGATGGCGAAGACCGAGAGGAAGAACGGCACCATCATCGAGAAATAGGTGTTGAGCAGCCCGAGCTGAGCGAGTGCGATGTAGAGCGGCATCGCCGGCACCTGCACGGGGATGCACAGGCCGAGCAGAACCAGCACGAAGAGGGCGTTGCGGCCGGGGAAGTTCAGCTTCGCCAGCGCATAGGCGCAGGGTATGGCGACGAGCAGCTGGACGATCAGGATGCCGCCGCAGAGGATGAAACCATTCAGCGCAAAGCGCAGCAGCGGTGCTTTCTCCAGCGCGAAACCGTAGTTCTGCAGGCCGTAGAACTGCTTCGGCCAGAGCGAGATCTCGGCGCTGAAGATCTCGGCCGGCGGCTTGATCGAGGTCACGAGCATCCAGATGAAGGGTGCCAGCATGAAGACCGCCCCGGCGATCAAGACGGCATGGATCAGCGCGAGCGAGAGGAAGCGGCGCAGCACCGAATGGACGGGCGTGACCGAGGCGGCGGGGAGCGCGAGATCGGTCATCAATAGTGCACCTTCTTGTCGAGGGCGAAGGTCTGCACGGCCGAGAAGACGAGGATGAAGGCGAGGAAGATGAAGGTCAGCGCCGCGGCATAGCCGGTGTGAAAGTACTGAAAACCCTCGAGATAGATGTTGTAGAGCAGCACCTCGGTGGAGCCGACAGGGCCTCCGCGTGTCATCACCGCCACTGTATCGAAGATCTTGAAGGCCGTGATCATCGTGGTGACCAGCACGAACATCGTCGTTGGCCCGAGCAGCGGCCAGGTGATGGTCAGGAAGCGGTCGATGCCGCTGGAGCAGCCGTCGATATCGGCAGCTTCGTAGAGATCGCGCGGGATCGCGGTGAGCCCGGCGAGAAACAGGATCATGTTGAAGCCGATGAGCTGCCAGATGCCGATGACGGCCAGCGTTGCCAACGCGGTCGAAGGCTCGCTGAGGAAGGCTATAGGGCCGATGCCCAGCCATTTCAGCAGGCCGTTGACCGGACCGAGCGAGGGATGGAGCAGGAACTGCCAGACCGTCGCCATGGCGATCAGCGTCGAGGTCACGGGCAGGAAATAGACCACTTCGTAGAAGGAACGCGTGCGCCCACGCCGATGCACGAGCACCGCGATCAGCAGCGCGCCGAACACGCCGCCGGGCACGACGATCGCGACATAGAGCAGCGTGTTGACGAGCGAGCGCCGGATGATCGGATCGGCCAGCGCCTTCTGGAAATTGGCGAGGCCGACCCAGTCAATGTCGACGCCGCCGAACTCGTAGTTGGTCAGGCTGAGCCAGAGCAGGACGGCGAGCGGCAGCAGGATCGTCAGCAGGAGCAGGATGAAGGCCGGCAGGGCAAAACCGAGCCCGGTGACACGCTCGATCCAGAGCCGGCGGCGCGCGACGGGGGCAAAATCGGTTGGGGATGCGAGGGCGAGCGTCATGCTCAGGCCCTCAGCGGCACGACGGAGCCGGTGGCAGCGCCCTGGCCGCGCGGCTCGATACGCTCGCCATCGGCGGCGAAGACGTGGGCTGCGGCCTCGTCGAAGCCAAGCGTGACTTCGGCAGCCTCGTTGACGCCGGCCGCGGCGGCCGGTGTCGCGCGCATCGTCACGCCTGCGGCGTCGCGCCCGGCGAGGTCGAAATGCAGGATGTATTCGGAGCCGAGATTCTCCTTGCGCCGCAGGCGGGCCGAGAACCAGGCGCGCCCGCTGCTGCCGGGCTCGCCATGGACCAGCGAGAGCGCCTCGGAGCGGATGCCGAGCGTCACGGCCTGCGCTTGCGCCAGCGGAACGGCGAGCGCCAAGGGCCGGCCGAAGAGCTCGAGGCGGCCGCCATGCGCGACCATTGCCGGCAGCAGGTTGATCGCCGGGCTGCCAATGAACTGCGCGACCTTGAGCGAGGCCGGCTTCTCGTAGAGCTGCGAGGGCGTGCCGAGTTGCAGCACGGAGCCTGAATCCATCATCGCCACGCGGTCGGACATCGTCATCGCCTCGACCTGATCGTGCGTGACATAGATGAAGGTCGCGCCCAGGCGCTTGTGCAGCTCGGCCAGCTCGGTGCGCATATGGACGCGCAGCTTGGCGTCGAGATTCGAGAGCGGCTCGTCCATCAGGAAGACGTCGGGATTGCGCACCATGGCGCGCCCGAGCGCGACGCGCTGGCGCTGCCCGCCGGAAAGCTGGGCCGGCTTGCGGGCGAGCAGGTGTTCGAGCTGGAGCTGCGCGGCGACCGCACCGACATCGGCCTCGATGCCGCGCATCACGCTGCGGCGCTGGGGGGAGAGCTGCCGCAGCAGCGGCAGGCGCTGCCAAAGCTTGAGCCGCGACATCGTCAGCGGCAGCGCGATGTTCGCGCCGACGCTCATATGCGGATAGAGCGCATAGGACTGGAACACCATGGCGACGCGCCGCTCATGCGGGCGCAGATGATCGACGCGATTGCCGCCGATCGCGACGCTGCCGCGGTCGTGATGTTCAAGCCCGGCGATGATCCGGATCAGCGTCGATTTCCCGCAGCCGGACGGGCCGACCAGAGTCAGGAATTCGCCATCGGCGATGTCGAGATCGACGCCGTCCAGAACCTTCGTCGGTCCGAAGGACTTGGCGATCGAGGAGAGTGCGACCTTGGCCATGGCGTTCGCCTTTCTGTGGCCCTCTGGGCTCGTCGTTGGGCGTGTCTTGGTTGGCGTGGCTTGCCGTGCTGCCCGCGGGCGGCCGGGGAGGCGTCTCAGGCGGCGCGCGGCGGGTAGACCTCGTGGATCACATCGTCGATCCAGAGTGTCTTCAGCGCGGCGATTTCACGGATCTCGGCGGAGAAGTCCCGGCCGTCGAATGTGTAGGAGACGGCACCGAGCGTGGTCGTGCCGGCCATGTCCGGCTGCAATTCGGGGCCGACGACGAAGCCGGAGGACGGCCCCCAGATGTAGCGCGTGCCGGCAACCGTGAAGTCATGGGCGCGGTGCAGATGGCCGCTGGCGACGAAGGCGACCTCATGCCGGCGCACGAGATCAAGCAGATGGGCGCGCGGTTCGGGCGGCACGCTCCAATAGCCCTTGTCGCCCTCGTCCGGCGCCTCGATGAAAAGCGGGCGATGCAGGAACCAGCCGATGCGGCGGCCTTGCGCCTCGGCGATCTGCCGGTCGAGCCAGGCAAGCTGCCTTTGCTCTTCGGCCTCGTCGCTGCCGAACAGCATCGAATTAAGGCCGATCAGCCGCCAGCCTTCGAGGTCTCGGACCCAGAAATCCTCGCCGATATGGCTGCGCCAGCGCGCGAGACGTGCGTCATTGACCGGCTGATGCGGATGATGGGCCTCTCCCACGTCATGGTTGCCGGGGATGCTGAGCACCGGCACGCCCAGCGTATCGAGCAGGGCGCGGCAATGGCGCATGTCCTCGTCGACATCCGCGCCATCGACGGTGATGTCGCCGGTATGGATGACGAGCTCCGGCGCATCGGCGGCCAGCCACGCCGTCAGCGGCGCCCAATTATCGGCGAAATGCCGCTTGGTCGGGCTCAGATGGGTGTCGGAAATCTGCACGATACGCTGCATGTCCCCTCCAGAATTCGCCACTTCATCGGGCGACCGTCTGTCTCCGGCGCGAGCGCCGGGCAGCGGCTTTGCCTTGGACCATACAAATGAATGTTTGATGACACAATTGTATTTTCGCTGTCGCCCGCCTCTTCGGCGATGATTGCGCGCGTGCCGCATGAACTCGCAGGGCGTGCGGGCTGCCCGCTTTATTCGACCATCTGCGCGACCTGCTGCATCGGTCCGGGCAATCACCCATCTTCGATCGGCATCTCCGATAACATCATCGGATCATTCCGTTTTCAAAACAGCCCGCGAAGCCGGAAAACGGCGGGCAGATCGAAAATGGAGACCGAGATGACCAAGCAGAGAACGAACCCGCGCCGCATCCTCATCGTCGGAGGTAGCTCCGGCATGGGCTTCGCCCTCGCGCGGCGGCTGTCAGCAGCCGGCGACCATGTGACGATCGTTGGCAGGGACGCTTCCCGGCTTCGGCGTGCGCAGGATGACCTCGGGGCCTCGGCAAAGCTCGAAATACGGGTAGCCGACATCACCTCGGAAGCAGGAATGCAGGCGCTGTTCGCGCATGGCGAGCCGTTCGACCACGTCGTCTGCACGGCAGCGGATTTTACGGGCGCTTACGAAAGGCTTCCGGCGCTGGACCTGGATGCAGTCCGGCGCGCCATCGACAGCAAGATCATCGGCCCCATCCTTCTCGCCAAATACGGAAGTCCAAAGCTCTCTCCCGGAGGATCGCTGACCTTCACCTCCGGCATCGCAGCCTACCGGCCGATGGTAAGGGGAACGGTGGTCGCAACCATCAACGCGGCACTCGAAGGGCTCGTCCGGGCTTTGGCCGTCGAACTGGCTCCGATCCGCGTGAATGCGGTATCGCCGGGCTGGGTCGATACGCCGATATGGCAGGCGGTGGCAGGCGAACGAAAGGCGGAGGTTCTCGCTGGAATGGCAGAACGCCTGCCGGTCGGTCGAGTCGGTCAGCCGGACGATATCGCCGACGCCATGGCCTTCCTCATCGGCAATGGCTTTACGACAGGCACGGTTCTTCACGTCGAAGGTGGTCATCGCCTCGTGTGAGAGAACGTCGCGTTCGCCCTGTCGAGGCCAGGAGAAACCTGAGGCCGGGCGGTTGAACGCGCCGGCGGCGCCATACCATGTCAAGCGTCGCCGAAAGCTCGAATCCGGGAGATGGGATCGCGGCGACGACACCGCGTTCCAGCGCTTCCCGGGTCGCGATCCGGGGTACAAGGGCATAGCCGCTGCCGGCCGCGACCAGCCGCACGATGGCCTCGATGCTGCCGACCTCGGCGACAGGCCTGGGCGGGGTGAAGCCGGCCCTGCACCAGGCCTGATCGAACAGATGCCGGTACACGCAGCCGGGATCGGTCGCAATGTACGGCTGGGCTGCGAGGGCATCCGGTGTCAACGGGCGCACGACGGCGCCCGGGGCTGCCGGCTGCCCGATCATGACCAGCGGCTCTTGCGCAAATTCCCGCCGAGCCAGACGTTCATCTAGAGCACCCTTGCGAAAGCAAAAGGCGATGTCGTTCGAGCCGTCGAGAAGGCGCTGCAGGAGATGATCACTGCCCGCCACCTCGACGCGCATTCGAAGTTCGGGCTGGTGTTGTCGCAGATCCGTGAGCAGTGCGGGCAAAACCTCCCTTGCCACGGTTTCGAGCGCTCCGATGGTAACCGATTGATCGCCGAAAAGGCTTGCGCTCTTAACTGCCGCTAGCGCGTCGTCTGTTGTGGCCAGAATGCCCTGGGCGTAAGGGACCAGCGCCTCACCGGCTGCCGTTAGCCGGAAACCCTGTCTGGAGCGCAGGAACAGGCGGACGCCCAGTTCATCCTCGAGAGCCTGGACCTGGTCGCTCACGCTGGACTGAGCGAGGTTGAGTTCGCCAGACGCTCGCGTCGCCGTCCTGCAGCGCGCGACGGCAAGGAAAGTCTGTAGCAGGCGCGGGGTCATGTTCGGTCAGCGTAGATCATGCAGCTTTCCGACGCGATCACGAATTTCAATCTGCCGGCACGGTCCTTCGTATCCAGCTTGAGACAATCCATCACATCTGGTCTGCGATCCGCGCACCAGGTGCATCGTCAACTCGCCGGACATGTGCCCAAATATTCCCGGCGTCGTCGTTGCTGCCTCCGGCGCTCTGAACAAGAGCCGCGCGGAGGTCGCGGAACGCTTCGTCGGGCTTTTCCATCGGGCGACCGAACGGGTTCGCAAGGAGCCGGCCAAGGTCGCCCCGCTGGTCCTCGCCGTGCTCGGTGGCGGCCTGATCGCCGAAGCGACGATCGCGAAGGCACTCGTTTCGCGATCGCCTGATACACGGCCGCAGCGGGGCTCAGGCTCGAATCTCCGTCGGCTTGTACGTCCGACCGAAAATCCCATAGTTTGCAGTCGGCAATTCGATATTCGAGCGTGTGTCCTCGGAGGAGGAACATCATGCGAGAGCTGAGCATCCTGGGTTCCTCGCCGGTTGCTTCGACCGCGGGCGCATCGTTCGAAAGGGCGGTCACGAGTACCCTCACAGCCGAAAGCGTCAGGACTCAGCTTCATCGCATCGTGAACAGCCCGGACTTCGATGCTACGGAACGGTCGCGGCGATTTCTCGGCTATGTCGTCGAGGAGGAAATCGCAGGCCGTGCCGACCGCATCAAGGCGTATGCGATCGCGACCGAGGTCTTCGGGCGGGATGCCTCATTCGACGCGCATTCCGACCCGGTCGTCCGCATCGAGGCGGGGCATCTTCGGCGCGCACTCAATCTCTACTATGTCACCGCCGGCATTTCCGACGAGATCGTCATCTCGATCCCGAAAGGCAGCTACGTCCCCAAATTCGACATGCGGCCATCGCCGATGCGTCCCGTCCGGGTCGCCAGCCCGGCGCGCCGGTGGCGTGCGGTTCCTATCGCCGCCGCTTGCCTGTTGGCACTTGCCACACTGTCCTGGCCGACCGTGAATCGGATCGGAAGCGATCGTCAGCAGGCTCCGGCGCTGCCTCGGCTGCTGGTGAGACCTTTCGACGACCTGACCAATACGGGTAACTCGCAAGCGATCGCGCGCGGGCTGACGCAGGAGATCATCGGGCAGATCGCAAAGTTCAAAGACATCGTGACGGTGGCCGGTGATCCACGCGATGATCAAGGCGCCTCCGCTGCACGCTCTTCTGCCTCCGATCCGCGCTACGTTCTCGCGGGGGACATCAACGTCACCGACAACGAGTTCCGGCTTCGTGCCCGTGTCCTCAACCGTGTCGACAACACGGTGATCTGGGCGAACAGCTACACCGGCGATCTGCAGGCTTCGAAGCTCATCGAAACCGTGACCGACATCGCCCGGCAAGTCGTGACGCCGCTAGGGCAGCCCTATGGGGTGATCATCGAGCCGACGCATCGCAGCGACTTCAGAACGCTCCGGACGATTGGCAGGCCTATGCCTGCACGCTGTCCTACTACGCCTATCGCGTCAGCCTCGACGGCAAGAAGCATCCATCGGTCCGCAAATGCCTCGAGGACGCGGTGCGGCGCTTTCCGGACTATGCGACCGCCTGGGCGCTCCTCTCGCAAGCCTATATCGACGAGATCCGCTTTCGCTATCCAATCGACCCGCAATCGTCGCCGGCTTCGATCGACAGGGCGCTCGAAGCCGCGCGTCGTGCGGTGGAACTCGACCCGGAAAACATTCGCGCACTTCAGGCCCAGATGTTTGCCTTGTATTTCCACGGCGAGGTCGAGACCGCTCTCAAGATCGGCGAGCAGGCCCTTGGGCTGAACCCCAACGATACCGAGCTTGTCGGCGAATATGGCTACCGCCTCGCCTTGGCCGGCCATTGGCCGCGCGGCTGCGATCTCATGAACGAGGCTCGCGAGCGCAATCCCGGGCCGCTCGCCTATTACGAATCCGGCCTGGCGCTCTGCAGCTACTTCAAGGGGGACCTGCGCGAGGCTGTGATGTGGATCACGAAGACGCCTGCGCCGGAGAACCCCAATTATCACTTGATCGCCGCAGCGGTGTACGGCGAGGCCGGTCAAACCATCGAGGCCGCGCGCGAGCGGGCCTGGCTCGAGGCCCATGCGCCTCAACTCGTCGCCAATCTTCGATCCGAGGTGGCGCTGCGCGTCGTCCGCCCGGAGGACGTCGATCGGTTCCTGCAGTCCTTGCGCAAGGCCGGCATCGCGTCGCCGGGCGAGGGCAAGAGGAAATTGGACTGACTGCAGCGCTACGATTCCGCCGTATCCCGAACGACCGTCCTGAACAGCAGCGCTTTCATGTGCGCCGGACCGAGCGCGCGACTGAGATTCTGGAATGCGAAGTGCGGGATGAGGGCGAAGAACAGGATCACGGCGACGCACAGGACGCCGGATAGGCCGCCGCCGCCGATCGCTGGAACGCTGGTGGTTGCGGATTCGCCCTTGAACAGGCCGATCAGCATCTCTTCGAGAACGTGGAAGACGACGAACAGAATCGAGAACAGGAAGGCTTCGTACAGGATCGGACAGATCAGCGGCCGCCGATCGAGCCACCTGCTCAAATTGAGATCCTCCAGGACAAGCATGACCTTCGCGAGGATGAACGCGTTCAATACCGCGAAACCTTGAGACGCAAAGCCGATGCCGTGTTCGCGAAGAATGATCCGCTCGTTCAGCACGAATAGCCCGAACAATATCCACAGATACAGAAACAGCACGGCGAACCGCCTTGCCTCGTCGAGGACGCGCGTCTGAAGGTTGCGCGCACCATCCGTCGGCGCAGTCGCGTTGACTGCGATGTCGGCGACGCCTCGCTCCCCCGGGTCAGACTTCGTCATCGCCTGAGTCTCCGCTTGAGCTCCCCGAGCGCTTCGCCAGTTCCTCGGCCAGTATCGGAATGGCGAGGTTGCAGGCCTGCACCCCCAGTGCGGTGCACGACTTCAGGACCTCCATGATGTCCGCGGCTGTCGCCCCCAGCGCCAAGGCGGCCTTGATGTGCCGACGCGTCCCTGGCGCGTACATGTGGGTGAAAGATGCATCGAATGCGATGCTGAGAAGCTCCATCTCCTTCGCACTGAAAATTCCGCTACCGTAGATTCCGGCGCCCGTCGCCATGAACTGCTCGGTCCATTGCGGATCGAGCTCGAAGAAGGGATTCCACGCCTCATTCCACTGGCCGATGGCCTTAATCCTATCGCATGCGGGCGTCTCGACCGGAGCCCTCGCCGCCGAACACTGTCCCGACGCCTTCATTTCATCGAGGAGGATCGGCGCACCAAGGCTGCAGGAATGAATGGACATCACGGTCGCCATCTTGATGACCGTCAGGAGTTCGGCCCGTGTCGCGCCCGCATCGAGGGCCGCGCCGACGTGGCGGCGCGTGCCTTCCTTGTCGAGATTGGTGCAGGCGGCAGTGATCCCAACGGCAATCAACTCGACGAAACGGCGCGGAAGGACTGCGCCGTCCCAGGGGTTGGTGCTCATCGCCCGGCAGGCAAGCGCCCAGCCTGGATCCCATGCCTCGAATTGAGCGAGGGCATCGCGCTCCCACGGCCCGAGCGAACGGCTGTCCTGGAGCTGTTGCATGTCTGGTCTCCGCTAGTCCGGTTCCGGCATCGGGAAGGCCGTGGCATCGGGCTGCCAGACCGCGAACATGTTCCCCGACGGATCGGCGAGAACGGCAACCCATGCTGTTCGCGGAACTGCCGTCTTGGGCCGCATGACTTTGGCCCCCATTCGCTCGGCGAGGATGATGGAATCGTCGATCGACTCGACATGCACGAATTGCAGCCAACCCTTCGGGTCGGCCTGCGGCCTGTAGGTCAGGCCGCCGCCGACCGTGTCTGCGTCGGTCGGGTCGAGGTGCATGCGCCAATAGTCCAGGCCTTCCACGCGCTCCATTCGCCAACCGAAAAGGGCGCTGTAGAATCTGGCGAGCTGCTCCGGCTCGTCGCCATAGATTTCGAAGTGGGTCAACTGGCCAGTCACGATCCCGCTCCCGAGCTCGTTTTGGAAGGATCGGCCTGCGCCGGAGCGCAGGCCCCCATCAAAGCGCATGAAGCGCGATCGGTTATGCCGATGCCATCTTCAGCTTTGCCTGTGCGGCCAGGACGGGCGCCGGTGCGATCATGCACGCGGCGATCGGATGCGAGTCACCGCCCAGGACAGCCGGCTTGACCTTTCCATCGGTCGGCCAGGTCAGGAAGCCCGGATTGAAGTCAGTCGGACTGGGCGGCATGTCGTTCTTGCGCAGCGTCTCTTCAACGCTGTCGTACCAGGTCCCGACCTTCATGATCCGGCGCGCCTCTTCGGCGGTCGCAACCTTGCGGCCGAACTCCTTGCACAGACGCACCGCGCCTTGAATTTGCTCCACCGTGGTCTTGCGGGTGCGATCGGCGCCCCAGAGATTGTCTTCGTTGCCGACCCGCACATGCTGGCCGAGCACGATGGACATCGCCGAGATGGAGATAAGGCCACGCATGCTCGACCAGAAGGTATTGACCGACCCCTGCGGCAGGCGTTGCAGGAAGTGCATCAGATCGAACGGATTCCGGCCCAGCGTTCCGCCGCCATAGGCACAGAGCGCGATGTTCAACGGCCCCATATAGACGCCAGCCCGGATGACCCGCTCGATGAGTTCCCATTGGTGGACATGGGCGGGGACGAAGTAAGGCTGGATGCCGTTCTTCCGAAGGCGCTTGAGGTGTTCGACGTAGAATTCGGGGGTCGAATCCACCACCATGCCGGCCCAGGCCGCCAGCACCTTGGGGTCGTCCATATGCGTCCCCTTGATGTCTTCCTTGGAGAACATCGAAGCGATGTCCCAGAGCGTGGTGCCGGTCGTCACCGTCACGAACTCCGGCTTGGGATCCAGCTCGGCGAGCATGTGGCGGGTATCGTAGTCGAGCCATTTCGCCTTGGCGTCGGCCGTGTGCGGCGAGAACGAGATCGAGCCGCCGACCTGGATGATCATGTCGGGCACGGCTTCCTTCACCCGCTTCAGCAGGTAATTGTAATCGTCGAAGTTCGTCGACCCCATGCCGGTGGCCGGGTTCCGGACGTGGAAGTGCAGCATCGTGGCGCCGGCCCTGTAGCAGTCGACTGCGATCTGGACTTGTTCGTCCCAGGTCAGGGCGATATCGCTCGCGTCGCCGGGTAGCCATGCCGGGCCATAGGGCGCCGCCGTGATGATGAGTGGCGCCATGTTCTCCGGCAATATCGAGTTGTCGGTGTAGTACATGTCTTTCCTCCCTCGCTTTGGCTCTCCGGGCTTCTCGCGGCCCCTGACGGCAGGAGCGCCCGGCGCCGTGGAACTCTCATGCTCATGAGCGGCGCTTCGGCTGGTCGGCCCGGCCAATCGGGATGAGGTCGACGGTCCTCAGCGCCGCGCCGATTTCGGCGATGAGGCGGTCGATCACGGCAAACCATTCCGCCGTTCTTTCACCGCGAATCTCGGCGGGAAGTGCCTGGGCCAGGAGTAGCGCCCGCTCCGCCTCGGCGAGTTCCTCGCACATGTCACAAAAATCCTCGCTGCGTGCCGCGAGCTGCTCGATCGTCCGGCGCTCGGTCGGGAGCCGTTGCATCACGGCGGAAACGCCTGGCTTTCTTTGTTCGTCGTCGGGCATCGACGCCGATCCCATCATCGCGTCGTTCTTGCTTCGAGGCGGACCATAGACGGATCGGTCGGAAATCTGCGTAACCTACGCAGAAGACACGGGGGGAGGGGGCACATCACGCCTGTCAGGATGCGCCAATTGCAGCCATTGGGCGGTTGTCCGAGCGGACATTCAAAGGCTCGAACGCGGCGCCTGCCGTGCCTGAACCTCATGTCCGCAGGTCGCTGCTGGCGTGTGATCGCCTTCAGAACCTGACGTCGAGCCGTCCCTTGAGGGCCTGGTCGCGGGTTCGCTCGCCGACGGCGGCCACATAGGAGATGCCGAAGGTGGTCGAGGCGTTTGTGCGCCAGTCGAGCCCGGCTTCGGCGACCAGTGCATTGCGATCGATGGCCGCGGCGTAGACCCCGGCCGACGTCGTGCCGGCGACGAAGGCCGTCACGGTCTTCGGCGTCAGATCGCCGAAGCCATAGCGCCAGCCGAGCAGACCCCGGGCGAAGAGCGGCATCGTACCGAGCTGCGCCTCGGCGCGCAGGCCCCATGTCGTGAAGCCGAGATTCTGGTCGCCGGAGAAGACGCGTAGCGCCGCAGCGCCGCCTTGCTCGACGTCGGAGCCGCTCGAGACCTGAAGCAAGGCAAGCTGGGCGAAGGGTTCGATGCCGAAGCGCTCATAGGTGAACGCATAGCCGAGCTCGGCGAAGGCCTGCGCCACCCGGCTGTCGCGGTCCGAGCGCAGCGTGGCTCGCCTCCGCTCTTGGCAAAGAAAACGGCCCGTAAAGTGCAGAGTACATTATTGCCGCAGTTCATGGCGTGGCGGCAGACGCGGGCGGTGGCTGCCCAGTTGGTTTCCTGCGCTTCGCTACTGCGGTGACGGGCTGATCTTCGTCGGCATCAATGATGCGCTGTCGAGCGCAAGGCGCTGCAACAGCGAGGAGGCGCTGCTGGCGCGGGCGTCCAATCCGGATAGTGCGGAACGCGCTCGCGAAGCGGGCCAGGGGCGCGCCCATGAGAAGCATTTGACCGCATCGCGCTGACGTGCGCCTTCGGCCGGCGTCGCCAAGATCGGCTCTGCCGGAATGATGCGTGGCTCAGGTCACATCGCGAGGTTATGGGCATGACAGCAAATGCTACGGCCGCAGCCCTATTGAATGCCTGCGAGGACCTGCTCGTCCAGGCAAGACATCCGTCCGAAGTCTCATCGCGTCGGATCGCCGATCGCGCCGGCACGAATCCGGCTGCAATCAACTATCATTTCGGCGGCCTCGAACAGTTGTTCATTGCGGTGGCGGAGCGCACCTACCGACGCCTCAACGCAGAGCGTCTGGCGCTTCTGCAAAAGGCCGTTGATGCGGCCCACCCTGAGCCGGTGCCAGCCGACGCGTTGGTCCGCGCTATCATCGGCCCCTCGATCCGCTGGGCGCTCGATCCGGATTCCGCTTATCCGGTCCTTCGGCATGTAATCTCCAACTACCTGGGTTCGGAGAAGCCGGAGATGTACCGAGCGATGATCGACGAGGTCGAGCCTCACCGCCTGTTCATCTCGCATTTCCTGAAGGTCGCGCCATGGCTCGACGAGGCGGAGATCGGCTTCAGGATCAGTTGCCTTCTCGGTATCCGATCGCAGCTCATCCGGCATCGGCAGCGGACAGAAGCCCTCACCATGGGCCGGATCGACATGTCGGATCCCGAGGCGCTGCTCGGCCATATCGTTTCTGTCGCCACGCCGATGTTCCGTCAGCACTGATTGTCAAACGGCGTTTGAATTCGTTCATTCCAGTGACATTTGGCAGACCTATCGGGCTCCGAACTCGCGGAGCGTCCGATGAAATCAAGCGTCACATTCGTCCATATTACCGACCTGCATGTCGGCGATCCCGCGGTCTCGGACGATCACCTGTTCAGCAATACGAGCGAGACGCTCACCTCGATCCTCGCGATGATCGGCCGCATCGAGCCGAAGCCCGCCTTCATCGTCGCCAGTGGCGACCTGACCAACCGCGGGAGCACTGACGACTACAGGCATCTCGCCCGGCTCATGCAGGCGACGGACGTTCCGGTCCTGTACGCGCTCGGCAATCATGACACGCGCGAGGGCTTCTATCAGGGCATGCTCGATCGTGCCGACGAGGTGACGGCGTCCTACGACCATGATCAGGTCATCGACGGGCTGCACGTCATCGTTCTGGACACCAGCACGCCCGGCCAAATCGGCGGCACGATCGAACCCGAACAGTTCGACTGGCTTGAAGCAAGGCTCGACGCCCACCCGGAGCTGCCGAAGCTGCTCGTCGCCCATCACGCGCCTGCGCTCGGCGAGGCCCCGGACTGGGCCCATTGGCGCACTATCGAGTTCGACCAGTCGCAGCGCCTGGCCGAGATGCTCGTCGGGCGGAACATCCTCGCGATCCTGAGCGGCCATATCCATCACGACCGCTTTTCGGTCTGGCACGGCATCCCAGTCATCGTCGGTATGGGAATGCATGCAGCCACCGACATTCTGGAAAGCTCGGTCCTGCGGATGGTCCGCGGCGCTTCCTTCGGCATCGGCACGGTCCGCAAATCGGGCCTGACGATGGCGCTCGTCCCGCTGCCATCCGATCGGGCCGAGCTCAACCGCTACGACCTCACGATGCTGCGCGAGCGGCAGGAAGCCGCCCTGGCCGAAGCCACGGCGGGTTGAACCCAGAGTCACCGCAAGGACGGGTCTACCCATGATGAAACGTTTGATGTTGCGGCTGCTGGCTGCGGGCGGGCTCGGCATTGTCTTGTCGAACCCGGCAGCGGCGGAGATGGCTGGCCCGCCGAGCAAGCCGGTCACGATCACCTTCTACAACTACAACCTCGCCACAGCCACGGCCGGCGCGCAGGCGACGCGCGAGCTCATCGCCGAGTTCGAGGCCGCCAATCCGTTGATCAAGGTGCAGCCGGTCCCAGTGCCGCCGAACGAGATCATGACGCGGCTGCAGGCGGATATGGCTGCAGGGCGGCAGCCCGACGTCGCGCAGCTCGTCTTCCGCGACCTGATCTATCTGGCCACCGATCTCGGCGCGCAGCCCCTCGAGGACATGGCGGGCGCCAAGGGCTATGCCGAGCTCACCGCGGGGATGATCCCGAACGGCCTGGAGCTCGGCAAGGTCGACGGCAAGACCTACGGCCTTGCCTACACCTTCTCGACGCCGATCCTCTACTACAACGCAGACCTGTTCCGGAAGGCGGGGCTCGACCCTGACAAGCCGCCGCGGACCTGGGCAGAAGTGCGCACGGCCGCCGAGGCCATCGCCAAGAAGACCGGCGCCGAGGGCTTCTTCCCCGGCGCCTACGGGCCGGCCGACGGCACCTTCGTCTACCAGGCGATCCTGATGTCGAACGGTGGCAAGGTCCGGGACGGCAACAGGCTGACCTATGCCAGCCGCGAAGGTATCGAGGCCGTGCAGATGCTGCGCGACATGGTCGCGGGCGGTGGGCATTCGCGCATGGACCCGGCCGGCCCGGCCGATGCCATGTCTGCAGGCAAGCTCGGCATGTTCCTCTATACGAGCGCGCTGCAAAACAGCATCTCCAATGCGGCCAGGGGCAAATGGGAGCTGCGCGTCGCGCCGATGCCGGCCTTCGGCACCAAGCCTACGGCGCCGACCAACTCCGGCTCTGCTCTGTTCGCGTTCTCGACCGATCCGGCCAAGCAGCGTGCCTCCTACGAGTTGCTCAAGTTCATGACCTCGAAGCGCGGCTATACGGTCATCACCAGCAAGATCGGTTACCTGCCGCTGCGTCTCGATATCGTCGACGATCCCAATTACCTCGGCCCGTGGACCGCCGCGAACCCGCTGATCCGCCCGAATCTGGAGCAGCTCTCGCGGCTGACCCCGAACGTCGCCTTTCCCGGCCCCGATTACCGCCAGGTCGAAAGCCTTATGAAGGACGCCGTCATCGAAGCGGTCTTCGGCCGAGGCGACGTCGCCAGGATCCTGACCGAGGCGCAGACCCGCGGCCAGGCGATGATGCCCTGACCTTTGACGCTGGAGCGGGCGTCCCCGCCCGCTGCCTCCGCGTTTCCGTTCACCGACAGGTCACCCGATCGATGCCGCTTCACCCCTTGCGTCACTGGCAACTGCCGAACGCCCATAATATCCGCGATCTCGGGGGCTATGCCGGCGCCGGTGGTGTCGCCACGGGCTGGGGGCGTCTGCTGCGCGGCGACGACCTCTGGCATCTGAGCGAGAGCAGCCGCGACGCGCTGGTGGACCGCGGATTGGCTTTGGTGATTGATCTGCGCGGGCTCCACGAGGTTGAACATCAGCCGAACCCGTTCGCTGCCCATCCGACGGTGCGCTACCGCAGCATAGCGCTTTTCGACCAGTTGGAGCCGATTGGAACGCTGTCAGCGCCGCTCAATATGGCGGCACGCTACTGCGAGGCATTGGATCGATGTGGCGCGCGGCTCGCGGACGTCCTGGCCGCCATCGCCGAGGCGCCCGAAGGGGTCGTGCTCTTCCACTGCACGGCGGGCAAAGACCGCACCGGCATCGTTGCTGCGCTCCTGCTGCTGGTCGCCGGCGTCGCCGAAGACGAGATCGCCGCCGACTACGTCCTGACCGCCGAACTCGGACAGGCGATGCTCGAAAGGCTGCGCGAGCGCGCGCTCGCGGGCGGCGCCGATCCGGCCCAGGTCTCGCTCATGCTGGCGAGCGATGAGATCACGATCCGCACGATGCTCGCGCATCTGCGGGAGCGGCATGGCGGCATCGCCACCTATCTCGCAGCCATCGGGCTCTCGCCCGCTCGGATCGAGCGGCTGCAGGCCCGGCTGAACGATTGAAGCGCGCGGCAGCCGGCACATGGCACATGCGATGAAACCCTTCGCCGAGCTCTCTGCGGCGGCCTCGAGGCGCAGGGCGAGATGGATCGTCTCTCCGTGGCTCTATCTGGCGCCCGCGATGATCAAGCTGATCCTGTGGATCTACTGGCCGCTGATCGACGCCGTGCGGCTCAGCTTCTTCCGCTGGAACATGCTGCCCAACGCGCCGCAGCGCTTCGTCGGATGGGACAACTATGTCCGGATATTCTCGCTGCCGAAATTCTGGGATGCAGTCGCCAATACCGGCGTCTACGTGCTCGGCCTGATCCCGCTCGCCGTGCTGCTGCCGCTCGCGATCGCAATCTACACGCACGACCTGCCGGCGCGCTCCCGCAACATCTATCGCGCGATCATCTTCGTCCCGATGATCATCGCCCCCGTCGTCGGCGCGGTGGTCTGGCGCTGGTTGCTCGATCCCGGCCACGGGCTGGTCAATGCCGGCATTACCCTGACCGGCGCTGCGCCTGTCCGCTTCCTGGGCGATCCCGCTTGGGCGATCTGGACCATCATCGTCATCACAGGCTGGAAGCTGATCGGCTTCTCGACGCTGATCCTCTCGGCCGCCAACGCCAACATCAATCCGGCGCTGATCGAGGCCGCGCGAATGGACGGAGCCTCGCGTTGGGAGATCATCCGCGACGTGCGCCTGCCGCTGCTGCGCTCCACGGTGCTGTTCCTGCTGATGATGACCACGCTGCTCGGCGCGCAATGGAGCTTCAGCTACATCCATGTCCTGACCGGCGGCGGCCCACTCGGCTCGACCACGAACCTGTTCTACCTGCTTTGGGATTTCGGCTTCTCGACGATGTCCGTCGGCTGGAGCTCGGCCTCGGCCGTCATCCTCTTCCTCGGCTTCAGCGCGATCGCCTTCGTCCTCCTGCGGCTGATCGACAGGTGTTCCATCCATGACAACTGACATTCGTCCGGGGCAGCGCAGCCGCGCCGTGGGCCATCTCGTCATGGTCCTGCTGTCGATCTTCTGCCTGTTCCCGGTCTACTGGATGATCGTCACCTCGCTGCGTCCCGAGAATGCGATCTTCGAGACCAGCCTCTGGCCCTCCGAGCTCTCGCTCGCGAATTATGCGGCGGCCTTGGACGCCATCCCGATCGTCCGGATGCTGGCCAATACGCTTGTCATCTCCGTCGCGGTGACGGTGATCCAGCTCTTCACCGGGCTGCTGGCGGCTTATGCTTTCGCGCGCTGGCGCTTCCCGGGCGATCGTCTCGTCTACGCTCTGATCGCGCTGACCTGGCTCGTGCCGTTCCAGGTCGTGATGATCCCGAACTATCTGCTGATTGCGCGGATGGGTCTGCTCGACAGCGTCGCCGCACAGATCCTGCCGAACTTCGCCTCCGCGCTCGCGATCCTGCTGCTGGCCCAGACCATGCGGAGCTTTCCGAAAGAGGTGTTGGAGGCGGCCCGAATGGATGGCGCCGGGCACTGGCGCGTGCTGTGGGAGGTGGTCATGCCCAGCTTGCGCGGGACGCTCGCCTCGCTCGCCATCCTGATCTTCATCTCGACATGGAACGAGTATTTCTGGCCGTTGCTGCTGAGCCGCACGCCCGAGAACAGCGTGATCCAGATCGGCATCCAAATGTTCATGACGGCCGAGGGCAATGCCTGGGGCCCGCTCATGGCGGCCTCGACGATGGCGAGCCTGCCGGTCCTGGCGATCTATCTCGTGCTGCAGCGTCAGGTCGTTCAATCCTTTATGAAATCGGGCATCCGCTGATGCCGAGAGGTCTCTGATGTCCGCTCTTTCGATCACGGCGCTCCACAAGAGCTATGACGGCAAGCCGGTGCTGCATGGCATCGACGTTGCGATCCCCGACGGGGACTTTGCGGTCATCGTCGGCCCCTCGGGCTGCGGCAAGTCGACCTTGTTGCGGATGATCGCAGGGCTTGAGGACGTCACCGACGGAACCATCGTGATCGGCGACAGGGTGGTGAATTTCGTCGATCCGGCAGAGCGCGGCTGCGCCATGGTTTTCCAGAACTACGCGCTCTATCCGCATATGACGGTGGCGCAGAACATCGCCTATCCGCTGAAGATCGCCCGCGTTCCGCAGGCCGAAAAGGAGCGCAAGGTGCGCGAGGCCGCCGCGCTTCTCGGGCTGAGCGACTATCTGGGTCGCAAGCCCGCGCAGCTTTCCGGCGGCCAGCGCCAGCGCGTGGCGATGGGCCGGGCGATCGTCCGCGAGCCGCAGATCTTCCTGTTCGACGAGCCGCTCTCGAATCTGGACGCCCTGCTGCGCGTGCAGATGCGAATCGAGATCAAGCGATTGCACAAGCGGCTGCGGACGACCTCCATCCTCGTCACGCATGACCAGATCGAGGCGATGACGCTCGCCGACACCCTGATCGTCATGAACAAGGGGCGGGTGGAGCAAATCGGAGCGCCGTCCGAGATCTATCGTCGCCCGGCGTCCCTGTTCGTGGCTGGTTTCCTCGGGGCTCCCGCCATGAACCTACTGCCGGCTTTCGTCCGCGACGACGGGGTCGTCGCGCTCGAGATCGCGCCGGAGCGGGCGATCGCTTTGCGCTCTGGCATGAGACCCGGCACGCAACTGGTCGCTGGGATTCGTCCGGAAGAGATCGTCATGAGCGAAGCGGCCGAGGGCTGCGACGCGGTCGTCGACATGGTCGAGGAGCTCGGAAATTCGCGCATCGCCTATTGCAGAATGCTCGACAGGGACCTCGCAGTCATCCTGCCGCCGGGAACGGAACAGATCGAAGGCAAGTCCGTCCGGCTTGGCTTCAACGGCTCGGCTTGGCACTTCTTCGACGCAGACGGCTTGCGGGTCGAGCTCCGCTACGCCCCTCCGACGAGGGCTGTCGCGGCACTCGTCTAGTCTAACCTCGCAACGATCCGCCGACATCCGAGCATTCCCGGCGTCGAAATAGCTCTGGCGGTGGTGCAGGGGCATCAGAATTTGCGGAGTTTTTCCTGCAATCGCGGTAACACCATCCCACGGTTCTCGGTCAGAAAGCGATTCAGGTTGGCGATATAAGTCTCTGGCAGACCGAAGTGTTTTGCTCCAGCGATGACCGTCTCCATGTAGCCGGGCTTCGGCTTTCCCGGCTCGGCTGAGCGACCGATATAGATCAACGTGCGCTTGGCGCCGCCCGGCACGATCACCGGTTGGCTGATCTTCACATAGAGGCCGCTCGCGATATCCTCGAACTTGTCGAGCACGCGGATGTCGCTGAGCGAGCAATCCCAGAGTACGCCATGCACTTCGTCGCGCGGATCGCGGATCGCCGAGGCATAGCCGTCGCGGGTGACGATGAAGCGATGGCGCGGCAGGCGAGCGGGGCCGAGCGGTTGGGAGTTCGGGCAGCGCTGTGCCATCCCGGCCGGGTCCATGTTGAGGCCGTAGGCGAAATAGAGGGGCATTGGGGCCTCGCGTCAGTCTCGGGCGGCGCGCGGCGCAGACCCGAGAATCTCGGGACGTATAGCCGCCCTGTTTGTTGAGGCATCTCGTCCTGAGATGCTCGGGTCAAGCCCGAGCATGACGGCGCCTTTGACCCTTACTTCGTCTTGTTGAACAGTTCCCGCCCGATCAGCATCCGCCTGATCTCGCTTGTCCCGGCGCCGATTTCGTAGAGCTTGGCGTCGCGCAGCAATCGCCCGGTCGGGTAGTCGTTGATGTAGCCGTTGCCGCCGAGCAACTGGATGGCGTCGAGCGCGACCTGCGTCGCCTTCTCGGCTGCGATCAGGATGGCGCCGGCAGCATCCTCGCGGGTCGTCTCGCCGCGGTCGCAGGCCTTGGCGACCGAATAGACATAGGCCCGGCAGGAGTTCATCGCGACATACATGTCGGCAACCTTGCCCTGGACGAGCTGGAACTCGCCGATCGACTGGCCGAACTGCTTGCGTTCGTGGACATAGGGCATGACCACGTCGAGTGCCGCTTGCATGATGCCGAGCGGCCCGGCCGCCAGCACGACGCGCTCGTAGTCGAGGCCGGACATCAGCACGTTGACGCCGCGCCCGACCTGGCCGAGCACGTTCTCCTCCGGCACCTCGCAATCCTGGAAGACGAGCTCGCAGGTGTCGGAACCGCGCATGCCGAGCTTGTCGAGCTTCTGATGGGTCGAGAACCCCTTCATGCCCTTCTCGATCAGGAAGGCGGTGATGCCGCGTGAGCCGGCCTCCGGATCGGTCTTGGCGTAGACGACCAGCGTTTCGGCGATCGGGCCGTTGGTGATCCACATCTTGTTGCCGTTGAGGACGTAGCGGTCGCCCTTCTTCTCGGCGCGGGTGCGCATCGAGACGACGTCGGAACCCGAGCCGGGCTCGGACATGGCGAGCGCGCCGACATGCTCGCCGGAGATCAGCCCAGGCAGATATTTGCGCTTCTGCGTTTCGTTGCCGTTGCGGCGGATCTGGTTGACGCAGAGATTCGAGTGGGCGCCGTAGGAGAGGCCGACCGAGGCCGAGGCTCTGCTGACCTCCTCCACGGCGATGCAATGTTCGAGATAGCCGAGCCCCGAGCCGCCATATTCCTCCTCGACCGTCATGCCGTGCAGGCCGAGCGCGCCCATTTCCGGCCAGAGATCGCGCGGGAACTGGTTGGTGCGGTCGATCTCTTCGGCGCGCGGGGCGATTTTCTCCTGCGCGAAGGCGTGGACGGTGTCGCGGATGGCGTCGGCGGTCTCGCCGAGGTCGAAATTGAACGGGCGCGGCGCGTTGGCAAGCATGGCGGAACCTCCCGGCAGATCGTGGGGAGCGGGGCTCCCTTTGCCTTCGTTATAGCTGCCCGGGGGGCGGCGCGTCAGTGCGCAGCCGCGCCCGGCGCAGTTTGGCGTCGACGCCACAGTCAGGTCTCGCAGCCGGCATCGGCGGAGCGGCGTTCCAACCGGAATTCAAGGCTTGTACATATCCTATCCAGGGGGATAGGATATGTACATGAGCCTCACGATGGATCCCGACATCATCAACCGCCTGCGCCGCGCGCAGGGGCATCTCGGCACCGTCGTCGGCATGGTCGAGGGGGGCAGGGCAGTGCCCGAGGTGGTGCAGCAGCTCCAGGCGGTCGAGAAGGCGCTGGAGAAGGTCAAGTCGCTGCTCATTTTCGATCATATCGAGCATCATCTGTTCGACCACGCACAGGTCTCGACGCCTGATGCGCGCAAGTCGATCGAGGAGCTCAAGGCCCTCACCAAATATCTCTGACCGCCGCGGAGTAAACCGATGTCGGATGCGAACAGCTTTCCCGCCCAGCACGAGCATGTCTTTCTCGGCAGCGCGCATGACCGCCACGAGAGGCGCACCTGGCTCGTCGTCGGCCTGACGGCAGTGATGATGGTCGCCGAGATCGTGGCCGGTACGGTCTTCGGCTCGATGGCTCTCGTGGCCGATGGCTGGCATATGTCGACCCATGCGGCGGCGCTCGGCATCGCTGCCTTCGCCTATCGCTTCGCGCGCCAGCATGCGCATGACCGCCGCTTCAGCTTCGGAACGGGCAAGCTCGGCGATCTCGCCGCCTTCGCCAGCGCGTTGCTGCTGATGTTCATCGCACTGGCTGTCGCCTGGGAGTCGGCGCTGCGGCTCTACACGCCGATCGCGATCGACTTCACCCAGGCGACGGCGGTTGCCGTGCTCGGGCTTCTGGTCAATCTCGCGAGCGCCTGGCTGCTGAGCGACGGGCACGACCATCACCACGGCCACAGCCATGGCGGCAGCGGGCATCACGGCCACGGGCATGACGACCACCAGCATGGCCATCACCACGCCCATGGCGGTCATGGCGGGGATACCAATCTGCGCGCCGCCTACATGCATGTGCTCGCGGATGCCTTCACCTCGATCCTGGCGATCACGGCGCTGCTCGGCGGCCGCTTCTACGGCTGGGTCTGGCTCGATCCGGCGATGGGCATCGTCGGCGCCTGCGTCATCGCCCATTGGTCGATCGGGCTGCTGCGCAGCTCGGGAGGCGTGCTGCTCGACACGGTACCGGACGAGGAGCTGGCAAAGCGCATCGGAGAGCGGATCGCGGCCGAGGGCGCGGAGGTCGCCGACCTGCATCTCTGGCAGGTTGGGCCGGGCCATCGCAGCGCTATCGTCTCGGTCGTGACCGGCCAGCCCAAGCCGCCCGCGGCCTACAAGGCGCTGCTCGCCGATCTGCCGACGCTCTCGCATGTCACGGTCGAGGTGAACACGCGTTCCGCCGCGTAGGGGCGGGCTCAGTCGCCGATCACGCCGCGGCGGCGCAGCAAGATCAGCGTGAACAGCGCGGCGCAGATGCAGGACAGGGACACGAAGGCGGCGCCGAAATCCGACTCGACCCAGGGCAGTCCCTTCACATTGATGCCGAACAGGCCGGTGATGAAGGTCGCAGGCAGGAAGAGCGCCGTCAGCAGCGAGAGTACGTAGAGCTGCCGGTTGGTGCGGCTGGCCGAGCGGGCGGCGATCTCATCCTGCAACAGCCGGGCGCGGTCCTGTACGGACTGGACATCGTGGTGCAGGCCGTCGATGCGCTGGAGCAACCGCAGGGCTGCCGCCTTGACCGCATCCGGGGCGCTGCGGCCGGACGGCGTCTCGGCGAAGCGGCGGAACAGCACATGCAGGCCGCTGAGCTGCCGGTGCAGGCGGACGGCCGTGCGGCGCACTGCACCGACACGCTGCGGGCCATCATGCAGCCTATCGAGCAGGATGTGATCCTCGACGCTGTCGGTCTCGTCGACGAGGCGGATGACCGCGTCGGTGACGTCGTCGATGATGTATTCGATGATCTGCTCGAACAGCCCGGCCGGGCTCGCGGCCGGCTCGCCGCGATCGAGCGCCTCCGCCGTCATGCGGATCGAGTGCAGCGCCTCGCGGCGTCCGGTCAGCAGGAACCGGTCGCCGACGATCCAGCGCAGCGCGCCGACATCCTCGGATTTGTGGGCGATGTCGCGGATCAGATCGTGCGAGACGCCCCAGGCGAGGTTGGCCGAATGGTCGAGCCGCTGGTGCTGCTCGTGCGAGAGGAACGCTTCCTGGGTCGCGTCCGGCAGGGCCTGCTCGGCGATCCAGCTCTGGGCCCGCGTGTGGACGAGGTCGAGATGGAGCCAGACGAAGCCCTCGGCGGGATTTAGGTCCGGCAGGATGTCGCGCGGAACCCGGCTCGGCAACCCATCCTCATCGAAGCGGTAGGCCCAGATGATGCCGGATTGGGATTGCACGTCGCCGGGCATGGTCTGTTTCCGCTACCGCCGCAGTCTGGCCGGCGGCGCGCCTAAGGGCGCTGCGGATGTGACAGCGACGTGACAGTCGCTATCCCCGGCTAGTTGCGATTGGCGGCCGTGCGCGCAGGCGGGATACGCCCCGGCGGAGCGAATTGAAGCTGCGTTCCGCCCGCAGCCTTCGGCGCGCGGGCGCCGGCCGGTGTCGGCAGTGCCCTCTGTTCGGCAACCTTCGGCTCGCCACCGTGCCACTTGCGCGAACCGATGTCGAAGTGGCCCTTGCGCCAGGCCTCGAACTCGCGCTCGCTGCCGAAGAAGGCGTTGCGATCGACGTCTCCGGAGATGCCGGGCACGCGCCCGGTGGTGGTGAATTGCCAGAATTCCCAACGGTCCCGGGCATAGCGCTTGGCCAGCGGCGCGGCGGTCGAGCGCAGCCAGAAGGGGTGATCCTTGAGTTCGCCCTCCAGCACGTCCTCGTGGAAATTGATGTCGGTATAGATGATCGGCTTCTTGCCGGTGTGCTCGCGCAACCCCTTCAGCATCTCCTCGATCTTGGCGAGCGCCAGCTCGCGCGAGATCTTACGGGTGCATTGCGAGTCGTTCTGCCATTCGACATCGAGGACGGGCGGCAAGGCATCCGGGTCGCGCGGGATATGCTTCTTGATCCAGCGCACCTGGTCCTTCGCGGAACGGCACCACCAGACGAAGTGATAGGCGCTGCGTGGAATGCCGTGCTTTTTCGCCTCGGCCCAGTTGCGCTTGAAGTTGGGGTCGAGATGGTCGCCGCCCTCGGTCGCCTTGATGAAGGCGAAGCGGGTGCCGGCGTCCTTGACCCTGCCCCAGTCGATCTCGCCCTGCCAGCGCGAGACGTCGATGCCCTGGATGACCTTGCGCCGCGCATCGCGGACGCCGTGATGCGGGGCGCTGTCGCCCTTCTTCGGATAGAGAGCCAGTGCCGGCTCGACAAAACAGGTCAGAAGCGCCGCTAGGGCAAGGGCTCCAAGCCCGGTCCGTCCGCTGGTCAGCTTGCCCGCTGGCATGTGTCTCTCCCGCATCACAGGTCCAGATGGCGGGAGCGTGGTTAAGCAGCGGTTAGAATTGCCGCGCAATCTAGCGAAGAGTTTCAGCCTTGGTTAACCGCCGGGCTGGCGGGCCCTCAATCGTCGAGGTCGGAGTCCTGAGCCGCCCTCGCAGCCATGCGGCTCGGCTGGAAGGCGGAGGCGACTGGAGGAGCGCTGCCCGGGATGCGCGCGACCGGCACGTCGCTCGGCACGTCCGGTGCCGGCAGCGGGGCCTGGCCGGGGACGGGAGCCGGCGAGGGGGCTTGCTGAAGCGCAGGAGCCGCCGCGGGTTGCGGGGCGGCCTCCCGCTTGTCCCAACGCCGCATGCCGATGTCGTATTCGCCGCGCAGCCAGCCGGCGAACTGGCTCTCTGTGCCGAAGAATGCGTTGCGGTCGACGTCGCCCTTGATGCCGGGCACGCGGCCGGTGGTGGTGAACTGCCAGAAGCCCCAGGTGCGGTTGTTGTAGCGCACTTCCGGCAGGGCCGCGGTCGAGCGGATCCAGTAGGGGTACTCGTTGAACTGGCCTTCCAGCACCTCGCGGTGGAAGGTGATGTCCGTGTAGATCACAGGCTTCTTGCCGGTGAGCTGCTCCAGCTCTCGCAGCATCAGCTGGATCTTCTCGCGCGCCAGCTCGCGGTCGATCTTCTGTGGGCAGGTGCGGGAGTGCCCGTTCCATTCGACGTCGAGCACTGGCGGGAGCGCATCGGCATCGTTGGGAATCTGCTGCTTGAACCAGACCGCCTGCTCATGCGCCGGACGGCACCAGTAGACGAAATGGTAGGCGCCGCGGGGGATGCCGGCGCGGCGCGCACCCTCCCAGTTGCGCTGGAAGGCCGGATCGACATGGTCTCCGCCCTCTGTCGCCTTCATGTAGACGAAACGGGTGCCGGCCGCCTTGACCGAGGCCCAGTCGATATCGCCCTGCCAGCGCGAGATGTCGATGCCGTGGATCGGATAGCTATGTGCCGCGGCAACACCGGGATGAGGGCGCGCATCGCCCTTCGACGGATAGTTGTCGAGCGCCACGCAGCCACCAAGGGCCGCGACAGCGGCGGCAGCCAGAAAGGGCAGGATGCGGGAGAACTGCATGCGATGGGAGTTCATGTCGGGGAGAATTGCGGAGAATGCTTGACGGCCGGTTTACGTTACCAAAGTTCCGCCGTCTGTCAGCCCAATCCGCGGCAGCTCCGTGATCCGGCCGTTCGGCGCCGTCGATTCGCTGTTGCCGCGGAAAGCAAGGTTCTTGCGGTAACGCCTTACGATGGCCTGGAAACACGAAAAGGCGACCCGAAGGTCGCCTTTCGCTGGACACCGTCCGAATTTGGTGCGGTCGAGAGGACTCGAACCTCCACGGGTCTCCCCGCTACCACCTCAAGGTAGTGCGTCTACCAATTCCGCCACGACCGCAGCTCGGTTCCGGTTGCGGGCGGTGCAACCAGGGAGCGGCGCCGATCTAGCAAATCGAATCCGCTGCCACAAGAGCGTCACTGTGGAAAAACGAGCGATATCGAATTTTCCCCAGAATGGGCCGCTTCAGGCGGCTTCGGCGACGCTCTGCAGGGTGTAGATCGTCGGGCGCTTCAGCATCTGGGTGATCTCGACGGAGATCCTCGCGCCGCTGACGACGACGATTCCCTTGGCGAAGGGGTGATTGTTCGCGAGAATCTGGACTTCGTCGGTCTCGCTGGCGTTGAGCTCGATGATGGCGCCGCGGCCGAGTCGCAGCAGCTTGTAGATCGGCATCTGGGTCTGCCCCAGCACGACAGTGAGCTCGACGGGAACGAGATCGAGATCGGCCTTCAAGTCCTGCCTCCGGAACCTTACTTCAGAATTGGACCAGCAAAACTTGCCTGCCTGCCGGTTTTCGGCGCATCAGGCTTGCCGAGGTCGCGCCGGATGTCGCCAGCCTGGAAAGATTGAACGGAACATGGTTAAGCCATGGTGAAGATGCGTGAGGAACTGGCCGTCTCCTTCCTGCCGGAAGCAGGCTCCGAGCCGGTCGAATGGGTCGTGGCCGAGGGACTGACCGGCTATGACGAGGCCGTCGCCGAGATGGAACTGCGTGCCGGCCTGATCGCCGACGGCAAGGCCCGCGAGCGCGTCTGGCTGGTCGAACATCCGCCGCTCTACACGGCCGGCACCTCGGCGCGCGACGAGGATCTGATCGCGCCGGAGCGTTTCCCGGTGTTTCGGTCGGGGCGGGGCGGGCAGTTCACCTATCACGGCCCCGGCCAGCGCGTGGCCTATGTCATGCTCGACCTGAAGCGGCGCCAGCCGGATCTGCGCCGCTTCGTCGCGGCGCTCGAAGGCTGGCTGATCGGCGCGCTCGGCGATTTCAACATCCGCGGAGAGCGGCGCGAGGACCGCGTCGGCGTCTGGGTGCGCCGGCCGGAGAAGGGCGCTGATATCGAGGACAAGATCGCCGCGATCGGCATCCGCGTGCGACGCTGGGTCTCGTTCCACGGCATCTCGCTCAATGTCGAGCCGGACCTTTCCCATTTCGACGGAATCGTGCCCTGCGGCGTCAGCCAGCATGGCGTGACCTCCCTCGTCGATCTCGGCCTGCCGGTGACGATGCCGGAGGCCGATTCGATGCTGCGCGAAGCCTTCGAGCGGGTGTTCGGGCCGACAGTCTTGGTCTGATTTACCAGTCGTTAGCCATGCCAAACCCATCCTCGGTATGGGGACTGGGCCAAAAGCATGGGGACGACTGATGCGTGTTTTCCTTTTCGCCGGTAGCTTCGCCGTGTTGCTGGCAGCCTGCAACACGACGGACCAGCGCATTGCCGGCGCTGCCGCTGGAGCGGGAGCCGGGGCGATCGTCGGCGGACCGATCGGCGCGGTCGCCGGAGGTGCGATCGGCGCCGTCGCGGCGCCTTCCGTAACCGGATCGATCAACAAGATGAGCGAGTGAACGCAAGCGCCCGGCGCGTGCCCGGCCGCGTCCGGGTGTCCGTGCCGGTTGGCGTTTTCGATAGGGCGCGCCATAACCTCGGGCCAAGGATTGTCGTGAGGGAGCGCGCCCGTGCCTGTCATCGAGAGCAAGGTCGATCTGAATTCGGCCGAAACGCGCGCCAATGCCGAAGCCTGGGCCGGCCTGCGCGACGAGCTGCAGGAGCGGCGCGCGACGGCTGCGCTCGGCGGCAATGCCAAGTCCCGCGAGCGCCATACCTCCCGCGGAAAACTGCTTCCTCGGGAACGCGTGCTGCGCCTGACCGACCCCGGCTCGGCCTTCCTCGAGATCGGCTCGCTCGCTGCCTTCGGCATGTATGAGGGCGATGTCCATGCCGCCGGCATGATCGCCGGTATCGGTCGTGTCGCGGGGCGGGAATGCATGATCGTCTGCAACGATGCGACGATCAAAGGCGGCACCTACTACCCGATGACGGTGAAGAAGCATCTGCGGGCGCAGGAGATCGCGCGCGAGAACCGGTTGCCCTGCATCTACCTCGTCGATTCCGGCGGCGCGAACCTGCCGCATCAGACCGAGGTCTTTCCTGACCGCGAGCATTTCGGCCGCATCTTCTACAATCAGGCGACGCTCTCGGCCGAAGGCATTCCGCAGGTCGCGGTCGTGATGGGCTCCTGCACCGCGGGCGGCGCCTATGTGCCGGCAATGTCGGACGAGACGGTCATCGTCAGGAAGCAGGGCACGATCTTCCTGGGCGGCCCGCCGCTGGTGAAGGCCGCGACCGGTGAGGTCGTCTCGGCCGAGGATCTGGGCGGCGCCGATGTCCATGCGCGGCTGTCGGGTGTCGCCGACCATTATGCCGGCGACGATACCCATGCGCTCGCCATCGCCCGGCGCATCGCCGGCAATCTCAACAGCGTGAAGCGGCCGGACATCGACATCGCCGAGCCGGTCGAGCCGCTCTACGACCCCGCCGAGTTGGAAGCCGTCGTCCCGACCGACCTCAAGAAGCAGTACGATATCCGCGAGGTGATCGCCCGCCTCGTCGACGGCTCGGAGTTCGACGAGTTCAAGAAGCTCTACGGCACGACGTTGGTGACAGGCTTTGCCCGCATCCACGGCATCCCGGTCGGCATCATCGCCAATAACGGCATCCTGTTCTCGGAAAGTGCGCTGAAGGGAGCGCATTTCATCGAGCTCTGCTGCCAGCGGCGCATCCCGCTGCTCTTCCTGCAGAACATCACCGGCTTCATGGTCGGCCGCGACGTTGAGACACGCGGCATCGCCAAGGACGGAGCCAAACTTGTCACGGCGGTAGCCTCGGCGCGGGTGCCGAAGATCACGGTGCTGGTCGGCGGCTCCTTCGGTGCCGGCAATTACGGCATGTGCGGAAGGGCCTATTCGCCGCGTTTCCTGTTCACCTGGCCGAATTCGCGGATATCGGTGATGGGCGGCGAGCAGGCGGCGAGCGTGCTTGCGACGGTGCGCCGCGACAATATCGAGGCCGAGGGCAAGAGCTGGCCTGCGGCCGATGAGGAAGCGTTCAAGGCGCCGATCCGTAGCAGATACGAGGAGGAGGGCTCGCCCTATTTCGCGACAGCCCGGCTCTGGGACGACGGCATCATCCTGCCCTCGGAGACGCGCCGGGTGCTGGCGTTGGCTTTCTCCGCCACGCTCAATGCCGATGTGCCCGAGACGAAGTTCGGCGTTTTCCGGATGTGAGGGGCGCAGCCCGCCTCAGCGCAATTCGATCTTCGTGACCTCGAAGACGGCGCGCGCGCCGCGCTTGTCACCGGGGGCGACGAGGCGCCAGCCTCCGTCGAGCGGCCTGCCGTCCACGGCAGTGACAAGGATCAAGGGCAGGCCGCCGAAATCGGGGTGGATCTCGCCGATCGAGAAGGCGATCTGATAGCCGTCCTGGGCACTCACGAGGAACGTCTTCCTCAACTGGTCGGCGAGCTTGAGGCCGTCGAGTGCCTTGTTCGCCTGCAGCACATCCCAGAACAGCACGCCCTTGTAGCGATGCGTCGCCGGCCCCTTCGAGGTTTCGAACGTCACGTCGCGTTCCACGGCCGGCAGGCTGGCGAGGGATCCCGGCGAGAGCCGGATCGCAGCCGCTCCGATACCCGCGAGTTCGAGGACGGGCTCCTGAGCGCGCGCGAGCGGAGCCGTCAGTATGACGAGCAGGATCAGCAGGATGCGGAGCAAGGCGGGTGGCCTCCTTGGAATATCGCCAGCACGAGGGCATCGTTTGACACGCCTGTCGATAGCTGTCGCTTTTGGCGCTGAGGGCTGGCGCGAGCTGCACCAACGCTCGACGATGCTGATCATCGGCATCTAGATCATCTGATTTCGTGGAGGCGCGGCATGGACCGATTCACCGCTAGTTGCCGCTGCGGAGACGTTCGCATCGTGGCCTCGGGGCGCCCCTATCGGGTCGGCATTTGTCACTGCTTCGATTGCCGCAAACATCACGGAGCGCTGTTTCACGCTTCCGCGGTGTTCCCTCAGGAGGCGGTGACGATTGCCGGCGAGACCCGCGACTATGCCGGCCGGTTCTTCTGTCCCCGCTGCGGCTCGCCGGTTTTCGCCCGCAGCGGCGATGAAGTCGAGGTGAACCTGGGATCCCTCGATGCCCCCGACCAACTGGTGCCGACCTACGAGCTCTGGACCGTCCGCCGCGAATCCTGGCTGCCGCCGTTTCCATTCAAGCGACGATATGAGCGCGATCGGGATGCCACGGGCCGCTACGAGGAATAGCGAGCGCGCTGTGAGGCGACCGCGCGATGCGCGGCCCGGAAGGCGCCGAATTCCGCGGTGCCGTCCGCGCGACGGCACCAATCGTCGGTGGTGACCCTCGGCGGTCGCTGCGTGATCGCGTCAGTTGGTCGCGAAGCAGTAGAAGCGGCCGGCGCCGCCCGTGCTTTTCAGAGCATCCTGGCTGCAGCCGCCGCGAGAGAGATGCGCCATGTTCCAGGATTTCGCAGGCGGCGATTGATCGAGCCCAGTGCGGTCATGGTGACCCATCATCACCGCTCCCTCCGTGCCGCTCCTGGTGTAGTTGCCGCAGGTGCGGTCCTCGCCCGGACCGAATGCCGTGCCGTCAGCCTGCGAGCCCGTCAGCATATCATGCTCATTGGGCCTGTCGCCGATGCCGTTTACGATTTCGCCTTTCTCAGTCAGCGCGGTCTGCTTGGTGAGATTCGCTGCAGCACCATGCAGGTCAGCAACGCTGCCGGCGATGACGGCTCCCTTGGCATTACGCCAGGGACCGGCGCCGATGCGATCACGCGCATTGACGGCAGCCACACCAGCACTCGCCTGCGTCGACAAATAGGCTCGCCAAGTCTTGCCGCCGGCGCCAACCGCCTGGGCGAGGCGCTGGCAAATCGCATCTGCACCCTCGATGCCACCGAGATCAGCTCCCTTGCCGGACCCCGCACTGGTGACGAAAAAACTCATCTCTGCTGTCTGGGCTTTAGCCACACCGCCGGCCAGTGCCAGCAGCCCGACGGCCGCGGCAAGCGTAACGCATCTTGTGCCCATGGTTGGTCCTCCCATCGTCTTCCGTGCTGTTGGATACGTGGTCGTCCGGTTGCTCCTCCAAATCCGCGGCCGGTCCAAAATTACTTTAACACGACTGCATTCCGAGAGAGGAACCCCCGCCGAATTCTGCTTCGCCAACGACCCACGGTGCCGTTCGGGCCGGGTTCGCCTCGCTTGCGGGGCTTCAGCCCAGCGTGAAGGCTTCGTGCACGGCGCTCTTCACGCCGCCGCCCATGATCGGGCCGCCGCCAGCGACGTGGATCGCATCGCCGACCACCGCCGCGCCGAGGCCATGGCGGGGCGTCAGCATCGGCGCGTACTGCTCCCAGCTGTCGGCCGCAGGATCATACGCTTCCATCTGGCCAAAGACGCGGTTGGTGCCCTCTCCGCCCATCACGAAGACCTTGCCGCGATAGAGCACGGCGCCATGGCCGGAGCGGGCGGTCGGCAGGGGCGAGCGCATCGCCCATTTGTCCGTCGTCGGATCATAAGCGTGGTGCAGGTTCGAGTTGGTGTGGAAGGAATCGACGCGCCCGCCGATGACGTGGATGAGTTTGCCGATAGCGAGCGTGCCGGTGTGGTCGCGCGCCGTGGGCATGGGCGTGCGCCTGTCCCAGCGATCGGTTTTCGGTTCGTAGGTCAGGTGCCGGTCGATCGACTTCTTGGTGTCGAAGGTGTCGCCGATGGCGCCGCCGATGACATGGAGCCGGCCATTCAGCCCGATGACGGCGGCCGAGCCGACCGCGGCCGGTGACGAGGCGATCTCGGCCCAGCGATCGGTCTTAGGATCATAGACGAAACAGCGCGGATGCGGCTTGCGGTTCTGCTCGAGGAAGCCGCCGATGGCGTAGAGCTTGCCGTCGAGGAAGGCGACGCCGACATGGTTGGCGCCGAGCGGGAGTGGCGCGGCGTCGCTCCAGTGATCGGACACCGCCTCGTAGACATGGTGATAGGGCCGGTCGACGCGCTGCTCGGCGTAGCCGCCGACGATATGCATCTTGTCCTCGAAGGCAGTCGCCCAGGCCATCTCGGAGCGCGGCAGCGGCAGCGGCGCCTTCGGGCTCCAGCGGCCGGGCGAGGCGGCTTTCGGTGCCGGCGAGTCGAAGACGTTCTGCGCGGCGGCAAGCGCGGGCTTCTCGATCCGCCCGGGCTGGGTGAGCCGCTCGTATTGCGGGCCGTGGTGCTCATGACCCGGCTGCTGGGCGAGCGCCGGCCCGGCGAGCGCGGCGGCGCCAGCAGCCAGCAGATGGCGGCGGTTCAGGCTGGTCATCGCGTCGTCCTCCCGACTACAACGATAAGGCAGAGCCGGCGGGCGGCAAGCGCATGCAACGCGAATGGCTGCGCAGTTCCCCCGAGCCGTCGCCGTCGCTATGGTCGTGCGCCATATCAAACGATTTAGGCCGCAGGAAACACGAGGAAGCGCATGTCTGGGCATAACAAGGTCGCGATCATCACCGGAGCTGGCTCGGGCGTGGGGCGGTCGGTCGCCATCGCCTTCCTGAAGGACGGCTACCGCACCGTGCTGGCCGGGCGCCGGGTCGATGCGCTGGAGGAGACGATCGCGCTCTCCGGCGTCGACAAGGGCCGCGCACTGGCGGTCTCGACCGATGTGACCGACAAGGCCTCGGTCGAGAGCTTGTTCAAGAAGACGAAGGAGGCCTTCGGCCGGGTCGACGTTCTCTTCAACAATGCCGGCGTCAATGCGCCGGGCGGGGTCCTGCTGGAGGACCTCTCGCTGGAGGACTGGCAGAAGGTCGTCGACACCAACCTGACCGGCCCCTTCCTATGCACCCAGGCCGCCTTCAATGCGATGAAGAGCCAGGAGCCACGCGGCGGGCGCATCATCAATAACGGCTCGATCTCGGCCCAGGTACCGCGGCCGAACTCGGCCGCCTACACCGCGACCAAGCACGCGATCTCCGGCCTGACCAAGACCGCCTCGCTCGATGGGCGCAAATACGACATCGCGGTCGGCCAGGTCGATATCGGCAATGCGCTGACCGACATGGCCAAGAAGATGACGACCGGCGTGCCGCAGGCCGACGGCTCGATCAAGGTGGAGCCGGTTATGGATGTTGACCACGTCGCGACCACGGTACTGCATATGGCCGGGCTGCCGCTCGACGCGAACATCCTCTTCGTCACGGTGATGGCGACCAAGGCGCCGCTCGTCGGGCGTGGGTGATCGGGCAGGTCCGTCATGCCCGGGCTTGACCCGAGCATCTCGTCCAGATGGATGATGAGATTCTCGGGGCTCCGCGGATTTTATCCTTGGGCCGACCAAAGGTCGGACCCAGGGGCTGCGCCCGAGAATGACGGGAGGCCGCATGGCGGCAATCGAGAATGCCCCTGACGTCGCCGCGGGCCTCGGAACGGAGCCCACCGTGGCTCGCGCCTATACGCTGACCATCTGGGGCATCGCGCTCGGCATCCTCCTGCAGGCGGTGGCGACTGTCGTCTGGGCGCTCGCCATCGGCAATGCCCAACTGTTCAAGGACGGCGTCGACTGGGTCTACGATGTCGCGCTTTACGGCATCGCCGCGCTGGTCTTCGGCCGGGACGCACGGGCCGAGCGACTGGCGGCCATCGCGATCGGCGCCGTCATGGCTGTCGCCGGGTTGCACACCCTCTACGATCTCTGGGACAAGATCGTCCGGCCGCGACCGATCGAGATCTGGACGCTCGGCTTCGCGGCGGCGAGCGCCATCGTCATCGCGCTCATCGTCATTGCCGTGCTCTGGCGGTTCCGCCGCGAGGACAATCCGGTGATCAAGGCGACCTGGCTGTCGAGCCGCAACGATGCGATCTCGACGACCGGCTTCGCGCTGGTCGGGCTCGCCGCCCGCATCGCGCCGGTGCGCTGGCCGGAATATCTGTTCGATCTCGTCGTCGCAGGGATCTGCTTCCAGGCGACATGGGCGATCTGGCGCTCGCTGCGGCGGCGCGCGGGGTCGGAAGCGGCCCAGCCCGGTTTGCACAACAAGGCGCAGACAGAAGCGGCGGGCGGGCTATAAAGGCGAAAAGCCAAGGATGCTGCCGAGGACGCTTCCATGACGATCGCCGCCAAGCTGCCCTCCATCCTGATCGCCAATCGCGGCGAGATCGCCTGCCGGGTGATCCGCACCGCGCAGCGGCTGGGCCTACGCACCATCGCAGTCTACTCGGATGCCGATGAAGAGGCGCTGTTCGTGCAGATGGCTGATGAGGTCTACCATATCGGCCCGGCGCCAGCCGGCGAGAGCTATCTCGACGCGGCCAAGATTCTCGCGGTGGCGAAGGAGGCCAGCGCTGCCTGCATTCATCCCGGCTACGGCTTCCTCTCGGAGAATGCCGATTTCGCGGATGCCTGTGCCAAGGCCGGTATCGTCTTCGTCGGCCCGCCCGCCTCCGCAATCCGGGCGATGGGATTGAAGGACGCCGCCAAGGCGCTGGTCGAGAAGGCCGATGTGCCGGTCGTGCCGGGCTATCACGGCGCCGAGCAGGATGCCGGGTTTCTGGCGAAGGAGGCCGAGCGCATCGGCTACCCCGTTCTGATCAAGGCGGTTGCCGGCGGCGGCGGCAAGGGCATGAAGAAGGTCGAGCGGGCGGAGGACTTTGCGGACGCCCTGACCAGCGCCCAGCGCGAAGGCAAGAATGCCTTCGGCGATGCGCGCGTGCTGGTCGAGAAATACGTGCTCTCGCCGCGCCATGTCGAAATCCAGGTCTTCGGCGACGGCCACGGCAATGTCGTCCACCTCTATGAGCGCGACTGCTCGCTGCAGCGTCGCCACCAGAAGGTGATCGAGGAAGCGCCGGCGCCGGGCATGACGGATGAGGTACGTGCCGCGATGGGCAAGGCGGCGACGGAGGCGGCGAGGGCGGTCGGCTATGTCGGGGCCGGCACGGTGGAGTTCATCGCCGATGGCCGCGACGGGCTCCGGGCCGATCGCTTCTATTTCATGGAGATGAATACGCGTCTGCAGGTCGAGCATCCCGTCACGGAGGCGATCACCGGGCTCGATCTGGTCGAGTTGCAACTCAAGGTCGCGGCGGGCGAGCCGCTCGGCTTCACGCAGGACGACGTCTCGGCCAAGGGACATGCCGTCGAGGCGCGGCTCTATGCGGAGGACCCGGAGAAGGGCTTCCTGCCTTCGACCGGAAAGCTCTGGGCGCTGCAATTCCCGGAGGGCGAGGGCATCCGCATCGACACCGGCGTCGAGGCCGGCGATACGGTGACGCCGTTCTACGACCCGATGATCGCCAAGGTGATCGCCCATGGCGCTACCCGCGACGAGGCGCTCGACCGGCTCTGTGCGGCGCTGGGCGAGACGATCGTCGCCGGTCCGCGCACCAATCTCGCCTTCTTGAAGAAATTGACCGAGGCGCAGGGCTTCCGGGCCGGGCCGTTCGATACCGGCTTCATCGATCGCAATATCAGCGCGCTCGGCGCCGAGCCGCAGCCGCTCGATGCGGCGGCGGTGGCGGCGGCCGCCCTGCAACTCGAGGAGGAGCGGCAGGAGGCCGGCATGATCGAGGCGGCCGGACGGGCGGAGGGCGAGTCACGCTCGCCCTGGCTTGACCCGGACGCCTTCTCGCTGATGCCGCGCCAGCCGCTGGGGCTGCCCTTGCTCGTCGATGGCGAGCGCATCGAAGCGCAGATCGAATGGCATGGCGAGGACGCTCGCGTCAGCCTGCCGGGCCACGAGATCGGCGAAGGCGAGCACGAGATCGCGCTGGCCGAAGGCGAGGGCGGTACGTGGTTTGCGCTGCATCGCGGCCGCCAGACGGCGGTGTCCCTGTTCGATCCCTTCAAGGTCGATCTCGAGGCGGCCGCCGGTTCGGGCGGCGTGGTCAAGGCGCCGATGCATGGCAAGCTGGTGGCTCTCTTCGTGGCGCCCGGCGAGGCGGTGACCAAGGGCCAGCGGCTCGCCATCGTCGAGGCGATGAAGATGGAGCATGTGCTGACCGCGCCGCGCGACGGCACCGTCAGCGAAGTCGCAGGCGAGCCCGGTGCGCAGGTGGCAGAAGGTGCGAAGGTGGTTGTGATCGGCGAATAGCTGAATCGGCGGAATCGCTTGCGGGCGTTTCTTTTGATTCTGATTCAGGCGGTTCCAGTCATGGTCGGACTTGTCCCGACCATCCAAGTCTTGGTCGATGCCGTGCGGCGAAGACGTGGATGCTCGCCACAAGGGTGAGCATGACGGCCCTCAGCCGTCCAACGCCGCAATCGCTCGGTTCGCAACGGCGAGATTGACCTCCGCCAGCGGGTCGCCATCCGCCATGAACCAACTGGCCGACAGCCCGCACCAGGCGACGATCCAGCGCAGCAGCCGCTTTCGCTCCAGCCCGGATTTCGCCAGCACGATCTCCAGCCGCCGCTCGAAGATGCCGGGCGCGACGGCGACCGGCGGCTCGGGATCGGCGAGGTCAGGGTCGCAGAACAGGATGGTGTATTCGAAAGCGCGGTCGCCGATCACCGATTTCGGGTCGATAGCGAGCCAGCCGCGGCCTTCGAAATCGAGGACATTGTCGTGATGCAGATGGGCATGGAGCGGCAGGATTTCCTGCTGGGTCGGCAGGAGCGCGCTCGCCTCCGCCGCTGCGCGGGCGAGCAGGCCGCCATGCCGGGCTGCGGCCGGGAATAGGTCCTTGAACCAGATGTCGAGCGGCATCAGCCCCGCGGGGGCCGGGCCGCGCGGTTGTTGTAAGGCGGCGATGGCGTCGCAGAGGATGGCGGTGGCCTCGTCATCGCCCTTCGCGCCGCTGCGGGCCATGGCGGCGAGCGAGCGCCGGCCCGTGGCGCGCTCGATCAGCATCGCCTCGCCATTCTCGCTGCGGGCGAAGAGGCGGGCGGCGCCGTCACCGCTCCAAAATTCCAGCGGCAGGTAACCGCGCCGCTCGTCCTCGCACGCCGGCAGCTTCAGCATGACCGGCGCGCCGTCTTGCAGGACGGGCAGGAGGCTGCTGGCGCGCGTCGTGATCGGCGCGCCATCCGGGACAAGGTCCCAGCGTGTGAGCCAGGGCTCGAACGAGCTTGGAGAAATCGCGTTCATCCGCGGCCGATGATCGGGAACTGCTCGGCTTCGTAGATCTGGCCCGAAACGGGCGCGCTGTCGTCGGAAAGCCAGAAGGCTGTATGGGCCGCAATCTCCTCCGGCTGCATGATGCGGCCGGTCGGCGCGTCGCGCAGCGGCAGATGGTTCTGCCAGCCGGGCTTTCGTCCCTCGCGCTGCTGCGTCGCGTCCTCGTTGGCGGTCCAGGTCCAGCCGACATTGAGCTGATTGGCGCGGATGCGCTCCGGGCCGAGCGTGTTGGCGAGATTGCGCGTCATCGTCATCAGCGCGCCCTTCGACATCGAATAGACGGTCAGGTTCGACAGCCCGCAATAGGCGTTGATCGAGCCGACGGTGACGATGGCGCCCGGCGACTTCTGGGCCCGGAAGGCGTGGATCGCGGCCTCGGCGCAGAGCAGCGGCGCCCGCGTGTTGATCGCGAACATATGGTCGAAGAAGGCGGCGGTGGTCTCGCCGAGGATGCCGCGCGGATAGATGCCGGCATTGTTCACGAGCCCGTCGATGCGGCCGAAGGCGCCGACCGTGGCATCGACGATGGCCTGTGCCGTGGCGGGCTCGGCGAGGTCGCCGGTGATGCCGCTGGCGGCGGTGCCGAGCCGGCCGACCGCCGCATCGACTTCGTCCCGGTCTCGGCCATGGATCAGTACCTTCGCCCCCTCGGCAATGAGGCGCTCGGCCATTGCATAGCCGATGCCGGTGGAGGAACCGGTGATGAGGATGGCCTTGCCTGCAAGTCCGCGCATGTTGATCGTCCGTAGCCTGTCGAGGGAAAGAGCATGACGGTGAAGCGTATCGTGGCGAACATGCTAGCCGCCGAACCGGCGCTGGCAAAACCCTTCTACGGCAGCATTTTTGAGATGCACCGCGTCATGGACCACGGCTGGATACAGACCTATGCGGCAGGCGGCGACCCCGCCGGGCCGCAGCTCAGCTTCGCCAGCGAGGGCGGCTCGGGCGCGCCGGTCCCGGACCTGTCGATCGAGGTCGATGACCTCGACGAGGTTCTGCGCAAGGTCGAGGCGGCCGGGCTGCCGATCGAATACGGGCCGGCCGAGGAGCCCTGGGGTGTCAGGCGCTTCTTCCTGCGTGACCCGTTCGGACGGCTCATCAATGTGCTGGCGCATCGCGGCTGAGGCGATCTGTGGAGAAGGGCCGGGGAGGCTGGTCGGCGGGCGCTTCGAGGCCTATTTTGCCGGCCATGTCCCTTCACCTGCTCAAGCTCTGCGTCGGCGCGGAATCGATCGGCGACCTCGAAGAGTGGATCGCCGAACGCCAGGCGCAGCGGCGTGCCCGTGGCGAGCCGGCCGAACAATTGCACACCACACGCATGGTGCCGAAGAAGGTCGAGGAAATCCTCGATGGCGGCTCGCTCTACTGGGTGATCAAGGGGCAGATCTCGGCGCGCCAGCGCCTGACCGATATCCGGCCCTTCACCGACGCCGAGGGTATCGGGCGCTGCCATCTCGTCATGGAGCCCGTGGTGGTTCCGGTCGAGCCACGCCCGTTCCGCCCGTTCCAGGGCTGGCGCTATCTCCAGCCCAAGGACGCGCCGCGCGATCTATCCGAGCATGGCGGCGATCTCGGCGAGATGCCGGAGGAATTGCGGCGGGAACTCGCGGGGCTCGGGTTGCTGTAGGCGACCGGCTCAGCCCTTCAGGCCGAGGAAGGCGAAGGGCTTGGCCGGGACGAAGCTCCCGGTCGCGTCCCCCGCATAGGTATGGTCCTGGTCCTTGCCGAGATCGAGCTTGCGGGTGCCGCCCGCAGTCGAGAAGTCGATCTTCTTGAGGTCCACCCAGAAGGTGTTCGGCGTCAGCGCGGACTCGAAGAAATACAGTTTGCGGGCATGGTCGAAGACCGTGCGCCAGCGCGTCGAGGAGATGTTCGGCTGGTCGGGCGTCGTCAGCCCATAGGGCACCGAGACGTTGCGGAGCACGCTGAAGACGCTGGCGACGGCGCGGTTCGGATCGGGGTCCTTCGGGATCGCGTTCGCGTAGAACGCGGCGCGGACGAAACGATCGGAGGCGCGGTTGGTGCCGGGCAGCATCACGGTGCCGCCGATCTGCTTCCAGTATTCGGCGAGCGCGAGCTGCTTCTCGAAGATCGGCGAGTTGGTCATGACCTGATAGGCGCGGTCATGATGGATGACCTGCCTGCCGCCGACATACTCGATGATGGCGCTGTCACCGCTGGAGTCGGAGAGCGAGAGATGCACGGTGGCGAGACGATTCTCGCCCGGCATCATGTCGGTGACGAGGGTGAAAGGTTCCTCGCGCAGCGCGGTGACCGCCTCGCTCACCGTGGCGAAGTTGTCGAGCACGTATTGCGCCCAGAGCGAGATGCTCAGCCCCGGCTTCGAGGCGGCCTCGAACTTCGGATATTCGGATTCGACCAGCCAGAGCAGATTGGCCGACAGCCCGGCCTCGTTGACGCCGTCGCTGCTGGAGATGTCGTAGGCGGAGGCGATCACGCTGCCATGTTTCGCCGTCCAGCGCACGGTGTTGGCGCCGGTCTCGCCGGTACGCTCGACGCCGCGCGGCAGGATCCAGAGATTGGTGGCGATGTCGCTCTTCCAGTCCATCGAGCGCGCTGTGACAACGCTGCCATTCGCCCCGAAATAGACGAAGCGCGTGCAGGCCTGGGCAGCCGTGTCGGCGAGCAGCGCGCAGGCGAGAAGTATGGCGGCGCCCCGGCGTAGGAACGCGTTTCGGCCGCGCGCTGCGCTCCCCGATATATGGACCATCCACCGCTCTCCTCTGGCGCAGGCGCTTTCAGCATGCCGACCGCTAACCAGACGGCTGCCCGGATGCGGCCAGCGTAGCGTTTCCGTTTGACGCCGCAATCACAGCGGCGGCGGCTTTCAGACCGGGATGTTGTCGATCAGGCGTGTGCCGCCGATGCGGGCGGCGAGCAGCAGGCGGATCGGCCCATCCGCCAGCCCGGTAATCGGGGCCAGCGTCTCGGCGTGGCGGGCTTCGAGATAGTCGAGTTCGAAGCCGGCGGTGATGATCTCGTTCTGCGCGTCGGCGACCGCCCGGAACAGCGGATCCTCGTTGCGGATGCGCGCGGCAAGGACCTGCATCACGCGGTGGAGGACCGGCGCCAACGCCCGATGCTCGGGCGAGAGGTAGCGGTTGCGCGAGGACATGGCGAGGCCGTCCGCCTCGCGGAATGTCGCGAGAGGAACGACGGTGATGCCGAGATCGAGATCACCAGCCATCCGCGTGACGACCTTGAGCTGCTGATAGTCCTTTTCGCCGAAGATCGCCCAATCGGCGCGGGACTGCGTGAAGAGCTTGCAGCAGATTGTCGCGACGCCCTCGAAATGCGTCGGGCGGAAGCGGTCTTCGAGGCCGACGGCGGCCGGACCCAGCAACAGCACCCGCGTGGCGAAGCCCGCCGGATACATCTCTTCGACCGAAGGGAAGAAGACGGCATCGGCGCCGGCAGCGAGGAGCTTGGCGCAGTCGTCGTCGAAGGTGCGCGGGTACTTCTTGAAATCCTCGTGCGGAGCGAACTGGGTCGGGTTGACGAAGATCGAGACGATCACCCGCTTCGCGTGGCGTTGGCCTTCGGTGACCAGCGCCATGTGGCCCGCATGCAGCGCGCCCATGGTCGGCACCAGCGCGACCTTTTCGCCGGCCGCGTGCCAGCCGGCGACCGCTTCGCGCATCGCCGCGACCGTCTCGAAAACCGTGATCCCAGCCATGGACTTCTCTTTCTCGTCTGCGTCGATCTTCGCAGCCCTCATCCTGAGGATCCGCGTAGCGGCGTGTCGAAGGATGCCCCAGGAAGTTGCGGAACCACCTGAAGCAGCTTTCGAGACGCGGACTTCGTCCGCTCCTCAGGATGAAGCCTGAGAGGAACAGGCCGATCTCCGTCCGGGACGGGTAGCAAATCCGGTGTCGATGGCCAATATCAGAACCAACGAGAACGATTCCGTCGGATCGATGGGTTGATGAGCGACAAGAACGATCGCGCTGTCGGCAAGACCGCCGCGACCACGCCGACAGGGCATTCGCAGCCGGGCGAAATCGACCGCTTCCTCGGAGCGGCGAAGCGGCTGGCGCCGCTGGCAACGGGCCAGGCCGGACGGCTGGTCTTCGCGCTCGATGCCACGATGAGCCGCCAGCCGAGCTGGGATCTCGCCTGTTCGCTGCAGGCCCGGATGTTCGAGGTCGCCGGACAGAGCGGCGGGCTTGCCGTCCAGCTCGTCTATTTCCGGGGTATCGGCGAATGCCGCGCCTCGGGATGGGTCGGCGAGCCCGAACGACTGACCGGGTTGATGCGCAGGATCGCCTGCGAGGGCGGGCAGACGCAGATTGCCCGCGTTCTGCGCCATGTCCGCGACGAGGCGGCAAAGGTGCCGTTGCGCGCTTTCGTCTTTGTCGGCGACGCAATGGAAGAGGATGTCGATGCGCTGGGGGCGCTGGCGGGCGAGCTCGGCCTGCGCGGCATCCGCGGCTTCGTTTTCCAGGAGGGGGGCGATCCCGCCGCGAGCGCGGCCTTCGCGACGATCGCGCGGCTGACCGGCGGCGCGCATGCGCGCTTCGACGTGACGGCGCCGGCTTCGCTATTGGAACTGCTGCGCGGCGCGGCGGCTTACGCCGCTGGCGGGCGCGAGGCAATGCTGCGGCTCGCCGGATCGAGCCCGGCGGTCAAGGGCCTGCTCGCGGCCATGGACGGAGGGCGCAAGTGAGCCTGCTCTACGGCGTTGCCGTCCTGATCCTGGTCTGGTGGCTGGCGAAGCTCTTCGCCGGGACCAATCCTAAAATGCTTGCGCGGCTGATGAAGACTGTCGGCGGCGTCGCCGCGCTCGGCGTGGCCGGGCTGCTGATGGTGCGCGGACGCCTTGATATGGCGCTCTTTCTCGGCGGCATCGGCGCCTGGCTGCTCGGCTGGAGCGCGACAGGGCCGGGCGGCATCCGTTTTCCTTGGGCCGACCGGTCCGGGCCGAGCCCGGGCGCCAGCTCGAAGGTCGGCTCGGCGCTGCTGGAGATGGAGCTCGACCACGACAGCGGCGCGATGACCGGCAGCGTCAAGGCGGGCGCCTTCGCGGGCCGGCCGCTCGACAGCCTGGGAATGAGCGAGCTCAGCGCGCTGATGCGCGAATGCCTGGCGCGCGATCCCGATGGTGCGCGCCTGCTAGAGGCATATCTCGACCGCCGGTCGCCCGGCTGGCGTGAAGACGCTCAGCGTGATCGCGACGCGGGGCAGGGCGGCGCGCCGGGCACGGGCGCGATGACGCAGCAGGAGGCCTACGAGATCCTGGGGCTTCAGCCGGGGGCGAGCGAGGAGGCGGTCCGCGAAGCCCACCGGGCTTTGATGAAGCGCATCCACCCGGATGCCGGGGGCACCAGCGGCCTTGCCGCTCGCGTCAACCAGGCCAAGGACGTCCTTGTGAAGCAGCGATAGCGAAGGGTGCGGGGAGTGCGTCTGCGACATGGCGTGAACTCCTTTCCCTGGCCGGTCAGCCCGCCCTGCGTCCTGACGGACGCAGGTTCGGCGATCTGTCTTTGCCATTGCGCATCGGATTCTCCCGAAAACCGGATTCCACTTTTCGGTCCAGTGCTCAGCTGCGGGTGGCGAAGCAGGAGAAGCCGCCGCGCTTCAGCTGCGCGCAGGCGTTCTGCGCGTCCTTCGGATCTTCAAAACCGGCGAAGCGGGCGCGGAAAAGGGTGGAGCCGCCCTTCTCGACCTTCTCGGTGAAGGGCGAGGCGCTGGCGAGCGAGCCGGAAGCCTTGGCGCGGGCACGGGCCAGGATCTCCTTGGCCTTACCCTCGTCATCGGTCGCACCGAGCTGGATCACCCATTTTCCGGAGGCCACGACCGCAGCCTGATGAGACATGGCGGGAGCGGGCTCGGGGGCCTGCGCCTTGGCCGGGGCGGCTTCCGCCTTGCGGGCCATGCTGGCGGCCGGCGCTTCGGCCTTTGCCTCGGCGATCTTCACCGGCTCGGCGACGGGCTCGGGCGCCCTGGCGATCGAGGAGGTGACGTCGACATTCGCCGGCGGGCGCAGAACCTTGGCGTCGGCCGGCTGGGCGCCGATCGACCAGCGCATGGCTGACGGCGTCGTGGTCGCGGAGACCGGGCGCATGCCGGAGATCTGCAGCGGCTGGCCACCGGCGACAGCGACCGGGCGCGGCGGCGCGATCGGCGTGGTGGTCGGCATCGGGGCATAGGCGCGGGCGGCGGCCGGAAGAGGCTGTTGCTCTTCAGCCTGCGGCTGCTGGCGCGGGCGCGGAACCGGGATGGGCGCCGGCTCGGCAGCGGCCTGCTGGCTGGCGGCAGCGCGCGGGCGCTCCTCCGGCTCAGGCGCCTCGGCGACCATCACCGAGGAACGGCCACTGGTCGCAGCGCGCGGCAGATTGGCGAGCACAAGATCCGTCATGATCTTGTCGCGCGAAGCGCCGGAGCGGCCGCCGAGCACGACCGAGACGACGTGCCGGCCTTCCGACTTGGCCGAAGTCATCAGGTTGAAGCCGGAGGCGCGGGTGTAGCCGGTCTTGATGCCGTCGACGCCCTCGACCTTGCCGAGCAGGCGGTTATGGCCGCGGATGGTGCGGCTGCCATACTGGAACGCCCGCGTCGAGAAGAGCGGGTAGTATTTCGGGAAGCGCTCCTGGATGGCGCGGGCGAGAATGGTGAGGTCGCGCGCGGTCGTCAGGTTCGGCGGCGAATGCGGCAGGCCGTGCGGGTTGTAGAAGCGCGTCGAGCTCATGCCGAGCGACCGCGCCTTGCGCGTCATCTGCTCGGCGAAAGCCTCTTCGGAGCCGGCGATGTTCTCGGCGACGACGACAGAGGAGTCGTTGGCCGAGAGCGTGATCATGCTCTTGATCACATCCTCGACCGCAATGGTCGAGCCGGGGCGCAGGCCGAGCTTGGTCGGCGGCTGCGAGGCGGCGTAGGACGAGACCTTCAGCTCGGAATCCATCGAGAAGCGGCCGCGCTCCATCTGCTCGAACAGCATGTAGAGCGTCATGACCTTGGTGAGCGAGGCCGGGATGCGCGCGGCATCCTCGTTGACCGCGTGCAACGTGCGGCCGGTCCTGGCATCGACCACCATCGCCGCGTAGGGCGGCGTGTAGCCGCCGCCTGCGGCATGATGCCGGCGCTTGCGCGCCTCGGCCGGGGAGGAGGCCATCGTGGCCGCGACTGCGGCGATGCCGATCAGCCCGACAACGGCCCGCAGACGCGGCCGCTGAAACACAACGCAACCCAGAACCATGAACTCGCCTCGAACTCACTGTCGTTCCCGTCCCGCGCTCATTTTCGTGGCACGCAGGACACAGTAGGGGGAGGTTAGGAGGATGCGGTTACGGAGCCGTTAAAACTTGAACGGTTGCGACCGGAACGATCTGCGTTTGGTGCAATGCAGCGTCCTGTTGACATTCATGTTGCAATGCACAATATGACGCCAGTCCCGGTGGTGATCTCTTCATACGACCTTGGGGCGACGCGTAGGGCCGCTTTGGGCCCATTCACTCTGAGGCGGCACCCAAGGTGCCAGGGAGAGACGACCCATGATCCAGCAGTTCGAGACCATCCAGAAGGCTTCCAAAGAGAACGTCGACGCCGCCCTGAAGGCTTTCGGCGTCACCTCCAAGAGCGTGCAGACGATCGCCGTCGAGGCGACCGACTACGCCAAGAAGTCCTTCGAGGCCGGCACCGCCACGCTCGAGAAGCTCGCCGGCGTGAAGACTTTCGACAAGGCCCTGGAGATCCAGGCCGACTACTTCAAGACTTCGTTCGAGGGCGCGGTCGCCCAGCTCACCAAGATGGGCGAGCTCTACACCGCTCTCGCCAAGGACGCCTACAAGCCGTTCGAAGGCATCGTCGCGAAGGCTGTCCCGACCGCTCCGAAGGCGTGATGCCGGCAGGCCGCCGAAAGGTGGCCTGACCTTGAGCGAGTTTCGGTTGCGTATGGAGCCCGGTCGTGAGACCGGGCTTTTCTGTTGGGGCCGACGGGCTCGGCGTTACGGTGTGAATATCGGGCGTTCGCCGCCAGGCCCGGCATCAAGCTTCGAAAATATGGCCAGCGCGCTCGAGCACGTTTTTGGATTTATCCCAATCGCCGCCGGGGACGAGGATATGCTCGCCGTCGAAGGTGCAAATCACGAAGACACCGATGCCATTGGCGGAGAGGGGCTCAATTAGCGAGCGCACGATTCCGGTCGCATTGAAGGGGATGGGGCCGATGCTGCGGAAGCAGCGCCAATTCAACTCGGCTTCGACTGTTTCCGGAATCCGCTCCTGCAGGCAGACAAGAGTGAGTTCGTCGCCGGCCCGTATCGCAGCGGAAAAGCCAGGGCCGTCGAACCAGTTCGGAAGAGGCGATGCGGCTCCAAGCCGCGCGACGCCGTAAACGCCGGAAACGCTGCGCAGCTTTACGGCAATCGACATCGTCGTCCCCTCCGTGGCGCGGTCTTCACTTCCGCGCGTCCGCCGGCCTGGGAGCGGCGTTGCCCCCTGAGCCGGCCCTTTGATCCCTTCGCCGCGACATCGGGAGGCGAGGCCGATGGACTTGTCACGAAACAGATTTCAATCCGCAAGGCCATCCCGGCACATCGTCGGTCTCGCAGTGGCGGTCGATTGCGCAGGAGTGCATGCCGACCTTCTTTTTGAACCGATTGAAAACGCGGCCCGTTGGGCGCATCTCTAGGGGGGAATGCGCCGCCGTCGCGGTGCCGGAGGTTTCGGTTCTCGCCATGCTCGACAAATCAGTGCCGCCCCGCACGCTCAAGCTCAACGCCGCCGACAATGTCGTCGTTGCGGTCGACCCGGTCGATGCCGGCGTGACGGCGGCGGGCGTCGAGGCGCTGAAGCGGATCCCGCGCGGGCACAAGATGGCGATCACCCCGATCGCCAAGGACCAGCCGATCCGCAAGTTCGGGCAGATCATCGGCTTCGCGACGAACGACATTGTGCCGGGCGAATGGGTGCACGAGCACAATACCGGCTTCCATGCCTTCGATCGCGACTACGCCTTCAGCGCCGAGGCCAAGCCCGAATTCGTGCTGCCGGTCGAGCAGCAAGCGACGTTCGAGGGCTTCCGCCGGGCCAATGGCAAGGCCGGCACGCGCAACTATGTCGGCATCCTCACTTCGGTGAACTGCTCGGCCTCCGCCGCGCGCTTCATGGCCGAGGAGGTGAAGCGTTCCGGTTTGCTCGACGATTATCCCAATGTCGACGGGGTGATCGCGCTCACCCACGGCACCGGCTGCGGCATCGACTACAATGGCGAGAGTTTCGAGGTGCTGAAGCGCACCACCTGGGGCTATGCCTGCAACCCCAACATGGCGGCGGTGCTGGTCGTGGGCCTCGGCTGCGAGGGCTTCCAGATCAGCCGCATGAAGGAGGCCTATGGCGTCACCGAGAGCGACGTCTTCCGCACGCTGACGATCCAGGAGACGGGCGGGACGAAGAAGGCCGTCGCCGCCGGCATCGACGCGCTGAAGACCATGCTTCCGATCGCCAACAAGGCGGCGCGCGAGACAGTGCCGGCTTCCGAGCTGATGCTTGCGCTGCAATGCGGCGGCTCGGATGGCTATTCGGGCATCACCGCCAACCCGGCGCTGGGGGCCGCCGTCGACATCCTCGTCGAGCATGGCGGCACGGCGATCCTCTCCGAGACGCCCGAGATCTACGGCGCCGAGCATCTGCTGACGCGCCGCGCCGCGACGCGCGAGGTCGGCGAAAAGCTCGTCGGCATCATCAAGTGGTGGGAGGATTATACCGAGCGCGCCCGGATGAGCATGAACAACAACCCCTCGCCGGGAAACAAGGCGGGCGGGCTCACCACCATCCTGGAGAAGTCGCTCGGCGCTGCCGCCAAGGCCGGCACCAAGACGCTCTCGGCCGTCTATCACTATGCCGAGCCGGTGACGGGGAAGGGCTTCGTCTACATGGACACGCCCGGCTACGACCCCGTCGCGGCGACCGGGCAGGTGGCCGGCGGCGCCAATATCCTCGCCTTCACCACCGGCCGCGGCTCCGCCTATGGCTGCAAGCCGACGCCCTCGATGAAGCTCGCGACCAATATGCCGATCTACGAGAAGATGATCGACGACATGGACATCAATTGCGGCGATGTGCTCGACGGCGTCTCGCTGGAGCAGAAGGGCCGCGAGATCTTCGAGAAGCTGCTCAAGGTCGCCTCGGGCGAGAAGACCAAATCCGAGCAGCTCGGCTATGGCGACGCCGAATTCGTGCCCTGGCAGATCGGCGCAACGATGTAAGGCCGGCCCGGCAGGGCTTTCCTCAGCCCTGCAGCAGCCTGACGCGCGTGCCCCAGGGGTCGAGGCTCTCGAACCCGCCGGAGAGCGGCGTCGTCGCGATGCCGGCTGCAGTGAGGCGGTCGGCCTGAGCGGCCATCAGCTCCGGCTTGTCCGCCATCAGCGAGAACCAGGCGAGGCCGGTGCTGCCTTCGTCGCGCGGCCCCGCGCCGGCGCTGTTCCAGGTGTTCAGCGCCAGGTGATGATGGTAGCTGCCCGAGGACAGAAAGCTCGCGGTGTCACGCCGGCTCGTCGGCGCCAGACCCAGCAGATCGCGATAGAAGCGGTCGCCAGCATCGACATCGCCGACGCGCAGGTGGATGTGCCCGATGCGCAGCCCGTCCGGCGCCTTGGCGTAGTCGGTTGCGCGCGTATCGGTGAGCGCCAGGATGCCGTCGACGTCGAGCCGGTGGGTGCCCATCACGACGCGGCCGTTTTCCCAGCGCCAGCCTTCGGCGGGGCGGTCGGCATAGACCTCGATGCCGTTGCCTTCGGGATCGTTGAGATAGACGGCCTCGCTGACGCTGTGGTCGGCGAAGCCCGTCAACGGCGTGCGGTTGCGCGCGACATGGATCAGCCAGCGCGCCAGATCGCGCCGACTCGGCATCAGGAAAGCGATGTGGAAGAGCCCAGCGGCGGTCGGAGGCTCCAGCGCCGCATCCGGCCGCGGCTCCAGCGTGAGCAGGGCGCCTTCGCCGGTGCCGAGCGTGACGGAGGCGGCGCCGCGCGCCAGCACGGACAGGCCGATGACGTCGCGGTAGTAGTTGGTCACACGCTCGACATCGCGCACCTTGAGCGCCGCGGCGCCCACCCTGATCGGCGTCCTGCTGCCGAAGCCCGGCCCCGCTGCCGGCGCCGCGACCGGTCCCCCCTCGGCGCGGGCGGCGAAGGTTGCGGCCGCTGCGAGCGAGGAGGCTCCTGCGAGCTGAAGCAGGGTGCGGCGGGTGTGGGCGCTGTTCATCGCTCGGAATGCTCACACATTGGAGAAAACGTGCCGCTTCAAGGCCATGAAATTCCGCCCGGCGCATCTCACAAGCGCGTGGGCGGATTTTCCGCCGACGATTTTCGGCAGGTCTGCCAGCAGGGCTGGGGCGATTTTTCGCGACGCCCTGAACCGGATCGGTTCTGGCTGCGACCAAGCAGCGGGCCGGCGCGACCAGTCGAGGTGGGCCGGCTTATCTGCCATCGGTTGGGGACATCATGAAGACCGTGTTTCTCGTAACGATCCCGCGTGTTCTGCTCGGGCTGCTTTTCCTCGTCAGCGCTATCGACGGCTTTTGGTGGCTGGCGACCGGGACCAATCTCATTCATCCGCCGACGAGCGAACGCGGGCTCGCCTTCGAGGCGGCCCTTCAGAACTCGGGCTTCATCTGGCCGATGGTCAAGGCGGTGAACCTGGTGGGGGGACTGAGCCTGCTGTTCAACCTGGCGCCGGCCTTGGGCCTCGCGCTGCTCGCGCCGATCATGACGGTGATCGTGTTCTTCCACCTCGTGCTGAACCCGCAGGGCCTTCCCGTTGCGCTCATCGTGGCGGTGCTGGGCTTGCTGCTGGTCTTCGCCTATCGCGACCGCTACCGGGCGCTGTTCCGGTAGAAGCGGTCTCCTGTACGGAAGCTCTGGCCCATTCTCGCGTCATGGTCGGGCTTGGCCCGACCATCCACGTCTTCGTTCACAATATGCGGTGCCCAAGACGTGGATGCTCGCCACAAGGGCGAGCATGACGGGGCAACTGCGCTCCCGGCAAATCTCTCAGATCGAGAAGCCCTTGAGCCGGTCGCCGAGCAGGCCGATCCGCTCGGCTGCGACATTGGCGATCGCGATGCGCAGATGGTTTTCCTGCCCAGGCCCGAAATAGGGGCCGGGCAGGGCGAGGACGCCGCGCTCTTCGACCAGGCGGCGCACGACCTCGGCTGCCGGCGCGCCTTCGAAGGGATGGGCGACATAGGCGAAATAGGCGCCTGCCGACAGCACACGCCAGTCGTTCAGCGGCGCCATCGCCCCGCGGAACGATGCCGCGCGGTCGTTGATCTCGGCGCGGTTGCGCTCGCGCCAGTCGCGGATGCCGTCGATGCCCCAGGTGATGGCGGCCTGCCCGGCTCGAACCGGGCTGATCTGCACGCAGTCGAGCACCTTGCCGATCTGGGTTAGGACGGCCTCGCCTGCCGTAATGGCTCCGAGCCGCCAGCCGGGAACGGCATAGGCCTTCGAGAAGCTGTAGAGACCGATCACTGAATCCTGCCAGCCGCTTGCGGCGAAGACCTCATGCGGCGTCGCGACGCTTGCGGGCAGGAAATCGCGATAGGTCTCGTCGAGCACCAGCCAGATGCCGCGCCGGGCACAGAGTGCGGCGAAGACCGCGATGGTTTCCGGCGGATAGACCGCGCCCGTCGGGTTGTTGGGCGTGACCAGCACGATCGCGCGGGTGCGATCGTCGATCAGCGCCTCTGCCGTCGCCGCGTCGGGGACGAACCCGGCCTGGGGTGCACAGGGCAGCGGGCGTGGCTCGATGCCGAGCATTGTCAGCGTCATCTCGTGATTGAAGTACCAGGGCGTCGGCAGCAGCACGTTGTCGCCGGCTCGGGCGAGCGCCATCATGGTCACGGCATAGGCCTGATTGCAGCCCGAGGTGACGGCCACTTCGCCGGCGGCGAAGGGGGCGCCGTAGATCCGCGAAATCTCCGCCGCATAGGCTGCGCGCAGCGATGCGTCACCGGTGATGCTGCCATAGCGCGTGGCGGAGGCGTCCGCAGCCGCCTCGGCGAGCTTGTCGAGCAGCACCTGCGGCGGCGGCGAGCCGGGGACGGCCTGCGACAGGTCGACCAGCGGTCCGAAGCGCCCGTCATAGGCGCGCGCCCAGCCCTGGGCCTCGGGGATGGGCGGGGTGCCGGTGTCGATGAGATCGGGATTGAGCGGGGCGAGCAGGGGCGTCGGCATGATCCGACTGGTTTGCTGCCTGCGCCTCGTTGCGTCAATCGCCTTGGAAGCGTCGCAAGCGCGGCCCATATCTGGCGGGCTTCCAGTTCAACCGGGTGAGCGCAGCCATGCAGGACGAGACCGAGGACGCGATCGCCGAGCTTCATGCGATGCTCGACCGGGCCGACAGCATTCTCAGCTTCACAGGCGCCGGCATCTCGACGGAATCGGGCGTGCCGGATTTCCGTTCGCCCGGTTCGCCCTGGATGGTCAACAAGCCGATCCCGTTCGAGGCGTTCGTGCAGAGCCGCGAGGCGCGGATCGAGGCCTGGCGGCGCAAATTCACGATGGACGACCACTATCGCGAGGCCCGGCCCAATATCGGCCATCAGGCCCTGGCGAAGCTGGTCGCGGACGGGCGTTCCCCCGCCATCGTGACCCAGAACATCGACGGGCTGCACCAGGCCTCCGGCGTGCCGGCCGATCAGGTGATCGAGCTGCACGGCAACGGCACCTACGCGACCTGCCTCACATGCGGCTGGCGCCATGAGCTCGCAGCGATCCGCCCGGCCTTCGAGGCGAGCGGCGAGCCGCCGAGCTGCATCATGTGCACGGGGCCGGTGAAATCGGCGACGATCTCTTTCGGCCAGGCGATGCCGCAGGAGGCGATGATGCGGGCGCAGGCGCTTGCGCTGGATTGCGACCTCTTCCTCGTCGTCGGCTCGTCGCTGGTCGTCTACCCGGCGGCGACGCTGCCCGTGATCGCGAAGCGGCAGGGCGCGAAACTCGTCATCCTCAATCGGGAGCCGACGGAGCTCGATCCGATCGCCGATCTCGTCATCCGCGCGGAAAGCGGAGCGGCCTTGGGGCGGCTCGCCCCCTGAGTCGATAGGCTCGATAGGAGCGATCCGAGGCCGGTCCCGCATCCGGACGGGCGCGAGCGGCAGTTTCCGCACCATCGGAGCCCGCGGAGATGTGGACGACGGCGTGGGGGCTGTATACCGCATCCTTAGCGATGCTATCGTGGCTACACGAATCAAGCGTTGTGCGTGGGGGCGAGCGGCACATGTCCGACGAATTCGGTGAGAGTGGGCGGCCACCGATCGGTCCCATCCAGTCACTCAACCGCGTCATGCGGCTCGATGGGCCAAGCGGTCACGCTTCCGAGGTTCCGGTCGAGATTGCCGGCTACGTCAAATGGTTCGACGTCTCGAAAGGTTACGGTTTCGTCGTTCCCGAAACGGGCGGCGCCGATATCCTCGTGCATGTCACCATTCTGAAGCGCGATGGTTTCAATACGATAGCGGAAGGCGCTCGCATCGTGCTCGAAGCCGTCGAGAAGAACCGCGGGCGCCAGGCCGTGAGGGTGCTCTCGATCGACACCTCCTCCGGGCGCCACCCCTCCGAGATGCCGATGGCGCGCACGAACGTCGCGGTTACGCCGACCAGCGGGCTCGAGCTCATGGTGGTGAAATGGTTCAACCGGCTGCGCGGCTTCGGCTTCGTCTCAAAGGGCGAGGGCGCACCCGACATCTTCGTGCATATGGAGACGCTGCGGCGCTACGGCCTCGTCGAGTTGATCCCGGGACAGACCGTTCTGGTGCGCTACGGCCCCGGGCCGAAGGGGTTGATGGCCGCAGAGATCAGGCTCGAGCAGGGCGGTGCTGCCGTCTCGCATTGACGAACCGCTAAGCATGACGACGAAATCGGGCGCGTCGCCGGGCCGCTGTCGGCGACATTCCGGCCGATCGGCTTAAGCACGCAGTTCGCTTTTACGCTTCCTCAATCGACGCGCTTATGATGAGGCTTTCTCGGGAGGCCTCTCCATCCTCGTTCTCGTCAGCGATCACGACGGCCGGCGCCATTCACTGCAGCGTACGCTCTCGCTCTGGGGCGCCTGTTCGGCGTGCGGCCCGAGCGAGCTGGGCTCCGTAACGGCAAGCGGTCGGCTGCTCGTCGTCGATCTCGACCTGTCGAGCCGCGCCGCCATCGAGACGGCGCGTACCATCCTCGCACCCTATCGACTCGCCGGAGCGCCCTGCCTTTTCTTGCTGGGAGACATGTCGCCGCGTTCCCAGACGCAGGCTCACGCACTCGGTGCGCGGGAGGTGCTGTCCGTCGACGCGCCTCGCTCCGTTCTGCTGGACAGGGTCGGCCATCTGCTCGGCTCGGCCGCCCCGACGAGCACCGGCGCCGGGCTCCAGGGCCGTTTCATCGCAGCCTCGGCAGCTCTCGGCGATCTGCTCGATGCGGCTGCGACCGGGGGACATCTGCCGGCAGCGGCGATCAACGGCAGCGTCGAGGCGCTCAATCGCGCGGCGGAAGGCGGTGACCTCGACGCGTGGCTCGATCTCGTCTGGCAACATGACGACGCCACCTATCAGCATTGCCTGCTCGTCTCGGGGCTGACAGCCGCCTTTGCGCACCGCCTCGGCTTCGGCGAGGCCGATCGGCGGCTCATCACCGGCGCGGCCGTGCTTCACGACATCGGCAAGGCGCGGATTCCGCTCGCAATTCTGCGCAAGCCCGGCGGACTGACGGCGGAGGAGCGCGAGACCATCTGGCAACATCCGAAGATTGGCCATGACATGCTGGTCGCGCAGGGTGGATACGCGCCGATGATTCTGGCTGTGGTGCTTTCACACCACGAATATCTCGACGGATCAGGTTATCCGCACGGGCTGAACGCTGGCCAGATTCCGGATCCGGTGCGGATGATCACGATCTGCGACATCTATGCCGCCCTGATCGAGCGGCGCCCCTACAAGCCGCCGATGCCCCCGGAGGAGGCCTATGCCGTGCTGGTCGGGATGGCGGGAAAGCTCGATCGCGATCTGGTGCGGGTTTTTGGCGAAGTGATCGTCGCCGCCTCGGCCGCCCGCCTCGGACGGCATATCGAGACGAGGGCGATGCCGACGCGGCTGTCCGGAACCGCGGGCTAGGCACCTAGACGGCGAAGGAGGTTCCGCAACCACAGGAACTCGTCGCATTCGGGTTGGTGATGCGGAAGGACTGACCAATCAGGTCGTCGACGAAGTCGATGGTGCAACCCTCCAGCAGATCGAGCGAGGTCTCGTCGATCAGGACGGTCGCGCCGTCGCGCTCGATGACGAGATCGTCCGGCGCCCGCTCCCGGTCGACGTCGAAGATATATTGGAAGCCGGAGCAGCCGCCACCGGCGACGCTGACGCGCAGCATCGAGCCGGGCGGCTCCTGAGCCATCACCGAGAGAATTCGTTTCGCGGCATTTGCGGTGACCGCTATGCCGCGCGGGTTGACCGCAAGATCGGTCGACATGGGCAGATGCTCCTTGCACCCTGGTTGTCCTGAAAGGTAATGGCCCCGCAGCGCCTCTACAAGCACGGCGCCGCGACGGGGCTGCCATGCCGGATCCACAGAGCCCACCCTTCGGCTTTTCCTTCGCTGCCGGCATCGAGCCGGGAGAGCGCTGGCGCGCGCCTTATGCCTGCCGCTCCAGCATGAGCCGCGGGCGGCTCGTCGGCGAGCCGGCCTCCGCGACGCGCGGCGAATTCCAACGTGATCGCGACCGCATCATCCATTCGACCGCCTTCCGTCGGCTGAAGCACAAGACACAGGTCTTCGTGTCGCACGAAGGCGACCATTACCGGACCCGGCTGACCCACACGATCGAGGTCGCACAGATCGCCCGCGCCCTGGCGCGCGCGCTCGGCCTCGACGAGGACCTGGCCGAGGCGCTGGCGCTGGCGCACGACCTTGGCCATACGCCCTTCGGCCATACCGGCGAGGACGCGCTGGAAGAGTGCATGACCGGCTTCGGTGGTTTCGACCACAACGCCCAGACGCTCCGGATCGTGACGCGGCTGGAGCAGCGCTATGCCGATTTCGACGGACTCAATCTGAGCTGGGAGACACTGGAAGGCCTCGTCAAGCACAACGGCCCGTTGCTCGACCGAGAGGGCAGGCCGACGGCGCGTTATGCCAAGGCCGGCATCCCCATCGCGATCGTCGAGTATCAGCAGCGTCAGGATCTGTGGCTCGACAGCTATGCCTCGGCCGAAGCGCAGGCCGCGGCACTGGCCGACGACATCGCCTACAACGCCCACGACATCGACGACGGCCTGCGGGCCGGGCTGTTCGGCCATGCCGAACTCAGAGCCGTGCCGTTCCTGGCGGAACTGCTGGGCGAGATCGAGCGATTGCATCCGGGATTGGAACGGCCGCGCCTGACCAACGAGCTCGTCCGCCGGGTGATCACCCGATTCGTCGAGGACGTGATCCGGGAGGCGCAGGCGCGGCTCGCTGCGCTGGCGCCGGCCGACGCCGATGCGATCCGGCGCGCGGACGCGCCGGTCGTCGCCTTCTCGCCGGCGATCGAGGCCGCCGACCGCGACATCAAGGGCTTCCTCTATCCCAACATGTACCGGCACCCGCGGATCGCGCCGATCCGGGAGCAGGCGGCGCAGGTTGTGCGCGAGCTTTTCGAGCGTTTCAGCGCTGATCCCGCTGCAATGCCGGAGGAATGGGCGGCGGGCTGCGACGGGCTCGACGATCATCGCCGGATGCGCCGCATCGCCGACTACATTGCCGGCATGACGGACTGGTACGCGCTCGACGAGCACCGCCGCCTGTTTGACGTTACCCCCTCGCTGCGATAGGGCCGGGCGGCTTTCCTCCGCATTCGTGGCCCCAATGAACCTGTTCGAGATCTATTCCGCCCGTCTTCACGCCGCGCTCTCGGCACTCGCCGAGCGAGGCTCGCTTCCGGCCGGCCTCAATCTCGCGCGCGTCGTGGTCGAGCCGACCAAGGATCCGGCCCATGGCGATCTCGCCACCAATGCCGCGATGGTGCTGGCCAAGGATGCCGGCACGAACCCACGCGCACTGGCGGCGCTGCTGGTCGAGGAACTGGCGAAGGACCCGGAGATCACCAAGGCGGAGATCGCCGGCCCCGGCTTCATCAACCTGACGCTGCAGCCGGCCGTGTTCACGGCGGTGCTGAAGGCGGCCATCGAGGCCGGGCTGGATTACGGGCGCGGCGCGCAGAAGCCGGAACCCAGGGTCAATGTCGAGTATGTCTCGGCCAACCCGACCGGGCCGATGCATGTCGGCCATGGTCGCGGCGCGGTGTTCGGCGACGCGTTGGCGAGCCTGCTGGCCTTCGCCGGACATGACGTCACGCGCGAATACTACATCAACGATGCAGGCGCGCAGGTCGACGTGCTCGCCCGTTCGGCGTTCCTGCGCTACCGCGAGGCGCTGGGCGAGGATATCGGCGCGATCCCGGAAGGGCTCTATCCCGGTGATTATCTGATCTCGGTCGGGCAGTCGCTGGCCGACCGATACGGGCCGGCGCTGCGCGACAAGGCCGAGTGGGACTGGCTCCCGCTCGTCCGGCAGGCCGCGATCGACGGCATGATGGCGATGATCCGCGGCGATCTTGCTGCGCTCGGCGTCGTCCACGACCTCTTTTTCTCGGAGCGCTCGCTGCAGGGCAGGGACGGCGATGTCAACGCCGTGCACCAGACCATCGAGGATCTGCGCTCGCGCGATCTGGTCTATGAGGGCCGGCTGCCGCCGCCGAAGGGGCAAAAGGACGAGGACTGGGAGGATCGCGAGCAGACCCTGTTCCGAGCCACCCGGTTTGGCGACGATGTCGACCGGCCGCTGCTGAAATCGGACGGCAGCTACACCTATTTCGCCAACGACATCGCCTATCACCGCTCGAAGTTCGTTCGCGGCTTCCCGGAGATGATCGACGTCTGGGGCGCCGACCATGGCGGCTATGTCAAGCGCATGCAGGCGGCGGTGAAGGCGGTGACGAACGGGCAGGGCTCGCTCGACGTCAAGCTCTGCCAGCTCGTGCGCCTGCTGCGCAATGGCGAGCAGGTGCGCATGTCCAAGCGCTCCGGGGATTTCGTCACCCTGCGGGAGGTCATCGACGAGGTCGGCCGCGACGCCGTGCGCTTCATGATGATTTTCCGCAAGAACGACGCGACGCTGGATTTCGACCTCGCCAAAGTGGTCGAGCAGTCGAAGGACAATCCGGTCTTCTATGTCCAGTACGCGCATGCGCGCTGTGCTTCGATCTTCCGTCAGGCGCGCGAGGTTTTCCCCGATCTCGATCTCTCGCCGGCAGCGCTGGCCGGGGCCGATCTCTCGATCCTGACCGACGAGGCCGAAGTCGGCATTCTCAAGACGATCGCGGCCTATCCGCGAATCATCGAGGGAGCGGCCGCGGCGCACGAGCCGCATCGCGTGGCATTTTTCGTCCACGAACTGGCGAGCGCTTTCCACTCATTGTGGAACAAGGGCAAAGACTCGCCGCAATTACGATTCGTTAATCAAACTGATCGAAAGTCGACCTTGGCGAGATTGGCGTTCGTGCACGCGGTGCGCAGCGTCCTTGCTTCCGGTCTGGCTGTCGCCGGAGTTGCGGCGCCGGAAGAGATGCGCTGACGGAGATTTCCGGCGGCGCGCACGAGGTCAAGTTGACCGCGCGGGATATCGCCTTTTCCATAGGGAGAGGCGGCTCGTGCTGCAATGGATCGTACCATGAGTGAGCCCGCTAGGAATCGTTTCGCGCTCGATCTTGAAGATCTCGAGCGCCAGCTTCGCGGGGCAGGGCAGGCGCCGCGCTCCGGCCATGCGCCCGATCCGCTGGCGGAGCTGACCCGCATCGTCGGGCAGGACGACCCGCTGAAGGATATCTTTGCCGATCGCCGTGCGGCGGCGCCGCGACAGGAGCCGAGCTTCGAGGTTGTACCGCCGGCTCCCCCGCCGGCCGTGCCCCTTCAGGCTGCGCCGCCGGCCGAGCTGCGCGGTGCCCTTGATGAATTCGAGGCGCTGCTGCGGCAGACCGAGCCGAGGCGGCAGGCGCAGGCGTCCGCCGCTCCGGCCGCGCCGCAGCAGGTTCACGCCGAACCTCAGTATGACGATTATGATCTGCCCGAGCCGCTGCCTTACGCCCAGCCGGCACCGATGCGCGGCGGCGTGCAGGCCCGCGACCTCGATGAGCAAGGCGGCGTCCATGCGATGCAGGCCGCCTATGCCGAAGAGCCGGCGCAATATTCCTATGCGCAGGCCCAGCACTCCTACGCCCAGGCCCAGCACGGCGCTCAGGCTCAGGAATATGCCGAAGACGATCTGCCGGATCTGGAACCGCGTCGCTCGCGCAAGGGGCTCTGGGCGGCCGCGGCGGTCATCGCCGTCGGCCTCGTCGGCGTCGGCGCGACCTTCGCAATGCGCGGCGGTTCGGCAACCAAGGACGGTCAGCCGCCGATGATCGCGGCCGACCGTGGCCCGGTCAAGGTCGAGCCCGCCAATCCGGGCGGCGCCGAGATTCCGAACCAGAACAAGCAGATCTACGAGCGCAGCGCCGAGGCTCCGCAAGGCCAGAGCAAGCTGGTCAACAATGAGGAGCAGCCGGTCGACGTGCAGCAGGCCGCCCGCTCGATGCCGCCCCGCGTCGTCATGCCGGGGCCCGGTGCCGGATCGGCTCTGGCCGCCGCGCCGAGCGCGCCGGAGCGCAGCATCACGCCGGCCGAGCCCGGCCTGATCCCGATGCCTCCGGTGCCGGGACTGGGCGAGCCGCGCAAGGTCCGCACGGTCGCGATCCGTCCCGATGGAACGCCGGTTCCCGCCGGAATCGACCAGCCGATCGCGACGGGCTCGGCCCCGAGCCGCTCGCTCGGCACTGCCACGGCGAGTGCGCAGCCCTCGCCGCAGCGCTCCGCAGCTGCGGCGCCCGCTCCTGCCGCGCCCAAGGTTCAGGAGCGCGCGACGACACCGCCTGCCGCGACCACGCCGGCGGCTCCGACCCGTCTTGCCAGCGCTCCGGCGTCCGCTGCACCCGAGACTGCTCCTGCGACGGCCGCGGTACGGGCCGGGACCGGCGATTTCGTGGTGCAGCTCGGCGCGCCGGGCAGCGAGGCCGAAGCTCGGGCCACCTTTGCCGCGCTGCAGCGCAAATATCCGCAGCAGCTCGGCGGCCAGTCGCCGATCGTCCGAAAGACGGAGCTGGCCGGCGGCAAGACCGTCTATCGCCTGCGCGTCGGACCTTATTCCCGCGAGGATGCGTCGACGATGTGCTCGGCGCTCCAGGCCGCGGGCGGGCAGTGCTTCATCGCGAAGAACTGAGCTCGCGCGGAACAGGTTGAGAATTGGGCGGCGGCATCCGGAAGGGTGCCGCCGTTCTGCTTTGAAACCGGCGCATGGCGGGGTGAGGGGCGTGCTTGTTTCACCGCCCCGACCGTGCGAGTAGCCTGCCAACAACAGAAGGCTGCCAAGGATATCACGGCAGCCGTTGCTAGCTGGAGGTTACCCCATGGATCGCCGTCATTTCGTCAAGGTCGCGGGCGCGGGCGCGGCCGGGAGCGCGGCCATCGCTGCCCCCGCAATCGCGCAGTCGCAGCCCAAGATCAACTGGCGGCTGACCTCGAGCTATCCGAAGAGCCTGGATACGCTCTACGGCATCTCGACCCATGTCGCGAAGCGCGTCGCAGAGGCGACCGACAACAACTTCCAGATTCAGGTCTTCGCGCCCGGCGAGATCGTGCCGGCCCTGCAGGCTCTCGACGCCGTCCAGAACGGCACCGTCGAGTGCAGCCACACGCTGGCGAGTTTTTATATCGGCAAGGACCCGGCCTTCGCTTTCGAGACCTCGCTGCCCTTCGGCTTCAACACGCGCCAGCAGAATGCCTGGCTCTATCAGGGCGGCGGGCTGGAGCTCTGCCGCGCCTTCATGAAGAACTACAACATCTACACCATCCCGTCCGGCAACACCGGTGCGCAGATGGGCGGCTGGTTCCGCAAGGAGATCAAGTCGCTGGAGGATCTGAAGGGGCTGAAGTTCCGTATCGCCGGCCTCGGCGGCCGGATCATGGCCCGCCTCGGTGTCGTGCCGCAGACCATCGGCGGCGCCGACATCTATCCGGCGCTAGAGCGCGGCACGCTCGATGCGGTCGAGTTCTCCGGCCCCTATGACGACGAGAAGCTCGGCTTCGTGAAGGTCGCCAAGTACTATTACTATCCGGGCTTCTGGGAGGGGAACGCCAATGTCAGCTTCCTCGCCAACCAGGACAAGTGGAACGAGCTGCCGGCCTCCTACAAGGCGATCGTCGAAGCGGCCTGCGCCGAGGCCAATGCGCTGTGCGTGGCCAAATACGACCACAACAATCCCGATGCGCTGATTCGCCTTGCCGGCACTGGCGCCGAGCTGCGGCCCTTCCCGCAGGAGGTGATGGCGGCTGCGTTCAAGGAGGCCTTCGCGATGTATGGCGAGCTTGCCGCGAGCAATCCCAACTTCAAGACTTTCTATGATTCCTTCCTTCCCTACTGGAAGAAGGAGCAGCTCTGGTTCCGCATCGCCGAGCTGCCGTTCGACGCGTTCAACGCGCAGAATTACCAGCAGGTGAAGTAACGCGATGGACGGGCGCGGATCATTCTTGACCGCGCCCGCGCCGCTTTCTAACCCGGTACGATGACATCGCGCGCCTTCATCGCCGGCTGCCTCGGCACGAGCCTCACTGCGGACGAGCGGGCCTTCTTCCGCGACGCACGGCCCTGGGGCTTCATCCTCTTCAAGCGCAACACGCAGACGCCCGAGCAGGTTGCGGCTCTAACGGCGGAGATGCGCGAGACCGTCGGCTGGCATGCGCCGATCCTGATCGATCAGGAGGGCGGGCGCGTCCAGCGCATGGGCCCGCCGAACTGGCCGAAATACCCGTCGGCGCGCGCTTTCCACGCCATCAACGACCCCGTCCGCCAGCGCGAGATCGTCCGGCTTTCGGCGCGGCTGATGGCGCACGACCTGAAGAGCGTCGGCATCGACGTGGACTGCCTGCCGGTGCTCGACGTTCCCGTGGCGGGCAGCCATGACGTGATCGGCGACCGCGCTTATGCCTATGATCCCGATCAGGTGGCGCGGCTCGGCCGGGCGGCGGCCGAAGGGTTGATCGCCGGCGGCGTGCTGCCGGTCGTCAAGCACATGCCCGGCCATGGCCGGGCGCGGGCCGACAGCCATCACGACCTGCCTGTCGTCGACGCTTCGCTCGACGAACTCAGGGCGCATGATTTCCGCCCGTTCCGGCACCTCGCCGACATGCCGCTCGCGATGACGGCGCATGTGGTGTTCACGGCGCTCGATCCGAAGCATCCGGCGACCGTCTCCCGCAAGATCGTGCGCGAGGTCATGCGTGGCGAGATTGGCTTCGACGGGCTGATCATGACCGATGATATTTCGATGAAGGCGCTGTCCGGTTCCTTCGAGGCCAAGGCGCGCGCCGCCATTCGCGCCGGCGTCGACGTGATCCTGCACTGCCACGGCATCATGGAGGAGATGGTCGCGATCGCCGGCGCGGTGCCGAAGATGACCGGAGCCCGCGCACGCCGCGCGGCGGCGGCACTCGGCCGCATCCGGCACGAGCCTGAGCCGATCGATCTCGAGGCTGCGCGCGCGGAATTGGCCGCCGCACTTGCGCTGAGCGCCTGAACAGCCGAATTTGCTTCGGTGCCGACCCTAGATCTCAGCCCTCATCCTGAGGAGCCGCGAAGCGGCGTCTCGAAGGATGGTCCAGAACGCACTGGATCCTCCTTCGAGACGCAGCCTGAGGGCTGCTCCTCGGGATGAGGGCAGAGAGATCGAGAGGCTCGATCGCGGCAGAGGGCAGAGCTGCATGACGGCCGAGTTGCCATTCGAGGAGGATGCCGCGCGCCGTGAAGGCGAGCCATCGCTCGTTGTCGATGTCGACGGCTATGAGGGGCCGCTCGACCTGTTGCTCGATCTCGCGCGCCGCCAGAAGGTCGATCTTCATCGCATCTCGATCCTGGCGCTGGCGGAGCAATATCTCACCTTCGTCGAGGAGGCGCGGGCGCTCAGGCTGGAGCTCGCGGCCGACTACCTCGTGATGGCGGCCTGGCTGGCCTATCTGAAGTCGCGCCTGCTGCTGCCCGAGCCGCCCAAGGGCGAGGAGCCGAGCGCGGCCGATCTCGCCACGGCGCTGGCGCTCCGCCTGCGCCGCCTGGAAGCGATCCGCGCCGCCGCACGCAAGCTCGCCTCGCGCGAGCGGCTGGGCCAGGACATCTTCGCGCGCGGCGCCCCCGAAGAGATCGTCGCAGGCGCCCGTCCGGTCTGGGAAGCCGAGCTCTACGATCTGCTCGCGGCCTATGCCCATCAACGCCAGAAGCGGGTGCAGGGGCATATCTCGGTCGGCCATCGCGTCGTCTGGTCGCTGGTCGAGGCGCGCGAGGCGTTGCAGCGATTGATCGGCGAGGCCGGGGACTGGACCGAACTGGACAGCTATCTGACGCAATACATGACCTCCCATGGCCTGCCGGCGCGGGAGATGCGGGCGACGGTCAGGGCCTCGGCCCTGTCGGCCATGCTCGAAATGGTCAGGGAAGGGGTTCTCGACCTGCGGCAGAACGAGGCTTTCGCGCCGATCGAGCTGCGCCGTCGTTCGGCACGGCCGCAGATTCTGCCCTTCGCCGGCAAGGATGCCTCATGACTGCCGCGACGGCCGAACCTCTGGACGCTGCGGATGGCGGCGGCGTCGAAGCTTTCGCCCAGGCACAGCGCATCGTCGAGGCGCTGCTTTTCGCGTCGGCGGTGCCCCTGTCGGCGGAGGCCTTGGGCCGGGCGATCCCGGCCGGCATCGTGGTCGAGCAGGTGCTGGCCCGGCTTGTGGAGAGCTATGCCATGCGCGGCGTCAACCTGCGCCAGGTTGCCGGCGGTTGGGCCTTCCGGACGGCGCCGGACCTTGGCTATCTGCTCGCCGCCGAGGCCGAGCTGCCGCGCAAATTGTCCCGCGCTGCGCTCGAGGTTCTGTCGATCATTGCCTACCACCAGCCGGTGACGCGGGCCGAGATCGAGGATATCCGCGGCGTCGCCACCGCCAAGGGCACGCTCGATATTCTGCTGGAGGCCGGCTGGGTGCGGCTGCGCGGACGGCGTCGCTCGCCGGGGCGCCCGGTGACCTACGGCACGACGCCCGGCTTCCTCGATCATTTCGGCCTGGACCGGATCGACGACCTGCCGGGCCTGGAGGAGTTGAAGGGAACCGGCTTCATCGAGGGCCGCCTGACGCGCGACTTGCAGGTGCCTGTTCCAGACGACGACCCGGGCTTGCGCGACGACGAGGACCCGCTCGGCGATCTGTTCAGCCCGCTTGACGACGGCGAGGGCGGGCCGCAACAGGGGTGAGGCGGACGGCGCCGTGTACCTCAGCCCTCATCCTGAGGAGCCGCGTAGCAACGTATCGAAGGATGGTCCAGCGCGCTCCGGAGCATCCTTCGAGATGCAGCCTGACGGCTGCTCCTCAGGATGAGGGCTGAGAAACTGGGCCGCGCAGGGAGCAATCATTGGCACGCAGCGAGATCAAGGCGGGGTGGCTCGGCTGGGGCCGGCGCGGGACAGCCGGCGCGGCGATTCCGATGGCGCTCGGCTTCGAGGGCGTGACGCAGCGCTTCGGCGAGGTGACGGCGCTATCCGGCGTCTCACTTATGGTCGATCCGGGCGAAATCGTCGCGCTGCTCGGCCAGTCGGGCTGCGGCAAGACGACGCTGCTTAGGCTCGCTGCTGGCGTCGAGCGGCCGAGCGCGGGGCGGGTGCTGCTGGAAGGGCGCGATGTTTCGGCACCGGACCGGTTCGTCGAGCCGGAGCATCGCGGTGTCGGCTTCGTCTTTCAGGATTATGCGCTGTTCCCGCATCTGACCGTCGGCGAGAATGTCTGCTTCGGCCTGCGCGGGCAGAGCGCCGCGTCGACGGAGGCGACCGCGCTCAGGGCGCTCGCGCGCGTCGGCCTTGCCGATTTCTACGGGGCCTACCCGCATATGCTCTCCGGCGGCGAGCAGCAGCGCGTGGCACTGGCGCGTGCCATCGCGCCGCGTCCCGGCGTGCTCTTGATGGACGAGCCCTTCTCCAATCTCGACCGGCGCCTGCGCGACGTGGTCCGCGACGAAACCGCCGCGCTGCTGGAGGAAACCGGCGCCACTTCGATCATCGTGACGCATGACCCGGAGGATGCGATGCGCATCGCCGATCGCATCGTGCTGATGCGGGCCGGGCGCATCGTCCAGATCGGCACGGGGGAGGAGCTTTATCGCAGGCCCGCCAGCCTCTTTGCCGCCCGATTTTTCTGCGATTTTACCGAGGTCGAAGGTCGCGTCTCGGGAGGCGCGATCGGTACGCCGCTCGGGCGCTTCGCGGCGCCGGGGGTGCCGGAGGGAAGTGAGGCGATCGCCTGCATCCGGCCGCATCGGGTGCGGATTGTGCCGAAGGGCTACTATCTGCCCGGGCGGCTCGTCGCGCGGCGCTTCCTCGGCGAGGTCGATCATCTGCTGATCGCCGTGGAGGGGTTCGACCGTGCGCTCTCGGTGCGGGCCGCGCTGTCGGACGAGATCGCGGTGGGCCACGAGGTCGGCGTCGAGATTCCGTCCGACGAAGTCCTTGTGTTTCCGGCGGCAGATCAATAGGTTCCGCCGCCGAGCGATCGACCGGGCAGGGATTGGGTTGGGGATTTCTCCCGGTCGAGGCATTTTCGGAGGAGTTTCGCCATGGGTGGCGTGAGCATTTGGCATTGGATCGTCGTCGGCGTCATCGTGATGCTGCTGTTCGGGCGCGGCAAGGTGTCCGAACTGATGGGCGATGTCGCCAAGGGTATCAAATCGTTCAAGAAGGGCATGGCGGAGGACGATGAGCCGACGCCGAGCGCGACGAATGTCGATCCCAAGGTGATCGATCATACCCAGGCCAGCAACACAGCTGCGCAGGCTCAGGCCAAGGCCGAGCACAAGGGCTGATGCGGCTTGCGTCCGCTGGACGCGGTTTTGGTGATGCGCGCTTTCTGATCCCTCGGCCTTGACGGCTGAGCGGAGGCGCGCCGAGAGGACGAGCCCTCGATGTTCGACATCGCCTGGAGCGAGATGGTGCTGATCGGCGCGGTGGCGCTGGTGGTGATCGGCCCCAAGGATCTGCCCAAAGCCCTGCGCACGGTCGGCCAGACGGTCGGCCGTATCCGGCGTATGGCAACCGAATTCCAGGGGCAGTTCAACGAGGCGATGCGCGAGGCCGAGCTCGCGGACCTCAAGAAACAGGTCGAGGATGTCGGCGGGTCGGTGTCGAGCGCGCTCAACACCGACTACAAACCGATCGAGGAGCCGAAGGATTTTTCGGCGTCGAGCGCGGGTGAAGCCACCCAGCCCGATGACGCGGCGCTGAAGGAGGCCGAGGCCAAGCTTGCTGCGCTGCCGACGCCGGAGCTGCCGCCGGTCGATATCGCCGCCGAGACGCCGACGCCCGCCGAGGAGCCTGTTCCCGCGGCCAAGCCGAAGCGGACGCGCAAGACGAAGGCTCAGGAAGAGCTGGTGGCCGAGAGTGCCCCGGCTCCCGAAGCTACGCCCGCCACCGAAGCTGGCGAGACCGCCGAGAAGGCGAAACCGGCCCGCGCGCGCCGGGCCAAGGTCGTGGCGGACGCGCCGGAAGAGCCCGACACGCCCTTCCCGGAGGCCGCTTCGAGCGAGGCGCCGCAGGACGCGCCGAAGCCCACCCGCAAGCGCAAGCCCAAGGCATCCGACGCCAAGGGTGAGGAGACTTCCGCATGAGCGTCGCCACTCCTCGCGAGGGCGAGGACGACATCGAGGCCTCGCGCGCGCCGCTCATCGAGCATCTGATCGAGCTGAGGGCGCGGCTGATCAAGTCGCTGATCGCCTTCCTCATCATGTTCTTCATCTGCTTCGGCTTCTCGACGCAGATCTACAACATCCTGGTGAAACCCTATGTCTGGGCCGCCGGCAGCGCGGCCAATGCGCAGCTGATCTATACCGGCCCGCTCGAGCTGCTCTTCACCCATATCAAGGTCGCCGCCTTCGGCGCCGGCTTCTTCGCCTTTCCGGTGATCGCGACGCAGGTCTACAAATTCGTCGCGCCCGGCCTCTACAAGAACGAGAAGGCCGCGTTCGCGCCGTATCTGATCGCAACGCCGGTGTTTTTCACGCTGGGCGCGCTGCTGGTCTTCTTCTTCGCCATGCCGGTGCTGATGAAGTTCTCGCTCGGCATGCAGCAGGCTGCGACCGAGACCCAGGCCGGCATCGCGCTGCTGCCCAAGGTCAGCGAATACCTGTCGCTGATCATGACGCTGATCTTCGCTTTCGGCATCGCCTTCCAGCTACCGGTGATCCTGACCCTGCTCGGGCAGGCCGGCATCATCGATTCGCAGTTCCTGAAGGATAAGCGCCGCTACGCGATCGTCTTCGTGTTCGTCGTGGCGGCAGTGCTGACCCCGCCGGACGTGATCTCGCAGCTCATGCTCGCGATCCCGATGCTGCTGCTCTACGAACTCTCGATCTTCTCGGTGCGCCGGGTGGAGAAGAAGAGCGCTGCGGCGAAGGCTGCTGAGGACGCGGTGGAGTAGGCGTTTCCGTCATGCTCGCCCTTGCGGCGAGCATCCACGTCTTGAAACTCGCTCTCGAAGAACGAAGACGTGGATGGCCGGGACAAGCCCGACCATGACGTGGTCGTGCCGTCGAATGCTGATCTCGGTGGTTCCCTCCCGCGTCGTCCCGGTCTAGAGCATCCTGCGCTGCATTCCGCAGCGATGCATGGCCGGACGACGATGTACGACATCAGATGGATTCGCGAGAACGCCGCGGCGTTCGATGGAGGCTTGACGCGACGGGGCCTGGAGCCGCTGTCGTCGTCGCTGCTCGCGCTCGATGATGTCCGCCGTTCCGCCATCGCCAAGGCGCAGGGCGTGCAGGAGCGCCGCAACGCGCTTTCCAAGGAAATCGGCAAGGCGATGGGCGCGAAGGATGTCGCGCTCGCCGAGAAGCTGAAGGCCGAGGTCGCGGCGCTCAAGGAAGAGCAGCCGGCGCTCGAGGCCGAGGAGAAGGCCGCGAAGGAGGCGCTCGACGAGAAGCTCGCCGCGATCCCGAACGTGCCGTTCGACGATGTGCCGGATGGTGCGGACGAGCATGACAATGTCGTGCTGCATATGCATGGCGTGAAGCCGGAGGAGCGCGGGCTGCTGAGGGGTATCAACGACCCCAAGCAGCATTTCGAGCTGGGCGAAGCGCTCGGCCAGATGGATTTCGAGAAGGCGGCCAAGCTCTCGGGCTCGCGCTTCGTCGTGCTGCAAGCCCAGGTCGCGCGGCTGTCGCGGGCGATCGGGCAGTTCATGCTCGATACGCACACGGAGGAGCATGGCTATACGGAGGTCAACCCGCCGCTGCTGGTGCGCGACGATGCGATGTTCGGCACGGCGCAGCTGCCGAAATTCGCCGGTGACCAGTTCCGCGCCGTCGCCTTCGAAATGCCCGAGCATCTGAAGAACCACGGTGCGGCGGCCGAGGTTTGGGAATCGCTGGCTGAGAGCTGGGCGTCCGAAGAGGGCAAGCTCGAGCAGGCGACGTTCAACTCGGTGATGCAGGCGCTCCACGACGGCAAGGTTGCGCCGGACGAGCGCGACCAGATCACCGCCTTCGTCGAGGGGCTGCGCCGCGATCTCGCCATCGCGCGCCACGGTCAGGCCCGCGCCGAGCAGTGGGGCGACGCGTTCGGCGGAGGGCATTGGCTGATCCCCACCGCGGAGGTTCCGCTGACCAATCTTGCAAGGGAATCAATCCTTTCCGAGGAGGAGCTGCCGCTTCGATTCAGCGCGCTCACGCCCTGCTTCCGGGCCGAAGCGGGCTCGGCCGGCCGCGATACGCGCGGCATGCTGCGCCAGCACCAGTTCGAGAAGGTCGAACTGGTCTCGATCACGGCGCCGGAGAAGTCGCGCGAGGAGCATGAGCGCATGCTCGCCTGCGCCGAGAACGTGCTGAAGAAGCTCGACCTGCATTATCGCGTGATGACGCTGTGCACCGGCGACATGGGCTTCGCCTCGCAGAAGACCTGGGACATCGAGGCCTGGCTGCCCGGCCAGAAGACCTATCGCGAGATCTCATCCTGCTCGGTCTGCGGCGATTTCCAGGCGCGGCGCATGAATGCGCGCTACAAGACCAGGGACGGCAAGGGGCCGTTCTTCGTCCACACCCTCAACGGCTCGGGCACGGCGGTCGGCCGGGCGCTGATCGCGGTGATGGAGAACTACCAGAATTCCGACGGCTCGATCACCGTGCCGGAGGTTTTGGTGCCCTATATGCGCGGCGTGACCAAGATCGAGAAGGCGGCCTGAGATGCGTATTCTCGTCACCAATGATGACGGCATCCATGCCGAGGGGCTGGAAGTGCTGGAGCGCATCGCGCGCCAGCTCTCCGACGATGTCTGGGTCGTGGCGCCGGAGAGCGACCAGTCCGGCGTGGCGCATTCGCTGTCGCTGTCGAATCCATTGAGACTCCGCCAGATCAGCGAGAAGCGCTTCGCCGTCGCGGGCACGCCGACCGACTGCGTCATCATGGCGGTGCGCTCGGTGATGGCCGAGGCGCGGCCCGACCTCGTGCTCTCTGGCGTCAACCGCGGCTCCAACGTCGCGGAGGACGTGACCTATTCCGGGACCATCGCGGCCGCGATGGAGGGCACGCTGCTCGGCATCCCGTCGATCGCAGTCAGCCAGGCCTATACGCCCGGCGACCGCAGCAATATCCGCTGGGACTGCGCCGAGCATCATGCGCCCGGCATCATCCGCCGGCTGTTGGCGGAGGGCATTCCCGAGGGCGTGCTCTTCAACCTCAACTTCCCAAATGCGGGGCCGAGCGAGGTGCAGGGCGTTTCCGTCACGGTGCAGGGCCGGCGCGACCAGGAACTGGTCAAGCTAGAGCCTCGCAAGGACGGGCGCGGCAATCCCTATTTCTGGATAGCCTTCCAGCGCAGCCGCAAGGAGCCGGCAAACGGCACCGATCTGCGCGCCATGGCCGAGAACCGCATCTCGGTCACTCCGCTGGAACTCGACCTGACCCATGAGCCGACGCTGACCCGCTTCGCGCAAGTCTTCGCCTGAGAGGCAGCGGGGAGGGGGCATGAGCGAGGAGGCGCCGGCCAGCGAGGGCGAACGTACCGTCGCCTTCCTGCTGTCGCTGAGGGCGCGGGGGGTGCGCGACCTCACGCTGCTGCGCGCTATGGAGCGGGTGCCGCGCGATCGTTTCGCGCCGGCCCGCTTTGCCGATCTCGCGCGCGAGGACGTCTCGGTGCCGCTGCCCTGCGGCCAGACGATGACCGCGCCGCATACCGTCGCCAATTTGCTCGGCGCGCTCGACATGCAGATGGGCGCGCGCGTGCTCGAAGTGGGCACCGGTTCCGGCTATGTCTCGGCGCTGCTGGCGGCGCTGGGCGGCGAGGTGGTTTCGCTGGAGCGCTATCGTTCGCTGGCGCTTGCCGCGCATGAGCGGGTCAGCGGCAGCGGTTTTGGCCAGCTGATCGATCTGCGCCATGCCGATGGCTTCCAGCCCGATCGCACGCTCGGCCGCTTCGACCGCATCCTCGTCAACGGTGTCACACAGACGGTGCCCGAGGCGCTGCTGACGCGGCTGTCGAATGGCGGACGACTCGTCGGCGCCCTGCGAATCGAGGGGGTGGCGCGGCGGGTGGTGGTCACGCGCGTCGGCGATGACCAGTTCGACCACGCGACCGGGCCGGTGCTGCGCCTGCCGCCGCTGGTGCCGGGTATTTCGCGCGCGCTCTGACGCCTGATCGCAGCAACCGGCGGCGGTTGCAGCGACACCGCATGGAGCCGCTGCCCTCCCGGCGAAAATCCAAAAAAGTGAAGACGGCTTCGCCAGCGAAACGCTTTCGTAACCTCAACGGGACTTTAATGACCGTCATCGAGTTGCGTCGTTCGCGAGTACTCTGTTCATGCGTAGCCAAGCCGGATCGATCAATCATCGCGCTCTCCGTCGTCTCTCGACGGTGTGCCTGCTTGCCGTCGGTGTCAGCGCCTGCTCCTCGGACGCGTTGCGCTTCACCGAGACCCCTTTCGACAATCCCTTCAGGACTGCACAGGCCCCGGCGCCTGCTCGCGATCCGGCTACCACTGGCTCGATCGGGCGCTCTGCCAGCGCGCCGCTGCAGCCGGTTCCGTCCGCGCCGGTCGTGCGGGCGCAGCCTCTGCCGCCGCCGCAATCGGCCGTTGCGCTGAACTCGGCGCCGCCGCAGGCCGTCTCCGGCAGCGCTGCCGGCTGGTCGGCGCAAGGCGGCACGCCGGTCGTGATCGCGCAGGGCGAGAATCTCGACATGATCTCGTCGCGCTATGGCGTGCCGCGCGCCGCTCTGATGTCCGCGAACGGGCTGAGCAGCGCCAATGTGCCGCCGGGCACACGGATCACGGTACCGGTCTACAATGCGAGCGGCACCTCCGCTCCGGTTGCGGCCGCCGCTCCGGCCCCTCAGGCGACGCCGGCTCCGGCCCCATCGCAGCGTTTCGTCGCCGGTCCGGCTCCGGCCCGTCAGCCCGCTCCGGTCGTCGATGCGAAGGCGCATGCCAAGGCCGCGGCCGATACCAAGGCCGCCGCTGCCGCGGAAGCCAAGACCAAGGCCGCCGCAGACGCCCAGGCGATGCGCGAATCCCGTGCCCGTTTCGCTGCCGAAGCCAAGGCCAAAGCAGATGCCCGCAAGACAGGCGCTGCCGTGCCGGCCGTGCCTGCGGCGAAGCCTGTCGCCGAGGCGAGGCCGGCGCCCGTTTCGCAGCCGGTGAAGACCGCCGCTCCCGCTCAGCAGCAGGCGAAGCCGGTCGTGGTGGCGAGCGCACCCGCCGCCGAGCCGAAGCCGACCGCGATCCCGAAGGCGGAGCCCGCAGCCGAGCCGAAGACCACTGCCAGCCTCCCGAAGCAGGAGGAACAAGCGTCTTCGGGCGACAAGGCCGATTTCCGCTGGCCGGCTCGCGGCCGTGTGATCACCGGCTACAGCAAGGGCGGCAATGAGGGCATCAACATCGCGGTTCCCGAGGGTACGCCCGTCAAGGCGGCCGAGGGCGGCACCGTCGCCTATGCCGGCAGCGAGCTGAAGGGCTACGGCAACCTCGTCCTGATCCGTCACCCGAACGGATATGTCTCGGCCTATGCCCATAATGGCGAGCTCAAGGTGAAGCGCGGCGACGCCGTCAAGCGCGGCCAGGTCGTCGCCAGTTCGGGCCAGAGCGGCAACGTCTCCTCGCCTCAGCTCCACTTCGAGCTGCGCAAGGGCTCGACCCCGGTCGATCCGACTCCCTACCTCAACAACTGAGCCGCGTTCGACGCGAAAAGTTGCAAGCCTTCGATCGGTTCGCGAGACCCTCCCGATCGAAAAAAGGACGGGGCGGCCCCAGGAAGGGCCGCCCCGTTTTCGTTTGTTTTGCGATCCAGCGTCATGTTTGCCCCTTTTGGCGAGCATCCACGTCTTGAACACCGCACTGCATCGATGAAGACGTGGATGGTCGGGACAAGTCCGGCCATGACGCGCGGGCGCTTCACCCCTCCAGGCGCTTGCCCAGCCGGCCGGCGAGGTCCTGGATGTACTGCCAGGCGGTGCGTCCGGAGCGGGAGCCGCGCGTCGTCGCCCATTCCAGTGCGTCGCGGCGCAACTCCTCCGGGTCGATCGCCAGCCCGAAATGGCCGGCATAGCCGTTGATCATCTCCAGATACTCGTCCTGGCTGCATTTGTGGAAGCCGAGCCAGAGGCCGAACCGATCCGAGAGCGAGACCTTCTCCTCGATCGCCTCGCCGGGATTGATCGAGGTCGAGCGCTCATTGTCCATCATGTCGCGCGGCAGCAAGTGGCGGCGATTCGAGGTGGCGTAGAACACGACATTGTCCGGCCGTCCCTCCACGCCGCCGTCCAGCACCGCCTTCAGCGATTTGTAGGAGGTGTCGTCGCTGTCGAAGGACAGATCGTCGCAGAAGACGATCGCGCGGTGAGGATCGCTGCGCAGCTGGCTCATCAGGGCAGGGAGGCTCTCGATGTCCTCGCGATGGATCTCGATCAGCTTCAGTGGCAGCGCGCCCTTCGGCAGATGCTGGTTGGTGTCGGCATGCACCGCCTTGACCAGCGAGGACTTGCCCATGCCGCGTGCACCCCAGAGCAGCACGTTGTTGGCGGGCAGGCCCTTGGCGAACCGCTCGGTATTCTCGGCCAGCGTGTCGCGGACACGGTCGACGCCGCGCAGGAGCGAAAGTGCGACGCGGTTGACCTTCGGCACCGGCACAAGCTCCGAGCCCGTCGTCTGCCAGACGAAGGCGTCGGCGGCTTTGAGGTCGGCCGACTTGCGCCGCGGTGGCGCGATCCGCTCAAGCGCATCCGCAATCCGCAGTAGCGTCGCGAGGGTCTGGTCGGGGGCGGTCTCGGTCGTGGTCATGGCTCTGCGCCTTCGTTTCATCCTGCCGAACCGTACCGTACCGTCCGGTACGGTTGCTGTGGTTAGCTAAACCGCGTCGTGGATCGAGCGCAAGGGGCATTGCGCGAATGGCAGCAAGCCCATAGGTGAGGAGCGCGCATGGGCAACCGGGCGTGTCCGATTGATTTCACGGCATTGCTGGCTATAGTCCGCGCGATTTTAGGCCGGGCGATGCTTTTGCCGTGTCCTGCGGCCGGCGGCCTGCTGCGCCGTCGTTAGAGAGGAGTTCTTCAGTGATCACCCCCGCTTTCGCCCAGGCGACAGGAGCCGGTGGCGGCACCGACATGCTGATCCAGCTCGTGCCGTTCCTGCTGATCTTCGTTATCATGTGGTTCCTGATCATCCGGCCGCAGCAGCGGCGGGCGAAGACGCATCAGGAGATGATCAAGAACGTGCGCCGCGGCGACACGATCGTGACCTCGGGTGGGCTGATCGCGAAGGTGTCGAAGGTCATCGATGACGCCGAGCTGGAAGCCGAGATCGCCGACGGCGTGCGCGTGCGCATCGTGCGCGGCATGGTCCAGGACGTCCGCTCGAAGAGCGAGCCGGTCAAGAGCTGACTTTGACAATCGATCGCGTTTTCGCATTCGGACGGCATCGTCCGGATGCGGCGTGATCTAAGGCACGACAACAAGGCTGTTCACGCAGATGCTTCGTCTCCAGGCCCGCAAGGTCATTCTCGTCCTGCTCGTGCTGATCGTCGGCTGCGGGCTCGCCGTGCCGAACCTGTTCTCGCCGGAGACGCGCAAGGCCATCGCCGACAACGCGCCGTCCTGGATTCCGCGCATCTTCCTGCCGATCCATGCGGTCGTGCTCGGCCTCGATCTGCAGGGCGGCTCGCACGTCCTGCTCGAGATCGACCGGGCGGAGCTGGTGCGCAGCCAGGTGACCCAGCTGCGCGACGATGTTCGCCGCGTCCTGCGCGAAGAGCGCATCAGCATTCAGGGCGGCATCCAGACCACGACGCGCGGCGTGCAAGTGCGCGTCCCGGACGCGGCCGAGCGTGCGCGTGTGCTGCCGAAACTGCGGGAGCTCGCTCAGCCGATCGGCACGCTCGGCGCCTTCGGCCCCTCGGGCAACCAGTCCATCGCCATTGCCGAGCAGCCTGACGGGCTGATTCAGCTGACCGTGACGGAAGCCGGCTCGAACGAGCGCATCCGCCGCGCCGTCGAGCAGGCGATGGAGGTTCTGCGTCGCCGCGTCGACGCGCTCGGCACCACCGAGCCGAACATCCAGCGCCAGGGCCTCGACCGCATTCTGGTGCAGGTGCCGGGCCTTCAGGATCCGCAGCGCCTGAAGCAGATCCTCGGCGACACCGCCAAGCTCGAATTCCGCCTCGTCGGCGACGCCAACAGCAGCGATGTCGACATGCTGCCCTCGCAGGATGCCGGCGGCCAGACCGTCCCGGTCCTGCGCCAGCCCTCCGTCGACGGCGCCGACCTGATCGACGCGCAGCCGGCCTTCGATTCGCGCAGCGGCCAGCCGATCGTGAACTTCCGCTTCAACATCCGGGGCGCACAGCGCTTCGGCCAGATCACCACCGAGAATCTCGGCCGCCCTCTGGCGATCGTGCTCGACAACAAGGTGATCTCCTCGCCGGTGATCCAGTCGCCCATCACGGGCGGCTCGGGCCAGATCTCCGGCAACTTCACGGTCGAGCAGGTCAACAACCTCTCGATCCTGCTGCGCGCCGGCGCGCTGCCCGCCAAGATGACGATCGTCGAGGAGCGTACCGTCGGCCCCGGCCTCGGCGCCGACTCGATCCGCGCCGGCAAGATGGCGACCCTGATCGCGACCGTGATGGTGGTGATCTACATGCTGGCGACCTATGGCATCTTCGGCCTGATCGCGAGTATCGCGCTCGTCGTCCATGTCGGCCTGATCTTCGGCCTGATGTCCTTCCTCGGCGCGACGATGACGCTGCCCGGCATCGCCGGCATCGTGCTGACCATCGGCACGGCGGTCGACTCCAACGTGCTGATCTACGAGCGCATGCGCGAGGAGGAGCATCAGGGGCGGAGCCTGGTCTCGGCGCTCGAGGCAGGCTTCCAGCGCGCCTTCGCGACGATCATCGACTCCAACGTCACCATGCTGATCGCGGCGGTGGCGCTGTTCTCGCTCGGCTCCGGCCCGGTGCGCGGCTTTGCGGTCGTGTTCATCCTGGGCATCCTCACCACCGTCATCACGGCGGTGACGCTGACCCGGATGCTGATCGCGCTCTGGTATCGCTGGGCCAAGCCCAAGCACCTCCCGTTCTGACGCTGCCAACCCCTTAGGAGATTGGCCATGCGCATGCGCCTGCTTCGTATCGTTCCCGACAACACCCGCTTCAAATTCGTCTGGTTCCGCCGCGTCAGCTATCCGCTGTCGGCTGCCTATTCGGTCCTGGTGCTGGCGCTGTTCCTGACGGTCGGCCTGAACTTCGGCATCGACTTCAAGGGCGGCACGCTGATCGAGATGCAGTCGAAGGCCGGTGCGGTCGACATCGCCCAGATCCGCCATACCGCGAACGGGCTCGGCTTCGGCGATGCCGAGGTGCAGGAATTCGGCTCGGGCGGCGAGGTCTCGATGCGCTTCGGCATGCAGCCGGGCGGCGAGACGGCTCAGCAGACGGTCGTCGTGAAGGCGCGGGACGCTTTCGCCTCGCAGTACGAGTTCCGCCGGGTCGAGACGGTCGGGCCGCGCGTCTCGGGCGAATTGGTGCAGGCCGGTACGCTCGGCGTCGTGCTCGCGATCGTCGGCGTGCTGATCTATCTCTGGTTCCGCTTCGAGATGCCGCTGGCGATCGGCGCGATCCTCGGCACGCTGCACGACATCGTGCTGACCATCGGCTTCTTCCTGATCACGCAGCTCGAATTCAACCTGACCTCGATCGCGGCGATCCTGACCATCGTCGGCTATTCGCTGAACGAGACCGTGGTCGTGTTCGACCGCACCCGCGAATTGCTGCGCCGCTACAAGACCATGCCGGTTGCCGAGCTCCTCGACCTCTCGGTGAACTCGACGCTGTCGCGCACGGCGATGACGGCGACGACGACTTTCCTGTCGTTGCTCGCGCTGGTGCTGTTCGGCGGCACCGCGATCGAGGGCTTCGCGCTCGTCATGCTGTTCGGCGTGGTGATCTGCACCTATTCGGCGATGTTCATCTCGACGCCGGTGCTGCTCTACATGGATGTCCGCTCGGCGGGCGCGCGTGAGGAAGCGCAGGAGACGGCGCGCGCCAAGGCTTCGGCCGCCAAGGCCAAGGCCTGAGCGGCTTCATGCCGCGCTTCGAGGGCTTCGTTCCCGGCCGCTTCCCGCTCGACGCGATCGGGGCGGGCGGTTTCCGCTTCGCCGAGATGAGCCATAAGGGCTCGATCATCGCGACGCCGGCCGGCATCCGGATCTGGCCGGTGACGCGCTTTTCCGAAGTGACGATCGAGAGCCTGCAGCCCGTGCTGGACGAGGCCGAGAGCATCGACTTCCTGTTGATCGGGACAGGGGCCGATATTGCCTTCATTCCGCCCGCTCTGCGTGATCCGCTAAGGCAGGCCGGGATCACCGTCGAGGGCATGGCGACCGGTGCGGCTGCCCGCACCTATAACGTGCTTGTTGGCGAGGATCGGCGTGTCGCAGCGGCGCTGATCGCGATCGAATAAGGCGCCTGCAATCCGGGATGTCGATCATACCGGCGATGCGTAGCGGGGGCGGGGCGCTTGCCTTACATTAGAAGCGGCCGAGGTCGGCCGAGGCGGAACAATGCCGCACACTGAAACCGACGATCGCAGAGACATCGCTCCGGCGCGCCTGCCGGACGCCTATGCCCATTGCGCGACGCTCGTGCGCGAGCAGGATCAGGATCGCTATATCGCCGGCCTCTACGCCCCCGACGATCGCCGGGCGGCGCTCTACGCGCTCTATGCGTTCAGCCATGAGATCGCGCGGGTGAGGGCGCTGGTCAGCGAGCCCCTGCCGGGCGAGGTCAGGCTGCAATGGTGGCGCGACGTGCTGGAAGGCCAGTCGGGCAGCGAGACGCAGGCACATCCCGTGGCCGCGGCCCTGCTCGACACGGTCCGGCGATACCGCCTGCCGCTTGCGCCGCTGACGGCGCTGATCGATGCCCGCATCTTCGATCTCTACGACGATCCGATGCCCTCTCTGCGCGATCTGGAGGGCTATGCCGGCGAAACCGCGAGCGCGGTGATCCGGCTGGCCTGCCTGATCCTGGCAGGCGGGCGCGATCCGGGCGGGGCGACGGCGTGCGGCCATGCCGGTGTCGCCTATGCGCTGACCGGGCTGATGCGCGCTTTCCCGTGGCACGCGGCGGAGGGGCAGGTCTACCTGCCGGCCGACATTCTCTCCCGGAACGGCGTGACGCGCGACGATATCGTGCGCGGGCGTGGCGGACCGGGCGTGCTCTATACGCTCAAGGAACTGCGGGAGATCGCTCGCAACCACCTGAAGAAGCTCGCGGGCCTGAGCGAGACGATTCCGCCGACGCTGAGGCCAGCCTTCCTGCCGGTGGCGCTGGTCGAGCCCTATCTACGGCGGATGGAGGCGAGGGGGTACGATCCCTACCGAAGCATCATCACCCTGCCGTCCTGGCGGCGGCAGTGGATCCTGTGGCGGGCGGCGCGGAAAGGGTGAGCGTTTATGCTCGGGACTGATCCGGGTATCTCCTGACGCACAGGTTCCGGCACTTCATCCTGCCAGAGATTCTCGGGTCTGCGCGTCGCTCCGCCCGAGAATGACGGCGCCAGCTTATTGCGCCGCCTTCGCCTCGACGCCGCTCGCCCAGGCGTCCATCTCGACCTTCGCCCGCGCCGTCAGCGCCTGCTTGCGGGCCACGCTCTTGGCCGGCCCCTTCAGACGCTTGCCATCGGGGCCGGTGGTTGCCACGCCCTCGATCAGCGGGAACAGCCCGAAATTGATGTTCATCGGCTGGAAGGAGCGCGGCCCCTCGTCGATGGTGACGATATGGCCGCCGGTGATGTGGTTGACCAGCGCGCCCAGCGCTGTCGTCGCAGGGGGGAGCGGCAGGTCCCGGCCCAGACGCTCGGCCGCGGCCATGCGTCCTGCCAGAAGCCCGGTGGCGGCGCTCTCGACATAGCCCTCGCAGCCGGTGATCTGGCCGGCGAAGCGCAGGCGCGTATCGGCCTTCAGCCGCAGATGCTCGTCCAGCAGCTTCGGCGAGTTCAGATAGGTGTTGCGGTGGATGCCGCCGAGCCGGGCGAACTCGGCGTTCTGCAGGCCGGGGATCATGCGGAAGATCGCGGCCTGCTCGCCATATTTCAGCTTGGTCTGGAATCCCGTCATGTTGAACAGGGTGCCGAGCGCATTGTCCTGCCGGAGCTGGACCACGGCATAGGCCTTCACGGTCGGGTTGTGCTTGTTGGTGAGCCCTACCGGCTTCATCGGCCCCCAGCGCAACGTTTCACGGCCGCGCTCGGCCATCACCTCGATCGGCAGGCAGCCGTCGAAATAGGGCGTGCCTTCCCATTCCTTGAACTCGGTCTTTTCGGCGGCGAGCAGCGCGTCGATGAAGGCCTCGTACTGGTCGCGGTCGAGCGGACAGTTGATGTAGTCGGCGCCGGTGCCGCCGGGGCCGGCCTTGTCGTAGCGCGACTGGAACCAGGCCTGGTCCATGTCGACCGAATCGAAATGGACGATCGGCGCGATGGCGTCGAAGAAGGCGAGCGAATCCTCTGATGTGAGCGACTGCAGGCCTTGCGCCAAGGCAGGGGAGGTCAGCGGGCCAGTCGCGATGATGACATTGTCCCATTCGGCCGGCGGCAGGCCGGCGATCTCGCCTCGGTCGATGGTGACGAGCGGGTGGCTCTCCAGCGCGGCGGTGACGGCCTGCGAGAAACCGTCACGGTCGACCGCGAGCGCGCCGCCGGCCGGCACCTGATGGGCATCGCCCTTGGCCATGATCAGCGAGCCGAGGCGGCGCATCTCCCAGTGCAACTGGCCGACGGCATTGCTCGACGAATCGTCGGAGCGGAAGGAGTTCGAGCAGACGAGCTCGGCAAGCCCTTCGGTCTTGTGGGCGTCGGTGCCGCGCACGGGGCGCATCTCGTGGATGACGACCGGGACGCCGGCCTGCGCAATCTGCCAGGCGGCTTCGGAGCCGGCGAGGCCGCCGCCGATGATGTGTACTGGTTCCATGGCTGCGATGTGTCCGCAGCCGGCTTTGAGGTCAAGCCTTTTGACTTTCCGCGCATTCCTATCGTTCGGATGGCGCTGATCCAACCAAGGTGTGCGGGACCCGAAATGCAAAATGCCCGCCGTGAGGCGGGCATTCGCTCTTCGACCAAGTTCGGGGGGAGGGGAAACCCGAACCCGGGAGAAACTACACTGAACGCGCGGCGCCCTATGCGCGGCGGTTCGAAGTCAGGATCTTCAGGCCGACGCGTGCGAGCGGGCGATGAAGGTGATCTCCGAGCGCGACAGGCCGAGGTCATCGAGCTCGCGGTCGGTGAGGCGGGAGAGCTCACGAACGGTCTCGCGATAGCGGAAGTAGGCTCGAATTTTGGCAGCGATCATCGTGACGAACATGGTGGTTTTCCTTGCGTATTCCGGAGCGGGGCGGTGCCCACAGCGATAATTTCGTTGTGCAGTGCATATAAGTCAGGCGGCCTGCCTCTAACAGTGGCTGTCGCTCAGCTCTGTTATGCTTTTTGTGCATGGCCAATTAAGTTTCCGGTCATTTTTGTGAGATCGACCTGCGCTGAGGTAAGGGATGTGTCCGAAATGTGGTGGATTCTCTGCCTATGAATTGATCGGAGGCGTCATTTTGGGACAGGCTCTGCGAGAGTTGCCTATTTGGTAGTCATATTGCACTTGCTCAGTCGAGCGCCGTTCGCCTGCGGCAATTTTGCATTGCGAAATAGGGCGCGGTTGGGCTCGAGCAAGCGGCCGAGATGGATCGACAGCGGTTCGTCGAATCCGTGAGGATGGGGCGCTGTCTGCCGGGCAGAAATTGCCCGATCCGCCCGGCGCGGCAAGCGCCTCCTATTGCGGTCTATCATCTAACATATTGAAATAGATGATAAATATGCGATTCTTGGCAGCGGCCTGGAGATTGCAGGTCCGTAGTCCAGCAGAAAGGAGCGCGCGATGTCCGTCTCGTTCTCGACCTCGAACTGGCCGATCAATCTACCGACCACCTATGCGACCAAGCCGACGGCGGAAGGCGAATCGCAACAGGATTCCGCCGCGTCCAAGGCCGCTTCCTCGTCGTCGCCCTCGTCCTCGACCGAGGCCGAGTTTCTGAAGATCGCCCGGATGACGCCCGAAGAGCGGGTCCAGAAGGCGATCCTCGACAAGCTGGGCATGACCGAGGAGCAGTTCAACAAGCTCGACTCGAAGGCCAAGGCCGACGTGATGGCCAAGGTCCGTGACGAGATGCTCAGGCAGATGGAGGCGAAGAACGATCGCCGGACCGGAGCCTTCGCCGATATCAGCGTCTGAGTGCGCCGAGCCGGGCAGATGCGCTGAAGCCGGGCTTGCGCCCGGCCTCGTTCGTCAAGGTCCGATCCGCGTCGGCCTTCAGCTCGCCTTGCCGGCGTCGAAGCGCAGCAGCCGCAGCGCGTTTGCTGTGACGATGACGGTCGCGCCGGTGTCGGCGAGGATCGCGACCCAGAGCCCGGTGTAGCCGAGCACGCTGGTGACCAGGAACACGGCCTTCAGCCCGAGCGCGATCGTGATGTTGGCGCGGATATTGGCCATCGCCGCCCGCGCCAGCCGGATCAGCGCCGCGACGTCGCGGACGCGGCTCTTCAGCACCGCGCCATCGGCCGTCTCTAGCGCGACATCCGTCCCGGAGCCCATGGCGACACCGATGCTGGCCGCTGCAAGCGCGGGCGCGTCGTTGATGCCGTCACCGACCATCATCACCGGGGCTTCGGCAGCGAAGGCCTTGATCGCTGCGACCTTGTCGTCCGGCATCAATTCGGCCTTGTGCTCCATGCCGAGACTGCCTGCGATCGCGGCGCCCGTGCGGGCATTGTCGCCGGTCAGCATGGCCGAGCGGATGCCCATCGCCTTGAGTTCGGCGATTGCGGCGGCGGCGTCCTCGCGCGGCTCGTCACGCAGCGCGATGAGGCCGGCGAGCGCGCCGTCGACGACAACCGCGGCGACGGTCTTGCCGGCTGCCTCCAGTTCTTCGGCGGCGAGGCGTGCCCTTTTGTCGAAGGCAGCGCGCGTCTCCGCGTGCCGCGGCGCGCCGACGAAGATCGCGCGGCCGCCGACGCTGCCGGTAACGCCCTGGCCGGCGAGCGCCGCTGCCTCGGCTGCCGGCGCATAGGCGATGCCGTCGGCGCGGGTGCGTTCGAGCACGGCTTCGGCGAGCGGGTGGGCAGAGCCGTGCTCGACGGCGGCGGCCAGCGCCAGGACCTCCGATTCGCTGGCGGCGAGGGCGACGATGTCGGTGACGCGCGGCTTGCCCTGTGTCAGCGTTCCGGTTTTGTCGAAGGCGACGAGGCCGGTCTTGGCGGCGGTCTCGATGACGACGCCGCCCTTCATCAGCAGGCCTTGGCGGGCGCCGGCCGAAAGAGCGGCGGCGATCGCGGCCGGCACCGAGATGACCAGCGCGCAGGGGCAGCCGATCAGCAGCAGCGCCAGAGCGCGGTAGATCCAGATCGACCATTCGGCGCCGAGCAGAAGCGGTGGCACCAGCGCGACCAGCAGGGCGAGCCCGACGATCGCCGGCATGTACCAGCGCGAGAAACGGTCGATGAAGCGCTCGGTCGGGGCGCGGGCCTCCTGCGCTTCCTCGACCAGGCGGATGATGCGGGCGATGGTGTTGTCCTCGGCCGCCTTGTCGACGCGCACGCGCAGCGCCGCCTCGCGATTGACCGAGCCGGCGAAGACGGGTTCGCCGACACCCTTGGTCTTCGGCACGGATTCGCCGGTGACCGGGCTCTCGTCGATGCCGGAGATGCCGTCAGTGATCTCGCCATCGGCCGGGATGCGGTCGCCCGGACGGACGAGAACGGTTTGGCCGATGCGGAGGCTCGCTGCGTCGACCTGCCGGGTTGCGCCATTCTCCTCGACGATCGCGGTCTTGGGAACGAGATCGCCGAGCGCGCGGATCGAGGCGCGGGCGCGGTCGGCTGCGACGCCCTCGAGAACCTCGCCCACGGCGAAGAGGAAGACGACCAGCGCCGCTTCCTCGGCCGCGCCGATGAAGAGCGCGCCGACGGCGGCGATCGTCATCAGCATCTCGATGGTGAAGGGAATGCCGGCGCGGGCGGCCGCGAAGGCGCGCTTGGCGACCGGGAATACGCCGATGACGCAGGCCAGGATGAAGGCCCAGTGGCCGATATCGGCGGCAAGCAGGCGGATGGCGTATGCGGCGCCGAGAAGCAGGCCGGTGCCGAGGACGAGGCGTCCCTTGCCGGTCTGATACCAGCGTGCGCCGTCGGGCGTCACTTCATGGACATGGCCGGGAAGGCCGTGGCCATGGTCGCTCGCCGGCGCTGCCTTGGCGGGTTTCGGGTCATGGTCGTGTCCATCGTGGCCGTGAGCATGGTCGTGGCTGTGCGCGTGGTCCGAGCGGCAGGCTTCGCCATGCTCATGGCCGGCATGGCCATGCTCGTGCCTGCCGTGATTCTGCCCGCCATGATCATGGTCATGATGGTCGTGGCCGCAGCAACTGCCCTTCGCGGCAGGCTTCTCAGCCGGGGCCCTCACCAGCGCCGCGGCGGTGTAGCCGAGCCCGTTGACGCGCTTCTCGATCGCCTCAGGCGTGGTCTGGCCCGCATCCAACGAGAGCGTCAGCGTCTCAGACATCACCGAAAGCTTGACGTCGCTGACGCCGGGGAGGCGCTCGACCGCGCCGCGAATCTTCGTCGCGCAGCTCGCGCAATCCATGCCGCCGACCTTCCAGGAGAGGGTCTTGGTTTCGGCTGGGGATGGGGCGGCCATATCTTCAGTCTCCGTCTGGCTTCGCTACGGGACTTCTTCTCTACAAGCTGTAGCCACTTCAGCTTCAAGGGAAAAATTCGGGTTCAGCGTGCCCGGCGCCATAAGACTGCAAGCAGAAGCCGGAGCGCGGAAAATCAGGCGTTTCCCGTTATGTGCCCAGCGCCTGCATGCAGTATGCGCAAGGCGATTGACGGGCCCGCGAAGACAACCGGATAGTTCGCTCCAGGGAGGAGCGAACGAAAAAATGGCACAGCCAAGACCGTCCACGGCCCTCGCCGGGCTCAAGGTGCTCGATTTGACCCGCGTGCGGGCCGGGCCGACCTGCGTGCGTGTCTTCGCCGATTTCGGCGCCGACGTGATCAAGGTGGAAAGCCCGCCGGGGCTCGATCCCAACGAGAACATGAGCGGCCCGCGCCTGGGCTATGACATGCAGAATCTGCATCGCAACAAGCGCTCGCTCGCGCTCAATCTAAAGACGCCGGAGGGCAAGGCGATTCTGATGAAGCTCGTCGACGATGCCGATCTGCTCGTCGAGAACTTCAGGCCCGATGTGAAGGAACGGCTCGGGCTCGATTTCGAGACGTTGCACGCCCGCAATCGGCGGCTGATTCTGGTCTCGATCTCCGGCTTCGGCCAGTCCGGCCCATACCGGACCCGCGCGGGCTTCGATCAGATCGCACAGGGCATGGGCGGGATGATGTCGGTGACCGGCCTGCCGGGGCAGGGGCCGGTCCGGGCCGGCATCGCGCTCGCCGATTCCTCGGCTGGGCTCTATGGCGCGGTCGGCGCGCTGGTGGCGCTGCAGGAGCGCGCCACCTCGGGCAAGGGGCAGTGGGTGCAGACCTCGCTGCTCGAAGCCCAGATCGCGATGATGGACTTCCAGGCGGCGCGCTATCTCGTCGAGGGCTCCGTTCCGCCGCAGGCCGGCAACGACCACCCGTATCAGACGCCGATGGGCGTCTACCGGACGCGTGATGGCGCGATCAATCTCGGCGTCGGCGGCGAGGAACAGTGGCGCTCGTTCTGCCGCGCGATCGGGCGGCCGGAATGGGGCACGGATGCCCGTTACGACAGCACGGAGAAGCGCTTCGAGCGTCGTCCGGAACTGCGGGAGGTGATCGAGGAGCGGCTTGCCGAGGCTGACAGCGCCGCGTGGCTGGAGATCATGGAGCGTCACAGCGTGCCGGCCGGCCCGATCTACGCGGTCGACCAGATGTTCGAGGACCCGCAGGTGCGCCATCTTGGCATCGCCAGGCCGGTGAGCCACCCCGCGCTCGGCGATATCCGCCTTGTCGGCCAGCCGGTGACGCTCTCGCGCACGCCGGCCGATGTCGCGACGCCGACACCGACGGCCGGGCAGCATAATGACGAGATCCTCGCTGGGCTCGGCTATGACGAGGCAGGGCTCGCAAGACTGCGGGCCGAAGGCGTGATCTGATGGAGGCCGGCGTGAACGACGAAATTCTGTATGCAGTCGAGAATGGGGTGGGCACGATCACGCTCAACCGGCCACAGGCGCGCAACGCGCTGACCTTCGCCATGTATGAGCGCATCGCCGAGATCTGCCGTGATCCGGCTGATCATGGCGATCCGCGCGTGATCATCATGACGGGGGCCGGCGACAAGGCCTTCGCGGCCGGCACCGATATCGCCCAGTTCCGTGTCTTCAAGAGCGCCGAAGACGCGCTGGCCTATGAGGAGCGGATCGAGAAAGTGATCGGGTCGATCGAGCGCTGCCCGGTGCCGACACTGGCCGCGATCTCGGGGGCCGTGACGGGCGGCGGCGCCGGCATCGCGCTCGCCTGCGATCTCAGGATCGCGGGGTTGACGGCACGCTTCGGCTTCCCGATTGCGCGCACGCTCGGCAACTGCTTGTCGATGGAAAATTATGCGCGGCTTTACGCCATCCTCGGCCCGGCAAGGGTCAAGGACATCGTCTTCACCGCGCGGCTGGTCGAGGCGGAGGAAGGGCATCGCATCGGTCTCTACAGCGAGTTACTGCCGGACCATGCTGCGTTGATGGCTCGCGCGAGCGCGCTTGCGCAGACCATTGCCGGCCATGCGCCGCTGACCATGCGCGCGACCAAGGAAGCGATGCGCCGCTTGACCGCCGCGACCGCCGAAGGGCTCGACGGCAGCGACCTCGTGACGCTCTGCTACACCAGCGCCGATTTCCGCGAGGGCATGGAAGCCTTCCTCAGCAAGCGCCCGCCGAACTGGACGGGGCGCTGATCGCGGCCTTAAGCGTCATGCCCCGGCTTGATCCGAGCATCTCGGGACAAGCGCGGTCGGGAACCCCATCTTCGCGCGATTCTCGGGTCCCCCTTCGGTCGCCCGAGAATGACGGTGGTGAGCGGCCCCGCTTAGCCGTAGCTGCGCTCCAGCCTGCGGTCGATCGCCAGCGCCGCCAGCGTGCAGAGCGCGCCGGAGAGCAGATAGACGCCGACCCAGGCGAGGCCGAAGGTGCTCGATACGGTGAGCGCCACCAGTGGCGCGAAGCCGGCGCCGATGAGCCAGGCGAAGTCGGAGGTCAGTGCCGCGCCGGTATAGCGGTACTGCGTGCCGAAGCTCGAGGCGACCGCGCCTGCGGTCTGGCCGTAGGAGAGACCGAGCAGCCCGAAGCCGATGATGACGTAGATCGTCTGACCCGCTTGGCTGTCGCCGAAGAGCAGCGGCGCGACGATGCTCGACAGGCTGAACAGGGCGATCATGGCGCCGGACAAGAGCAGAGTGTTGCGGCGGCCGATCTGGTCGGCGATCAGGCCGGAGGTGACGATCGCACCTGCTCCGACGACGCCGCCAGCGCCCTGGACCAGCAGGAATTCCGAGACCGAGCGGTCGGTGAAGAGGTTGATCCAGCTCACCGGGAAGATGGTGACGAGGTGGAAGAGCGCGAAGCTTGCCAGCGGCACGAAGGCGCCGAGGACGAGCGTGCGGCCATGAACCCGGATGAGCTCGGACACCGGCACCGGCATCAGCTCGCGCGTTTCCATCAGCTCGGCGAATTCATGGGTCGCGACCATGCGCAGCCGGGCGAAGAGCGCCACGACGTTGATCGTCAGGGCGACGAAGAAGGGGTAGCGCCAGCCCCAGCCGAGAAAATCCGCCTTCGACAGCGCACCCTCGAAATAGGCGAACAGCCCTGCAGCGAGGATGAAGCCGAAGGGGGCACCGAGCTGCGGCAGCATGGCATACCAGCCGCGCCGATTGGGCGGTGCGTTGAGGGCGAGCAGCGAGGACAGGCCATCCCAGGCGCCGCCGAGCGCGATGCCCTGCAGCAGCCGGAAGCCGGCGAGGATGACGACGGACCAGATGCCGATCGTCTCGTAGCCCGGCAGGAAGGCTATGGCGGCCGTCGCGCCGCCGAGAAGAAACAGCGCCGCAGTGAGTTTGGTCGCCCGGCCGTAGCGCCGGTCGATCGCGAAGAACAACACCGAGCCGAAGGGGCGCGTCACGAATGCCAGCGCGAATATGCCGAAGGCGTAGAGCGTGCCGGTGAGCCGGTCGACGAAGGGGAAGACCAGTTCGGGGAAGACCAGCACGCAGCCGAGGCCGAAGACGAAGAAGTCGAAATATTCCGACGTCCGGCCGATGATGACGCCGAGCGCGATATCGGCGGGCGTCACATGGTCCCGCCCGTGCTCGTCCGTCAGATGCCCCGATGAATGGCTCGCCGCGTCAGCGCTCATGACCGCGAATTCCTCGCTGGGGGGCTCACCGGAACAACCGGACTTGCCCGCACCTCATACAAATGGATACGGTGGATAGAAGCCACCCGTCAAACCGCCGCAATGGGACAGATTGTCCGATGTGCGGTGCGAAAGAATGGGAATAGAGAACGTCGGTTCCCGGAAGAGGGAGGTCTCGAGTCTCTTGCGCATCTTTCGTTTTTTAGCGGCTTTGCCGGTTTTTGCGCTGCTTGGCGGATGCCAGTGGGTCCTGCTGTCGCCGTCGGGCGATGTTGCGATGCAGCAGAGAAACCTCATGCTCGCCTCCACGGCGCTGATGTTGCTCATCATCATTCCGGTGATGGCGCTGACGATTTTCTTCGCCTGGCGCTACCGGGCCTCGGCCAATGCCAGCTATCATCCGGATTGGAACCATTCGCTGCCGCTCGAGGTGGTGATCTGGTCGGTGCCGCTGCTGATCATCATCGTGATCGGCGCGATGACCTGGATGGGCACGCATCTGCTCGACCCCTATCGGCCGCTCGACCGCATCAGCGCTTCCAAGCCGACCGTCGAGGCGAGAGCGGGTGGCAACGGGCCGACAAAGCAGCCGCTGGTGATCCAGGTCGTGGCGCTCGACTGGAAATGGCTGTTCCTCTACCCGGCGCAGGGCATCGCCTCGCTGAACGAGGTGGTGGCGCCGGTCGATCGGCCGATCGAGTTCCGCATCACCTCCTCCTCGGTGATGAACTCGCTCTTCATTCCCGCGCTCGCCGGCCAGATCTACGCAATGCCGGGCATGCAGACGAAGCTCAACGCCGTGATCAACCACCCCGGCGACTTCGAGGGCTTCTCGGCCAATTACAGCGGCGCCGGCTTCTCAGACATGCGCTTCCGCTTCCACGGCGTCGACGAGAAGAGTTTCGGCGAGTGGGTGCAGGGAGCGATCCGCAACGGCAACCCGCTCGGGCGCGAGGAGTATCTCGTGCTGGAGAAGCCGAGCGAGCGCGAGCCGGCGCGCCTGTTCCGCGACGTGCCCTCCGATCTCTTCGGTGCCATCCTGAATATGTGCGTCGACCGCGCGAAGATGTGCATGCGCGACATGATGGCGATGGACGCCAAGGGCGGCGGCGGCAAGGAAGGCATCCATATCGTTGCGCAGCTGGAATACGACAAGAGCGTACGCCGGGGTGGGCAGCCGATGCCGCCGCGCCCCTTTGTGACGGCGATCTGCACGCCGACCGATGTCTACGGCACCGCGGGCGTCACCGCCCGCGTCGCCAACTGAAGCGCTTTCGCTAGCGAGCCGAGTGAACAATGACCTCCTATCCCGACTGGTGGAAGCTGCTGTTCGGACGCTTCACCCTCGAGGCGATCCCCTATCACGAGCCGATCCTGATCGGGACGTTCGCCGCGGTCGCGCTCGGCGGCCTCGCGCTCATCGCGCTGATCACCCGCTTCAAGCTCTGGGGCTATCTCTGGCACGAGTGGTTCACCAGCGTGGACCACAAGAAGATCGGGATCATGTACATGATCCTGGGCGTGATCATGCTGCTGCGCGGCTTCGCCGACGCGCTGATGATGCGCGGCCAGCAGGCGATCGCCTTCGCCGGCAACGAGGGCTATTTGCCGCCGCACCATTACGACCAGATCTTCACGGCCCACGGCGTGATCATGATCTTCTTCGTGGCGATGCCCTTCGTCACGGGTCTGATGAACTATGTCATGCCGCTGCAGATCGGCGCGCGCGACGTCGCCTTCCCCTTCCTGAATAATTTCAGCTTCTGGATGACGGTGGGCGGCGCCGTGCTGGTGATGATGTCGCTCTTCGTCGGTGAATTCGCCAAGGTCGGCTGGCTCGCCTATCCGCCGCTCTCGGGGGCTGCCTACTCGCCCGGGGTCGGCATGGATTACTACCTGTGGGCGCTGCAGATTGCGGGCGTCGGCACGACCTTGTCGGGCGTCAACCTGATCGCGACCATCGTGAAGATGCGCGCTCCCGGCATGGACTTGATGAAGATGCCGGTCTTCAGCTGGACGGCGCTGTGCACCAACGTGCTGATCGTCGCGACCTTCCCGATCCTGGCGGCGACGCTCGCGCTGCTGACGCTCGACCGCTATGTCGGCACCAACTTCTTCACGAACGATCTCGGCGGCAACCCGATGATGTACGTGAACCTGATCTGGATCTGGGGCCACCCGGAGGTCTACATCCTGATCCTGCCGATTTTCGGCGTCTATTCGGAGGTGGCCTCGACCTTCTGCGGCAAGCGCCTCTTCGGCTATGCCTCGATGGTCTATGCGACGGTGGTCATCACCATCCTGTCCTATCTTGTCTGGCTGCACCATTTCTTCACGATGGGCTCCGGCGCAAGCGTGAACTCGTTCTTCGGGATCACGACGATGATCATCTCGATCCCGACGGGGGCGAAGATCTTCAACTGGTTGTTCACGATGTATCGCGGCCGCATCCGCTTCGAGCTGCCGATGATGTGGCTCCTGGCGTTCATGCTGACCTTCGTCATCGGCGGCATGACCGGCGTCATGCTGGCAGTGCCGCCGGCCGACTTCGTGCTGCACAACAGCCTGTTCTTGATCGCCCATTTCCACAATGTCATCATCGGCGGCGTGGTCTTCGGCGTCTTCGCCGGCATCGCCTACTGGTTCCCCAAGGCTTTCGGCTTCAAGCTCGACCGGTTCTGGGGCCTGCTCTCCTTCTGGTTCTGGGTGATCGGCTTCTACGTCGCCTTCATGCCGCTATATGTGCTCGGCCTGATGGGCGTGACGCGGCGCCTCAGCCGGTTTGAGGATCCCTCGCTGCAAATCTGGTTCGTGGTCGCGGCTGTGGGAGCGGTGCTGATCGCCCTGGGGATCCTCTGCTTCCTGATCCAGATCGGTGTCAGCATTATGCGCCGCGAGGAGTTGCGCGATACGACCGGCGACCCCTGGGACGGGCGCACGCTGGAATGGTCGACCTCGTCGCCGCCGCCGGCCTACAACTTCGCCTTCACGCCTATCGTGCATGACCTCGACGCCTGGGCCGACATGAAGAAGCGCGGCTACAAGCGTCCGCTCGGCGGCTTCCGGCCGATCCACATGCCGCGGAACACCAGTGCTGGTCTGATCATCGCCGGGCTCGCGACGATCTGCGGCTTCGCTTTGATCTGGTACATCTGGTGGCTGGCGGCGCTCAGCTTCGTCGGCGTCCTGGCGACGGCGATCGGGCATACCTTCAACTATAACCGCGACTTCCACATTCCGGCCGAAGCCGTTCTGCGCGAAGAGGATTCGCGCACCGAACTGCTCGGCCGGGCCTGAGGGGCGATGATGGCTAAGGCGATAGCGGAAGCGCAGGCTGCGAACGGCGTTCCGGCGTTCTACGTGACGGAGGACGAGCAAGAGCACTCCGGCGGCTCGACCATGCTCGGCTTCTGGCTCTACATCATGAGCGACTGCCTGGTTTTTGCGGTCCTCTTCGCGACCTTCGGCGTGCTCGGGCGCAACTATGCGGCCGGGCCATCAGGCGCCGATCTGTTCGACCTCAGGCTGGTGGCGGTCAACACCACCATGCTGCTGCTGTCCTCGATCACCTATGGCTTTGCCATGCTGGCGATGGAAAAGGGCCGGCAGGCGGCGATGCAGGGCTGGCTGGTCGTGACCGGGCTCTTCGGGCTCGCCTTCCTCGCGATCGAGCTCTACGAGTTCGCGCATATGATCCATGAGGGCGCGACGCCGATGCGCAGCGCCTTCCTGTCCTCCTTCTTCGCGCTGGTCGGCACGCATGGGCTGCACGTCACCTTCGGCCTGATCTGGCTGACAGTGCTGATGGTTCAGGTCAGGCGGCGCGGGCTGATCGAGGCCAACCGGCGCCGGCTGATGTGCCTGAGCATGTTCTGGCACTTCCTCGACGTCGTCTGGATCGGCGTCTTCACCTTCGTCTATCTGATGGGCGTGCTGAAATGAGCGCTAGCCGGAACCACGCCGAACATCACGACGAGCACGGCGGCGACGGCCAGCCGCATGGCAGTCTGCGCGGCTATGTCACCGGCTTCCTGCTTTCCGTCGTCCTGACCGCGATCCCGTTCTGGCTGGTCATGAACGACGTGCTCAGCAATTCGATGCTGACCGCAATCGTGATCATGGGCCTTGCCGCCGTCCAGATCGTCGTCCACATGGTCTACTTCCTGCACATGAACAGCCGCTCCGAGAGCGGCTGGACGATGATGGCGCTGATCTTCACGATCGTCATCGTGGCGATTGCGCTCTCCGGCTCGTTGTGGGTGATGTACCACCTCAACGCCAACATGATGCCGACCGAGCTGCACAAGATGTGAGGCGGCTCGTGCCCGCGGGCGCGACGGCCAAGCGGCGCGCAGGCGCCGGGCGCCTCATCTTTGCTACGGCGCTGACCCTCGTCACGCTGGTTTCCGCCGGCCTCTGCATCTGGCAGGTGCAGCGGCGGAGCTGGAAGCTCGACCTGATCGCCCGGGTCGAGGCGCGGGTTCACGCCGCGCCCGTGACTGCACCGGGCCCGCTGGAATGGCCGGCAATCGCGGCTGACAATGCCGAGTATCGCCGCGTCGCCCTGCAGGGCCGTTATCTTGAGACGCCTGAAACACTGACGATGGCGGTGACCGAACGCGGCCCGGGCTTCTGGGTGATCGCGCCCTTCCACGCCGATTCGGGTTTCACGGTCCTCGTCAACCGCGGTTTCGTGCCGGAGGATCGGCGCGGGGTTGAAGAACGGCGCAAGGTGGCCGGCGAACAGGCGAGGGTGGTCGGGCTGTTGCGGCTCACGGAGCCGGGCGGCGGCTTCCTGCGCGCCAACGATCCCGCCACGGGCCGCTGGTATTCTCGCGACGTCGCCGCGATCGCCTCGGCGCGAGGGCTTGGCGAGGTCGCGCCCTATTTCGTCGATGCCGACGCGGCGAGCGAACCAGGGCCGTTGCCGCAGGGCGGCATGACCCAGGTCAGCTTCCGCAACACGCATCTGATCTACGCGCTGACCTGGTTCTGCCTTACCCTGATGAGCGCCGGCGGCCTCATCTTCGTGCTGAGAGGCAAGGCCGGCGAGGAAACGCCGGCCTCATAGTTCCAGCCGGCTCAGCCCTCGTCCTGCAACTGCCCGAGCTCGTGCAGCAGCGCCGCGCCCGTCCTGATGCCGCTCTGGAAACAATCCAGCGTCATATTCTCGTTCGGGGCGTGGTTGGCTTCGTCATGGTTGGCATAGGGCGTGACATAGGCGGGGATGCCGAGGATCTTGGTGAAGACGTAGTTCGGCAGGCTGCCGAAACCGGCCGGGATCAGCAGCGGCTCCTCGCCATGGGCGGCGACGAAGGCGCGGCGTAGCGGCACCGTATAGCGCGAGGCGATCTGCGTCTTCGAGGGCTGCATGCCGGTTTCCTCGACGATGAACTCGACCTCCGGCGCATGCTTGGCGACATGGGCCGCAACCTTGCGCAGGATGTCCTCCGGGTCCTGCGCCTCGACGAGGCGGATATCGCATTTCACCAATGCCTCGTTCGGCAGCACGGTCTTGGTGCCCGGCCCGCCGTAGCCGCCGTGGAAGCCGTTGATCGTCAGCGTCGGCTGGAAGCACAGGCGATCATAGAACGGCCGGTCGAGCGGCGCGTCGAGGCGCTTGAGGTCGAGCCCTTGCTTGAATGCGTCCAGATCGAGCGGCAGGCGCTCGATCGCCTCCAGATCCTCGGAGGTCGGCGGCTGGACGTCGTCGTGCATGCCCTCGATGGTAATCTCGCCATTGGCGTTCTTCATGGTGGCGAGCAGGTGGACCAGCGTCCAGATCGGGTTCGGCACGACACCGCCGAAATTGCCGGAATGGACGTCGCGGCTGGCATGGCGACAGCGCAAATCGAAGGAGACGACGCCGCGCGAGCCGAACTTGATGGTGGGCGCGCCGCTGGCATGGCGCGGGCCGTCGGCGGTGACGGCGAGATCGGCCTTCAGCTTGTTCTGGTTGGCGCGCACGAAGCCGGCGATGCGCGGGCTGCCGATCTCCTCCTCGCCCTCCAGCAGCAGGATGACATTGCAGGGCAGTTCGCCATAGACCTTGAGATGGGATTCGATCGCGAGGATCTGGGCGAAGTGCTGGCCCTTATTGTCGCCGACGCCGCGCGCATAGAGCCGGCCGTCGCGAATCGTGGGCTCGAAGGGCGGAGAAACCCATTTGTCGAGCGGGTCCGGTGGCTGCACATCGTAATGGCCGTAGAGCAGCACAGTCGGCTTGCCCGGTGCCTTCTCCCAGCGGGCGAGGACCATGGGATGCCCTTCGGTCTGCACGAGGCCGGTCTCGAGCCCGATCTCCGTCAGCATCTCGACCAGCAGCGCCCCGACCTCGGCGATGCCGATATTCTCGGCGCTGATGCTGGGGTGGCGCAGATAGGCGATCAGCCGGTCGAGGAAGGCGCTGCGGTTGGCTTCGATATGATCGAAGACCGGAGCAAGGGCGTCAGAGGAAGCCATTTCGTTATAGGCCTTTGCAGAAGAACGTTGCGATTGTGAATCAAGGGCGGCCCCGCAGGTCGGGCCAGCTCCCGAGCACGGCGCGGGCAGCCTAGAAGTTGATCCTGCAGCTCTCAACCGGTGCGCCTCGCCATTCCTGCCACAGCAGCCATGCGGCAAGGACAGGCGGCGTGGTCGACCGCCATACGCCCTCCGCCTGCGACGTCATGCTGATTTTCGAAAGCCGTCGTGGCGGCTACGCCGGTTTACGTTCGCGATCCGACGCGGCAGAACGGGTGGCAGCGGACCGTATTCAACACCTCGCGGCCGCTTCTGGGGATCATCAATGTTTAGAACGCCGGACTTCGACGAGCTGATCGACCGCCGCGGAACCCATTCCGCCAAATGGGACATGATGGAGAAGAATTATGGCGTGTCGGCTTCCGACGGCATCGCCATGTGGGTGGCGGACATGGATTTCCGGCCACCGGCCTGCGTCCAGCAAGCGGTCGAGCGCATGGCGAGCCATGGCGTCTACGGCTATTTCGGCGATGACCGCACGAACAGCGACGCCATCCGCTGGTGGATGAAGACCCGGCATGGCTGGGATGTCGCGCCGGAGGCGATCTTCACCACCCACGGCCTGGTCAATGGCACGGCGCTCTGCGTCGATGCCTTCACCGCGCCGGGCGACGGCGTCGTGCTGATGACGCCGGTCTACCACGCCTTTGCCCGCATCATCCGCTCCGCCGGGCGGCATGTCGTGGAGTGCCGGCTGGCGACAGAGGACGGGCGCTACGTCCTCGATATCGCTGGCTGGGATGCGCAGATGACCGGCCGTGAGCGGATGCTGATCCTGTGCTCGCCGCATAATCCGGGTGGGCGCGTCTGGACCGGCGACGAACTCCGCGAGATCGCCGCCTTCTGCAAGCGCCACGACCTGATTCTCGTTGCCGACGAGATCCACCACGATCTGGTCATGCCGGGATCCCGGCACACCGTCATGCCGCTGGCCGCTCCCGACATCCTCGATCGGCTCGTGATGATGACGGCGACCACCAAGACCTTCAACATCGCCGGCGCCCATATCGGCAATGTCATCATCCCCGACGAGGCTCTGCGCGAACGGTTCCGCGCGCGGATGAACGCGCATGGCATCTCGCCCAACTCCTTCGGCATGGCGATGGCAACGGCCGCCTACAGCCCGGAGGGCGCGGCCTGGGTCGATCGGCTCGTGGCCTATATCGACGGCAATCGGAAGCTGTTCGACGACGGGGTGAATGCCATTCCCGGTCTGCGCTCGATGCCGCTTGAGTCGACCTATCTCGCCTGGGTCGATCTCGCTGGAACCGGCATGGAGCGGGCGGAGTTCACGGCCCGTGTCGAGAAGCAGGCGAAGATCGCGGTGAATCATGGACCGAGCTTCGGAGCCGGTGGCGACAGCTTCCTGCGTTTCAATCTTGCGACGCCGCGCGCCACCGTGGTCGAGGCCGTCGAGCGGCTGCAGCAAGCGTTCCGCGATTTGCAGTAGCGCTGCTGGACGGGCGGCTACGCCCGGCCGGCAGAACGCGCATTGCGCCCGGTGCGGGACAGCGACCGCGTCCCGCATCCATCTCTCCGCTTTCCGTCGAGCCCGCTCCGGCTTATTGATGGGGGCGGGAGACCTCATGAGACGCATCTCCGGATACCGTCGCCGCCGCCTCGCTGACATCGGATAGCCGATGACGGCCGACGCTCCCCACCACGTCGTCATCGTCGGGGCCGGCTTCGGCGGGCTGGAAGCGGCGCGCAACCTTGCCGCCGCGCCGGTCAGGATCACGGTGGTCGACCGGCGCAACCACCACCTCTTTCAACCGCTGCTCTATCAGGTCGCGACAGCGTCTTTGCCGACCTCGGAGATCGCGTGGCCGGCGCGCTCCCTGCTGCGGCGCTATCCGAACGTCACGACGTTGCTGGGCAGCGTCGTCGGCGTCGATGCGGACGCCAAGACTGTGCTGATCGATGGCGAGCCAGCGCTCGCTTTCGATAGCCTGATCCTCGCGACCGGAGCGCGCCACGCCTATTTCGGCCATGACGAATGGGAGCCCTATGCGCCCGGCCTGAAGACGCTGGAAGATGCGACGAAGATCAGGCGTCGGATATTGTCAGCCTTCGAACAGGCAGAGTGGGAGACCGACGAGACCCGGCGGGCCGAGCTGCTGACCTTTGTCATCATTGGCGCCGGGCCGACAGGCGTCGAGCTCGCCGGGACGATCGCCGAGCTGGCGCATGACACGCTGCGCGCCGATTTTCGCAATTTCGATACGCGCAGCGCGCGGGTGGTTTTGGTCGAGGCGGGCCCGCGCATCCTGGCGGGCTTCACCGAGGACCTTTCGGCTTATGCCGAGCGGGCGCTGATCGGCCTCGGCGTCGAGGTCCGGACCGGGCACGCCGTGTCGCGCTGCACCGAGGACGGTATCGCGCTTGGCGATGCCTTCCTGCCGGCGAAGACGATTTTGTGGGCGGCGGGCGTTGCGGCGTCGCCGGCGGCTGAATGGCTGGGAGCGCCGGCCGACCGGGCAGGGCGGGTGATGGTCGAGCCCGATCTCTCCGTACCCGGCCACCCCGAGATCTTCGTGGTCGGGGATACGGCCCATGTCGTCTCGGCCGACGGCAAGCCCGTGCCAGGCGTGGCGCCCGCGGCGAAGCAGGAAGGGCGATACGTCGCCGGGGTGATCAAGGCCCGGCTGAAGGGCGCCGCCGCGCCGCCGCCCTTCGCCTACAGCAATGCCGGCAACCTCGCGACCATCGGCAAGCGCGCGGCCATCGTCGATTTCGGCTGGATCAAGCTGAAGGGGCGCATCGCCTGGTGGACCTGGGGCATAGCGCACATCTTCTTCCTGATCGGCCTGCGCAACCGCCTCGCGGTCGCGCTGAACTGGCTGTGGATCTATGTCAGCGGGCACCGCAGCGCCCGCCTGATCACGCAGGGGCCGACGAAGGGCGGCGAAACCGGCGCTCCTCGCTGACGGCCCGCCTCGTACTCGTCAGGAGCGGAAATCCTCCGGTCTGAAGAAGGGCGTATCCTTCAACTCGGGCTCGTCGAAGGCCTCGAGATCGCGGCGGATTTCGGCAATGTCCTGCCGGAAGAATGCCGCAACGATAGCCTGCGCGACGCGCTCACCGGCGATAGCGACACCGGGGATGTCGCTCGCGATCGCGCCATGGCTGACGAGGGCGCCGTGGTTGACGAGATGGATACGCGAGAGCTCGGCCGGCGCGCTGGCGTCACGCGGCTGCAATTCGAAGCCCGGGCCGAGATAAGGGGCCCGCGCTAGTGCCGGGCGCGCAAGCGCGGCGGGCGGCGCGTAGCGGTCGCTCCAGCGTGCGATATGCGGGGTCAACTCTGCCAGTTCCGGGATGTTGGCCGCATCGACCTGGAAGCCGGTCGCGACGATGAGGAAGTCGTGCCGGCGTTCGAGCCGGCCTTCCGGCGTGTCGAGGTCGAGCACGACCTGTCCACCTTCGCGCCGGACGGCCGCCACGCTGTGGCGGAAGCGAATATCGAGCCCGTCGGATTTCAGGGCACGTAGCACCGTTTCGTGTGGCGGCGGCGCCAGCATGTCATCGAGATAGGCTGCGAGCGCCCAGCGATCGGCATCGGGCAGGGCGCCCCAGCCATGGAAGTAGCCGGGATTGGCCGAGCCGCGGCCCTTGTTGATCTGCGGCAGATGCGGCCGGCGCAGATACATCTCGACGCTCGCCGCGCCTTGCTCCAGCGCCGTCGCGGCATTGTCCCAGGCCGAGGCGCTGCCGCCGATCACGCCGACCGACTTGCCGCGGAGCCCTGCGAAATCGATTGGGTCGTTGCCGTGGGCGGCGACGGTCGGCCTCAGCTCATGCGGCACGACATCCGGCCAGACATCGCCGCCCGCACCGCCACGCCCGGTGGCGAGGACGACATGGCGGGCAAAAACGCTCTTTGAGCCTTCGGCGGTCTCGATGTCGAGCGCGAGCAGGCCGTCCTGCGGCCGCAGCTTCGTCAGCGCGCTGCGATGCTGCACCGGCAAGGCCAGCACCCGCTGGAGCCAGCTGAGATAGTCGACCCAGGCAGCGTTGGGGATCTTGTAGAGCGCGTCCCAAGCCGCTTCGCCGAAGCTCGCCATGTACCAGGCGGCGAAGGTCAGCGAGGGGACGCCGAGGGCTGGCCCGGTCAGCGTCTTGGGCGAGCGCAGCGTGTCCATGCGCGCATAGCGGTTCCACGGGCCTTCGCGGCCCGGCTCGTTGGCATCGAACAGGCGGATGTTGGCGATGCCCTCGGCGAGCAGAGCCGAGGCGGCGGCGATGCCGTTCATGCCGGCGCCGATGATGGCGACGTCGAGGACCGGTTCACCTGCTTCCGTTGTCCGCGGATGGAGCCAGGGCTTTGCAGGGAAGCCGAGCAGGGCGAGGTCGCGCCTCACCTGCGCTTCATGCCGGGCAAGGCCGTCGGCGATCGGGACCGGTGTGGCGATGCGCTTCATCATGGAACCTCTGCCGCTTCGCGGACGGCCCCCGCTGTGCCGAAGCTCTGGCCGGGGATCGAGGCGAGCAGGGCCTGCGTATAGGGGTGCTTGCGCTGGCCGAAGACCTCGGCCACCGTTCCGGCCTCCACGACTTCGCCGTTCTTCATCACCGCGACGAGATCGCAGACCTGTGCTGCCACGCGCAAATCGTGGGTGATGAAGACGATGGACAGCCCGAGCCGTTCGCGCAGACCGGCGAGAAGCTTCAGCACCTGCGCCTGCACGGAGACGTCGAGGGCCGAGACCGGTTCGTCGGCGACGAGGACGTCGGGTTCGAGCGCCAGCGCGCGCGCCAGCCCGATGCGCTGGCGCTGGCCGCCGGAGAACTCGTGCGGATAGCGGTCGACCGCCGCCGGATCGAGCCCGACGAGGCCGAAGAGCTCGCGGGCACGCTCCAGCGCCTGCTTGCGTGGCATGCCGTTGACGACGAGGCCTTGAGCGACGAGGTCGCCCACCTTGCGGCGCGGGTTGAGCGAGGCGAAGGGATCCTGGAACACCATCTGGATATGCCGGCTGCGCGCCCGCATCTCGGCGCGGGAGATTTTGGTCAGATCCTCGCCGTTCAGACGGATCGCGCCGGTGTCGGGATCGATCAGCCGGATGATGCAGCGCGCTAGCGTCGACTTGCCGGAGCCGGATTCGCCGACGATGCCGAGCGTCGCGCCCTTCGGCAGGGTCAGCGATACGTCCTTCACGGCATGGGTGACGCGCTGGCCGCGGCCGAGGAAGCCGCCGGTGCGATAGGTCTTCGAGACGTTCTCTATCGTCAGGATCGCCTCGTCCGAAAGCGGGCGCGGCGGCGGCGGTTCGAGCGCCGGCACGGCCGCGATGAGCTGGCGGGTATAGGGGTGGCTGGGGCGCTTCAGGACGACTTCGGGCTCGCCCTGTTCGACGACGAGACCGTGCTGCATCACTACGACGCGGTCCGCGATCTCGGCGACGACGCCAAAATCATGGGTGATGAAGAGCACGGCGGTGCCCTTGCGCGCCTGCAGCTCGCGGATGAGCTTCAGGATCTGCGCCTGGGTGGTGACGTCGAGCGCCGTCGTCGGTTCGTCCGCGATCAGCACCTTCGGGTCCAGCGCCAGCGCCATCGCGATCATGGCGCGCTGGCGCTGCCCGCCCGAGAGCTCGTGCGGATAGGCCTTGGCCGCGCGCTCCGGCTCTGGGATCTGGACTTCCGTCAACAGGTCTTGGACACGGGCCGCGATCGCGCGTTTGCCGAGGTCGGTATGGATGCTGAGCATCTCGCCGATCTGGTCGCCGATGCTGCGCAGCGGATTCAGCGCCGTCATCGGCTCCTGGAAGATCATGGCGATGCCGGCTCCGCGAATCCGGCGCATCTCGGCCTCGCCCAGCGCGGCGATGTCGCGGCCCTCGAAGAGGACGCGGCCGCGCTCGATCGCGACGCCGGTGGGAAGCAAGCGCATGATCGCATTGGCCGTCATGGACTTGCCGGAACCGGATTCGCCGACGACGCAGACGATCTCGCCCGCCTTCAGCTCCAGCGAGACGTCCTGCATCGCGTAGGGGCGGTCGGCTCCCTCCGGCAGGGCGACGGTCAGCCCGTCGAGAGTGAGGATCGCGCTCATCGTCCCTTGAGCCTCGGGTTGAGGGCGTCGTTCAGCCCCTGGCCGACGAGCGAGACGCCGAGCACGGTCAGCACGATCGCGAAGCCGGGAATGGCCGAGACGTACCACTGCACGCGCAGCACGTCGCGGCCGAGCCCGATCAGGTTGCCCCAGGAGGCGACATTGGGATCGGAGAGCTTGAGGAAGGCGAGCGAGCTTTCGAGCAGGATCGCGACCGCCATGACGACGCTGGCATAGACGATCACCGGCGGCAGCGCGTTGGGCAGGATCTCGCCGAAGATCAGCTTGAGGTCGGAGAGGCCGATGGTGCGTCCGGCCTGCACGAATTCGCGGTTGCGCAGCGAGAGGAACTCAGCGCGGGTGAGGCGGGCCGGCGCCGGCCAGGAGACGATGCCGATTGCCACCATCACCGTCGGCAGCGTCGAGCCGAAGACGACGACGAGGACCAGCAGCAGCAGGAAGTTCGGCAGGGTCTGGAAGGCTTCGGTGATGCGCATCAGCACCGTGTCGACCTTGCCGCCGTAGAAGCCGGCGAGCGCGCCGATGACGATGCCGATCGCAACGGCGATGACCGTGGCGATCACCCCGATCAGCAGCGAGATGCGCGCGCCGTAGAATATCTGGGCAGCGATGTCGCGGCCGGAATTGTCGGTGCCCAACAGGAAGCGCGGGTTGGCCAGCGGCCATTGCAGCGGGCGGCCGGCGAGCGCGAGCGGGTCGCGCGGGAAGAGCCAGCCTGCGCTTGCCGCCATCGCGAGGACGAGCAGCAGAAGGAACAGGCCGATTACGGCTGGCGGGCTGCGGAAATAGCGCTTGAGGGCGTCCATCGCTCAACCCTCCGGTGCGATGCGCGGGTCGAGCCGCGCGTAGAGGAGATCGACGATAAAGTTCACGACGATGACCAGCAGCGCCGAGACGAAGACGATGCCGAGCAGCGTGTTGAGGTCGCGCTGGATCACCGATTCATAGGCGAGGCGGCCGAGGCCCGGCAGCGAGAAGACACTCTCGACGACGACCGAACCCCCGAGCATCGTGCCGGCCTGCAGGCCGATCAGCGTCACCATCGGCAGCAGCGCGTTGCGCAGAACGTGGCGGGTGATGACGCGGGTCTCGTCCAGGCCCTTCGAGCGGGCGGTGCGGACGAAATCGAGGTTCAGCACCTCCAGCATCGCACCGCGCATCAGCCGCAGATAGATGGCGAGGTAGATCAGACCCAGCGTCAATGTCGGCAGGATGAGATGGCGCGCGATGTCGAGCGTGCGGGCGAAGCCCGTCAGCCCAGCGCCGATATCCTCGAAATCGCCGGCCGGCAACCATTGCAGATGAACGGAGAAGACGACGATCGCCATCAGCCCGAACCAGAAGGACGGTGTGGCGTAGAAGATCAGGCCGAGCGTCGAGATCAGCGTGTCCTGCCAGCGATTGACGTCGCGCGCGGCGAGAACGCCGAACACGATCCCCGCGAAGAAGGCGAAGGAGAGCGCGGATGTCATCAGCAGCAGCGTTGCCGGCAGGCGCTCGACGATGACGCTGGCGACCGGCTTGCCGTAGATGGCGGAGTGGCCGAGGTCGAAGCGGACCAGCCGCCAGAGATACTGGCCGAGCCGCTCGGCGGTGGAGAGATCGAGCCCGTAGAAGCGGCGCAGCTCTTCGGCGAGTTTCGCGTCACCGCCGCCCATCTGCGCCATCATGGCATCGACGGTGTCGCCGGGTGCGAACTGCAACAGCAGGAAGATGCCGATCAGGATCAGCAACAGCGTGGGGATCGAGGCGACGAGCCGCCGCCCCGCAAGGGTGAGGATACGCATGGTCTACGCGCCGTGTTGCTGCGGGCCGGACGGGAAGGGCGGCCCGCTCTCCTGTTCTTACTCGGCCAACCAAAGGTCGTGCCAGCTCGACGAGCCCCAGCGCGGGGTGTTCGAGTGGTTGCGGGCCTTGGCGCTGATCGTGGTGACGAAGATCTGCTCGATCGGCATCCAGATCGGCAGCTCGGTGTTCACCTTGCGGACGAAATCGCTGTAGAGCGCCTTGCGCTTGGCGGGATCGACCTCGGTCGCGGCGTCGTCGATGATCTTGTCGACGGCATCGTCCTTCCAATCCCACTGGTTGGTCCAAGGCGCGCCCTTGGGTTGGCCGGAGCGGTACCAGACCGTCGTCGAGACGGCTGGGTCGTTGCGGTACTGGTGCCAGCCGGTGGCGAGGTCGAAGTCCCAATCGTTGTAAACGCTCTTCAGGAAGCCGCCGCCATCGACGCGCACGATATCGACCTTGATGCCGATTTGCGCCAGCGACTGCTGGATGAAGGTGGAGAACAGCGAGATGTCCTCGCCCCAGGGGGCAGGGGTCAGCCGGAGCGAGAAGCGCGTGCCGCCGGCGCCGGGCTTGTAGCCGGCCTCGTCGAGCAGCTTGACCGCGAGCGCCTTGTCGAAGGGATACTGCGGGCCGTTGTCGGCCGGGTAGAAATCGGTCGAGACCGAGGGGATCGGCCCGGTGCCGCGCTTGGCGAAGTCGCCGAGGAAGTTCTCGATGAAAAAGGGGATGTCGAGCGCATGCGCGATGGCGCGGCGCACGCGGATATCGGCGAGTTCCTTGCGGCGGAAGTTGAACTCGATCGTGTTGGTGCGGGCGTTGCCCTCGTTGCCCTTGGTCGAGACGATGAAGCGCTTGTCCTGCGACAGCCGGGCCATGTCGGAGATCGTCAGGCCGGAGAACGGGCTGTAGTGCAGCTGGCCGGCTTCGAGCTGTGCCGCGGCGGCCGAGCGGTCGGTGATGACGCGCCAGATGATACGGTCGAGATAGGGCGCGTTCTCGCGCCAGTAGTTCGGGTTGCGGTCGGCGATGATGTGCTGGCCGCGCTCATAGGTGACGAACTTGAACGGGCCGGTGCCGATCGGTGCGAGGTTGACCGGGTTGTTCCGGATGTCGCCCTTGCCCTCATAGAGATGGCGGGCCGAGACGTAGCCGAGGTCGGGCAGGGCGCGCAGCAAGAGGTTCAGCGGCATCGGCCGCTCGTAGCGGAAGATCGCTGTGTAGGGATCGGGCGTGTCGACGGCCGTGAGGAAGAGCTGCAGCGTCGTCCCGTAGTTCAGGATCTTCTTCCACATCTCCATCGCGGTGAACTGGACGTCCGCCGAGGTGAAGGGCTGGCCATCATGCCAGGTCACGCCCTTGCGCAGCTTGAAGGTGATGGTCTTGCCGTCGGGCGCCGCCTCCCAGCTTTCGGCGAGCACGCCGACCGGGTTGCCGTTGGCGTCGAGATCGACCAGCGCCTCCTGAATCTTGCCACCGATGATGTAGACGCCGGTCGAGGCCTGGAGGCTGGGATTGAGTTGGCGCTGCTCGGCGCCGTAGTGAACGCCGAAGACGCCGCCCTTGCGCGGCGTCTCCTGCGCGAAGGCCTTGAACGGGTTGACGACATTGGCCGCGATGGCGGCGGAGGTCATCAGGATTGAACGACGGGTGAAGTCCATGGAGGTCCTCGACGATCTGAGCTCGGAGGCTGAAAGGCGGAATGCAGGAGCCGTGCCGGTCAGGCCGGCACGAAGCTGAGCACGGAGCCGGAGGCGCGGGCTGCGGGCACGCTGGCGGCATCGCCGTGGCGGATCGCGCCGGATGCTGCTGCGGCAGCGTCGAGATCGCGCGTGGCCAGCACGAGCGCAGCGACGCCAAAGGTTGCCGCGCCTTCCCGCACCGCATCCGGATAGCGCTCGGCAAAGGTCTCGGCGGCATAGAACAGGATGTCGGCGCGCGAACGGCCGGAAGCGACGCGCCAGACCGTGCCTTCCTGCCGAACCGGCTCGTCGATCAGCCGCGAAAGATGTTCGGCGGCCGCCTGCGGATCGGCCGACAGGATCTCGATACGCCGGATGGCGACAGCGCCGTTGGCGTGCTGCTGCAGCACCGGCACCCAGACGTTCTCCCGCGTCAGATGCTGGCAGGCGAAGATGCGGATGCCGCCGGGCTGCTCCTCGAGCGGCCAGCGGAAGACATTGAACTTGGCGTCGGCCTCGCCGCCGCCGGGGAGCGGCACCGGCCGGCCGAAATGCACCGGGCCGATCGCAGGAAAGCCCCGTGCGGTGATTTCGGCCGCGCCGGCCGCGGCGTCGTCGGTGGTGAAGGCGATGCGCTCAATGCCCTCGTGCTTCGCCAGGAAGTCGCGGGTGGGCCTGTTCTGGTCGGTCTCGGAGACGATCCCGAGCAGCTCGAGATAATCCTCCTGCAGCATGATCGTGTGGTTGGCCGAGCCCATATGCGGCGAATGCAGGCCGAGAGGCGAAATCGTGAAGCCTAGCCCCTCCCAGGCCTTCGCCGAGAGAGCGAGATCGCGAACGGCGACGACGACATGGTCGACGCCGAGAACATGATTGAGAGACATCAAGCCGGTCCGATATGGTGCCGCTCGCGGCGGCGTAAGCGAAGAATTTCCTTCTTCGGTCGGCAATCTAGTCGGGCGGTATGGGGAATGTCCTTATCGTTGTTTTCCGATTTTAGAGATAAATGATCTCCTTTTCGCGGTCGGCGCCATGCGGGCCGGCTGCGCTGGATACGCTGCGGCGCGGTGGTCGAATCGCGCTTGATTTTGCATAAAAGCGGGCATATACCCGCAACTATGTCCATCGCCTGTTACTGCACACGCCTCAAGACCGTGACCCGCAAGATTGCGGGGCTGTATGACGTCGCTTTGGCGCCGGTGGGGATCAACATTGCCCAGTTCGCGATCCTCAGGAACGTCCGGAGGCATCAGCCAGTCAGCCTGACGGAACTGGGCCGGCTTCTGGAACTCGATCGATCGACCATGGGGCGCAATATCCGCGTGGTCGAGAAGATGGGCCTTGTGCAACTTGGGCGCGGCGAAGATCAGCGCGAGCTGGTCGTGTCGCTGAGCGCGCAGGGGGAGGCGATTCTGGAAGAGGCATCTCCGCTCTGGGAGACGTGCCAGCAGGATATCACCGGGCGTCTTGGCGCCGAGCGTCTCAAGGCTCTCAACGAGCTGAGCGATCTTCTCTGATCGTTTAATCTCAAGCGGGTATATACCCATAAATTGGATGCTCTCATGTCGCAGATAGCCATCTCCGCCGAGAACTCGGCATTACCCCGCTTCTTCGCCCGCCGGGGCATCCACTACGGCTGGGTGGTCGCGGCGGTCACCTTCCTGACCATGCTGGTGACGGCCGGCGCCGTCGGGGCGCCCGGCGTCCTGATCGGCCCGCTGCATCAGGAGTTCGGCTGGTCGACCGCGGAAATCTCGTCCGCCTTCGCGATCCGCCTGGTGCTGTTCGGGCTGATCGGGCCGTTCGCCGCCGCCTTCATGAACCGCTTCGGTGTCCGGCGCGTCGCGGCCGTCGCGCTGACGCTGATCGCCGCGGGTGTGCTGGGCTCCTTCGCCATGACGACGCTCTGGCAGCTCATGCTGTTCCTGGGCGTCGTGGTCGGCTTCGGCACGGGGCTGACCGCCATGGTGCTGGGCGCGACGGTGGCGACACGCTGGTTTTCGGCGCGCCGCGGCCTCGTGATCGGGCTGCTGACTGCCAGCACGGCGACGGGCCAGCTCGTCTTCCTGCCGCTGCTCGCCTCGCTCACGGAAACGCTCGGCTGGCGCAGCGCGCTCGCCTTCGTGCTGGGCATGCTGCTGCTGGCCGCCGTCGCGGTGCTGGTGCTGATGCGTGACCGGCCCTCCGACCTCGGACTTGCGCCTTATGGCGCGACGCTGCCGGTGGCTGCGCCACCCGCGGCACCGGCGACGCTGGGCGCAATGCTGGCCTCGCCGCTCGTCGCGCTGAAGGACGCCTCTCGTTCTGGCATCTTCTGGGCGCTGTTCGGCACTTTCTTCGTCTGTGGCGCCAGCACGAACGGCCTGGTGCAGACCCATTTCGTCTCGCTATGCGGCGATTTCGGCATGGCGCCGGTCGCCGCGGCGGGCATGCTCGCGGTCATCGGCATCTTCGACTTCGCCGGCACGGTTGGCTCGGGTTGGCTGTCCGACCGCTTCGACAGCCGTAAGCTCTTGTTCTGGTATTATGGCCTGCGCGGGCTCTCGCTGATTTACCTGCCCTTCACCAGCTTCAGCTTCTACGAACTCTCGATCTTCGCGGTGTTCTACGGTCTCGACTGGGTAGCGACCGTGCCGCCGACGGTGAAGCTCGCGGCCGACCGCTTCGGCGAGCGCGCCAACCTCGTCTTCGGCTGGATCTTCGCCGGCCATCAACTCGGCGCCGCTACCGCCGCCTGGGGCGCGGGCTTCAGCCGCACGGTCTATGCGAGCTATCTGCCGGCCTTCTTCATCGCCGGTGTGCTCTGCCTGATCGCCGCGGTCGCCATCGTGTCGGTGCGCGAGCCGCGCGAACGGGAGCTCGTCCCGGCCGCCGCATGAAGGTTGACGTTGCCATGCCGGCTGGCGCGCATATCTACGGATGATGATCGCGATTCCGTTCGACAACTCCTATGCGCGCCTGCCGGAGCGGTTCTATGCCGCGGTAAACCCAACCGCGGTGGCCGCTCCTCGTCTGATCAAGCTCAACGAGGCGCTGGCCCGGCAGCTCGGCCTCGATCCGGACTGGCTGAAGGGGCCGGACGGTGTCGCGATGCTGGCCGGCAACAGCCTGGTCGAAGGGGCGCTCCCGATCGCGACCGCCTATGCCGGGCATCAATTCGGCGGCTTCAGCCCGCAGCTCGGCGACGGCCGGGCGATCCTGCTTGGCGAAGTGGTAGACCGTGACGGCCGGCGCCGCGACATCCAGCTCAAGGGAGCCGGCCCGACGCCGTTCTCGCGGCGTGGCGACGGCCGGGCCGCGCTGGGGCCGGTGCTGCGCGAGTACGTCCTCAGCGAAGCCATGGCGGCGCTCGGCGTGCCGACGACGCGGGCACTCGCCGCGGTGCTGACGGGCGAAGCCGTCCGGCGCGAGACGCTGCTGCCCGGCGCCATCCTGACCCGCATCGCCGCCAGCCATATTCGGATCGGAACATTTCAGTTCTTCGCCGCCCGGCGTGATGTCGAGGCGCTGCGCCTCCTCGCCGACCATGTCATCGCCCGGCACTACCCGCAGGTGGCGGATGGCGACGCACCTTATCTGGCTCTGCTGGAAGCGGTGGTTGCCGCTCAGGCCGACCTCGTCGCGCGCTGGATGCTGATCGGCTTCATCCATGGCGTGATGAACACCGACAACATGTCGATCGCCGGCGAGACGATCGACTACGGTCCCTGCGCCTTCATGGACAGCTACGACCCCGCCACGGTCTTCAGCTCGATCGACGAGCACGGCCGCTATGCCTATGGCAACCAGCCGCCGATCGCGCTGTGGAACCTGACGCGCTTGGCCGAGGCGCTGCTGCCGCTGCTGGCGGAGGACCAGGAGAAGGCGGTCGCGGTCGCGCAGGAGGCGGTCAATCGTTTCAACGAGCTGTTCCAGGCCAGTCTGATCGCGGGCTTTCGCCGGAAACTCGGCCTTTTCACCGAAGCGCCGGATGACGTCCTGCTCATCAAGGCATTGCTCGATACGATGCAGCGCGGCCATGCCGACTTCACTCTGACCTTCCGGCGGCTCAGCGATGACGCTGTTGGCAACGGGCAAAGCTGCCGCGAGCTCTTCACCAATCCCGGCGAGTTCGACGATTGGCATGGGCGCTGGCAGCAGCGGCTGCAGCAGGAAAGCCTCTCCGCGGAAGAGCGGCAGCGCGCGATGCGCAGCATCAATCCGCTGTTCATTCCGCGGAATCACCGCGTCGAGGCCGTGATCGAGGCGGCAACCGAGCGGGGCGATCTGGCGCCATTCGAGGAACTGCTCGCCGTCCTGGCGAAGCCCTATGACGAGCAGCCGGGCCGGGAGGAGTACGCTCGGCCGCCCGCCGTGCATGAGCGCGTGCTGGCAACCTTCTGCGGTACCTAGCGTTTTTGCGCTTGCCGCGTGGGTCCGGATCTGCGGGCCGCTGCCGGTTGGGCAGCGGCGGCTTCGTCAGTGCTGGCCGAGATAAAGTTCGGCCGCCTTGGGATCGTCGAGCAGGCTTTGGGCGAGGCCGGCGAGGGCGACCTTGCCGCCGTCGAGGATGCAGCCATTGTCGGAGATCGCGAGCGATTGGCGCGCGCGCTGCTCCACGACCAGAACCGAGACGCCGAGCGCGGGCAGGCGTTTGATCAGGGCGAAGGCTTCGGCAACCTTGGCGGGGGCCAGGGCCGCCGTCGGCTCGTCGAGGATCATCAGCCGCGGGCGCGTCATCAGCGCGCGGGCGAAGGCGAGTTGCTGGCGCTCGCCGCCGGAGAGCGACCCGGCGCGGGCACGCTTGCGCTCGCCCAGCAGCGGAAACGCCTCGAAGAGCTCGCGGATGCGCTGTGCCTGATCGCGCACGCCGACGACGACCTGCAGGTTCTCCAGGATGCTCATCGAGCCGAAGACGTTAGCGACCTGCGGGACGTAGCCGATGCCGGCGGCGATGCGATCCTCGGTCGTCAGGGGCAGCAGGTCGCGCCCCTCGAACTGGATTCCGCCGGAGACGCGTGGCAGCAGGTCGACGATCGCCTTCGCCAGCGTCGACTTGCCGGCGCCGTTGGTGCCGGCGACGGTCAGGATCTCGCCCTTCTGCAGCGACAGCGAGATGCCGTTGAGGATGTCGACCTCGCCGTAGCCGCCGCGGACATCCTTGATTTCAAGCAGCGTCACGACACGCCTCCGAGATAGGCTTCGCGCACGACGGGATCCTCGAGCACGGCAGCGGGGGCACCCTCGGCCAGAACCTTGCCGCGATCCATGACTGCGAGCCGCGGCACGAGGCGGGTCAGCGCCTCGAGATCGTGCTCGATGATGACGAAGCCGATGCCACGTGCATTCAGCTCTTCGATTCGCTCCATGATCTCGCCGATCAGCACGGGATTGACGCCGGCGAAGGGCTCGTCGAGCAGGATGAGCTTGGGCTCGACCATCAAGGCGCGGCCGAGTTCGAGCAGCTTCTTCTGGCCGCCGGAGAGCTTGCCCGATGGCACGTCGGCGACCTTGCCGAGCTTGAGGAAGGCGATGGTGCGCTCCACCTTCTCGGCGATCGCGGCTTCCTCCTTGCGGACCTGGCCGGGGCGGAAGAACAGGCCGAGCAGGCTCTCCCCGGTCTGATCCGGGGCGGAGGCCATCAGGTTTTCGCGGACGGTCAGATGCGAGAACTCGCGCGGCACCTGGAAGGTGCGGACCATGCCGGCGCGAGCGCGCTGCGGCGGGGAGAGGGCGTCGATCGGATCGCCGTTGAGCCGGATCTCGCCCGCATCGGCCGGGACGAAGCCGGAGATGACAGAGAACAGCGTCGACTTGCCGGCGCCGTTCGGCCCGATGATGCCGAACAGGGCGTCGGTCTCGATCGTGAGGCGCACGCCGTCAAGGGCCTGGAAGCCGCCGAAGGACTTGGTGATGTCGCGGATTTCGAGGCTCATCGCTTGGTGTAATCCCCCATGAGCCCCTGCGGCCGATAGATGATGAACAGGATCAGCAGCAGGCCGACGAGGCCGATCCGGACCGAGGCCATGTCGACCTCTGAGATGCCCGGTACGATATCGCGGATGAAGCGCGAGCCTTCGAGGAAGGCCATCAGGATCACCGAGCCGATCACCGCGCCGGAAACGCGGCCGACGCCGCCCATGATGATCGCCATCCAGACATAGAAGGTGACGAGCGGGATGTACTGCTCGGGCACGATATAGGTGATGTAGTGCGCATAGAAGGCGCCGGCGATGCCGGCGAGCGCCGCGCCGACAACCAGCACCTGGATCTTGAAGCGCGGCGGGTCCTTGCCCAGCGCCTGCACGGCTTCCTCGTTGTCGCGGATGGCTTCGATGATGCGGCCGAAGGGCGAGCGCGCGATCCGGCGGATCATCCAGGCGGCGGCGATCGTGACGGCAAGGATGGTGGCGAAGGTGGCGATCTGGCCGGCGGCGCCGCCGAGGCCGGAGTAGAGCCGCGGAATGCCGGGAATGCCCTGCACGCCTTGGGTCAGCCAGCGCTCGCTGGTCAGGACGATCCGTACAACCTCCGAGAAGCCGAGCGTGACGATGGCGAAGTAATCGTCACGCAGGCGCAGCGAGACCAGCCCGATCGGCCAGGCCGCCACGGCCGCAAACAGGGCCGCGCCCGCGAAGCCCGCAATGAACGGCGCGCCGTTGAGCACGAGCAGCGCGCTGGCATAGGCGCCGATCGCGAAGAAGCCGACATGGCCGAAATTGATCAGGCCGGTGAGCCCGTATTGCAGCGTCAGGCCGAGGCTGAGCAGGACATAGATCAGCGCGATGATGCCGATCGCGACGAGATAGGCTTCCATCAGCGCACTCCCTCGACGCGGCCGAACAATCCGCGCGGCCTGACCAGCAGGACGGCGAGCATGATCAGGAACGCGATCGCGATCTTGTAGGTGAAACCGACGAAGGGGGTCGAAACCTCCTGCATGGCGCCGAGGATGAGCCCGGCGACGACGGCGCCGACCGGCGAGCCGATGCCGCCGAGGATCGCCGCGGTAAAGGCCGGCAGCAGCATCTCCCAGCCGAATTCGGGCGTCACGATGGTCTTCATGCCGAGCATCATGCCCGCGATGCCGGCGACTGCGCCGGCGAGCAGCCAGAGCGCGATCATCACGCGGCCCGGGCGGATGCCGGAGACACGGGCGAGATCGCGGTTGTCGGCGACGGCGCGCATCTGCCGCCCGATCGCCGTGAGATAGAGCAGGGCGAAGACCGCAATCAGCGTGACGAGCGCGACCAGCGCCATCTGCAGGTCGAGCGGCAGGATGCGCAGCCCGCCGAAGACGTAGGGGCGCGAGAGCGGCACCTGGAAGACCTGCTGGCCATGGCCGAAGGCGACGCCGAGCGCGGCCCGCAGCACGAAGGCGACGCCGATCGAGGCGACGAGAAGCGCGACGACGGAGCGGTTGGCGAGTTTCCGGAACACGCTCCAATAGGCGAGCAGCAGCACGATGCCGGTCGCGCCGGCCGCGCCGAGCCCGGCGAGGATGAAGGAGCCGCTGGCCTTGTGGGCCGCCAGCGCCGCATAGGCGCCGAGCGTCATGGAGTCACCGGTCGCGGCATTGGGGAAGCGCGCGATCCCGAAGACGAGCGTGATCGAGAGTGCCGCCAGGCCGATGACGAGGCCCTGGAATAGCCCGTTTATGAAAAGCTGAGCGTAGAACATGGAGCAACCTGGTCGGGCATCGCCGCGGCCGGAGCCTGCGGCCCCTGCAGGCGATGGCCTGCAGGGGCGATGCGTCAGATGTTGACGACGTAGCGCCGGTTGAGCTTGCCGCCTTCGATGAAGAAGACGCCGAAGGATGGGGAGACATCGCCATACTGGTCGAAATCCAGCACGGAGGACGCGCCCTCATAGTTGATCTTGCCCTTCTTCAGCGCTTCCTTGCCCTCGGCATAGCTGTAGACCTTCGTGCCACCGGGGTTCGAGACCTCGCGGATCTTGGCGTTGATCGCCGCCGTCTCGGTGGAGCCGGCCGCTTCGATCGCCAGGGCGAGCGCATTGACCATGTCCCAGGTCATGGCGCTGAAGATGTTCGACTGGCCGGACTGCCCGGTCGTCTTCTCGTAGACCTCGGCATAGGCCTTGAAGGACGGAGCCGTCTCGTTCGAGATCGAATCGACCGAGATCACGCCTTCGACGACCTCCGGGCCGGTCGCCTTGACCAGATCGGGGTTGGCGGCCCAGCCGGGGATGATCCACTTGACCGGCTGACCGGTCTGGAACCACTCGCGCATGATGATCGTGGTGTCCGACAGATAGGAGCCGGTGACGATCACGTCCGGGTTGGCAGCGAGGATCTTCTGCAGCTCGGAGCGATAGGACGCCTGGTTCGGCTCGTAGACGACGCTCTCGACGACCTTGTTGCCCTTCGCCTCCCAGGCCTTGCGGAAGCCCTCGGTGTTGCCGATGCCGGAGGCATTGTTGAAGGCCATGGTGGCCGGGCGCTTGAAGCCTTCCTTCACGCAGATCTCCGCGAAGGCCCGGCCGAAGCGGTCGTTCGTCGCCTGGAAGCGATAGGACAGGCCCTTGGCATTGGCCGGCGGAACCGAGAGCGCCGGCGCGCCGGAGGTGTTCATCAGGATGATGTTGGCGTCGTTCGTCAGCGGCACGACGGCGAGGGAAACGCCGGAGGACCAGGTGCCGAGGATGGCCTGGACCTTGTTGACGTCGATCAGCTTCTTGGCGGCGAGGACGCCGGCCTGCGGGCTGGTCTGCGTGTCTTCGGAGACGACCTCGAGCTTGCGGCCGGCGGCGCCGCCGGCGGCGTTGACGATCTCGGCGGCGGCAATGATCATCTTCTGCATGCCGGAGCCGTAGGGCGCGCCGGCACCCGTCACCGGGCAGAGCGCGCCGATGCGGAAGACGCCCTGCGACTGGGCGCGCAGGACGGAAGGCGCAGCGATCAGCGCCGAAGCGGCGCCGAGCGTGCCGATGAACTGACGACGGTTGGTGGTCATGGCCTGTTCCCTTTTTGGTTAGTTCAGTTCGTTCTTGATGAAGTCGCCGTTCTTCATGATGACCGGCATGTTGCGCCCCTGTCCCGTCAGGAGCGAGAGATCGGCCAGCGGATCGCCGTCGACCACGATGAAGTCGGCATAGGCATCGGGCTTGATGGTGCCGATCTTGCCGGGCATCCCGATCAACTCGGCCGCGTTGACGGTCGCCGAGCGGATGACCTCGATGGCAGGCAGAACGCGTCCGCGGATAACGAATTCCTCCGACTGGTGCCGGTGCATGGCGCCGAGCAGATCGGTGCCATAGGCCATGGTCACGCCGGCCTCGCGCATGATCTCGAGCGATTCCAGACCGCGCAAGCGGACATCGTCGATCTTGGCGACGGAGGAGGGGGGCAGGCCGTAGGAGGCGCCTTCGTTGTTCAGCGCCTCATAGGTGACGAGCGTCGGGCAGGCGATCGCGCCCCGCTCGCGCATCAGGCGGGCGGTCGCGGCCTGGACGAGGTTGGCGTGCTCGATCGAGCGTACGCCAAGCTTCACGGCGCGGGCGATGCCCTCGTCGGTGTAGAGATGCGCAGCGACATAGGTCTGGGCGTTGTGGGCTTCCTCGACGATCGCGGCGATCTCCGCGTCGCTGAAGCCGAGGAAGGCGATGGGATCGGTCGGCGAGGCGATGCCGCCATTGGCCATGATCTTCACGAACTGGGCGCCCTGGCGGATCTCGTCGCGGGCCGCGGCGCGGCAGGCGTCGACACCGTCGCAGATGCGGCCGAGCGAACCGAGCTGGTGGGTCTGGTAATCCGGCCGGCGGTTGTCGTAGCGGCCGCGGAAATCGGCATGGCCGCCGGTCTGCGACAGGGCCTTGCCGCAGATGACGAGGCGCGGGCCGACATAGAGGCCCTGTTCCTGCGCCTCGACGAGGGCGTAGGTCGCGCCGCCGACGTCGCGAACGGTAGTGAAGCCGCGGTGCAGCATCTCGCCCATCAGCTTCGCGGCCTGCAGCGCGACGAGCGCATCCGGGAGGAGCGCGTTCTGGCCGAAATTCGCGGAGTTGGCGATGACGTGGACGTGGCAGTCGATCAGGCCGGGCATCAGGGTCCGGCCCTTGAGATCGATGCGCCGCGCGCCGCCGTCGGTGATGGGGCGGTCCGAGACCTCGCGGATCAACCCGCCTTCGACGCGCACGAAGCGGTCGTGCTCGCCTTCCGCGCTGGTGCCGTCGAGCAGCCTTGCGTTCTCGAAAATGATCGCCTGTGTCATGGGTGCACGCCTTGTTCTGTCAGATCGGAAAGGGCGCCTGCGCCTGCGCGGCCCTGCTGCGAATGCTCGGCAAGAACCGTCTTCCAGAAGCCGAGAAGGCGCGCATAGTAGGCGGCGTCGTCGCGCAGGATGGTCTGCAGGCTCATGCCGCGCATCAGGCAGAGCGTGGCATTGAAGGCCGCCTCCACCTCGGGCTTCTGCAGGCCGGTTCCGTCGAAGAAATCCTGCCAGGTGCCGTCGAGCGCCGTATGAAATTCTCGCGTCACCGAGACCAGCTGCTCACGCAGATAGGGATTGTGCCGTGCGGCGGTCACATGCTCGAGCGTGACCAGGAACAGCTTGCCGGAGAACAGCTCCCACATCCGATCGACAAAGTCGGAGAGGGACAGGCTGCCGGCTTTGACCAGTTCGGCGACCTGCCGGATCTCGCCGATCCAGCTATGGAGCAGATGGCTCACGGACTGGACGATCAGATCGTCCTTGCCGGAAAAATGGTGATTCAGCGCGCCGCGGGTGACGCCGGCCCGCCCCGCGATCTCCGACGTCGTCGCGAGCGCGTAGCCCCGCTCGACCAGCAGATCGAGCGTCGCGTCGATCAGGCGCGCCCGCGTTTCCGTCGAGCGTTCCTCCTGCGTCCGGCGCTGTTTGTCGGCTGATGGCGGCATGCCCGAACTCTAGCAGTTGGAAACAAACAGACAAGCATGCATGTTTGTTTTTTCCGATGTTGCGCACAGCGGCATTGGGAGGACACAAAGATGCGGCCAGCGAACGGAGCCAAGACGATGCGGATTACAATCGGCCATGAGGAATTCGAGGTTCGCATCGACGGGGCCGACTCGGCGCCCGCGTTGCTGCTGTCCAATTCGCTCAGCTCGGACATGTCGATGTGGGACGACCAGATTCCGCTTTGGTCGCGGCATTTCCGGGTGATCCGCTACGATCAGCGCGGCCATGGCCGCAGCATCGTTTCGCCGGCTCCCTATGCGATGGAGCAGTTGGGCCGGGATGCGCTCGGCGTGCTCGATGCGCTCGGCGTCGAACGCGCGCATTTCTGCGGGCTCTCGATGGGCGGCATGGTCGGCATGTGGCTCCTGACGCATGCGCCGGAGCGGATCGACCGGGCCGTCCTCGCCAACACCGCGGCTTACATGGGCCCGGCCGATCTCTGGAACGGACGGGTCGCGGCAGCGGAAGGCGGGGGCATGGAGGCGCTCGTCGATGCGACGATCGCGCGCTGGTTCCCGGAGCCCTTCCGCGCCGCCGCGCCCGCGACCATCGAGCGGATGCGGGCCATGATCCTGGGGACGCCGGTCGCGGGCTATCAGGGGTCGTGCCTGGCGATTCGCGACATGGATCAGCGGGAGTCGATCAAGGCGATCCGCAATCCGGTGCTCGTCATCATCGGGTCGAAGGATCCGGCGACCAAGCCCGCCGATGGCGAGGCCATCGTCGCAGCGATCCCGGGCGCGCGCAAATGCCTGCTCGATGCGGCGCATATCTCGAACATCGAGCAGGCCGAGCAATTCGCCGCGGAGGTCGATGCGTTTCTCCGCTGATGGGAGGCGGGGCTGTCGCGGCCCTGCCGGCCATGGTGGAGATCCGGTCAGCCGCCATCTGGCCGCATAGGCTCGTCACGGGATTTGCGCGATCATATGTGAAAAGCTGTCGATGACGCTTGGCCCCAGCGGCCAGGATCGCTTCTGATCGCAGCATCGCAAACGGACATGGCCGACCGATGACGCTCGCCCTGATCAAGCGCCTGCTCGAGCCGGCCTCGACCACCGTGATTGCCGGCGTCGGCGAAACGGATGAGCTGGCGAAACAAATCCAGGCGGGCGCCTATCGGGGCAAGCTGGTCGTCCTCTCCGGGGAGGACGATCTGCCGTCCATGCCGCCTTCCGATCTCGTCATCGCCTCCAGCGCGGCTGCGGAACGGGCGCTGGCTGCAGCCAAGGACCGCGGCTGCGGCGGCGTGCTGGTGCCGGATGGGGACGCTGCCGACCGCGACCGACTGGGTGCGGCAGCCCGTGCCGCCGGGGTGAGATTGATCGGGCCGTCGTCTCTCGGGATCGCGGCCCCCCGCCTCGGCCTCAACGCGACCGCTGTGCCCGTGCAGCTTTCAGTCGGCACGCTGGCGCTGGCCGCGCAGTCCAACTCGGTGGCTGCCGGCATCCTGGCCTGGGCGGGGCGTCGCGAGATCGGTCTGTCGGGGGCCGTGGTGGTCGGCGAGGGGGCGGATGTCGACATCGCCGATTGCCTCGATCATTTCGCCGCCGATCCGCATACGAGGACCATTCTGCTGGCTATCGACGAGGTCACGGATGCCGCGCGCTTCCTCTCTTCGGCACGCGCCGCAGCGCGGATCAAGCCCGTGCTGGTTCTGAAGCCGCCACGTCTCGACGACAGCCTGTCGGCCTTGACTCATGCGGGGCTGATCGTGACCAGCGATGCCGCGCATGACGCGGCCTTTCATCGCGCCGGATTGTTTCGCGTAAACGATCTCGACGAGCTCTTCGCCGCCGCCGAGACTCTCGGCCGGGCCCGGGCGGCCGATGCGGGCCGGCTCGCCATCGTCAGCAACGGGGAGGGGCTGGCCGCCTTGGCCGCCGGCCGGTTGCGACAGGCGGCTGGCTCCCAGCTACGGCGCCGGGAGCCAGAGATCGTCCGCAGCCCGCAGGATTATCACGAAGCGGTCTCGCGCCTGCTGGCGGAGGAAACGGTCGATGCGGTGCTGGCGCTCAACGCGCCGGTCGCGCCATCCGATCCGTTGGATTGCGCCCGCGCGGTGGTCGACGCCCACCGCGACGCGCGAGCCAAGCCGGTTCTCGCTGCCTGGGTCGGAGCGGGGGAAAGCGCGGCGGCGATTTTCGCTGCCGCCGGCATTCCCTCTTTCGCCACGGAACAGGAGGCGGTCGTCGGGTTCCAGCACCTCACCCGCCACGCCCGGCTGATCAAGGAGCTGATGGCGACGCCGCCATCGATCGATGATGACGACCCGCCCGACGTCGCTGCCGCCGAGGCGATTATCGCGCAGGCGCTCGGGGAGGGCCGAAGCTGGCTGGAGCCAGATGAGGTGACGCGTCTGCTCGCCTTGTTCCGAATCCCGACGCTCGATCTCATCATCGCTCCTGATGCCGATGCGGCGGTCGCAGCAGCCGGAGCGCAATTCGAGGCCGGGCGGACGGTCGCGCTCAAGATCGTCTCCCCCGATGTTCCGCACAAATCGGACGTGGGCGGCGTCGAACTCGACCTTGGCAATGAAGGCGCTGTCCGCGCGGCCGCGGAGCAGATGGCGGAGCGCCTACGCCGGCAGCGTCCGCAGGCCCGTCTGACCGGTTTCATGGTGCAGCCGATGGCGCACCGTGCCAAGGCGCGGGAGCTGATCGCCGGATTCGCCACCGATTCCTGTTTCGGCCCGGCGATCGTGTTCGGCCGGGGTGGAATCGCGGCGGAGCTTATAGCCGATACGCATGTCGCGTTGCCGCCGCTCGATCTGGCTTCGGCGGAGAACCTGATCTCGCGAACCCGCGTCTCGCGTATCCTGGCGGCCTATCGCGATGTCCCGGCGGCAGACCGGCGTGCGATCGCCACGCTGCTGGTCGCGTTGGGCAAGATCGCGTCCGAGCTGCCGCAGATCCGCGAACTCGATCTCAATCCGATCCTCGCAGATGCGAATGGTGCCGTGGTGGTGGATGCGCGCATCGCGCTGGAACCCGACCCCGCCCGCCGCCGGCGTCCGGCGATCCGCCCCTATCCCGGGGCCTGGACGAGGCGCCTGGAGCTGGGCGAGCGGCGCTTTTCGGTCCGCCCGATCAAGCCGGAGGACGAACTCCTGATCGGCGCGATGCTGAACAGGGTGACCCCGGAGGATTTGAGGCTGCGCTTCTTCGCGCCGCTCAAATCCTTCAGCCACAACTTCCTCGCGCGCCTTACCCAGCTCGACTACGCGCGGGAGATGGCCTTCATCGCGACCGAGGATGGGAGCGGCGACGCCGCCGGCGCGGTCCGGCTGCATGCCGACCCCGGACATGTCGAGGCCGAATACGCGATCCTGCTTCGCTCGGACCTGAAAGGCATGGGACTGGGCCGCGCTTTGATGGTCCTGATGATCGACTGGGCCAGGGCAGAGGGCATCCGCCGCGTCCATAGCCAGGTGCTGGCGGAGAACGGGCCTATGCTCGCTCTCTGTCACAGTCTCGGCTTCGCAATCGTTCTCGATCCCGACGATGTTTCGGTCAAGCGGGTCACGCTGCGCTTGGATGGGCCAGGCCTTTCGGAGGCGGCGGAGAGGCCCTGAACGCGGTTGAAGGGAATGAGCGGCCGCGTTTGCGGACGCTCGAACCTAGGGAGACGGACGAAGCGCCGCTCTCTACCAGGGGCGTCGCGGGCCGGTGTCGATGTGGATCAGCCCGTTCCAGTAGACATGGTGCCCGCCAACCTCCGGCAGGCTGCGCACCCATTCCAGGACGATGCGCGGGCGCACGCCCGGGACACGGAAGTCCATCGCCTGGCAGCCCTTGTGATAGGAGCCGCGCCGCGCGCGCCAAGGCGGCCGCCAGGTCGAGGTCACCTTCACCGCACCATAGCGATCGGCAATCTTGCCGAGGGTCTGCTTCAACTGGTCGGGCAGGCAGGTGATCGAGGTGCCGGGGTCGGTCGAGATGCCCGGACGCTCGGGCTTCTCGTTCGGGTCGAAGTCGGGCTCGGCGCCGGCCTTCTGGCCCGGCGTCAGCTTCGGCCACTCCACGCCTTCGTCGTCGTCCGGTTCGCCGGGGGCGGGCGGGGTGCCTTCGGCGGGCGGTGTCATGGAGGCCGGGGTATTCTCAGGCGTTTCGGGCGCGGGAGCCGCGGGAGGTGTGTCCTGCGCGGTGCTGCGGATTGACGGCGCCGTCACGGGTGCCGCTGGGGGCACGACGATATTGGGCAGTTTCGGCGTGCCCTCCAGATCGAGATCGAACGGCCGCTGCGGTGGCAAGGGCGCGCGGACGCGCTCGCCCTCCTGGGCCATGGCAGACGTCGCGGAAAGCAGAAGAACAAGCGCCGGGACGACTCCGGCGCGCAGGCAAGCGGGCTTCATCGCGCCGCGTGAGCCACTGCCGGATTCGATATGGTGGCGGGCTGAAACGGCTTGGGCATCGAAGGCCTTTCGGGCGTGGCAGGCTTACCGGCCGGGAACGATTCGGCACGGCGAACGGGCTTGTGCCCGTCACAGCGGCTGAAAATACGCGTTTCCGACGGAATTCCGCCCGGAATGGCGGAGAGAGTGTGCGGACGCAGACGAATTCTGCCCCATCCTGCGCTGCATTCAACCCGCTCGCGCGATTGTGCGGCGCGGCGGAGTCTTGCTTCATTCTAATCGAGGGTCTAAGCGACTGGGCAGCGAGCCGTTACGCGGCCGTCCGAAGTGAGTTCGACCATGCAAGCTCTCCCGGTTCAGTCTCTTCTGACCGACTATCTCCCGCTGGTGCTGTTCATCGGCGTCTCGGCGGTCATCGGCCTGGCCCTGCTGATCGCCCCCTTCGCGATCGCCTATTCGAAGCCGGATGCGGAAAAGCTTTCGGCCTACGAATGCGGCTTCAACGCCTTCGACGATGCCCGCATGAAGTTCGACGTCCGGTTCTACCTGGTCTCGATTCTCTTCATCATCTTCGATCTCGAGGTCGCGTTCCTGTTCCCCTGGGCCGTCGCCTTCGGCAAGCTCGGCTGGTATGGCTTCTGGTCGATGATGATCTTCCTCGGCGTGCTGACCGTGGGGTTCGTCTACGAGTGGCGCAAGGGCGCGCTGGAGTGGGACTGACTGTCGGATCGCGGGGCGGACTTCCGCTTCATATCTGGCAGGCAAAGGTTCACGAGGATTAGGTCATGGCAATCACAGCGATCGATCGCGGCGACCCGCTCGTCGCGCAGGCACCGCGGGGGCTTCTCGGCCCGGACGGCAAGCCGGTCGGCACGCGTGATCCGTTCTTCGTCGAGATCAACAACGAGCTGGCCGACAAGGGCTTTCTCGTTACCGCCACCGACGATCTGATCAACTGGGCCCGCACGGGCTCGCTGATGTGGATGACCTTCGGTCTGGCCTGCTGCGCCGTCGAGATGATGCAGCTCTCGATGCCGCGCTACGATGTCGAGCGCTTCGGCTTCGCGCCGCGCGCCTCACCGCGCCAGTCCGACGTGATGATCGTTGCGGGGACGCTGACCAACAAGATGGCTCCGGCCCTGCGCAAGGTCTACGACCAGATGCCGGAGCCGCGCTACGTCATCTCGATGGGGTCCTGCGCCAATGGCGGCGGGTACTACCACTATAGCTATTCGGTGGTGCGGGGCTGCGACCGCATCGTCCCGATCGACATCTACGTCCCGGGCTGCCCGCCGACGGCAGAGGCGCTGCTCTACGGCGTGCTGCTGCTGCAGAAGAAGATCCGGCGCACCGGCACGATCGAGCGCTGAGGGCTCCGTCGGTCGATGCTGCAGGCGATGAAGGTGAGACGATGAGCGAAGCGCTCGTAAAACTCGGCGAAGAGATCAAGGCCGCGCTGCCCGGCGCGGTGACGGAGGCGGTCGTCGCTTTCGACGAGCTGACGGTTCATGCCGAGGCAGCTACGATCGTCGAGGTCCTGCGGGTGCTCTACAGCGATCCGCGCTTCCGCTTCGTCAATTTCACCGACATCGCCGGCGCCGATTATCCGGGCCGCGAGAAGCGCTTCGACGTGGTCTACCATCTGCTGGCACCGCACCATAACCGCCGCGTGCGCGTGAAGGTGCAGACCGACGAGGCGACGCCCGTTCCCTCTGTCGTCGACGTATTCCCGGCGGCAAACTGGTTCGAGCGCGAGGCCTACGATTTCTACGGCATCCTGTTTTCCGGCCACCCGGATTTGCGCCGCATCCTTACCGATTACGGCTTTGAGGGTTATCCGCTGCGCAAGGACTTCCCGCTGACCGGCTTCGTCGAGGTGCGCTACGACGACGAGCAGAAGCGCGTCGTGTACGAGCCGGTGAAGCTCAACCAGGAATTCCGCAACTTCGATTTCCTCTCGCCTTGGGAGGGCACGGACTACGTGCTGCCCGGTGACGAGAAGGCGAAGGGGGCGTGATGGCGGCTGGCCACCAAACCCTCTCCGGCGGCTGCCTTTGCGGCGCGGTGCGCTTCACCGCGACGCCCGAGAAGCAGGAGATGGACGTCTGCCATTGCGGCATGTGCCGGAAATGGAGCGGCGGCGTCTTCATGGCGGTGCCGTGCTCCGGCGTATCTGTTGCGGACGAGCAGGCACTCAGCGTCTATCCGTCCTCCGACTGGGGCGAGCGGGTCTTCTGCAAGACCTGCGGGTCGAGCCTGTTCTGGCGCCTGCGTGAGGGCGAGGACGGCCATGTCGCGGTGGCCTTCCAAAGCTTCGACGACCCGTCGTCCTTCGCCTTCGTCGCGGAGATCTTCATCGATGAAAAGCCGGCGCTCTATGCGTTTGCCGGCGAGCGGCCACGGCTGACCGGGGACGAGTTCCTGGCCCGCGTCGCGGCAATGCAGGGCGGCACGGCATGACCGAGCACAATATCCGCAACTTCTCGATCAACTTCGGTCCGCAGCACCCGGCGGCGCATGGCGTGCTGCGTCTCGTGCTGGAACTCGACGGCGAGGTGGTCGAGCGCGTCGATCCGCATATCGGCCTGCTGCATCGTGGCACCGAGAAGCTGATCGAGGCCAAGACCTATCTGCAGGCGCTGCCCTATTTCGACCGGCTCGACTATGTCGCGCCGATGAATCAGGAGCATGCCTATTCGCTCGCGGTCGAGCGTCTCGCCGGCGTGACCGTGCCGCGCCGCGGCCAGCTCATCCGCGTGCTCTATTCCGAGATCGGCCGCATCCTCTCGCATCTGCTGAACGTCACCACGCAGGCGATGGACGTCGGCGCCCTCACGCCCCCGCTCTGGGGCTTCGAGGAACGCGAGAAGCTGATGATCTTCTACGAGCGGGCCTGCGGTGCGCGCATGCACGCGGCCTATGTCCGGCCCGGCGGCGTGCACCAGGACATCCCGGTCTCGCTGATCCACGACATCGCCGAATGGTGCGATCCGTTCCTCAAGGTCTGCGACGACCTTGAAGGACTGCTCAGCGACAACCGCATCTTCAAGCAGCGCAACGTCGATATCGGCGTGGTCGATCTCGAGACCTGCTGGAAATGGGGCTTCTCGGGCGTGATGGTGCGCGGCTCCGGCGCGCCATGGGACCTGCGCAAGTCGCAGCCCTACGAGTGCTACGAGGAGATGGAATTCGACGTTCCCGTCGGCAAGAACGGCGACTGCTACGACCGCTACCACATCCGCATGGAAGAGATGCGTCAGTCGGTGCGCATCATGAAGCAGTGCTGCGAGAAGCTGCTGGCAGCCGATGGCGGCGGCCCGGTCTCCTCGCTCGACGGCAAGATGGTGCCGCCCAAGCGCGGCGAGATGAAGCGCTCGATGGAAGCGCTGATCCACCACTTCAAGCTCTACACCGAGGGCTACAAGGTCCCGGCCGGCGAGGTCTATGCCGCGGTCGAGGCGCCGAAGGGCGAATTCGGCGTCTATCTGGTCTCGGACGGCACCAACAAGCCCTATCGCTGCAAGATCAAGGCCCCGGGCTTCGCCCATCTCCAGGCCATGGATTTCATGTGCCGCAAGCACATGCTAGCCGACGTCTCCGCGATCCTCGGCTCCCTCGATATCGTCTTTGGTGAGGTGGACCGCTAATGTCCGTCCGTCGTCTCGCGCCTGATCCTGTCCAACCGGCCTCCTTCGCCTTCACCGCGGCGAATGAGAACTGGATCGACCAGCAGATCGCCAAGTATCCGGCCGGCCGCCAGGCTTCCGCCGTCATCCCGCTTTTGTGGAAGGCACAGGAGCAGGAGGGCTGGGTCTCGCGCGCCGTGATCGAGACCGTCGCCAAGCGTTTGGGCATGGCGCCGATGCGGGTGCTGGAGGTCGCGACCTTCTACACCATGTTCAACCTGCAGCCGGTGGGCGAGTATTTCGTCCAGCTCTGCGGTACGACGCCCTGCGCGCTGCGCGGCGCCGAGGCGCTGAAGAAGGTCTGCGAGGACGTCATCGGCCCGCAATCGACCGTGACCGCCGACGGCAAGCTCTCCTGGCTCGAGGTCGAGTGCTTGGGCGCCTGCTGTAACGCGCCGATGGCGCAGATCAATGTCGACTACTACGAGGACCTGACGCCGGCGAATTTCCGCCAGCTCCTCGACGATCTCCGCAATGGCCGCGCCGTCAAGCCCGGCCCGCAGAATGGCCGCACCGGCTCCGAGCCGGAAGGCGGCCCGCAGACGCTGACCGACAAGGCCCTCTATGACGGCTCGATGATCGGCGCCGGCGACTGGCAGAAGCGCATTGGCGAGCAGCGCAAGGCTGCTGCCGAAGCCGCTGCCGCCAAGGCTGCCGCCGAGGCGGAAGCGAAGAAGGCTGCAGAAGCCGAGGCGAAGAAGGCCGAGGCCACGCCGGCTGCGGTTGCCGAAAAGCCCGCCAGCGAGACGGCCGCCGCAGCCCGGCCGAAGCCGTCCGAGCCGGCCCAGCCTTCCAGTGCCGCCAACGACACGCCGGCCGCCAAGGGCAAGGTCGAGAAGAAGGATGTTGCCGAGGCTGCCAAGCCTGCCGTTGCGACAAAGGCCGAGCCCGCCGTCGAGGAGAGCAAGCCCGAGCTGCTGACCGCTGCGCGCGGCGGCGAGGGCGACGATCTCGAACTGATCTGGGGCGTCGGGCCGAAGCTCGCCGAGATGCTCAATGAGATGGGGATCTGGCACTACGACCAGATCGCCAAATGGACACCGGCGGAGCTCGCCTGGGTTGATGCACGCCTGACCGGCTTCAAGGGCAGGGCGGTGCGCGACGACTGGATTGCTCAGTCGAAGAAGCTCGCGACGGGCTGGCGCCCCGAGTCGAAGCTTGGCGACAAGCCGGCAGAGTGAGGCACTAGGACATGCTCGCAGATCGCGATCGCATCTTCACCAATCTCTACGGCCTGCACGACCGTACCCTGCAGGGTGCGATCCAGCGCGGCGCCTGGGATGGCACCAAGTTCCTGCTGGAGCAGGGCCGGGACTGGATCATCGACGAGATGAAGAAGTCCGGCCTGCGCGGCCGTGGCGGCGCCGGCTTCCCGACCGGGCTGAAATGGTCGTTCATGCCCAAGCAGAGCGACGGGCGTCCGCATTACCTCGTCGTCAACGCCGACGAGTCGGAGCCCGGCACCTGCAAAGACCGCGAGATCATGCGCAACGACCCGCATACGCTGGTCGAGGGCTGCCTGATCGCCTCCTTCGCCATGGGCGCGCATGCGGCCTACATCTATATCCGCGGCGAATATATCCGCGAGCGCGAGGCGCTGCAGCGCGCCGTCGACGAGGCCTATGAGGCCAAGCTCATCGGCAAGGACAACGTCCACGGCTATCCCTTTGATCTCTATGTGCATCATGGCGCCGGCGCCTATATCTGCGGCGAAGAGACGGCGCTGCTGGAGAGCCTCGAGGGCAAGAAGGGCATGCCGCGGCTGAAGCCGCCATTCCCCGCCAATATGGGCCTCTATGGCTGCCCGACCACGGTGAACAACGTCGAGTCGATCGCGGTCGCTCCGACCATCCTGCGCCGCGGCGCGAGCTGGTTCTCGTCGATCGGCACGCCGAACAATGTCGGCACCAAGCTCTTCTGCGTCTCCGGCCATGTGAACAAGCCCTGCAACGTCGAAGAGGCGATGGGCATTCCCTTCCGCGAGCTGATCGAAAAGCATTGCGGCGGCATCCGCGGCGGCTGGGACAATCTGAAGGCGGTCATCCCCGGCGGTTCCTCGGTGCGCATGGTGCCGGCCGAGCAGATCATCGACACGCCGATGGATTTCGACTCTCTCTCGAAGCTGCGCTCGGGCCTCGGCACGGCGGCGGTGATCGTGATGGACAAGTCGACCGACATCGTCCGCGCCATCGCCCGCATCAGCCATTTCTACAAGCATGAGAGCTGCGGCCAGTGCACGCCCTGCCGCGAAGGCACGGGCTGGATGTGGCGCGTCATGGAGCGCATGGCCGAAGGCCGCGCCCAGAAGCGCGAGATCGACATGCTGCTCGACGTCACCAAGCAGATCGAGGGCCATACGATCTGCGCGCTCGGCGACGCCGCGGCTTGGCCGATCCAGGGCCTGATCGCGCATTTCCGTCACGAAATCGAGCAGCGCATCGACGACTATGCCGCCAACCCGCACGGCGAGCCTGTGCGCCTGATGGCGGCGGAGTGAGACCATGACGAAACTCCTCATCGACGGCATCGAGGTCGACGTACCCGCCGAATACACGGTGCTCCAGGCCTGCGAGGCGGCGGGCGTCGAGGTGCCGCGCTTCTGCTTCCACGAGCGGCTCTCGATCGCCGGCAACTGCCGCATGTGCCTCGTCGAGGTGAAGGGTGGCCCGCCGAAGCCGCAGGCCTCCTGCGCCATCGGCGTGCGCGACCTGCGCCCCGGCCCGAACGGCGAGCCGCCGGTCGTCTCGACCAAGTCGCCGATGGTCAAGAAGGCGCGCGAGGGGGTGATGGAGTTCCTGCTCATCAACCACCCGCTGGATTGCCCGATCTGCGATCAGGGCGGCGAGTGCGACCTGCAGGACCAGGCCATGGCCTATGGCGCGGATACCTCGCGCTTCGCGGAGAACAAGCGCGCGGTAGAGGACAAGTATATCGGCCCGCTGGTCAAGACGACGATGACGCGCTGCATCCAGTGCACGCGCTGCGTCCGCTTCACCACCGAGGTCGCCGGCGCCTCCGATCTCGGCGCCATCGGCCGCGGCGAGGATATGGAGATCACGACCTATCTCGAGCACGCGATGAGCTCTGAACTGCAGAGCAATATCGTCGATCTCTGCCCCGTCGGCGCGCTGACCTCGAAGCCGTATCAGAACAAGGCCCGCCCGTGGGAGCTCTCCAAGACCGAGAGCATCGACGTGATGGATGCGGTCGGCTCGGCGATCCGCGTCGACTCGCGCGGCAAGGAAGTGATGCGCATCCTGCCGCGCCTCAATGAGGCGGTGAACGAGGAGTGGATCTCCGACAAGACCCGCCACGTCGCCGACGGTCTCAAGACCCAGCGTCTCGACCGGCCCTATATCCGCGAGAACGGCCGTCTGCGTCCCGCGAGCTGGAACGAGGCTTTCGCCGCCATCGCCGCCAAGGTGAAGGCTGCCGCTCCGGAGAAGATCGGCGCCATCGCCGGCGATCTCGCCGCGGTCGAGGACATGTTCGCGCTGAAGGCGCTGATCGCCTCGCTCGGCTCAGCCAATCTCGACGCGCGCCAGGATGGCACGAAGCTCCATCCGAAGTTCGGCCGCGCGTCCTACGTCCTCAACGCCGGCATCGCCGGCATCGAAGATGCGACCTCGCTGCTGATCATCGGCTCGAACCCGCGCCGCGAGGCGCCGATCCTGAATGCCCGCATCCGCAAGCGCTGGCTGCGCGGCGACTTCAAGATCGGTGTCATCGGCGAGAAGGCCGACCTGACCTATACCTACGACTATCTCGGCGCCGGCCCGGAGACGCTGGCCGATATCGTCAAGTCGGCCGCCGCCGTCGGCGGCAAGCCGATGGTGCTGATCGGGCAGGGGGCTCTTGCCCGCGCCGATGGCGAGGCCGTGCTCTCGCTCGCCGCCAAGGCGGCGCAGTCGCTGGGCGCGATCACCGAAGGCTGGAACGGCTTCGGTGTGATCCACACCGCCGCCGCCCGCGTCGGCGCGCTCGATCTCGGCTTCGTGCCGCAAGAAAACGCTGAGGGTTCGGGTGGTTTGGATGCGGCGGCCATGGCCCAGCCGGGCGCGCTCGACGTGCTCTTCCTGCTCGGCGCCGACGAGATCGAGGTGCCGGAAGGCGCTTTCGTGGTCTATCAGGGCACGCATGGCGACAAGGGCGCTCACCGCGCCGACGTCATCCTGCCGGGCGCGGCCTATACCGAAAAGTCCGGCACCTATGTGAACACCGAAGGCCGGGTGCAGATGGCGGATCGTGCCACCTTCCCGCCGGGCGACGCCCGCGAGGACTGGGCGATCCTGCGTGCGCTCTCCGCGGCGCTCGGCAAGACGCTGCCCTTCGACTCGCTGTCCGGCCTGCGCAAGGCGCTCTACGAGGCGCACCCGCATTTCGCGGCGCTCGACGGCCTCCCGGCCAACGACGCGGCGGAGATCGGCAAGCTTGCCGGCCTCGGCGGCAAGACCGACAAGGCGGGCTTCGCCCCGGCCGTCAGCGACTTCTATCAGACCAACCCGATCGCACGTGCCTCTGCCGTGATGGCGGAATGCTCGGCGCTGGCTTCGGGCCGGCACCAGCAGGCGGCGGAGTAACCGGCCATGAACTGGGACCTCGTTCTCGATATCGCGATCATCCTCGGCAAGAGCCTGCTGCTGCTGGTCTGCCTACTGGTCTTCATCGCCTATATCCTGCTCGCCGACCGCAAGGTCTGGGCGGCGGTGCAACTGCGCCGCGGCCCGAACGTGGTCGGTCCCTGGGGCCTGTTCCAGAGCTTCGCGGACCTGATCAAGTTCGCGCTCAAGGAGCCGATTATCCCGGCCGGCGCGAACAAGGGGCTCTTCCTGCTGGCGCCCTTCATCTCCTGCCTGCTGGCGCTCGGCGCCTGGGCGGTAATCCCGGTGGCGGAAGGCTGGGCCATCGCCGACATCAATGTCGGCGTGCTCTATATCCTCGCGATCTCCTCGCTCGGCGTCTACGGCATCATCATGGCCGGCTGGGCCTCGAACTCGAAATATCCGTTCATGAGCGCTCTGCGCTCGGCGGCTCAGATGGTGTCCTATGAGGTCTCGATCGGCTTCGTCATCATCACCGTGCTGCTCTGCGTCGGCTCGCTGAACCTCTCGGCCATCGTCGAAGCCCAGCAGAACCGCGGGCTCGCCCATGCGCTCGGCGTTCCCTGGCTCAGCATCCTGAACTGGTACTTCCTGCCGCTCTTCCCGATGTTCGTCGTGTTCTTCGTCTCGGCGCTGGCCGAGACGAACCGACCGCCCTTCGATCTGGCCGAGGCGGAATCGGAGCTCGTGGCGGGCTTCATGGTCGAGTATTCCTCGACGCCGTACCTGCTGTTCATGCTCGGCGAATACGTGGCGATCATGACCATGTGCTCGCTGACGACGATCCTGTTCCTCGGTGGCTGGGCGCCGCCGGTCGCGCTGCCGCCCTTCACCTGGCTGCCTGGCGTGTTCTGGTTCGCGCTCAAGATCTGCCTCGTCTTCTTCATGTTCGCGCTGGTGAAGGCCTTCGTGCCGCGCTACCGCTACGACCAGCTGATGCGCCTGGGCTGGAAGGTCTTCCTGCCGCTCTCGATCGCGAGCGTCGTTCTGGTGGCGCTGGTGCTGCAGCTGACTGGCTGGGGGCCGGTCGGCGGATGAGTTTGGCTGCGATCTCCGGAATTGCATTCGGCATGATCGCAGCACTGGTTCTTTACGGCTCGGCGTGCTGGTGGGCGCGGCGAAGCCGGATCTTCGATGCGCTGGACGTGGCGCTCGGAGGGGCGGTGGCCGCCGCGGTTGTCGGTGGCTTCGGCGGATACAAGGCCGTTCAGTGGCTCAGGCTGCTGACGGCATGAATATGGCCGGCCCGCTCGGTGCCTTGATCGGCTTCGGGCTGGGTCTGCTAGAATACCGGCTGATGACGGCCGTGGTGATCGGGGCGCTCAGGCGCACGGATCACTCCACGACCGAGGCTGAAAAGAATGATTATGAGCGCCGCATCCGCATCCTGCGGTGGGCGCTGATGGCAATCACGATCGGCTTCACGCCGATCCTGGGTTTCGTGATCGGCCGGGCTTTGTTCGGCTGAGGATGGAAGGACGAAGGCGATGTCACTCGCGCAAGCCGCAAGGGGCCTGCTGCTGAAGGAGTTCGTCGGGGCGATCGGCCTGTCGATGCGCTACTTCTTCAAGCCGAAGGCGACGCTGAACTACCCGTTCGAGAAGGGCCAGCTCTCGCCACGTTTCCGTGGCGAGCACGCGCTGCGCCGCTATCCGAACGGCGAGGAGCGCTGCATCGCGTGCAAGCTTTGCGAGGCGATCTGCCCGGCGCAGGCCATCACCATCGAGGCCGGCCCGCGCCGCAACGACGGCACGCGCCGCACGACCCGTTACGACATCGACATGACGAAGTGCATCTATTGCGGCTTCTGTCAGGAGGCCTGCCCGGTCGATGCCATCGTCGAGGGGCCGAATTTCGAGTTCGCGACCGAAACCCGCGAGGAGCTGTTCTACGACAAGGACAAGCTGCTCGCGAACGGCGCGCGCTGGGAACGCGAGATTGCGCGCAACATCGCGATGGACGCGCCGTATCGGTAGCTGCCGTCATGCTCGGGCTTGACCCGAGCATCTCGTGCAGGAAGAGGCTCCGACGCCTCGTTCTGCCAGAGATTCTCGGGTCTGCGCTTCGCTTCGCCCGAGAATGACGTCCTAGAACGAGACCAGACCCGCCGCGCGGTTGTCGCGTTCGGAGGGCCTGTTTATAGACGCTCCAAATTGCTCCGGGCTCCTTGAGTCCCGGCGCACGAACCAAACGAGGACCGCGCCGAAAAGGGGCGGGAAGGGCTGGCCGAGATGAATGCCGCAGCGGCTTTCTTCTATCTCTTTGCAGGCGTTACCGTGGCATCCGCCTTCATGGTGGTGACCTCGCGCAATCCCGTGCACTCGGTGCTGTTCCTGATCCTGGCCTTCGTCAACGCGGCCGGGCTGTTCATGCTGCTCGGCGCCGAGTTCCTCGCGATGCTGCTGGTCGTCGTCTATGTCGGCGCGGTCGCGGTGCTCTTCCTCTTCGTGGTGATGATGCTCGACGTCGATTTCGCCGAGTTCCGCCAGGGGTTTCTGAACTATCTGCCGGTGGGGGCGCTGATCGGCTTCATCTTCGCCGTCGAACTGCTGCTGGTCGTCGGCGCCTGGGTGATCGACCCGCAGATCGTCAAGGCGCCGGTCGCCGCGATCCCCGCCGGCATGACCAATACCGAGGCGCTCGGCCGCGTGCTCTACACCCAGTATGTCTACTACTTCCAGGCGGCGGGTCTCGTGCTGCTGGTCGCCATGATCGGCGCGATCGTGCTGACGCTGCGCGAGCGCCACGGCATCAAGCGCCAGCACGTCCCGACCCAGAACGCCCGGACCAAGGACGCGGCGATGGAGGTCAAGCAGGTGCCCTCGCACGCCGGCGTTCCCGAGGAGATGGCATGATGACGATCGGACTGGGCCATTATCTCGCCGTCAGCGCCATCCTGTTCACGCTCGGCGTGCTCGGCATCTTCATCAACCGCAAGAACGTCATCGTCATCCTGATGTCGGTCGAGCTCATCCTGCTCTCGGTCAACCTGAACTTCGTCGCCTTCTCGAGCTTCCTGAACGATATCGTCGGACAGGTCTTCGCGCTGCTGGTGCTCACGGTGGCGGCGGCTGAGGCCGCGATCGGCCTCGCCATTCTCGTCGTCTACTTCCGCAACCGCGGCACGATCGCGGTGGAAGACATCAACATGATGAAAGGCTGAGCGCTGCCTGGCGCCTGGACCTCACGACCATGTATCACCTGATCGTCTTCCTCCCCCTGATCGGCTTCCTGATCGCCGGCCTGTTCGGCCGGCTGATCGGCGCGCGCGGCTCCGAGATCGTCACGACCTCGCTGCTCATCGTCTCGGCAATCCTGTCCTGGGTCGCCCTCGTCCAGGTCGGCTTCGGCTCCGGCACGACGCGCATCCAGGTTGCGAGCTGGATTTCCTCCGGCAGCCTGCAGGTCGACTGGGCCTTCCGCGTGGACACGCTGACCGCCGTGATGCTGGTCGTCGTCAACACCGTGTCGTCGCTCGTGCACCTCTACTCGATCGGCTACATGCACGAGGATCCGCACCGGCCGCGCTTCTTCGCCTATCTCTCGCTGTTCACCTTCGCGATGCTGATGCTGGTGACGGCGGATAATCTCGTCCAGATGTTCTTCGGCTGGGAGGGCGTCGGTCTCGCCTCCTATCTGCTGATCGGCTTCTGGTACCAGAAGCCTTCGGCCAACGCCGCGGCGATGAAGGCCTTCATCGTCAACCGCGTCGGCGACTTCGGCTTCTCGCTCGGCATGTTCCTGGTCTTCGTGCTGTTCGGCTCGGTCGCCTTCGACGCCATCTTCCCGCGCGCCGGCGAGTTCGTGAACCAGGGCTTCCGCTTCCTCGGCTATGACTGGAACGCGCTGACCCTGACCTGCCTGCTGCTGTTCGTCGGCGCGATGGGCAAGTCGGCCCAGTTCCTGCTCCACACCTGGCTGCCGGACGCGATGGAAGGCCCGACCCCGGTCTCGGCCCTCATCCATGCCGCGACCATGGTCACTGCCGGTGTCTTCATGGTGGCGCGCCTGTCGCCGCTCTTCGAGTATGCTCCCGTCGCGCTCACCGTCGTTGTCGTCATCGGCGCGACCACGGCCTTCTTCGCCGCGACGGTCGGCCTCGTGCAGAATGACATCAAGCGCGTCATCGCGTATTCGACATGCTCGCAGCTCGGCTACATGTTCGTCGCGCTCGGCGTCGGCAATTACGGCGCCGGCATCTTCCACCTCTTCACCCACGCCTTCTTCAAGGCCTTGCTCTTCTTGGGCGCCGGCTCGGTCATCCACGCGATGCACCACGAGCAGGACATGCGCCGCATGGGCGGCCTGCGTAAGCACATCCCGCTGACCGCGGCGGCGATGACGATCGGCACCCTGGCGCTGACCGGCGTCGGTATCCCCGGGACGGTTTTCGGCTTCGCCGGCTTCTTCTCGAAGGATGCGATCATCGAGAGCGCCTATGCCTCGGTCGAGCATGGTGGCTTCGCCAGCTCCTATGCCTTCATCCTGCTGGTCGTCGCCGCCTGCATGACGTCCTTCTATTCCTGGCGGCTCTATTTCATGACCTTCGAGGGCGCACCGCGCTGGGGCCATGGCCATGACTCGCATGGTCACGATGACCATGCCCATGCCGCGCACGGCCATGACGACCATGCGCACGGCCATGACGCTCACGGCCACGGCCATGATCACACGCCGCATGAGAGCCCTTGGGTGATGCTGGTGCCGCTCGCCCTGCTTTCGGTCGGTGCGATCTTCGCTGGCGTCGCCTTCAAGGAGTACTTCGTCGGCCACGACTTCGAGCATTTCTGGAAGTCGTCCCTGTTCATGGGCAAGGACAACCACATCCTGCACACCATGCACGAGGTGCCCAAGTGGGTGGTGGCATCGCCGTTCGTGGCGATGGTGATCGGCTTCGTGCTCGCCTACTGGATGTATGTCCGCCGGCCGGACATTCCGGGCAAGCTCGCGGCTGCGAACCCGGCGCTGTACCAGTTCCTGCTGAACAAGTGGTACTTCGACGAGCTCTACGACTTCCTGTTCGTGCGCCCGGCGAAATGGCTCGGTCGCTTCCTCTGGAAGAAGGGCGATGGCCTGGTCATCGACGGCCTCGGACCGGACGGCATCTCGGCACGCGTGGTCGATGTGACCAATCGGGTGGTCCGGCTGCAGACCGGCTATCTCTATCACTATGCCTTCGCGATGCTGATCGGCGTCGCCGGGCTGGTGACTTGGTATCTTGTGACCCGCGGGTGAGATGATGTCCTTCGGTTTCGGTATCCTCACCGGTCTTCTGGTCCTGCCGCTGGTCGGCGCTGCCTTCATCCTGGCGCAGCGCGGCGATCAGGCCTCGGTCGACTCCAACGCCCGCTGGGCGGCGCTGATCACGACGGTGCTGACCTTCGTGCTCGCCTGCGTGGCCTGGAGCCGCTTCGACACGGCCAACCCCGGCTTCCAGATGGTCGAGACCCATGGCTGGGTCTCCGATGCCATCAAGTTCAAGCTTGGCGTCGACGGCTTTTCCTTCCCCTTCATCGTGCTGACGGCGTTCCTGATGCCGTTCTGCATCCTCGCCTCCTGGACCTCGGTCGAGAAGCGGGTGGCAGAGTACATGGTCGCCTTCCTGATCCTGGAGACGCTGATGATCGGCGTCTTCGCGGCGCTCGACCTCGTGCTGTTCTACCTGTTCTTCGAAGCCGGCCTGATCCCGATGTTCCTGATCATCGGCATCTGGGGTGGCAAGCGGCGCGTCTACGCCTCCTACAAGTTCTTCCTCTACACGCTGCTCGGCTCGGTGCTGATGCTGCTGGCGGTGATGGCGATGTACTGGAACGCCGGTACGACCGACATTCCGGCGCTGCTCGCCCACAAATTCCCTGCCGGCATGCAGACATGGCTGTGGCTCGCCTTCTTCGCCTCCTTCGCGGTGAAGATGCCGATGTGGCCGGTCCATACCTGGCTGCCCGACGCGCACGTCGAGGCGCCGACGGCTGGTTCCGTCATCCTGGCGGCGATTCTGCTGAAGATGGGCGGCTACGGCTTCATCCGCTTCTCGATCCCGATGTTCCCGGAGGCGTCGCATTATTTCGCGCCGCTGGTCTTCGCGCTCTCCGTCATCGCCATCGTCTACACCTCGCTGGTGGCGCTGATGCAGGAGGATATCAAGAAGCTGATCGCCTACTCCTCGGTGGCGCATATGGGCTTCGTCACCATGGGGCTGTTCACCCTGACGCCGCAGGGCATCCAGGGCGCGATGTTCCAGATGATGAGCCATGGCCTCGTCTCCGGCGCGCTCTTCCTCTGCGTCGGCGTGATCTACGACCGCATGCACACCCGCGAGATCGCGGCCTATGGCGGGCTGGTGAACCGCATGCCGCTCTACGCGGTGGTGTTCATGGTCTTCACCATGGCCAATGTCGGCCTGCCGGGCACCGCCGGTTTCGTCGGCGAGTTCCTGACGCTGGTCGGCGCCTTCCGCGCCAATCCCTGGGTTGCCTTCTTCGCGACCTCCGGCGTCATTCTCTCGGCCGCCTATGCGCTCTGGCTCTACCGCCGGGTCGTCTTCGGCGAACTCGTCAAGCCGGAGCTCAAGGACATCAAGGACCTGAACGGCCGCGAGATCGCGATCCTGGTCCCGCTCGTCCTGCTGACCATCTGGTACGGCGTGCAGCCGCACACGATCCTCGACGCCTTCGCGGCGCCGACCGAAGCGCTCATCAAGAACTATCAGGCTGCCCTCACTGTCGCGAAGACGGCAGTGGCGGCCGTGCAGTAAGGTCTCGTCATGGCTCTGCCCGCTCTCGGCCCGGCCCTGCCGGAAATCATCCTCGCCGTCGGCGCCATCGCGATGGTGCTGGTCGGCGCGATCCAGGGTGAGCGCGCGACGCGCCTGCTCGAAGGCCTCGCCCTCGTGCTGCTCGCGGTCGCCTTGGTGCTGGTCGTCTCGGCCGGCGGCAAGCTCCTGACCTTCAACAACGGCTTCATCGCCGACGGCTTCTCCCGCTTCATGAAGGTGCTGACGCTCATCGGCGCCGGCGCCACGATCCTTCTCTCCGCCGATACGCTGCGGCGCGAGGGGGCGATGCGCTTCGAATTCCCCATTCTCGTCGTGCTCGCGACCATCGGCATGATGATGATGATCTCGGCCAACGATCTCATCAGCCTCTATGTCGGACTCGAGCTGCAGTCGCTGGCGCTCTATGTCGTGGCGGCGTTCGACCGCGACAATGCGAAGTCGACCGAGGCGGGCCTGAAGTATTTCGTGCTCGGCGCGCTCTCCTCCGGCATGCTGCTCTATGGCGCCTCGCTGGTCTACGGCTTCACCGGCACCGTCACCTTCACCGGCATTGCCGCGGCGACGCAGGGCGGCCATGCCGGCATCGGCCTGATCTTCGGCATCGTGTTCATCGCCGCCGGCGTCGCCTTCAAGATCTCGGCCGTGCCGTTCCACATGTGGACGCCGGACGTCTATGAGGGCGCTCCGACCCCGGTCGCCGCCTTCTTCGCCTCGGCTCCCAAGATGGCTGCCATGGCGATGGTGGTCCGCATCTTCGTCGGCGCCTTCCCGGGCGCGATCCAGGACTGGCGCCAGATCATCGTCTTCATCTCGATCGCCTCGATGGCGCTCGGCGCCTTCGCCGCGATCGGCCAGCGCAATATCAAGCGCCTGCTCGCGTATTCCTCGATCGCCAATATGGGTTACGCGCTGGTCGGTCTCGCCGCCGGCACCCCCGGCGGCGTGCAGGGCGTGATGACCTATATGGCGATCTATCTCGCCACGACGCTCGCCGCCTTCGCCTGCGTGCTGATGATGCGCCGTGACGGAAAACTGGTCGAGGACATCTCGGAGCTTGCCGGCCTGTCCCGCACCAATCGCTGGATGGCGTTCGCGATGTCGATGATGATGTTCTCGCTTGCCGGCATCCCGCCGCTCGCCGGCTTCTGGGCGAAGTGGTACGTCTTCCTCGCCGCGATCGAGGCCAAGCTCTACGTTCTCGCCGTCGTTGGCGTGATCACCAGCGTCGTCGGCGCCTATTATTATCTGCGCCTCGTCAAGGTGATGTATTTCGACGATCCGAAGCCGGCCTTCGAGACCGCGGATTACGGCGTGCGCACCGTGCTGCTGTTCTCGACCATCTTCGTGCTGGTGCTTTCGTTGCTGCCGGCGCCGCTCTTCAACGCGGCCGAGGCGGCGGCGAAGTCGCTCTTCTGAGCCGACCGCGCGTGCTCGGCGAAGCCGCCCGCGCAGCGGGCTACCGGCTGATCATCCGCGACGAGGTCGCCTCGACCATGGAGGAGGCCCGCCGCGCGCTCGATCAGGGCGAGCCCGGCAAGCTCTGGATCGTCGCCCGCAGCCAGAATGCCGGCAGAGGCCGGCATGGCCGGCAATGGGGCTCGCCGCGCGGCAATCTCTATGCGAGCCTGCTGCTGACCGACCCGTGCGAGCCGGCGCTGGCACCGCAGCTTGGCTTCGTCGTGGGCCTAGCCCTGCACGATGCCGCGGCGAAGCTGCTCGGCCCGGCCGCGTCCGGGCTGAAGCTGAAATGGCCGAACGATCTGCTGCTCGATCGCGCCAAGACCTCGGGCCTGCTGCTCGAAGGCGAGAGCCGGGCAGGGCGGCTCAACGTCATCGTCGGCTGCGGCGTGAACATCGCTTCCTGCCCCTCCGACACACCCTATCCCGCGACCTTCCTCAAGGCGGCAGCGCCGCAGGCCAATGTCGAGACGATGCTGACGGGGCTGAGCGACGCCTTCGCCCAGCGCTTCGCCATCTGGTCCCAGCCCGGTGGCTTCGGGCCGATCCGTGCCGCCTGGCTCGAGCGCGCCGCCTTTCTCGGCGAGACCATCACCATCCGCCTGCCAGACGGCCCGCTGGCGGGGCGATTTATCGGTCTCGACCCGACGGGGCGTCTCGAACTCGAAACGGAAGCCGGCCGGCGCGTCATCGATGCGGGCGATCTCTTCTTTGGAGCGGCCTGAGATGCGCGGGCGGCCATGCTGGCCTGCCGCGTCACGACCATGCTAGAGGAATTCGTCGGTTCCACGCGGTCATCCCGGGCGGCCGAAGGACGACCCGGGATCCATGCCGGAACGCGAGCCGGAATCGCGCCGGCATGCATCCCGGATCTCCGCTTCGCTTCGTCCGGGATGCACCGCGTATCCCGCAAGATCTCCCGGCAAGTCGGCATCGGCGCGCAATGATGCGCTGTTGGCGACTGCCATGCCTTCAGGATTGCCAGTGACCCGCTCCAGCGACCAGCTCGTTTTCGTTCCCCTCGGCGGCCTCGGCGAGATCGGCATGAACGCCGCCCTCTACGGCTTCGGGCCCGAGGGGAGACGCAAATGGATCCTGGTCGATTGCGGCCTGTCCTTCGCCGGCCCGGAAGCGCCGGGCGTCGATATCGTCCTGCCCGATCTGCGCTACATCATCGAGGAGCGGGCGAACCTCCTCGGCATCGTCATCACCCATGCCCATGAGGACCATATCGGCGCGCTCGCCGCGCTCTGGCCTTCGCTGCGGGCGCCGGTCTACTGCACGCGCTTCGCCGCAGGCCTCCTCGCGACGCGCCGGCTCTCCGAGCCCGGCGCGCCCAATGTCGAGATCAACGTCGTGGCGCAGGGCGGGCGCATCACGCTCGGGCCGTTCGACATCGAATATGTGCCGGTTGCGCATTCCATCCCCGAGTCGAATGCGCTCGCCATCCGCACCCCGGCCGGCCTCGTCGTCCACACCGGCGACTGGAAGATCGACCCGACGCCGCGCGTCGGCCTGCCGACCGACGAAAAGCGCCTGCGCGAACTCGGTGAGGAGGGCGTGCTGGCCCTGGTCTGCGATTCGACCAATGTCATGCGCGACGGCATCAGCCCGAGCGAGGCCGACGTCGCCGCCAAGCTGAAGGAGCTGGTGGCCTCCGCGCCGGGTCGTGTCGCCGTCACCACCTTCGCATCCAACGTGGCGCGGCTGCGTGCGGTCGCCGAGGCCGCCATGGCGAATGAGCGCGAGGTGGTGGTGGTCGGCCGCGCGATGGATCGCGTCATCGATGTGGCCCGCGAATGCGGCTATCTCGACGGCATCCCTGCCTTCCGTCCCGTCGATGCCTATGGCTACCTGCCGCGCGACAAGGTGGTGGCGCTGCTGACCGGCAGCCAGGGCGAGCCGCGCGCCGCGCTCTCGCGCATCGCCGCGGATGACCATCCCGAGATCGCGCTTTCCGCCGGAGACCGCGTGATCTTCTCGTCGCGCACCATTCCCGGCAACGAGAAATCGGTCGGCAACATCCTGAATGCGCTGGCCCGCGACAATATCGAGATCATCACGGACCGCACCCATCTCGTGCATGTCTCCGGCCATCCCCGCCGTGAGGAACTGGCGCGGCTCTATGGCTGGCTGAAGCCGCAGATCGCGATCCCCGCTCATGGCGAGGACCTGCATCTCGCCGAGCATGAGAGTTTTGCCCGTAGCCTTGGCGTGAAGCATGTGCTGCGCGCCGGCAATGGCGACGTCGTCGCGATTTCGGGTGAGGGCGCGAGGAAGGTCGATGAGGCCCCGCATGGCCGGCTCTACCAGGACGGCTCCTTGCTGGTGAACGCCCTTGAGAAGACGCTGCAGGAGCGCCGGAGGCTCTCCTTCGCCGGCATCGTCTCGATCGCGGTTGCCGTCGACGAGAAGGGCGGCATCGCGGGCGAGCCGGAAATCGCGGTCCTCGGCCTGCCGCCACGCACCCGCGATGGCACGGATTTCGACGAGTACGTCGCCGATACCGTCAGTGAACTGCTCGACGGCATCCCCAAGGCCCGCCGCCGTGACCCCGAGGCCCTTCGCAACGCGCTGGAGCGCGGCGTGCGCAGCGCTGTCAACGAGGAGTGGGGCAAGAAGCCACTGGTGCATGCGCTGGTGGTCGAGGTGTAGAACAGGCGCAGCGCCGCCGGGCTGGAGAAGACGAAGATGATCGGACGCCTCAACCATGTCGCCATCGCGGTGAAGGATCTCGCGGCCTCGACGGCGCTCTATCGCGACACGCTGGGTGCGCGCGTCTCGCAGCCGCTGCCGCAGCCGGAACATGGCGTCACCGTGGTCTTCGTCGAGCTGCCCAATACCAAGGTGGAACTGCTGGAGCCGCTTGGCGCCGACTCGCCGATCGCGAAGTTCCTCGAGCGCAATGCCGATGGCGGCGTCCATCACATCTGCTACGAGGTCGACGATATCCTCGCCGCTCGCGACCGGCTGAAGGCGCAGGGCGCGCGGGTCCTCGGCTCCGGCGAGCCACGCATCGGCGCCCATGGCAAGCCCGTGCTCTTCCTGCATCCCAAGGATTTCCTCGGCACGCTGGTCGAACTGGAACAGGCCTGACAGTCATGACCGAGATTGCTTTCCTCGGCCAGCCGGAGCCCGGCTCGCCACGCCCCTTCAGCGCGGCGACCGTCGCTGGTGGGATGGTCTTCGTTTCCGGCCAGTCGGCGCCGCACGATCCCGCTCTCGGTATCTTCCGGGGCGACACGGCCGCGGAGCAAGTACGCAATGCCTTGCTTCGCATCGGGGAGATCCTGAAGGAGGCCGGCAGCTCGCTCGATCGCGTCGTGCAGATGACCATGCTGATCACCGATCCCGCCGACTACGCTGCCTGCAACGCGGAGTATGTCAGGCATTTTCCCAACGGCTTGCCGGCGCGCCATACCGCACGCTTCGGCGTGCCGACCGAGGCCCGGGTCGCTTTCGCCTGCATCGCCCTCGCGGGGAGCGGCGCATGAACATCGTTGGCGGGCTCGCGCTCTATTTCGTGATCTGGTGGATCACGCTCTTCGCCGTGCTGCCCTTCGGCATCCGCAGCCAGCACGAGACGGGTGACGTCGTCGAGGGAACCGAGCCGGGTGCGCCGATCCTGCCGGGGCTGCTCAAGAAAGCCGCGATCACCTCGGTCGTCGCCGCGGTGATTTTCGCCGGCGTCTGGTACGTCTGGGTGACCTACGACATCTGAAACGGCGCACTCGCAGGGCTCTGCCGGCAGGATAGGGATCGGAAGGCGCTGCCGTGTCCGGCAGACGCGCGCCATGCTAGGGCAGGACGCTTCCGATCGCTGTGGGATGAGGAAAAGCTTCGGCAGGTAGAGCGGCGGGGCAGCCGGCAAAGAAAAAGGCAAGGCCGATGCCTTGCCTTGGATAGTCTTTTTTTACCGCAGTATCGGCGCGCGTCTGGTTGCGTGCGACTCGGATACTAGGCGGGCGTTTGTCCTCCCGAGACCTGGTCCGCAGCGCCATGGCTAGCAAGGCGCTCCCAGCGGGAGATGACTTAGCTGATTGTGACGGCTCTGTCATCAGTTTAGACAAATGCAGCCTTAAATTTTTGCAAGTTTGATCTCCATTGCACTTGTGCAGTGCAACAATGGTTTTTTCTGCCGGTCCCCTGGCGGCGGCCGTTAGGGCAGGTGCCTTGTTCCGGTCAAAGGATATCGCTACCTACGGCCATCCGCCGGACTTGCCGGTGGCCATGGAGATTTTCATGCTGCGCAGCTCGCTCGCCGCCCTTGCCGTCGTCGCCTCGCTCGGTTTCGCCCAAGCCCAGAGCCCCAAGCCCGATCCCGAGAACACGGTCATTCTCGAGACCAAGGACGGCCCGGTGACGATCCGCCTGCGGCCGGACCTTGCGCCGAAGCATGTCGCCCAGATCAAGGCGCTGGTGAAGCGCGGCTTCTATGACGGCGTCGTGTTCCATCGCGTCATCGACGGCTTCATGGCCCAGACCGGCGACCCGACCGGCACCGGCACCGGCGGCTCGGACCTGCCGAACATTCCCGCCGAGTTCAGCCAGACGCCCTACAAGGTCGGCTCCGTCGGCATGGCGCGCTCCCAGTCGCCGAACTCCGCCAATTCGCAATTCTTCATCTGCTATGAAGGCTGCGGCTCGCTGACCGGCAGCTACACGCTCTTCGGCGAGGTGGTCTCCGGCATGGATGCCGTGCGCAAGATCAAGAAGGGCGCCCAGGGCAGCGGTCAGGTCACCAATCCGGACAAGATCGTTCGCATGCGGATGGCTTCCGACGCCAAGTGAGATGAAGCCGGGGAGGGGCGGGACCATGTTGCGGACGATCCTCACCGGCACTCTCGCGGTGCTTTTGCTCGGCGGCGTGGCGCTCGCGCAGGATACACGCGATCTCGGCCTGCCGCCTGCCTCCGGCTCGCAGAACCCTGTTCTGCCTCCGCCATCCGGCTCGCAGAACCCGATCCTGCCGCCGCAGAGCGGCCAGCGCTACAACCCCGGTATCGGCGGCCCCTTCGGCGGCGACAACGATATTCCTGGCATGCAGCAGCGCCGCATCGGCTCGCAGAGCCTGCTGCGCCGCAATGGCGAGATCGGCCTGATCGGTTCGGTTTCGCCGGAGACGCGGCCGGAGGAAGGGGAGACCGTCGCCACTCTGGCCGATATTGCGCCGGCGCTGCGGCGTTGCTGGACGCCTCCGCCGCTGCCGGGCGACCTGACCGGCGCGATGGTCTCGCTTCGCTTCAGCCTGCGCCGCGACGGCAGCCTCTTCGGGCAGCCGCGCGTGACCTGGGAGACGCGACGCGGCGATCCCGCGTTTCAGCGGCGCTTCAGCGATTCCGCTGTTGCCGCCATCCATTCCTGCACGCCGATGAGGTTGTCGAAGGGCCTCGGAGCGAGTATCGCGGGGCGACCCTTCATCATCCGTTTCCACGGCCGTGTGCCGCCTAACGAAAGGCAGAGCTAATGTCGCTCGATCCCGAAAACACCATCGTGATGGAAACCACCAAGGGCCGCGTGGTCATCAAGCTGCGCCCCGACCTCGCTCCCGGCCATGTCGAACGCATCAAGCTGCTCGCCCGCGAGGGCTTTTATGATGGCATCGTCTTCCATCGCGTCATCGACGGCTTCATGGCGCAGGTCGGCTGCCCGCACGGCACCGGCACCGGCGGCTCGAGCTACCCCGACCTGAAGCAGGAGTTCAATGCCGAGCCGCATGTGCGCGGCGTCTGCTCGATGGCCCGTGCCCAGAACCCGAACTCGGCCAACAGCCAGTTCTTCATCGTGTTCGACGACGCGCGCTTCCTCGACAAGCAGTACACCGTCTGGGGCGAGGTCGTGGAAGGCATGGACAATGTCGACAAGATCAAGCGCGGTGAGCCGGTACGCGATCCCGACTCGATTGTCTCGCTGAAGGTGATGGCCGACGCGGCCTGAGGTTTTGAAGAAGGGCGAGCCCTCGTCCTGAGGAGCCGCGCCTGCGCGGCGTCTCGAAGGGCGGTTCCAGCGGGCGCTGGAACATCCTTCGAGACACGAGCTTCGCTCGTTGCTCAGGATGAGGGCTCGCTGTTTTTGGACGAGACTCGCTCGCCATGGATGTCGGCCTCTTCGATTTCGAGCTGCCGGAAGACCGGATCGCACTCAGGCCCGTCAGTCCGCGCGACGCCGCGCGGCTGCTCGTGGTGCGCCCTGACGCGCCCGAACCGCTGGAGGATCGCGGCATCCGCGATCTCGTCTCGCTGCTCCGGCCGGGCGACACGCTCGTCCTCAACGACACGCGCGTCATTCCCTCCCGCCTGCGCGGACGGCGCTATCGCGGCGCGGATTCAGCCCGCATCGAGATCATGCTGCACAAGCGCGAGAGCGACGATCGCTGGCTCGCCTTCGCCCGGCCGGCCAAGAAGCTGGCGCTGGGCGAGACCGTGGTCTTCGATTCCGAGGGGGCCAGCAATGCCTGCGAGCTCGGCCGCCTGCAGGCCGAGGTTGTTGGCAAAAGCGAGGGCGGCGAGGTCGAGCTGCGGTTCAGCCTGACCAGCGCCTATCTCGACGAGGCGATCGCGCGGCTCGGAGAATTGCCGCTGCCGCCCTACATCGCCGGCAAGCGCCCGACCGACAGCGCCGACACCACCGACTACCAGACCAATTTCGCCCGCAACGACGGCGCCGTGGCGGCGCCGACCGCGGGCCTGCATTTCACGCCGGAGCTCCTGGCCGAGCTGGAGGCACTCGGCGTCTCCCGCCATTTCGTGACGCTGCATGTCGGCGCCGGGACCTTCCTGCCGGTGAAGGCGGAGGATACCGACGAGCATCGCATGCATGCCGAATGGGGCACGGTCTCGGCTGAGACTGCGGCTGCCCTCAACGCCGTCAAGGCGAAGGGCGGGCGGATCGTCTGCGTCGGCACCACCTCGCTGCGCCTGATCGAGAGCGCGGCTGATGAGGACGGCACCATCCGCCCCTTCTCGGGCGACACCGCGATCTTCATCGCGCCGGGCTATCGCTTCCGGGCGGTTGACCTGCTGATGACGAATTTCCACCTGCCGCGCTCGACGCTGTTCATGCTCGTCTCCGCCTTCTGCGGGCTCGACATGATGAAACGCGCCTATGCCCATGCGATCGCGGCGAATTATCGCTTCTATTCCTACGGCGACGGCAGCCTGCTCTTCCGGGCGGGTCGATCGTAGAGCGAAGCACGCTGTCATTTCGGGGCGTGCCATAGGCGCGAACCCGGAACCCCAACCGGGCGAGCCCTGGCCCGATCGGATTGCCTAAACGTCGCGCCCGATCGTGGTTTCCGGATTCTTCGCTTCGCGAAGCCCCGGAATGACAAGTTGGCCAACGCGCCTTTGTCATGGGCATGACGATCCATTCGCTGAACCGGCTCGCCTTCCCGGTCTGAAAATGCTACCGGGCTCCCAACAGGGATTTTGACAGTCAAATGGCCGATATTTTTCGCGAGATCGATGAGGAAGTCCGGCGCGACAAGGCGGCGGAGCTTTGGAAGAAATATGGCTGGCTCGTCACCGGCCTCGCGGTGCTGGCCGTCGTTGCGGTAGCGGGCTGGCAATTCTGGCAGCATCGCGAGATCCAAGCCTCGCAGGCCGTGGGCGCGCGCCTCGAAGCGGCCCTGAAATCCTCCCGCGACGGTGACAGCACGCAGGCCGAGGCAATCCTGAAGGAGCTCGCCAGCAGTGCGCCTGCAGGCTATCGCCTCATCGCCCGTTTCCGCCTCGCCGCCGAAACCGCCAAGGGCGATGCTGCTGCCGGTATCGCCGCCTTCGATGCGCTCGCCAACGACGCTACGCTGGACGCGATCTATCGCGACCTCGCCAAGCTGCGTGCCGGCATCCTGCGCGTCGATCTCTCGCCCTATGCGGAGGTCAAGACGGCACTGGAGCCGCTGGCGAGCCCGCAGGGTGTCTGGCGTCATTCTGCCCGCGAATTCCTTGGCATCTCCGCGCTGAAGGCCAATCAGTTCGACGAGGCCGGCCGCTGGTTCGATGCCGCGATCACCGATCCGCAGGCGCCGCAGGCCCTGCGCCAGCGCGTGGAACTGTATCTCGCCCTTGTCCGCGGCGGGCCCGTCACGGTGAAGAACTGAACCGGAGCCTGGCTCCCAACGCTTCCGTCACCCCGTTCCGGCCTTGCGGCCGGGCCGGAGTGACGATGGAATGTAAAGTCTGATGACAGCCATCGTCGCCCTCATCGGCCGGCCCAATGTCGGCAAGTCGACGCTGTTCAACCGGCTCGTCGGCAAGAAGCTCGCGCTGGTCGATGACCGGCCGGGCGTCACGCGCGATCGCCGCGAGGGCGACGCCACGCTTGGCCATCTGCGCTTCAAGGTGATCGACACCGCCGGTCTGGAAGAAGCGGACAAGGAATCGCTCGCCGGCCGCATGCGCGCCCAGACCGAGACGGCGATCGCTCAGGCGGATGTCGTGGTGTTCATGATCGATGCGCGCCTCGGCCTGACGCCGATGGACCAGCCCTTCGCCGATCTGGTGCGCCGCTCCGGTAAGCCCGTCATCCTGCTCGCCAACAAGGCGGAGGGAAAGAAGGGCACGGAGGGCATCATCGATTCCTATTCGCTCGGCCTTGGCGACCCCGTGCCGTTCTCGGCCGAGCATGGCGAGGGCACAGCCGATCTGCTTGAAGCGCTGGTGCCCTTCATCCCGGACGAGCCCGAGGAAGAAGAGGACGACGCTTGGGAGGATGTCCCGGCGGCTGAGGCGGACGAGGACGACAATCCCGACCGGCCGCTGCGTGTCACCATCATCGGCCGTCCGAACGCCGGCAAGTCGACGCTGGTCAACCGCATCATCGGCGAGGAGCGTCTGCTGACCGGCCCCGAGGCCGGCATTACCCGCGACACCATCTCGGTCGATTGGGAATGGCGCGGCCGTAAGGTCAAGCTCTTCGACACGGCCGGCATGCGCAAGCGTGCCCGCATCGAGGAGAAGCTGGAGAAGCTCTCCGTCGCGGATTCGCTGCGTGCCATCCGCTTCGCCGAGGTCGTGGTCGTGCTGCTCGACGCCACCATCCCCTTCGAGAAGCAGGACCTGACGCTGGTCGACCTGACCGAGCGCGAGGGACGGGCCGTGGTGATCGGCCTCAACAAATGGGACCTCGTCGCCGACAAGCAGGGCCTGCTTGCGGAGCTCAAGGAGAAAGCCAACCATCTGCTGGCGCAGGTGCGCGGCGTGCCGATCGTGCCGCTGTCCGGTCTGGCCGGTGAGGGGATCGACCGGCTGATGCAGGCGGTGTTCTCGGCCTATGAGGTCTGGAATCGCCGCGTCTCGACCGCGCGCATCAACCGCTGGCTGGAAGGCGTGCTCTCGGCTCATCCGCCGCCGGCCGTGGCTGGGCGGCGCATCAAGATTCGCTACATGACGCAGGCCAAGGCGCGCCCGCCGACCTTCGCGCTGTTCGGCAACCAGCTCGAGCATCTGCCGATCTCCTATGTCCGCTATCTCGTGAACAACCTGCGGGAAGGCTTCGATCTGCCGGGCACGCCGATCCGGCTGCACCGCCGCGGTGGCCAGAACCCCTACGACAAGGAGCGCAAGGGCTGATGCGGATCGCGGTCGTCGGCGCCGGAATCGCCGGGCTTTCCACCGCCTGGTCGCTGAACAAGCGCGGGCATGACGTCACGCTCTTCGAGCAGGCGCCGCAGATCCCCAACCCCTACGCTGCCTCCGGCGATCAGCATCGCATCATCCGCCGTGCCTACGCCGGCGCAGACGGCTATGCCCGCACCATCAGCGAGGCGTTCGAGGCCTGGGAGGAGCTCTGGGCCGATCTGGGCACGAGCCATTACGCACCCTGCGGCACGCTTGGCGTCTCGCAGACGCCGGATGACGAAGGCGACGCCTATCTGCAGGGGTTCGACCGAGTCGGCTCACCCTACGAGCTCTATGAGCCGGCTGAAGCATCCCGGCGCTACCCCTTCCTCGACGCCGCTGCGATCCGCTACGCCTACATCAACCGGGAGGGCGGCGCGCTGTTTCCGGCCCGCATCGCGGCCGGGCTGGTGCGCCTGCTGCGCGAGCGCGGAGTTGCGATTCGTGAGGGCGTGGAGGTTGCCGCCATCGACCCGGAGGCCGGCAGGCTCACCCTGGCCGATGGCGAGCAGGCGAGCTTCGACCGCGTCGTGGTGTCGGCGGGGGCCTGGGTACTGAAACTGCTGCCCGATCTCGCCGAGAACCTGACCACCTATCGCACCGCAGTGGTCTATCTCGATCCGCCGGAGGATCTCAAGGCAGCCTGGCAGGCGGCGCCGGTCATCGTCGATGTCGGCGGCGCGATCGACGGCTACGTCCTGCCGCCGGTCGATGGCACCGGTCTCAAGTTCGGCGCCGGCATCCACAAGCGCCCGCGCCAGCCGGCCGAGGAGCGCGAGCCGCGCCTGGGCGAGGGCGAGATGCTGCGCGACTATTTCTCTCCCCCCTTCGCGCGCATCGCCGAGTACCGGGTCGATCGCGTCGTGACCTGCGCCTACACCTTCACCGCGGACCGCAAATTCCTCTCACGGCAGATCGGCCGGGTGACGGCCGTCTCGGCCTGCTCCGGCCATGGCTATAAGTTCGGAGCCTCGGTCGGCCGGCGCGTCGCGGCGGCGGTCGAGAGCGGCGATCAGGCCGGGCTGCTGCGCTGGCTCAGGGCCGAGTGAGTACGGCGGGGCGCGCATGCTCGAAACCGTGAGCGCGCTCTTCGTCGACCCGGACCGGAAGGTGCTGCTCGGACTGCGCGCCGTCTGGAAGCAGGCCTGGCCCGGCCATTGGGATGCGATCGGCGGGCGCGTGGAGCCCGGAGAGGCGCTGGAGCGCGCTTTGATCCGCGAGTGTCGCGAGGAGGTCGGGCTGACGCCCACCCGCTATGAACTCGTGCTGTGGGAAGCGGAGCGCTTTCCCGCGCGCAACGGCGCGGCGCTGCACCACATCTATGTCGTCAGCGCCTGGGAGGGCGGCGAGGCTGCCAATCTCGTCGACGAGCATGACGAGATCCGCTGGTTCAGCCTGGAGGAAATGGCGGCTCTCCCGAACCTGACCATTCCCGACCTGATCACGCTCGCGCGGGCCTCGCAGGGCTGACGCAGCCGGCTCAGGCCGGCAGTTGCGGGCTCAGCACCTTGCCCTGCGGGAAGTCGAAGATCTTGCCGCTCTCGGTCCAGTCCGGCGAAGCGAGCCGGACCAGATGCGGCGCCAGATCCTCCGGCGTCCTCAGCGTCATCGGGTCCTCGCCCGGCATCGCCTCGGCGCGCATGCGGGTGCGCAGCGGCCCCGGATTGACCAGCATGACCTTGACCGGCGTCGTGGCGGTTTCGGCTGCGTAGGTGCGCCCCAGCGCCTCCACGGCGGCCTTGGAGATCGAGTAGGGTCCCCAATAGGCGGTGCATTTATGGGCGGCGCCGGAGGACATCAGCAGGGCGCGGCCCGCATCCGAAGCGCGGAGCGCGGGATCGAGCGATTTGATCAGCCGCCAATTGGCGGTGACGTTGATGTCCAGCACCTTCGCCCACTCCTTCTCGGTCTCATGGCTGAGCGGCGTGAGGGAGCCGAGGATGCCGGCATTTGCAAGCAGGATGTCGAGCTTGCCCCAGCGCTCCAGTACGGCCGGGCCGAGCTTTTCGATGCCGCCGGCATCGCTGAGGTCGAGCGGCACCAGTGTCGCATTGCCGCCGATCGCGCGGATCTCGTCGTCGAGTTCCTCCAGCGCGCCGGCCGTGCGGGCAAGCGCCACCACATGGGCGCCGGCGCGGGCGAAGGCGAGCGCGGCGGCGCGGCCAATGCCGCGCGAGGCGCCGGTGACGAGGGCAAGGCGCCCCTCGAGAGGCTTGGTCATTGTCGCTTCCGGTTGCTCAGCCGGCTTCGGCCAGCAGGGAGATCCGCTGTTTGGCGCTCTCGCCGATCACGTCGGTCAGCGAGGTCGGGTAGTCGCCGGTGAAGCAGTGGTCGGTGAATTGCGGCCGGGCGGGATCGCGCCCTTCATGGCCCATGGCCCGGTAGAGCCCGTCCACCGATATGAACGCCAGCGAATCCGCGCCGACGAACTGCCGCATCTCCTCCAGCGAATGCGTGGCGGCGAGCAGCTTCTCGCGATCCGGCGTGTCGATGCCGTAATAGTCGGGATGGGTGATCGGCGGCGAGGAGATGCGGAAATGCACCTCGCGGGCGCCGGCCTCGCGCATCATCTTCACGATCTTGAAGGAGGTGGTGCCGCGCACGATCGAATCGTCGACCAGCACGACGCGCTTGCCCTCGACCACCGAGCGGTTGGCCGAATGCTTCAGCTTGACGCCGAGCTCGCGCACCTTCTGCGTCGGCTCGATGAAGGTGCGGCCGACATAATGGTTGCGGATGATGCCGAGCTCGAAGGGGATGCCGCTTGCCTGCGCGTAGCCGAGCGCGGCCGGCACGCCGGAATCCGGCACGGGCACAACGACGTCGGCATCGGCCGGCGATTCCTGCGCCAGAACCGCGCCCATGGCCTTGCGGCGCTCATAGATGCTGCGGCCCTTCACGATGGAATCGGGGCGGGCGAAGTAGATGTACTCGAAGATGCAGGGCCGCTCGGGAACCGGCGGGAAGGGCTTGTGGCTCTCGATGCCGCTCTCGGAGACGATCACGACCTCACCGTTCTCGACCTCGCGGATGAACTTGGCGCCGATGATGTCGAGCGCGCAGGTCTCCGAGGTCAGGATCGGGCAGCCGTCGAGCTCGCCCAGCACGAGCGGGCGGATGCCGAGTGGATCGCGCGCGCCGATCAGCTTCTTGTTGGTGATGCCGACGAAGGCATAGGCACCCTCGATCTGGCGGATTGCCTCGATGAAGCGGTCGACGAATTGCTGCTTGCGACTGCGGGCGACGAGATGGAGCAGGACCTCGGTGTCGGAGGTCGACTGATAGATCGCGCCGTCGCGGACGAGATTGCGCCGCAGCGTCAGGCCGTTGGTGAGGTTGCCGTTATGCGCCACCGCGAAACCGCCGCCATGCAGCTCGGAGAAGAGCGGCTGCACGTTGCGCAGGATGGTCTCGCCCGTCGTCGAGTAGCGGACGTGGCCGATGGCCTGCTTGCCCTTCAGCTTGTCGATGACACTCGCTTCCGAGAAGGCGTCGCCGACGAGGCCGAGGCGCCGCTCCGAATGGAAGCGGTTGCCGTCGAAGGAGACGATGCCCGCCGCCTCCTGGCCGCGATGCTGGAGCGCGTGCAGGCCGAGCGCCGTCAGCGCCGCCGCGTCCGCGTGGCCGTAAATGCCGAAGACACCGCATTCCTCCCGCAGCCGGTCGGCATTGGGGTCGAAGGCGGTCTCAGTCTCGGTCTGCGAGATCATGGCGAGCTCCACGCGTGGGGAGGTGACTCTACGCGTCAATTAGGGACGGGTTGGGGCGGGCGCAACCGGTGCCGGCGTCGCCGGGCTACGCGGTTCCTCCGCCGGGGCCTCGGTGGTTTCCTCCGGCTTCTGCTTTTTCAGCAGATTCTTGATGAAATCGGCATTCACATCCTGCGGCAGCATCGCGAGCAGCGAGCGCCCGGTCTCCTCCAGCACAGGCTTGGCCTTGGCGTCCTTGGCCCAGGTCGGCATCTTCTCGTTGCCGACCAGACCGGTGAAGAACAGGTAGCCGATCACCGCCAGCAGCAGGCCGCGCGCGGCGCCGAAGACGAAACCGAGCGTGCGGTCGAGCGCACCGATGCGCGAGTCGAGCACGAAGTCGGAAATCTTGGCCGTCACGATCGAGACCACGATCAGTGTGGCGAGAAACAGCGCGGCGATCGAGGCGACGAGGGCGATCGTGTCCTGCGCTGAGCTTGCCGGGATGTATTGCTTGACGAAGGGCAGGAGCTGCGGGTGGAACACCCAGGCGACCGCGGCGGCGGCGACCCAGGAGGCGATCGCAAGCACCTCGCGCGTAAAGCCGCGGACGGCAGCGAGCAAAGCCGAGATCAGAACCACGCCGATGACGACGAGATCGAGAATGGTTACAGGCATGGGAGGGCCGCTTTGCTGTGGTCTGGTGCCGGCCGGCCGCAAATAGGGTGACCGTTTCGGCTTTGCTATACGCGTTCCCGCCGTCTGCGTCACCCTTCCGGGGAAGTCATTTCACATCTCTGCGAGGCGCGCGCGCGGCAATATCGGCAACGAGTTCCGTGACATGGCCGAAACGGCGCAGATTGAGTCCGCCGCCATCGCCGTGATCCGCGCCGCCGGCAGGCATCAGCGCGGCCTCGAAACCGAGCTTGGCGGCCTCCCGCAGGCGGGCCGGCGTCACCGAAACCGGCCGAATCGCGCCTGAGAGCGCGATTTCGCCGAAGTACACTCCGTGCGGCGGCAAGGTCGCGCCGCTGAGCGAGGACACCAGCGCGGCCGCGACCGCGACATCGGCCGCCGGCTCGTTGACGCGCAGGCCGCCAGCGACGTTGAGATAGACGTCGTGCTGCCCGAGCCGCAGGCCGCCATGCGTTTCGAGCACGGCGAGCACCATGGCAAGACGGCTGTTCTCCCAGCCGACCACGGCGCGGCGCGGCGTGCCGAGCGCCGTCGGCGCGACCAGCGCCTGGATCTCGACCAGGACCGGCCGCGTGCCTTCGATGCCAGCGAAGACCGCTGCGCCCGGCGCCGGCTGGTCACGCCCCGCGAGGAAGAGTGCGGAGGGATTGGTGACCTCCGACAGCCCCTTGCCGGTCATCTCGAAGACGCCGATCTCGTCTGTAGCGCCGAAGCGGTTCTTCTGGCCGCGCAGGATGCGGAAGGCATGGGCCCCTTCGCCCTCGAAGGAGAGCACCGCATCGACCATGTGCTCGACCACGCGCGGGCCGGCGATCTGGCCGTCCTTGGTGACGTGGCCGACGAGGATCAGGCAGACGCCGCTGGTCTTGGCATAGCGGATCAGCGCCTGCGCCGAGCCGCGCACCTGCGTCACCGTGCCGGGCGCGCTCTCGACCTCGCCCGACCACATGGTCTGGATCGAGTCGATGACGACGAGGGCAGGGCGCTCGCCCTGGCCGAGCGTCGCGATGATGTCCTCGACATTGGTCTCGGCCGCAAGATCGACCGGCGCCTCCGCCAGCCCCATGCGCTCGGCGCGCAGCCGAACTTGCCCGGTCGATTCCTCGCCCGAGACATAGACGACGCGCCGGCCGGAATTGGCGAGCGCGGCGCAGGCCTGCATCAGCAGCGTCGACTTGCCGATGCCGGGGTCGCCGCCGATCAGCAGCACCGAACCCGGCACGAAGCCGCCGCCGGTGACCCGGTCGAGCTCGCCAATGCCGGAGATGATGCGCGGGGCATCCTGCGTCTCGCCCTTCAGCGTTTCCAGCGCGAAGACGCGGCCGCGCGCCCGCCCGTTCGAGGACGGCCTGCCGCCGCCCGGGACGGGTGCAACCTGCGCGTCCTCGACCAGCGAGGACCATGTCCCGCAGGCGTCGCACTTGCCCTGCCAGCGGTGATAGACCGCGCCGCAGGCCTGGCAGCGATAGGTTGGGGCCCGCTTTGCCATCAGCCGCCGATATAGCGGCGCTCGTAGCGCCGTCCGAGGCTGGTCAGGATCTCGTAGCCGATCGTCTTGGCGCCGGCGCCGACCGCTTCGAGGTCGAGCCGATCGCCGATTAGCGTCACGCTTGCCCCGCGCTGGGCGGCGTCTGCCGGAGCATCGGTCACGTCGATGATGATCAGGTCCATCGAGACGGTGCCGACGAAGGGGCAGAGGACGCCGTCCAGCAGGGCCGAGCCGCCGGTCGTTGCATCGGTCCAGCTGCCGTTGCGCGGATAGCCATCGGCATAGCCCAGGTTGATCGTCGCGAGCTTGCGCTTGCCCTTGGCGGTCCAGCGGCCGTTATAGCCGACCTGAGTGCCGCCCTCGACGTCACGGACCTGGATGATCCGCGCTTCCAGCCCGATGACGGGCTGCATCGGATTCGGCCTGCCAGGCGTCGGGTTGCCGCCATAGAGCGCATAGCCCGGCCGGGTGAGCTGGTAGGACGGGCAATCCTCAAGAAAATGGCCCGAAGAGTTCTTAAGCGACGCCGGAAGACCGGGGAGAGCCGCCGCGATCTCACCGAAGGCCGCGATCTGGCGGGCATTGGCCGGATCGGTCTTGTCCTCCGACGACGCGAAATGGCTCATCACCAGGCCGATATCGGCCGCTGCGATCACGCCGGATTTCTCGCGGGCGAGATTGAGCCCTTCGCCGGGCCAGAGCCCGAGCCGGTTCATCGCGGTGTCGACATGCAATGCGGCAGGGCGCGTCCTGGCGCCGCTCTGCCGGAACGAGGCCCATTCCAGCAATTCCTCATGCGAGCCGAGGACGGGCGAGAGCGCATGCTCGGCATAGGCGCCGCAGGTGCCGGGCAAGAGCCCGTTCAGCACATAGATCGCCGCTCCGGGCGCGGCCTTGCGAGCGCGAATGCCCTCCGAGACATGCGCGACGAACAAGCTCTTGCAGCCGGCCTTCGCCAGCGCCGTCACGACCGGCTCGATGCCCAGCCCATAGGCATCGGCCTTGACGACGGCGCCTGCCTCGGCACCGGCCCGCTTGCCGAGAAGGCGCCAGTTCGCCACCAGCGCGTCGAGGTCGATCGTCAGCGTCGCGCCAAAGGCGCCGGTATCAGGTTGTCCTGCAGACATCATTCACGGTCCGGGAGGCGGAGGTCGTCGGCGCGGTCGGAGAAGCGCGTCACATCGGCGTCGAACTGCAAGGCCACGGCCCCGGTCGGGCCATGGCGCTGCTTGCCGATGATCAGCTCGGCGACGCCGTGCATGGCCTCCATCTCGATTTGCCACTTGTTGTGTTCTTCGGTGCCGGGGCGCGGCTCCTTGCCCTTGAGGTAATATTCCTCGCGGTAGACGAACATCACAACGTCGGCGTCCTGCTCGATCGAGCCGGATTCGCGCAGGTCCGAGAGCTGCGGGCGCTTGTCGTCGCGGCTTTCGACCTGACGCGAGAGCTGGGAAAGGGCGATGATCGGGACGTTCAGTTCCTTTGCCAGCGCCTTCAGGCTCGTCGTGATCTCGGTCAGCTCCTGCACGCGGTTCTGTCCCGCCTTGGACGAACCGGAGAGAAGCTGGAGATAGTCGATGAACAGGACGTCGAGCCCCTTCTGGCGCTTGAGGCGGCGGGCTCGCGCCATCAACTGCGCGATCGAAATGCCGCCGGTCTGGTCGATATAGAGCGGCAGTTTCTCGATTTGCGCGGCGACGTCGGTCAGCCGGGCGAAATCGCCCTCGGTGATGCGGCCCTGCCTGATCTTGTAGGACGAGATGCTGGATTGTTCGGCGACGATACGGGTCGCGAGCTGATCCGCCGACATTTCGAGCGAGAAGAAGCCGACGATGCCACCGTCGACGCTCTTGATCGTGCCGTCTTCCTGCCGCTCGCCGCGCCACGCCTTGGCGATGTTGAAGGCGATGTTGGTGGCAAGCGAGGTCTTGCCCATGGCGGGCCGGCCGGCGAGCACGAGCAGGTCGGAGCGCTGCAGGCCGCCCATGCGCTGGTCGACGTCGCGCAGGCCGGTGGAGATGCCGGAGAGGCCGCCGGCGCGCTGATAGGCGCTCGCCGCCATATCGATGGCGAGGCGAAGCGCCCCGTCGAACTTCTGGAAGCCGCCTTCGTAGCGGCCCTTTTCCGCCAATTCGTAGAGCTTGCGCTCGGCTTCCTCGATCTGCTCGCGCGGGGGCATCTCGACGGGCGCGTCATAGGCGACGTTGACGAGATCCTCGCCGACGCCGATGAGCTGCCGGCGCACCGCCAGGTCATAGATCGTGCGGCCGTAGTCGCCGGCATTGATGACGGTCGTCGCCTCGGCGGCGAGGCGGGCGAGATACTGGCTCGGCGTGATCTCGCCGAGATCGAGGTCGTTGACGAAGGTCTTGAGCGTGATCGGCGTCGCGATCTTGCCGGCCCGGATCAGGCTCGCCACCAGCTCGAAGACGCGCTGGTGGATCGGCTCGAAGAAGTGGTCCGGCAGCAGGAAGTCGGAGACGCGATAGAAGGCGTCGTTGTTGACCAGGATCGCGCCCAGCAGCGCCTGCTCGGCCTCGATGTTGTGAGGCTGGACGCGATAGTCCGGCTCACGGTTTTCGAGGCGGGTGACGAGGGCTGTCGCGGAGGCCATGGCTGCCTTGATAGGTAGGGGCGGGCTTACGTTTCAAGCCGACATTCGGCCGCGGTACACGGAACGCAAGGCGGCTGCTGAGTCGGAAGACATCTAGCTTAGCATCCCGACAACACCTGCCAGTAGGACGCTGCGCGATCCACGCCTTTGCACAGGCGACAGAACGAAAAAGGCGCCGTGTTGCCACGGCGCCCTTGACTCGTTTGGGGAGCTGTAAGGCTCAGCGATCGTCGTCGCCGGCCTCGGCCAGCGCCGCGCCGACCTCGAGGCCGAGATCGTCGAGATCGAACTTCTCCTGGGCCGTGACGTTCTCGCCGGCAGCCTGGCGGTCGGCTTCCTGGGCCGAGCGGGCGATGTTGACGGTGATCGTGACCGAGACTTCCGGATGCAGCACGACCGGCACGGTGTGCAGGCCGAGGGTCTTGATCGGGGTGTTCAGCGTCACCTGGCCGCGCGAGACGTGGAAGCCGTCCTTGGTCAGCGCCTCGGCGATGTCACGGGTCGAGACCGAACCGTAGAGCACGCCGGACTCGCCGGACTGGCGCAGGATGGTGACGCTCTGGCCGTTCAGGCGCTCGGCGACCGAATCGGCCTCCGACTTAAGCTCGAGGTTGCGGGTCTCGAGCTCGAGCTTCTGGCTCTCGAAGCGCTTCTTGTTGTCCTCGGTGGCGCGCAGCGCCTTGCCGCGGGCGAGCAGGTAGTTGCGGCCGAAGCCGTCGCGGACGCGGACGATGTCGCCCATCTGGCCAAGCTTGGCGACGCGCTCGAGCAGGATCACTTCCATGGGTCTTCTCCTTGATGTCTTAGGTCTGGGTTTCAGGAATGGGTAGGCGGAGGCGGCAGCGCGACCCGCTTGCGCAGGCCGAAGAGCGTATCGGCGAGGCCGGCGAGCGCCAGCAGCGGCGTCAGCACGGCCTGCATCACGATGAGCGCGACATAGACCGAGACCAGCATCGGCAGCCGCCAGGAGCGGCCGCGCGAGATGTCGTGCAACAGGCAGAGCCCGCTGAACATGAAGGCGGCGAACAGCGCGCCGACCATGGCGGTCGCGGCGACGCCGATGAAGCCGCCCATCGCCGCGACCACGGCAGCGGCGGCCAGGAGCAGCAGCGCCTGGCGCGGCAGGGAGGCCGACGGAATGAAGGGCCAGGGCCGCGGCAGGCGGTCGGACATCTTCACGGTCCGCGCCGCGAGCCAGAGATTGGCGGTGATGGTGGTGACGAAGGAGGCGCCAATGCCGAGCGGCACGGCCGGCGCGAGGCTCTGCGCGAGCTCCTTCACCTGGACGTCGGCAGGCAGTGCGACCAGCTTGCCGCGCACCATCTCGTTCAGCAGGTTCTCGATCATGCGCGCAATCACCGAGCGATAGGTCTCGTAGTCGGTGGTCATCACCAGCGCGCTGCCGACGGTGGCGATCGCGGCAGTAGCGGCGATCCAGAGCAGCAGATTGCCGAGCGGATACCACTCGATTCCGCCCTGGGCGTTGCCGCGGGCGAGCAAGGCGAGATAGGCGATCCACCAGGCCGGCAGGCCGATGATCAGGGCGAAGGCGATGCCGCCCGTCGGGGCCAGCGCCACCGCAACGGCGAGCGCGCCGGCAGCCGTGGCGAACAGCCCGGAACGGTGGTTCCAGCCGAGCGAGGCAATGAAGATCGGGAGGGGGGCGGCGGAATACAGCAAAGCTGCCAGCGGCGATCCGGTGATCACCACTGAGAAGAGCAGGGCCGAAACGAGGCCCGCGCCGATGCCGACTATCGGAATCATACGTCCGTCCTGCTGTCCCGCTGCTCGCAAGCCTTCCGGCTCGGCAGGGTGAGAGGCGCTTGGGCCTCAACGAACCCGGTGGAGTTTCACCGCCAGGCGACTGGTTGATCTTGAAAGCGAGAACCGGAGGCGCGGGAGGCGCCTCCGGGCATTATCGATATCCGGAACCGATCGAACGGATCAGCGGATGACGTAGGGCAGCAGGCCGAGGAAGCGGGCGCGCTTGATCGCCTGGGCGAGCTCGCGCTGCTTCTTGGCGGAGACCGCCGTGATGCGGGACGGAACGATCTTGCCGCGCTCGGAGATGTAGCGCGAGAGCAGACGCACGTCCTTGTAGTCGATCTTCGGGGCGCCCTCGCCCGAGAAGGGGCAGGACTTGCGGCGGCGGAAGAAGGGGCGGCGAGCGCCAGCGGATGCAGTCGACATTCTCAGGCCTCCGCTTCGGCGGTTTCGGTCGCTTCGTCTTCACGACGCGGACGATCACGGCGCGGGCCGCGCTCGAAACGGTCGCCGCCGCGCTCCGGACGGTCGTCGCGGTCACGCTTCTGGAGCATGGCCGACGGAGCTTCCTCCAGTTCCTCGACGCGGACGGTCAGGAAGCGCAGGATGTCTTCGTTGATGCGCATCTGGCGCTCCATCTCCAGCACGGCGGCGGAGGGAGCCTCGATGTTCAGCAGCGTGTAGTGCGCCTTGCGGTTCTTCTTGATGCGGTAGCCGAGGGACTTGACGCCCCAATACTCGACCTTGCGGATGGCGCCGCCATTCGCTTCGATCACGCCCTTGAACTGCTCGACAAGAGCTTCAACCTGCTGCGCGCTGACATCCTGCCGCGCGAGCAGCACATGCTCGTACAATGCCATATGTGGCCTTCCTTGTTTCACCCTGCTTCGCCCGGCGCGGAGCCCTCCGAGCCCTGGATAAGGCCCGACAGGATTTCTTCGAAGGCGGAGACACGGGATGACGACTCCATCGGAGCCTGCGCTGAACCCTTGCGGGCGTGCGCCATCCGTTCAGCCTCCGGCCGAACAAACAGGAGGCGGTCGTTACAGCGTTCGCGGCATCATGGCAATCGGAATCTCGCCCAAACGGCCTGGCGTATGCGGAAAACTTGGCCTCCGCGCTTGACTTGGCGGCAGAACCGATGTGACAGCCGCGTCATATAAGACGAATGGTGAAGATCGGGGCGTTTCATAGCATGACGACAGCGTTCATCTTTCCGGGCCAGGGCTCGCAGGCGGTCGGTATGGGCAAGAGCCTGGCCGAGAACTTTCCCGTCGCGAAGTCGGTCTTCGACGAGGTCGATGCGGCGCTGTCGCAGAAGCTCTCTGCGGTGATGTGGGAAGGCCCCTCGGAGGAGTTGACCCTTACCGCCAACGCCCAGCCGGCGCTGATGGCGGTCAGCCTCGCGGTGGTGCGCGTGCTCGAGGCCGAAGCCGGACTCGATCTGAAGCGCGACGCCGCCTTCGTCGCCGGCCATTCGCTCGGTGAGTATTCGGCGCTTGCCGCTGCCGGCACCTTCTCCATCGCGGACGCCGCCCGGCTGCTGCGCATCCGCGGCGACGCCATGCAGAAGGCGGTTCCGGCCGGGCAGGGCGCGATGGCGGCCCTTCTCGGGGCCGAGCTGGACCAGGCCCGTGCGATCGCCGCCGATGCGGCGCAGGGCGAGGTCTGCGAGGCTGCGAACGACAATGGCGGCGGCCAGGTGGTCCTGTCCGGTGCGAGGGCGGCGGTCGAGCGGGCGATCGCGCTCGCGGGCGAGCGCGGCGTCAAGCGCGCCATGCTGCTGCCGGTCTCCGCTCCGTTCCATTGCGCCCTGATGCAGCCGGCCGCCGATGCGATGCGCGAGGCGCTGGCGAAGGTTACGATGCAGGCCCCGGTCGTGCCGGTGATGGCCAATGTCGGCGCCGCGCCCCTCAGCGCTCCGGAGGCGATTCGGGATTCGCTCGTGGCACAGGTCACCGGTACCGTGCGCTGGCGCGAATGCGTCCAGGCGATGGCAGCCGCCGGCGTCACCGATTTCGTCGAACTCGGCAGCGGCAAGGTGCTCGCCGGCCTGGTGAAGCGTATCGTCGCCGGTTCGTCGCCGGTGTCGATCGGCACGGCAGAGGATATCGCCGCCTACAAGGCCCGCGGCGCCTGACGGCGCGGGCCCGGAGCGGGCAAGAACGGCAGAACGCCAAAAAGGGAGCGAACATGTTTGATCTGACCGGCCGCAAGGCCCTGGTCACCGGCGCGACCGGCGGCCTTGGCGGAGCCATCGCACGGACCCTGCATGCGCAGGGTGCGAGTGTCGCGATCTCCGGCACGCGGGCCGAGGCGCTGGAGGCGCTCGCGGCCGAACTCGGCGAGCGCGTCGTCGTTGCGCCCTGCAACCTGTCGGACAAGGAATCGGTCGAGGCGCTGGTGCCGGCGGCCGAGGACAAGCTCGGCGGACTCGACATCCTCGTGAACAATGCCGGCATCACCCGCGACAACCTGTTCATGCGCCTGAAGGACGAGGACTGGGACAGCGTTCTCGCCGTCAACCTGACGGCCGCCTTCCGCCTCTCGCGCGCGGCCGTGAAGTCGATGATGCGTAAGCGTTACGGCCGAATCGTCTCGATCGGCTCCGTCGTCGGCACGATGGGCAATCCGGGGCAGGGCAACTACGCCGCCGCCAAGGCCGGCCTGATCGGCATGTCGAAGGCGCTCGCCGCCGAGGTCGCCAGCCGGAATATCACGGTCAATGTGGTCGCTCCCGGATTCATCGAGTCGCCGATGACGCAAGCCCTGAACGAGAAGCAGCGCGAGAGCATTCTCTCCGATGTGCCGATGGGCCGGCTAGGTGCGGGCGCCGACATTGCCGCCGCCGTCGCCTTTCTCGCTAGCGCCGAGGCGGGTTATGTCACCGGCCAGACGCTGCACGTGAACGGCGGAATGGCAATGATCTAAGGGCGTTAGCGCCATTTCCAGTTTAGTTTTGATAACGTCGCGGCGCTCTCGCCAGCCTTGAAAGGTTATGTTAACTAGCGCCGTCGCGCTGCTGGCGAGCGAGCCGAGGGGACTTGACGAAACCTCGGTTGTTGCGTTTTTGCAGGCTTCGAGCTTTCCGGATCGCGGACATCGTCACGATGGCGCGGCGGCTCGGAATGAAAGTCCATAACGCGCGTCGCGCTCTGCGATGCGTTTTCAGTTTCTAAGGAAGAGACTCATGAGCGATGTCGCCGAGCGCGTGAAGAAGATCGTGGTCGAGCACCTCGGCGTCGAGCCCGAGAAGGTTGTCGATGGCGCCAACTTCATCGAAGACCTGGGTGCGGACAGCCTCGACACCGTCGAGCTCGTGATGGCCTTCGAGGAAGAGTTCGGCGTCGAGATCCCGGACGATGCGGCCGAGACGATCGTGACGGTCGGCGACGCTGTGAAGTTCCTCTCGGCGAAGAGCGCGTGATCGGCCTTTCAGGCTGATCGACACAGAAAACATCATGGCTTCTCGCAGTTTTCCGATGCGGCGCGTCGTCGTGACCGGGCTCGGCATGGTGACGCCGCTCGCTTGCGGCGTCGAGCCGACCTGGGCGCGTCTTCTGGCCGGAGCCAGCGGCGCCGGCCCCATCACCAGCTTCGATGCCAGCGACCTGCCGGCGCAGATCGCCTGCAACATCCCGCGGGGTGACGGCAGCGACGGGACATATAATCCCGATGACTGGATGGAGCCGAAGGAACAGCGCAAGGTCGACGAATTCATCGTCTTTGCGATGGCCGCGGCCACCCAGGCGCTGAAGGACGCCGGCTGGAAGCCGGAAAACTATGAGGACCAGATCCGGACCGGTGTCGCCATCGGGTCCGGCATCGGCGGGCTGGGAGGCATCTATGAAGCCTCCCTGCTGCTCAAGGAGCGGGGGCCGCGCCGGCTCTCGCCCTTCTTCATTCCCGGGCGCCTCATCAATCTGGCTTCCGGCTATGTCTCGATCGAGCATGGGCTTAAGGGCCCGAACCACGCGGCTGTGACGGCCTGCTCGACCGGTGCGCATGCCATCGGCGACGCCTCGCGCATGATCGCGCTGGGCGATGCGGACGTCATGGTTGCGGGCGGCGCCGAATCTGCCGTCAACCGCATCGGTATTGCCGGCTTCTGCGCCTGCCGGGCGCTGTCTACCGGTTTCAACGATACGCCGGAGAAAGCGTCGCGTCCTTACGACAAGGACCGTGACGGCTTCGTCATGGGCGAGGGCGCCGGGGTCGTCGTGCTCGAGGAACTCGAACACGCGCTGGCCCGTGGCGCGCACATCTATGCCGAGATCCTCGGCTACGGCATGTCCGGCGACGCCTATCACATCACCTCGCCGGCCGAGGATGGCGATGGCGCCTATCGCTGCATGCAGGCCGCGCTCGGACGGGCCGGTATCGCGGCGGCGGATCTCGACTACATCAATGCGCACGGCACCTCGACGCCTCTCGGCGACGAGATCGAACTGCGCGCCGTCGAGCGCCTGCTCGCCAACGCTCCGAAGCGACCGTCGATGTCCTCGACCAAATCGGCGACCGGCCATCTGCTGGGCGCAGCCGGAGCGATCGAGGCGATCTTCACGGTGCTGGCGATCCGCGATCAGATCGCTCCGCCGACCATCAATCTCGACAACCCCTCCGTCGAGACGGATATCGATCTCGTCCCGCATGTCGCGCGCAAGCGCGAGATCGACTACGCCCTGTCCAACTCCTTCGGCTTCGGCGGCACCAACGCTTCGCTGGTCCTGCGGCGCTACCGCCCCGGCAATTGATCCAAAAGGGTCAGCGCCGTTTTGCCATAATGTTGGGTAGAGTTTGGCGCCAGCGTTGGCGAATGCATGATTCCGCGTTCACAGCCATAGAGAAACCGGCTCTAATGGGGCGGTTTCAAATTTGATGCGCCTCAGGCCGGAAGCGCCCCGGCGCCCGGCCGTACCGAGACATTCTATTTTATGCTGCGAGCGTCTTGATCGTGAATGATACGCCCCGCGTCGCCCCGAAGAGTCCGAGCGAGGCCCTCAAGCCCGTAGCGCCTCCGGCGCCGCCGCCGAAGGCGCGTCGGCGTCGCCGCAGTCCCTTCCTGTCGATGCTGAGCGGTCTTTTCACGATCGCGCTCGTCGGCGCCGGTGTCGTCGGCGCGGGAATCGCCGTGGTCTCCAGCCAGAGCAAGTCGCCGGGCCCGCTTGCGAGTGACCGCGTCCTCATCATTCCGAAGGAAAGCGGGCTGACAGAGATCGCGGAGCTGCTGCAGCGCGAGGGGCTGGTCGAGCATCCGCTGAGCTTCCGCATCGCGGCGATCGTCGGCGGCGACTGGCACAAGCTTCAGGCCGGCGAGTACCTGTTCAAGGCGCGCGTCAGCCCGAAGGAGATTCTCGACATCATTTCCAGCGGCAAGGTGGTCGAGCATTCGATCACCGTACCGGAAGGGCTGACGAGCGAGCAGATCGTCGAGCGTCTGCGCAACAACGAGCTTTTGACCGGCGAGATCGCCCAGGCGCCAAAGGAAGGCTCGATCCTGCCGGACACCTATCGGTTCCCGCGTGGCTTCTCGCGGCAGGCGATCATCGATCGCATGGCGCGCGATCAGCGCGTGATCCTTGCGCGGATCTGGGAGCGTCGTCCGGCCGACCTGCCGGTCAAGACGCCGCAGGAGCTCGTGATCCTCGCCTCGATCGTCGAGAAGGAGACCGGCCGCGCGGATGAGCGCCCGCGCGTCGCCGGCGTCTTCATCAACCGCCTGAACCAGAAGATGAAGCTGCAGTCCGACCCGACGATCGTCTACGGCCTCGTCGGCGGCAAGGGCACGCTCGGCCGCCCGATCCAGCGCAACGAGATCACGCAGGCGACGCCCTACAACACCTATGTCATCACCGGCCTGCCCCCGGGGCCGATCGCCAACCCCGGCCGCGCTGCGATGGAGGCCGTGGTCAACCATTCGCGGACGAAGGAACTCTACTTCGTCGCCGATGGCAGCGGCGGTCATGCCTTCGCCGAGACGCTCGATCAGCACAACCGCAATGTCGGTCGTTGGCGCCAGATCGAGACGACGCGCAGCCAGCAGCAGGGCGGAAAGCCCTCAGGCGACGTGGTCGACAAGATCGAGCCTCCGGCAGGCCCCGACAACCGGACCGAAGCTCCGGCCACCGACAACAACGGCGTGCCCTTGGCCCAGCCGGCCGGCACTGTGGCGGGCACCCGCGCCCGCGCATTCGATGCCTCCGAAGGGACAGCGCGCGATCCCCTGCTCAACAAGACCTTCGACCTGAACTCGCCCAAGCAGGTTCCGCAGCTCAAGCCCTGAGCGGCTGCCCATCGCCGCGCGGGTCATCCCCATTTTCCGCTGTTGCGGCGCTTGCCGCGGCCGGAGCGCGCCACTACGGTCCCGCCGCATCACTAGATCGCCGCGCGTCCTTTTGGACGCGAAGTGGCGATCTAGCTGTTTGTTTCAGCATCGGATTGGTCCGAAAAGTGGATCCCACTTTTTGGTCCGATGCTCCAGAGGAGCGGCAGGGCCATGGCCATCGAAAGCATGACGGGCTTTGCCCGCGCCGCGGGAACCGCCGGCATCCATGGCTGGGCGTGGGAGATTCGCAGCGTCAACGGACGCGGGCTCGATCTGCGCGTCCGCGTGCCTCCCGGCTTCGAGGCGCTCGCCGAAGCCGCGCGCAAGCATCTGGCCGGGGCCTTCGCCCGCGGCACACTGCACGTCAATCTGGCCGTCACCAGTGACGCCGGCCCGCCGCGTCCGCGCATCAACGAGGCCGTTCTCGTTGCCTTGCTTCAGGCGGTCGAGCGGCTGCCACCAGCGGCAGGGATCAACCCGCCATCCTATGATGGCTTGCTCGGCATTCGCGGCGTCGTCGAATTCGCTGACGAAGCGCAGGATATCCTGGGGACTGTGGAGGCCCCGGCGCTCGCTGGCCTGGAGGCAGCGGCTCTCGCTCTCAAGGAGGCCCGTTCCGCCGAGGGGCGCGCTTTGGCGGCGATCCTTCTCGGCCACCTTGAAACCATTGCGCGGCTCGCCGGCGAAGCTGAGCAGCATCCGGCGCGCAGCAGCGAGGCCATCCGGGCGCGCATTGCCGCGCAGGTCGACACCCTGCTCGGCGCCAATAACGGTTTCGATCCGCAGCGCCTGCATCAGGAGGCGGCGCTGCTTGCGGTGCGTGCCGATATCCGCGAGGAGATCGACCGGCTGCAGGCCCATGTGGGCGCGCTGCGCGAGCTCCTGGCCAAAGGCGGGCCGATCGGCCGCAAGCTCGATTTCCTGGCGCAGGAATTCGGGCGCGAGGCGTCGACGCTCTGCGCCAAGGCCAACGACCCCGGCCTGTCGCGTATCGGGCTGGAGCTCCGCACCGTCGTCGACCAGTTGCGTGAGCAAGTTCAGAACGTGGAGTGAGCCTTGATGGCCGAAACGACCCGTCCGGCCCGGCGCGGCCTGATGCTGATCCTCTCGTCGCCGTCAGGCGCCGGCAAATCGACGCTGACACGCAATCTCTGCCAGCGCGAGACCAATATCGACCTGTCCGTCTCGGTCACCACCCGGGAGCGGCGGCCCTCGGAGATCGATGGTGTCCACTACCGCTTCATCGACCGCGACACCTTCGAGGCGCTGCGCGATCATGATGATCTGCTGGAATGGGCCGAGGTCCATGGCAATTGCTACGGTACGCCGCGCAAGCCGGTCGAGGCGGCGCTGGCGCGCGGGCGCGACGTGCTGTTCGACATCGACTGGCAGGGCACGATGCAGATCGTCGAGAAGGCGCGCGAGGATGTCGTGACGATCTTCATCCTGCCGCCCTCGATGGCGGAGCTGCGCTCGCGGCTGGTGCGCCGCGCCGAGGATGCTCAGGAGATCATCGCCAAGCGACTCGCAAATGCTCGTTCCGAGATCGCGCGCTGGGAGAAGTACGACTACGTCATCGTCAATGACGATCTGAACGACGCCTATGACTCGATCAAGGCCATCCTCACCGCCGAGCGGCTCAAGCGCAGCCGGGCGATCGGCCTCGCCGATTTCGTCGAGACTCTGCTCGACGAGCCGACGCCCTGAACGCGGCGCAGCCGGCCTGGCGGCCGGCTGACCGAGATCGCCTCTACCGCCCGGCGCCGAGCGCGTTGGCCAGCGCGACGAAGCCGGAAACCGGGATTTCTTCGGCTCGTGCCGTCTCGAGGAGGCCGGCATCGGCGATGATCGGCGCAGGGTCCGACAGCACCGCCTTCAGGCTCTGCCGCAGCATCTTGCGCCGCTGTCCGAAGGCCGCGAGCGTCACCCGTTCGAGCAGGCGTCGATCGCAGGGTTCCGGCTGCTCGCGCGGGACGAGCTGGACGATCGAGGAGGTGATCTTCGGCGGCGGCACAAACGCGCTGCGCGGCACGTCGAACAGGATCCGCGTCTCGCAGCGCCAGTTCGACAGCACGGCTAGCCGGCCGTAATCCGCTCGCTGCTCCGGCGTCGCGACGATCCGCTCGGCCACCTCGCGCTGGAACATGAGTGTCAGCGAACTCCACCAGGACGGCCAGGGTTCGAGGCTGAGCCAACCGACCAGCAGCGGCGTGCCGATATTGTACGGCAGGTTGGCGACGATCTTCGCATGCTCGCCCTTGAGATGGGGGGACAAATCCACGGCGAGCGCATCGCCGTCGATGATTTCCAATCGCCCGGGATAGTGTGCCGCGATCTCAGCCAGCGCGGGCAGGCAGCGCCGGTCGCGCTCGATCGCAATCACCCTCCCGGCACCGTTGGCGAGCAGGGCCCGTGTCAATCCCCCGGGGCCCGGACCAATTTCCACGATTGTCTCGCCTTCGAGAGGGCCGGCAGCCCTCGCGATGCGGCTGGTCAGGTTGAGGTCGAACAGAAAATTCTGGCCGAGCGCCTTCTGTGCCATCAGGCCATGGCGTTCGACCACCTCGCGCAGTGGTGGCAGATCGTCGATCTGACTCATGATGCGGCCACCTGCATCGGACCCTCGGCCATGCGTGCCGCAAGCTTCAATGCGGCGCAGAGGCTATCGGGCCGCGCGATGCCCTTGCCGGCGATGTCGAAGGCCGTGCCATGGTCCGGAGAAGTCCGAATGAAGGGCAGGCCGAGCGTAACGTTGACGCCTTCGTCGAAGGCGATGGTCTTGATCGGGATCAGCGCCTGATCATGATACATCGCCAGCGCCACGTCGTATCCAGCCCGCGCCCGGGCGTGGAACATCGTGTCCGCCGGATAGGGACCGCGCGCATCGATGCCTTCCGCCTGCAGCGCGGCGATCGCGGGGGCAATGACCGCCATCTCCTCGCCGCCCATTGCGCCACTTTCGCCGGCATGGGGATTGAGGCCGCTGAAGGCGAGGCGCGGCGCGGCGATGCCGAAGCGGACTTTCAGCTCGGCTGCGACGATGCGCGCGGTGTCCACGATGAGATCGGTCGTCAACAGCTCCGGCACGCGGCGCAGCGGCTCATGGATCGTGATCGGCACGACCGCGAGCTCGTCGCACCATAGCATCATCACAGGTCGCGGCGCGTCGCCGCCGGCCGCTGCGAGATGGGCAAGGTATTCGGTGTGGCCGGGATGCCGGAAGCCGGACTGGTAGAGCACGGATTTCGCGATCGGGTTGGTCACGACGGCGGCTGCCCGACCAGCCATGACGGCGGCCACCGCCGTGTCGATCGCAGCGATTGTCGAGGGCGCCGTGGCCGGGTTGGGCCGGCCGGGTTCGGCTGTGGCGGCAGCTGCGAGGGCGATGCAGGGCAAGGCTTCCGGAAATGTATTCTCGACATCGCCCCAGTCGCAGATGCGTAGCGGGACGCGCCATCCCAATCGGTTCGCCAACCCGGCAAGATTGCCGGGGCTGGCGATGCAGGCGAAGGCCGGCAGATCGCGCTCCTGGCGCTCGAGCCAAGCGCGCAAAGCGAGCTCAGGGCCGATGCCAGCCGGATCGCCCTGTGTCAGCGCAAGCGGCAATAGCGGCAAGGCGGAACTCCGCGTCGAAAAGGAAACGGGCCGCCTCGGCGGCCCGGATATCGTCACTGACTGACGCCGTCAGCCGATGAGGCGCTGCCGCCAAGATTCTGCGAGTAGGCAAGTTCGCCCAACGTGCGCAGCTCGAGACGGAACATGACCGTGCGGGTATCCTTGGTCGCGCCCGACTGGCGGTCGGCATTGCTTTGCGAATAGCTGATGTCGAAAATCGTGCACTCGTCGGTATAGTTGACGCCAAACGAGGTCGAGGCAGTCTGGAACGGTCCCGTGTTGGGATAGACGGGGACCGCGGTGACCGCAGGTGCCGCGAGATAGGCGACATAGGCATCGCGATAGCGTTCGCGGTCGTATTTGTACTTGTCGAGATCGAACAGCACGCCGGCCCGCAGCCGCCAGTTGTCGGCAACACGCAGCGAGCCGTTGAGCGACAGGCCTTCTCGCCGGCGCGAGATGCCGAGCTCGGGCTGCGGCTCGTAGCGGCCGTAGCCGACCGAGGCTGTGATAACGCTGTTCGCATAGGTCGCGGCGGCGTCGATCCGCTGCGCTTCGAAGGTCGTCGAGTTCAGGCGCGCGGCCCCGGTCAGGAATAAGCCCTTGAGCGGCGAAAGCTGCGCACGGGTGACGATGTCAGAGCTGTTCGTGTCGAGGCCGGAGTTGAGGCCGGTATTGACGAGGTCGCCGGTGGCAAAGGAGTTGCGTCCGCCGAGCTGGAACGACTGACCGAGAAGGAGGTTGGCAAAGGCTTCCTTGCCGAACYGGCCGGTATAGAGCGCGCCGACATTGGCGCGGGTGCCCCCTTCGACGCGGTCATAGCCGGAGAATTTGCCGCTCCATTCGAACAGGTTCGTGGCATCGAAGACGAGGCTTTGAGCATCCTCGTTGGCGAGGCGCACGCTGTGCGTCTCGTTCGGGCGCCCCACGATCTGGGCGACCGGCTCGATGATATGGGTGCCCCAGTCGGTCTTGGCGACGAAGGGGTAGCGATACATGAGGCCGATGGCCGGCATCACCCGGCCGAAGACCTCGTCGGAGGTGTCGGCGATCGTCGAGACGCGCGAATTGATGACGCTGCTGGTGTCGGGGTTGACCGAGAAGACATCCGCGCGAACCGAAGCGTAGGGCGTCCACATCTGTCCGAGCGGATCGATGAAGTTGCGCCGCCAGGAAACCTCGGCCGTCGCGCGCGAGACATTGCCGGCGAGGCCGCGCACCAGGCAGGTGCTCTTCTGGTAGACYGCGCAGCCATCATAGAGCGAGTAGCTCGGCGTCGTGATCAGGTATGTCTTCTGCTGCGGCAATTCCGTGAATGCGGCGGTGTCGCGATGCAGGCTGGTGACGTTGACGGTGAACTCCAACTCGCCACCGAGGAAGGACGGCTTGTGGACGCGCTTGTCGTAGTCCAGCACAGGCAGCACCATCGGCTGCTGCTTCTGCCAGTCCTGGTAGTTCAGCGGCTGGAAATAGTAGCCGCGCAGGTCGAACCAGGCGGTCGCGCTCTGGCCGTTCAGATAGGCTGTCGAGATCGATTCCTGCAGATAGGTCGTGGTGCTGAAGGCCTCGTTCTTGATCCGGTAGTTCCTGTAGAACCAGCGGTCCGTCGACATCGCGGCGTTCCAGCCGAACGACCAGTTCTGATTGATGTAGAACTTGCCATTCGTCTCGACCGAGCCGCGGAATTCCTTGTCACGCGGGCCGAGGGGGCTGGCGAGGAAGGCCTCCTGGTCTTGCTGAAAGATGCCCGACGCGCGGATGGTATAGGAGCCGTTGACCAGGCGATGACGCCACTCGGCCTGCCCGAGCACGCCCTGACGGGTGAGGAAGGTCGGGGTCAGCGTCAGGTCGTAATTCGGCGCCAGATTGAGGAAATACGGCAGGCCGACACCGAAACCCAGCGCCGAGGTGTTGATGAATCGCGGCGAGAGGAAACCGGATTTCCGCTTCACCGTCGAATCCGGGCCCGACATGTACGGCAGGTAGGCCATCGGGATGCCGGCGAATTCCAGCCGGGCGTCCTCGTAGTAGATCGTTTGCTCGGATTTCTTGTGGATGATCCGGGCCGCGCGAACCTGCCAGAGTGGCGGCTTCTCGGGGTTGTCCTTGCAGGGCTCGCAGGCGGTGTAGATGCCCTTGTCGAAAATGAACGTTTCGCCGTCGGTCCGCTCTGCGCGCGGAGCAGAGAAACGCGTGCGGTCCGGGTTCACGACCCGCAGGGAATCGATGAAGCCGTCGCGGAAATCATCGGTCAGGTTGAACCTGTCGCCGGTGATGACCGTGCCGTTGGTCTCGGTGATGCGGGCGTTGCCGATGGCAGTGACCCGCTTGTTGGCCTGGTCGTAGATGACCCGATCGGCTTCGATCGTCCGACCCTGATAGAGAATCTGGACGTCGCCGACGGCTGCGACCGTCTTCTTGTCGTTGTCGTAGACGAGTTCGCGCGCATCGACGACCATCCGCTCCTGCGGCTTGGCGGCGGCAGCGGCGGGCGCAGGCTTAGAACCGGCCGCCCGATTCTGGGCATAGGCCGGCCCGGCCAGCAGGTAGGCCAAGCTGGAGGCGAGAGCAGTCGCCGCAGCAAAGCGAGCCGCGCGAGTCACGCCCGAAACCATCCGTTAAACCCAAAATTAACCATAGGCACAGTACGATTCACCCGTCTTCCTGATGGAGAAGGGCAAGGGTGCCCAGCATCGTCCCCAATGCTGCGGGCAACCACGCCGCGACGATCGGATTGACGATTCCCGACGATCCGAGTTCCTCCGACAGCTGCGTCGCAACATAGAGCACGAACCCGGCCGCGACGCCACCTATCACCAACTTAGTCACGCCACCAAAGCGGAAAAATCTTAAGGAAACCGATGCGGCTACCAGCACCATGGCGATGAGCAGCAGCGGTCGCGCCATAAGTGCTTGATATCGCAGCTCATAGGGTGTCGTATCGAGGCCGGCACGCTGGGTACGATCGATGACTGTGGGCATGGACCAGAACCCCACCGCATCAGGTGGAGTGAAGCTCTGTCGCATCTGTTCCGGCTCCAGGGTCGTCGCGACCATGTAGCTTAGAAAACTCTGTGGCTCTTGCGTGGCGGAGGTGATGCGCGCCTCGGCGAGCTCCCAGTTTCCCGGGCGCAACACAGCCTGCTTCGCATCGACCCGTTCCTTGAAGGATCCGTCGTGGTTGAACATGAAGAACGTCACCTGAGACAGGCCATCCTCGTCTGGCAGGGCGCCGGCGGCGCGGATGATCGCCTGACCATCGACGCTGCGCTGTCTCAACCAGATATCTTGCGCGGCTCCCGTCTTGCCGCTCGCGCGGACGAACAGCCGGGTTTCGAGCGCGGTGGCCTTGCGTTTCAGATCAGCCGCGAGCGGGTTGTAGACCATGATCGAGATCAGGCCGATGACGCCTGCGACGGCTGCGGCGGGCTGAAGGAACTGCCAGGCGGAAACGCCGACCGAGCGCGCGACCACCAGTTCCAGCTTACGGCTTAGCGTCAGCAGCGCGAACATGCCGCCGAAGAGTGCGGCGAAGGGGAAGATCTGTTCGGCCACCGCCRGTGCCCGGAAGAGTGCGAGCTGCACGATCCGCGGGGTCGTCGCGATCGGGGAATCGCCGGCCCGGCGCATCAGCTCGACGAAATCGAGCGTGCCGATGAGGAAGAAGAAGGTGCTGAAGACGCTGAGGATCGCGCGGGCGAAGCGCTTGGTCAGATAGCGCCCGAAGGTCGAGAATAGGAGCATCAGGCGCGCCGGAAACGGGCCGCAAGATTGGCGAGCGGCATGGTCAGAGGGGCAGTGAACCGCGCCACGACGGGGCGCAGGCGCTCACCGTAGAAGATGAGGGCGAGGGCCAGCGTGATGGCCGTGATTGGCAGGATGTAGAGCAGGGCAGCGGCGAAGGGCGAGCGGACGCTCGCCGTCCAGGCCGCATAGGCGGCGATGCGGGTTGCGCCGACGATCATGATTGCGGCCTGGATTGCCAGAGCCCGGCCCTGGCGGGTGGTCCGCGCTTCGCCGATCGCCGCGAAGGCGATCAGCATGAAGGCGAAGGGGTAGAGCGGTGCCGACAGGCGGTTGTGCAGCTCGGCGCGGAAGCGACCTTCCTGAATCTTGTAGTAGCTCTCGTTCGGGTCCTGGTTGATGAGCTGCCAGGTCGAACGTTCGCGCGGCTTGTAGACCACCTTGTCGCCGTCGCCTTCGCCGGGGCCGCCGCTCGAATCGCCCGTCAGTGCGGAGAGGTTGAGCGCGTACCGCTCGAACGAGATGATCGAGGTCGTGGTGGTGTTTTTGGCCTCGCGCTGGATGGTGCCCTTCTCGAGCATCAGGAAGCTCTGGCCTTCCGCTTCTACCGTTCGTCCGCGTTCGGCAAGATAGATCGATGGCTGCGCCGGGTCGCGACGATCCTGCATGAAGATGCCGACCAGCGAGTCGCCGGCCTTCTCGCGGTAGTGGAAGGTCACGCCGGAATCGAGCGAGACGAACTGCCCCTCCTTCACGACGTTGGCAACGAAATCGGCGCGGATCAGCGTGATGAGATCGCGCAGCATGCGGAAGCTCGCCGGCATCACCGAGATCGTCATCCACGCCACAACGACCGCGGTGATGGCGGTCAGCGCGAAGAAGGGCCGGACGATCCGGTGCGGCGCCACGCCGGCCGCGTTCATCACGATCAGCTCGGAATCGCCGTTGAGCTTGTTGAGGGTGTAGAGTGTCGACATGAACAGCGCGACCGGCGCGATGCCCGCGATCAGCGCCGGCAGCGACAGCAACGTGACGGTCAGGAAGATCAGGACCGTCTGGCCCTTGCCGGTGATGAGATCGACCTCGCGCAGGGCCTGCGTGACCCAGATGACCCCCGTAAGCCCCAACAGCAGTACGATCGCCGCACCCGCCGCGATCTTCAGGATGTATCGGTCGAGGCGGTTGAACAGCACGCAGCGCTTCCGGCAGTCGAGAACCGAAGATTCCCGAGGTGGTTCGTCGGACACCCCATATGGTATAGGCGCGTTCGCGGCGCAAACGGGAATCGTTTTTCGCCGGCCAACCCTGTGTCCTTCCCCGGCACTTGTCGCAAGATTGTGAGCGGATCATGTCCCAGCGCCTGAAGCTCGAGGTCAAAGCCCTGAATGCCGCCGAAGGGCAGGATCTCGTGATCCTGGTTTCGGACCGGCTCGTATTGCCGTCTGCGGCCGAGAATGCGGCGGGGCGCTCTGCGCAGGGGCTGCTGGCGCGAGCCGCCGCGGCCGAGCGCTACAAGGGCAAGGCCTATGCCGGGCTGACCTTGCCCGCTCCCGAGGCGGCCTCGTACGAGCGTCTGATCGTCGTCGGGATCGGGGATGCGGACAAGATTGACGAGCTTGATTTCGTCAAGCTCGGTGGCGCCATCGCCGGCCGGCTCGGTGCGGGGCGCACTGCGGACATCATCCTGGCGCTGCCGACGGGACCGATCGCGGCCGAGCATGGCGCCGAACTGGCGCTGGGCCTGAAGCTGCGCAGCTATGCCTTCGATCGCTACAAGACGAAGAGCAAGGACAAGGATGAGGCCGGGCCGATCGCGGTGACGTTGCGCTCGGACGATCCTGCCGGCCTGAAGAAGGCACTGAAAGCGGCCGATGCCGTCGCCGCCGGCGTCGTGCTGGCGCGCGATCTCGTCAACGAGCCGCCGAACGTTCTTTATCCGGAGGAATTCGCCGATAGGGCCGCCAAGCTGAAGAAGCTCGACGTCGAGATCGAGATCCTCGACGAGAAGGATCTGAAGAAGATCGGCATGCGCGCGTTGCTCGGCGTGGGCCAGGGCTCGCGGCGCGAGAGCCGCGTCGCCATCATGCGCTGGAACGGCGCCGGCAAGGACGAGCAACCCGTCGCCTTCGTCGGCAAGGGTGTGACCTTCGATACCGGCGGCATCTCGCTGAAGCCGGGAGCCGGCATGGAGGATATGAAGGGCGACATGGCCGGCGCCGCCTGCGTCGTCGGACTGATGCACGCGCTTGCCGCCCGCAAGGCCAAAATCAATGCGATCGGCGTCATCGGACTGGTCGAGAACATGCCGGATGGGAACGCTCAGCGCCCCGGCGACATCGTCACCTCGCTGTCGGGCCAGACCATCGAGATCATCAACACGGATGCCGAAGGGCGGCTCGTTCTCGCCGATGTGCTCTGGTACACGCAGGAGCGCTTCAAGCCGCGCTTCATGATCAATCTTGCGACTCTGACCGGCGCGATCCTGGTGGCGCTGGCTCAGGAGAATGCCGGCCTCTTCACCAACAGCGACGAGCTGGCGCATCGACTGACGGCTGCCGGCGTCGCGACGGGCGAGACGGTCTGGCGCATGCCGCTCGGCAAGGCCTATGACAAGATGATCGATTCGAAGTTCGCCGACATGAAGAACTCGGCCGGGCGCTATGCCGGCTCGATCACCGCCGCGCAGTTCCTGCAGCGTCATGTCAACGACACGCCCTGGGCGCATCTCGACATTGCCGGCACCGGCATGGGCGCCAAAGACAGCGAGATCAACCGCTCCTGGGGCCCCGGCTGGGGCGTGCGCCTGCTCGACCGGCTGGTGGCCGATCATTACGAGAGCTAAAGCGATCTCTGCGGTACGAACGGCAATGGTTTAGGACAAAAGGGTTTCGATGGCCGAGATCCTGTTCTTCCATCTGCAGTCCCGCCCGCTGGAGCAGGTCCTGCCGACGATTCTCGACCGGGCGCTGTCGCGCGGCCAGAAGGTCGTCGTCGAGGTCTCGAGCCAGGAGCGCCTGAGCGTGATCGACGATCACCTGTGGGCCTATGCGGATGAGAGCTTCCTGCCGCATGTCACGGCGATGGAGGCGGACGCCGCGCAGAACCCGGTGGTCATCACGACCGAGGGCCACAATCCGAACGCCGCTCAGGTCCGGATCTGCGCCGACGGAGTTCGCATTCCCGACGCAATGCAGGACTACGAGCGCGTCGTCCTGATATTCGATGGAGACGATCCCGAGGCACTTGCTGCCGCCCGCGAGGATTGGAAAAAGGCCAGGGCCTCGGGCCATGCCGCCAGCTACTGGCAGCAGGACGATGCCGGCCGTTGGGAGAAGAAAGCGTGAGACTGCCTGTTCTGTTGTTCTGCACCGCGGCCCTTGCCGGCTGTTCGGTCGATATGGGCGGCTTCGCCTTCCAGTCCGAAACCAAGGGCGGCATCACCACGACCAGGACGAGCAGTGCCAGCGCCGGCGTCTCGACGCAGGAGCCAGTGCTCACGCCTGAGGGCGATTGCAGCGTTGGTGCGTCGCTCGATCCCTCGACGCGCCCGCTGCCGAGCGAGATCGCTCCCGGCATCACCGAGTGCGAGCTGGTCAAGCTCAAGGGCGCGCGGCCGACCGACGTGCTGATCGGCGAGAGCGGCAAGGGCCAGCGCGAGGTGCAGGTGCTCTACGCAGAGCCCGGCGGCCGCGAGATCTACATGTTCACCGACAACCGCTTGAGCCGGATCGTCAAGCCGGGGCAGGGGTGAACGGCACATATTCGCATGTTCGGCCGGAGCTTCGGGCTTCGCCGCCTTTTTGACGCATGCTGTCGCGCCGCGAGCCGTAAAGAACACCCAGTGGCCCCGCCGTTGCGTTGGACACAGCGTTTTCTCGGACTTCCAAAGCGGATGTCGCGTGGCGGAAACCGAAGGTCGGTTCGGGACTCAGGCAGATGTCTGGCTGCTTTCTCGATCTGAGGCGTGCTCCGGCTGCCATGTCGCCAATGCGCTGCGACCTGTCTCGGTCAGCGCGTAGACGCCGCGGGCGGAGCGTTCGAACCAGCCATAGACGTTCCGGCGCAGGATCTTCTGGGCATCGGGGAGCGATGGCTTGAGATCGCGCGGGCGTTGCGGCGCCGATGCCATCGCTGCGGCACAGGCGAGCGCCTGCTGGCGATAGGCTGTCATGATGGGCTTGCGCGTGCCTCCGCCGGCGACGGGGTCACCCCGGCGCCGCTTGTGCTCCTCCACCAATCTCGAGCGCCGGCGGGGATCCCTCCGCGGCGTAGGTGCGGTCGGAGAGACCAGGATATCGACATGGCCGGACATGGAGACGCCCAGCAGACCGAATCCGAGGCGCCGGCAGAGATTGCGATATCTCGGATCGCTCTCGCGGCCCTTGCCCTTGGCTGAGAGCTGGGCCGCCAGCCAGATTTCATCGCCAAGGCTCATTCGCTCCACGCCCTGCAGAATGAGCTCCAGATTGAACGTCAGCTTCAGCTCGCCGATCACCACGACAGCCGGATCATCATCCCGAAGCCCGACGAGATCGCAATGTCCGATCTCTCCTTTGACGGAATAGCCCAAGCCCTCGAGGAAGCGCTTGACGGGCAGGTAAAGAGAGGTTTCCACACCGCATCTCCAGACAACGCGTCGAGCATGCCCTCACAGTCGTTTCAGAGAGGCAAACGCCGTCCTGAGCAGGGCGCCGCGCATTCACCAGCAGAACCGGCGGGCGCGCGGCAGACGGGCCCGATCCCTGATCCGGATAGCGCTTCGGCCGTGCCTTACGCGCTCTCCAACTCCTCGCCGAGCAGCAGCCATTCCTCCTCGGCGGCGGTCAGCGCCTCCGCCAGCTCAGCGCGCTGGCGCGAGATCTGCAGCGCCTTCTCCGGCTCGCGGGAGAAGGCGCCGTTGGCGAGAGCCGCGTCGACCTTCTCGATCAGCCCGGTCAGCTTGGCGATGCGCGCTTCCGCAAGGTTGAGCTTTTGCCTGAGCGGCCCCTGCGCCGCCCGCTTCGTGGCGGCCTCCTTGCGCTCGTCCGTCTTCGGCTTGGCGGCTCCCGCTTCAGCGGCGGGCTTGCCGCGCCGTTCGGCCTTGGCGCTGTCGAGCACGAAGGCACGGTAGTCCTCCATGTCGCCGTCGAAGTTCTTCACCGTGCCGTTCGCGACCAGCCAGAGCCGGTCGGCACAGGCCTCGATCAGGAAGCGGTCGTGGCTGACGAGAATGACGGCGCCGGGATAGTCGTTGATCGCGGTCATCAGCGCGGTGCGGCTGTCGATGTCGAGATGGTTCGTCGGCTCGTCGAGGATCAGCAGATGCGGGCCGTGGAAGGTGGCGAGCCCGAGCATCAATCGGGCCTTCTCGCCACCCGAGAGCAGCTTCACCGGCGTATCCGCCTTGGACGCGGGAAAGCCGATCTGCGCCGCCTTGGAGCGGACCTTGGCCTCCGGTGCATCCGGCATCAGGTCGCGCAGATGGCCGACGGGCGTGTCCTCCAGCCGCAGCTCGTCGAGCTGGTGCTGGGCGAAATAAGCGGTTTCGAGCTTGCTCGACTTCTTCATCTCGCCGGAGAGCGGGGCGAGCCTTCCGCCGATCAGCTTGCAGAAGGTTGATTTGCCATTGCCGTTGGAGCCGAGCAGGGCGATCCGGTCGTCCGGGGCGAGGTTGAGCTTGAGCCGTGACAGCACCTTGCGCTCGCCATAGCCGGCGCTGGCGTCGTCGAGCACGATCATCGGCGGCGAGAGCGGCTTCTCCGGGCCCGGGAAGACGAAGGGCTGGACGTCACGGTCGACGATCGCGGCGATGGTCTCCATCTTCTCCAGCCGCTTCACGCGCGACTGCGCCTGGCGCGCCTTCGTGGCCTTGGCCTTGAAGCGATCGACGAAGGCCTGGAGATGCTTGCGCTCGGCGTCCTGCTTCTCCTTCGCGCGGGCGAGCTGCATCTGCTTCTCGGCGCGCTGCTTCTCGAAGGAGGAATAGCCGCCGCGGTAGAACGAGAGTTTGCCCTGGTCGAGATGCAGGATGTGGTCGACGCTGGTGTCGAGCAATTCGCGATCGTGGCTGATGACCAGCACCGTATGCGGATAGCGCTCCAGATAATCGTAGAGCCAGAGCGTGCCTTCAAGATCGAGATAGTTGGTCGGCTCGTCGAGCAGCAGCAGGTCGGGTTCCGAGAACAGCACGGCCGCGAGCGCGACACGCATGCGCCAGCCGCCCGAGAAGTCGGAGCAGGGGCGCTGCTGCGCCTCCTCGTTGAAGCCGAGGCCGTGCAGCACCATCGCGGCGCGTGCCGGGGCGGAATGGGCGTCGATATCGGCGAGCCGTGTTCCGATCTCGGCGATGCGGTGCGGGTCGGTCGCGGTCTCGGCTTCCTGCATCAACGCGGTGCGTTCGGTGTCGGCGGCGAGCACGACCTCGATCAGCGATTCCGGGCCGCCGGGCGCCTCTTGCGCCACGCCGCCGATGCGCCGGCCCTTCGGCAGGCTGATATTGCCGCTCTCGGTGCCGAGATCGCCGGTGATGATCTTGAACAGGGTGGTCTTGCCGGTGCCGTTGCGACCGACGAAGCCGACACGTGCGCCGTCCGGGATCGCGGCGCCGGTATGGTCGAGCAGCAGGCGCTCGCCGAGGCGATAGGTGATGTCGTTGATCGTCAGCATGGCCGCCGGTTTAGGCGGTTTGCGCATGAAAACGCAATGCACGGCCGGAATATCGGGCCTGACGTCACTGTTTCGTCACAATCTTGCCACGGGACGGCCCGCACTCGCCTTCACCCAACGGAACCGGAAGTCGTTTCCGATTCGCGAGGCTGTCTTCGATGCATGCCTACCCGTTCGATGTCGCGTCTCGCCACGTTTCCTCGCTGGCGTCCCTGATGATCTGCCTGTCCATCATCCTCTGCAGCGCCGCCGCGCTCACTGCGATCGTCCCGTTTTCCTGACGTTGCATCGGCTTGCCTTGGGGCAGACCGAGCCTGGCCGGGGTCGGGGATGCGGCTTGTCGCGCCGCGGGTGAGCCGCTAACGCTGGCATCATGGCACGCATCGCTTTCTACACCGGCTCCTTCGACCCCGTGACCAACGGCCATGCCGACGTGATCGCCGCGGCGGCCGGGCTTTGCGACAAGCTGGTCGTCGCCATCGGCGTCCATCCCGGCAAGACGCCGCTTCTCTCCGTCGAGCAGCGCGCCGAACTGGTGCGCATTGTCGCGACGCCGCTGCTGGCGGCGAAGGGGGCTGTGCTCGATGTCGTGACCTTCGACGATCTCGCCGTCGATGCGGCACGCCGCGCGGGGGCCTCGCTCATCATCCGCGGCCTGCGCGACGGCAGCGATCTCGACTACGAGATGCAGATGGCGGGGATGAACGGGACGATGGCGCCCGAAGTGCAGACGGTGTTCCTGCCGGCGTCGCCCGGTGTGCGCTACATCACTGCGACACTGGTGCGCCAGATCGCGGCGATGGGCGGGGATGTCTCGCCCTTCGTGCCCGCGCCGGTGCTTTCCGCTTTGAAGGCGCGCTTCGCCAAAAACTGAAGCAGCACTCTTGGCCGGCGGCCAAATAGATCGAGGCGAAGGGCACACAACTTCGCCACGTTCCGTGGCTTTCTGCTGATTTTGGTTTGCATTTTGCCGAGAGCGATGGTGTCTCTCAGATGAAGCGACTCGTCGTGCAAGTTCTTGCGCGACGCCCTCCGACAGGTTTTCCGATGCGTCTCTCCCGCTATTTCCTGCCCCTCCTGCGCGATACGCCCAAGGAGGCGGAGATCGTCTCGCACCGGCTGATGCTGCGTGCCGGCATGATCCGCCAACAGTCGGCCGGCATCTACTCCTGGTTGCCGCTGGGCCTGCGGGTGCTCAACAAGATCAATGCGGTGATCCGCGAGGAGCAGAATCGCTCGGGCGCCATCGAGATCCTGATGCCGACCATCCAATCGGCCGATCTCTGGCGCGAGAGCGGGCGCTACGACGCCTATGGCAAGGAGATGCTGCGCATCAAGGACCGCCATGACCGCGAGATGCTCTACGGCCCGACCAATGAGGAAATGGTCACCGACATCTTCCGGAGTTACGTCAAGTCCTACAAGGACTTGCCCCTCAATCTCTATCACATCCAGTGGAAGTTCCGCGATGAGGTGCGCCCGCGCTTCGGCGTGATGCGCGGCCGCGAATTCCTGATGAAGGACGCCTACTCCTTCGACATCGACAAGGACGCGGCCCGCCACGCCTATAATCGCATGTTCACGGCCTATCTGCGCACCTTCGCGCGGCTCGGCCTCAAGGCGATCCCGATGCGCGCCGATACCGGCCCTATCGGTGGCGATCTCTCGCACGAGTTCATCGTGCTCGCCTCGACCGGCGAGAGCGAGGTCTTCTGCCATAGCGACTATCTGACATTCGACACGCCGGCGGCCGACACCGACTTCGACAGCGTCTCCGGGCTGCAGGGCGTCGTCGACAAGTGGACGAGCCTCTATGCCGCCACCGAGGAGATGCACGACAAGCCGGCCTTCGAGGCGATCCCCGAAGGCAAGCGTCTTTCGGCGCGCGGCATCGAGGTCGGCCACATCTTCTATTTCGGCACCAAATATTCCGACCCGATGGGCGCGACCGTGACCGGTCCGGACGGCCAGCCGGTGCCGGTCCATATGGGCTCCTACGGCATCGGCCCGAGCCGCCTCGTCGCGGCGCTGATCGAAGCCGGGCATGACGATGGCGGCATCGTCTGGCCCGACGAGATCGCGCCCTTCGATGTTTCCGTCATCAACCTCAAGGTCGGCGACGCGGCGACCGACGGCGCGGCCGAGCAGATCTACAAGCACCTGCTCGCCAAGGGCTACGATGCTGCGCTGGACGATACTGACGACCGGCCGGGCGCCAAATTCGCCACTGCCGACCTCATCGGTGTGCCCTGGCAGATCATCGTCGGGCCGAAGGGCCTGGCCGAAGGCAAGGTTGAGCTGAAGCGCCGCGCGGGCGGCGAGCGCGAGCTCGTCTCGCTCGAAGCCGCGCTCGACCGCTTCAAGGGCCGGACGGCGTGACGGAGCGCCGCACCAAAGGTCCTCGCATGGTCAGAGCCGCTTCATGAGCGCTGTCGCCGAGAATGCCGCCATTCCGACTGGAACGAAGCCCTTCGCCGGCTTCGAATGGCTGTTGGCCGGGCGCTATCTGCGCACGCGCCGGCGCGAGGGCTTCGTCTCGGTCATCGCCGGATTCTCGTTCCTCGGCATCCTGCTCGGCGTCGCCACGCTGATCATCGTGATGTCGGTGATGAACGGCTTCCGCAAGGAACTGCTGGAGAAGATCGTCGGCGTGAACGGGCATATCTTCGCCACGCCGATCGACCGGCCGCTCGACGATTACGACAGCGTCGCGCTGAAGCTCTCCAAGATCCCCGGCGTCAAGCTTGCGATCCCGCTGGTCGAAGGCCAGGCACTGGCCTCCTCGCAGACCGGCAATAACGGCGTACTGGTCCGCGGCGTACGCGAGGTCGACATCAAGGCGATCCCCTTCATCGGCGGCAATATCAAGTCGGGCACGCTCGACGGCTTCGACAGCGGGACGCCGGGCGTCGCGATCGGCCGGCGCCTCGCCAATGCGCTGGGCATCCAGGTCGGCGATACGATGACGCTGGTCTCGCCGCAGGGGGCCTCGACGCCTTTCGGCACGGCGCCGCGCATCAAGGCTTATCCGGTCAAGGCGATCTTCGAGATCGGCATGACCGAGTTCGACAGCACCTTCGTCTACATGCCGCTGGTCGAGAGCCAAGCCTATTTCAACCGCGACGGCGACGTGAACGTCATCGAGATATTCGTCGACAATCCCGACCGGACCCAGTCCGTTCGCGATGCGATCGAGGCCGATGCGCCGCGCCCGCTCGTGCTTTCGGACTGGCGCCAGAGGAATCGCAGCTTCTTCAACGCGCTCGAAGTCGAGCGGAACGTGATGTTCATCATCCTGACGCTGATCGTGCTGGTGGCGGCGCTGAACATCGTCTCCGGCCTGATCATGCTGGTGAAGGACAAGACCGCCGACATCGCGATCATGCGGACGATGGGGGCGACGCGCGGTACGGTGCTGCGCGTCTTCCTGATCACCGGCGCGGCGATCGGCGTCATCGGCACGGTCGCCGGTCTCATCCTCGGCGTGCTCTTCGCCAACAACATCAAGTCGATCATGGCGGCGCTGAATTGGATCACCGGCGCCAATCTCTGGGACCCGACGGTGCGCTTCCTCAGCGACATCCCCTCGGTCATCGACTGGCGGGAGGTGGTGAGCGTCGTGTTGATGGCGCTGACGCTGTCGCTGCTGGCGACGCTCTATCCGGCCTGGAAGGCGGCGCGCCTCGATCCGGTCGAAGCGCTGAGGATGGGCTGAGCCGATGGCGCAAGAAATGCCCGCGCTCTTCCTCTCGCAGGTCGAACGCTTCTATCCGCAGAGCGACGCGCCGCTCGAAGTGCTGCGCCGGGCCGATTTCGCGCTCTGGCCGGGCGAGGTCGTCGCGCTGGTCGCGCCGAGCGGCACCGGAAAGTCGACGCTGCTGCATGTCGCCGGCCTGCTGGAGAAGCCCGATGCCGGCGAGGTCTTCGTCGGCGGGCTCGCCACGACCAAGCTCGACGATGCCGGGCGCACGCGCCTGCGCCGCACCGAGATCGGCTTCGTCTATCAATTCCACCATCTCCTGCCGGAGTTCACTGCGCTGGAGAACGTCGTCCTGCCGCAGCGCATCCGCGGCCTGCCGCGCGATGAGGCGGAGGAGCGGGCATCGGAGCTTCTGACCTTCCTGGGCCTCGGTGAGCGGCTGGATCATCTGCCGGGAGAGCTCTCGGGAGGCGAGCAGCAGCGCGTCGCCATAGGCCGCGCCGTCGCCAACGGGCCGCGTCTGCTGCTGGCCGACGAGCCGACCGGCAATCTCGATCCGCATACCTCGCAGCATGTGTTCGGCACGCTGATGGCGCTGGCCCGGGCTTCGGGGCTCGCGGCGCTGATCGCGACGCATAACCTGCAGCTGGCGAGCCAGATGGACCGGCAGGTCACGATCCGCGACGGGCTCGTCGTACCGCTGGATTGAAGGCGCCGCCGTCTTCCTGGGAGATGGCAGGCTCGCGCGTCCAACGAAGGAGACGATGCGGAAGCGCATCGTCATTCCCCGGCTTGACCCGAAATCCATCGCTGAGCGCGGAGCCTTACGATGGGTGCCGGATCGGCGCTGCCGGAAGTGGCTTGTCCGGAATGACGACGCGGTTGCCGCGCTCTCCAGATCTTAACCGGTCCACATTGCCGTTAGGCAGCCGTTAACCGCCTCGGCGACCAGAGCGTCCGAGGCCGATCACCTCAATTGACGAGAACAAAACATGAACTAGAATGAACTCATCAAGAACAACGGAGGTTCTCATGACTGCAGCGCGTAAATTCGCCGCCGGCCTTGCCGAGATCGCCTCGCTCGGCGTCTTCCTCGGCATGATCTGGCTCTGGGCCGCGATCTTCTCCGGCCCGCATGTCTGATCGCGGCAGGAGCCATCCACAGCACCGCGAAGGAATCCTCGACGCCGGCTGCGCCGAGGTTTCATAAGGGGAACGGACAAGACGAGTCGCGCGGCGGCGACGATGGGAGAAGGACATGGGTCGGGAAGCTGGCGAGGCGCGCATCCTCTCGGACATCGGCTTCGTCCATCTTCATGTCCATTCGAGCTATTCGCTGCTCGAAGGCGCGATGACCGTCGCGACGCTCTCGAAGCTCGCGGCCGCCGATGGACAGCCGGCGCTGGCTCTCACCGACAGCGACAATCTCTTCGGCGCGCTCGAATTCTCGGAGAAGCTGGCGGGCGCCGGCTTGCAGCCTATCGTCGGCGTGCAGCTTTCGGTCGATTTTGCCGATGACGGCGACGGGAGCCGCAAGCCGGTTCAGCCGCAGCGCCTGCCGCATATCGTGCTGCTTGCCATGGACGAGGCCGGCTATGGCAACCTGATGAAGCTCGTCAGCGAGGCCGCTCTGGCAACCGGCGGGGCAGGTCAGCCGGTGACGACGGTCGCACGGCTCTCCGCCTTCAATACCGGACTCATCGCCCTCACCGGCGGCCATGGCGGGCCGATCGATACGGCGTTGCGCAGCGGCCAGCTCCCGCAGGCGACGGCCCGTCTCGCCACGCTCGCCGAGATCTATGGCGACCGGCTCTATGTCGAGATCCAGCGCCATGGCGGCGACGGGGAGGCGGGGCTGGAGGCTCATCTCCTGCGCCTTGCCTATGATGCCGATCTGCCGATCGTCGCGACCAACGAGCCCTTCTTCGCCAAGCCTGCCGATTTCGACGCGCATGATGCGCTGCTGGCGGTGGCGGAAGGGCGGCTCGTTTCGGACGGCACGCGCCGGCGCGTCTCGCCCGAGCATTATTTCGCTTCGCGCGCCGAGATGCAGAAGCGTTTCGCCGATCTGCCGGAGGCGCTGGCGAGCACGGTCGAGATCGCGATGCGCTGCCACTGGCGTGTCACGACCCGCAAGCCGATCCTGCCGCGCTTCGGCGAGGAAGGGCGTGACGAGGCGGAGGAGCTGCAGGAACAGGCCCGCGCCGGCCTTGCCGCGCGGCTGGCCAAGCACGGACCGGCCGAGGGCTTCAGCGTCGAGGATTACGACAAGCGGCTCGATTTCGAGCTCTCGATCATCACCCGGATGAAGTTCCCGGGCTACTTCCTGATCGTCTCGGACTTCATCAAATGGGCGAAGAACCAGGACATCCCGGTCGGGCCCGGCCGCGGTTCGGGCGCGGGCTCGCTCGTCGCCTATGCGCTGACCATCACCGACGTCGATCCGCTGCGCTTCGGCCTGCTGTTCGAGCGCTTCCTCAACCCGGATCGCGTCTCGATGCCGGACTTCGACATCGACTTCTGCCAGAACCGGCGTGAAGAGGTGATCGAATACGTCAAGCACCATTACGGGCAGGAGCGCGTCGCGCAGATCATCACCTTCGGCACGCTGCTGGCGCGCGGCGTGCTGCGCGACGTTGGCCGCGTGCTGGAGATGCCCTACGGCCAGGTCGACAAGCTGACCAAGCTGGTGCCGCAGAACCCGGCCAAGCCGATTTCGCTGAAGGATGCGATCGAGGGCGAGCCGAAGCTGCAGCAGGCGGCTGAGGAGGAGCCGATCGTCGCACGGCTGCTCGAAATTGGCCAGAAGCTGGAAGGGCTTCACCGCCATGCTTCGACCCACGCCGCAGGCGTGGTGATCGGCGACCGGCCGCTGGAGCAACTCGTCGCGCTCTCGGTCGATCCGCGCACCGCAATGCGCGTCACCCAGTTCAACATGAAATGGGTCGAGCAGGCCGGGCTGGTGAAGTTCGACTTCCTCGGCCTGAAGACGCTGACGACGCTGACGACGGCGGTGAAGCTCATCGCCCAGCGCGATATCCATATCGACCTCGCGCAGTTGCCCTTCGACGATCCGACGACCTACGCCATGCTCGCGCGCGGCGAGACGGTCGGCGTGTTCCAGGTGGAATCGGTCGGCATGCGCAAGGCGCTGGTCGAGATGAAGGCCGACCGCATCGAGGACCTGATCGCGCTGGTGGCGCTGTACCGGCCAGGTCCGATGGACAACATCCCGACCTATTGCCGCCGCAAGCTCGGGCTGGAGGATCCGACCTATCTCCATCCGGGGATGGAGCCCTATCTGCGCGAAACCCACGGCATCATCGTCTACCAGGAACAGGTGATGCAGGTGGCGCAGGCGCTCTCGGGCTACTCGCTCGGCGAAGCCGACCTGCTGCGCCGCGCCATGGGCAAGAAGATCAAGGCCGAGATGGACGCCCAGCGCGACCGTTTCGTGAAGGGCGCCATCGAGGGCGGCATCAAGAAGGATACCGCTTCCGAGATCTTCGATCTGCTCGCCAAATTCGCCGACTATGGCTTCAACAAGAGCCACGCGGCGGCCTATGCGGTGGTCGCCTTCCAGACCGCTTTTCTCAAGGCGAATTACCCGGTCGAATTCCTCGCCGCGTCGATGACGCTCGACATGGGCAACACCGACAAACTCTCGGAATTCCGGCGCGATGCGGAGCGTCTGGGAATCAAGGTCGAGCGTCCCGCGATCAACCACTCAGGCGTCGAGTTCGATGTGGCCGAGGGCAAGATCTTCTACGCGCTCGGCGCCATCAAAGGCGTCGGACGGTCGGCGGTGGAATCGGTGGTGACGGCGCGGGCGGCAGGTGGTCCCTTCCGCGATCTCGCCGATCTCGCGCGCCGCATCGACACAAAGCTTGTCAACCGCCGTACGCTCGAAGCGCTGATCGCGGCCGGCGCGCTCGACGAGCTCGAAGAGGATCGCGCCCGCGCCATGGCGGCGATCGACGGGATGCTGGCGCTTTCGAACCGTATTCGTGACGAGGCGGCTGCCGGCCAGTTCGATCTCCTGGGCGGCGGGGTGGTCCAGGAAGCCTTCCGCATTCCGCAGGTCGAGCCCTGGGCGCCAGCCGAGAAACTCAAGCGCGAACACGAGGCCGTCGGCTTCTTCCTCTCTGGCCACCCGCTCGACGACTACGAGCATGTGCTGAAGCGGCTGCGCGTGCAGCGCTACACCGATTTCGCCCAGACGGTGCGCGCCAACGGCACGGGCGTCGGCAAGGTCGCGGTCTCGGTCATCGACAAGTCGGAACGCCGCACCAAATCGGGCTCGAAGATGGGCATCGTCAACCTGTCCGATCCAAGCGGCCAGTTCGAGGCGGTGCTGTTTTCGGAAGGGCTGATGCGCTTCCGCGACCTGCTCGAGCCGGGCAGGGCGCTGGTGCTGCGCCTCTCCGCCGTGCTCGATGGCGAGGAGGTGCGCCCGCGCATCGAGGACGTCGAGGTGCTTGATGACCTCGCCTCGCGGCAGAAGCAGGATTTGCTGATCTATCTGCGCGACGAGAAAGCAGTCGCTTCCATCGCCGAGCGCATCCGCCCGCGCGAAGCCGTGCGGGCTGAAGGCAAGGTCTCAATTGTCATGATCCTCGACGAAGGCGCGCAGGAGGTCGAGATCGAGCTGCCCGGCAAATTCCCGATCAACCAGCAGATCGCCAATGCGGTGCGCGCCGCGCCGGGCGTCGTCAGCGTCGAACTGCGTTAGGCGTTCATCGCGGGCACGGTTGCCGCCTTGCCGCGGGCGTGCCGCTGGCGCAGGTTAATGTCTGTGGGAGGCGGGCCATGACGGATCGGGGCGGGATCGACAGGCGCGGGTTGATCGCGGGAGCGACGATCCTGACCGCGGCGGCGGCGTCGCGCGCCAGCAAGGCACAGGAGCAACCCGTGATCGACGAGCGGACCGTCCTCATCGTCGTCGACGTCCAGAACGATTTCTGCCCCGGCGGCAGCCTCGCCGTCGCCAGGGGCGATGAAGTCGTCCCGGTCATCAACGCGCTGGCAAAGCGCTTCTCCAACATCGTTTTGACGCAGGATTGGCATCCGCCCGGCCATTCGTCTTTCGCGTCGAGCCATCAGGGGAAGAAGCCGTTCGATACGGTCCAGATGTCCTATGGCCCGCAGGTGCTCTGGCCGGATCACTGCGTACAGGGCACGAAGGGGGCCGAATTCCGCGCCGATCTCGATCTGGCTCGGGCTCAGACCGTCATCCGCAAGGGTTTTCGCCGCGAGATCGACAGCTATTCGGGTTTCGTCGAGGCGGATCGCCGGACGCCGACGGGCCTGACCGGCTATCTTCGCGAGCGCGGCATCCTGCGGGCCGTCGTGGCGGGCCTGGCGACCGATTTCTGCGTGAGCTGGACGGCGCAAGATGCGGCGCGAGCCGGCTTCGACACCTATGTCGTCGAAGATGCCTGCCGCGCCATCGATCTCGAAGGCTCGCTCGCCAAAGCTTGGGCAGAGATGGCAGAGCTCGACGTGACGCGGATCAAGGCCAGCGATCTGCCGGGCTGAGGTTCAGGCCGGTGTCGCGCGCGCAACGCCTGCTCGACCTTGTCCAGGTGCTGCGCCGACACCGCCGCCCGGTTTCGGGGCGCAAACTTGCCGCCGAGCTCGGTGTCAGCATCCGCACGCTCTATCGCGACATCGTCACCTTGCAGGGGCAGGGGGCGCCGATCGAAGGCGAACCCGGGCTCGGCTATGTGCTGAAGCCGGGCTTCATGCTGCCTCCGCTGATGTTCAGCGAAGAGGAGATCGAAGCGCTGGTGCTCGGCTCGCGCTGGGTGGCGGATCGCGCGGACGGCGCGCTGGCGCTGGCGGCGCGCGACGCCATGGCCAAGATCGTCGCCGTTCTGCCGGTCGATATGGCCGGTCGCGTCGAGGAGGCGGCGTTGATCCTTGGCCCTGGGCGAAAGGCCGTCGATGCGCCCGAGATCGATCTCGCTGCGATCCGTCAGGCCATCCGCGCCGGGCGCAAGGCCGCGATCGGCTATAGCGACGAGAAGGGCCGTGTCAGCGAGCGCGTGGTCTGGCCGATCGCACTCTCTTTCTTCGATCATGTCCGCGTGCTCGTCGCCTGGTGCGAGCTGAGGCAGGATTTCCGGCATTTTCGAACGGACAGGCTCACGCGGTTCGAGACGCAGGAGAACCGCTATCCGCATCGCCGGCAGGCGCTGCTCAAGATCTGGCGCGAGAAGGAGGGAATTGCCGCATCGGTGTGATCGACGCTGCCGGAAATTGGCAGCATCCGATTCTAGTCTTCCGCTATCTCGAAACCTTGGGAGGCCATCATGTTCGACGCCCACTTCATCCTGCTTCATGTCGATAGCCCTGCAGCGAGCGCCCGCTTCTATGGGGAATTGCTCGGCAGCGAGCCGCTCGAACAGTCGCCGACCTTCGCGATGTTCGCGCTTCCCTCGGGAACGAAACTCGGCCTGTGGTCGCGCCATACGGTCGAGCCGGCAACGACCGGATCCGGCGGAGCGGCCGAGATCGCCATGGTGGTCCCGAGTCCCGAGGCTGTCGATGCAGCCTGTTCGGATTGGCGCGAACGCGGCATCGCCATCCTGCAGGAGCCGACGGACCTCGATTTCGGCCGCACCTTCACCGCGCAGGACCCGGACGGCCACCGGTTGCGGGTGTTCCATCCCTTTCGAGATCCCGAACAGGGGTGAGACTGTCGCGTTCGGGCGCTCAGGCCTCAAGCGGCCTGAGCTGCGCCTGAACGCGATCGCGGCCGAGGCGCTTGGCCCGGTAGAGTGCTTCGTCGGCCTCCGCCAGCAACTGATCAAGGCCCCGGGAGCGCAGATCGCTTTCGGCGACGCCGATGCTGAGCGTCGGCGGGCCCGCCAGATCATGGAATTCGGCAAGCGCATCCTTGAAGACACCGCGAATGCGCTCGGCCACGCGGACGGCCTCGCGCACACCGACGCCGGGGAGCACGACCGCGAACTCGTCGCCGCCCTGCCGGGCAAGGATGTCGCCGCCGCGCAACTGCCCCTGTACGGCATGCGCGAAGACCCGCAGGATCTCGTCGCCAGCCGCGTGACCGCGCGTGTCGTTCAGGGTCTTGAAGTGGTCGATGTCCACGAGAAGGATGGAGACCCGCATTTCGCCCCGTTGGCCGCCCCGGACCTGCTGGTCGAGCCATTGCTCGAGCCCGGAGCGGTTCATCGCGCCGGTCAGCGGGTCGCGCCGGGCGAGTGTCGCCAGCATGCGGTTTGAGCGTTCGGCTGCGAGCAGGAGCAAGGCCTGCCCGCGCAGGATGATGAAGGCGACGCCGGTCGCCGCGAGCCAGGCATTCGCTCCGGCATCGCGTGGGAGAAGCGTCGTGCCGACGCGATCGAACGCCGCCAGCCCCATGCGGCCGACATAGATCACGACTGTCGGGGCAAACAGCGCCGCGAGCAGCCATGCCGAGCGCAGCCGCTCCTCCAATCCGAGGCGAATGGCTTCCCTCACGATCGCGGCGTCGCAGAGGGCCATCACGACCGCAACGATCATGACCCGCGTCGCATAGCCCTGCTCACCCGGCGAGAGCGAGAGCAGGATCCAGACTGCAAGCAGGACGACTCCGAGGCCGAACCAGTGCAATTCGCGCCCGCCGAAGTGGCGGATGCCGAACAGCAGCAGCAGGCAGCCGGCCAGCATCGCCGTATTCGCGAATTCGATCGAGATCAGGTCCGGAATAACGTCGCGGAACGCTGCGGCGAGGAGGCCCGCCCCGATGCACAGGCTGCTTGTTCCCCACCATATCGGGCTGCGGGTGAAGCGCCCCGTCGCGAAGGTCATCAGCTGCATCAGACCGATGATGAAGCAGGTCAGCGCGCCGGTGACGAAGATCGTCCTGAGGTCGAGAATCATGCTCGCGCCGGCCCGTCTCGCCGCGGCGGAGCGGGCGCGACAGGCGTCTTTGCGCGCCGGGAACGACCGCTGTCCACGTCCTGCCGGGCCTGCATCGTCCTGGGTTGAGGAGCAGGCATGCAAGGGCTAGTCAGAATGCGGATGGGGGCGAGCATGGTTGCATGCTTGGGATCATAATAGCCCGAGGATATCCAGCATGAACTTTTATAAGTCGTTGATCGCCGCGTCGGCCGTCGCTGTTCTGGCGTCCGCCGTTCCGTCCTTTGCCCAGACGCAGGCAGACCAGTTGAAGCTCGCCTATCAGGCCGCTCGCAACCAGCTCGGCATTCTCGGCTATTGCGCCGAAAAGGGCCATACCGACGCTTCCGCCGTGGATGCGCAGAAGAAGCTGATCGCGCTCATTCCCGCCCCGGCCGATGCCAGCGGCGGCGATGCGGCGGAGGCCGCCGGCCGCAAGGGCTCGATCTCGGTCATGGGAATGGAGCAAAATCTCGAGGTGATCGCCAAGGCGCAGGGCGGCACGCCCGCCGCCTATTGCAAGCAGATCGGCGATCTCGTGAAGCAGGTGGGCGCCAAGCTGCCGTAGCGGCGAGGGGCGGGTTTCCCGCCCGCATCGGAGTGATCGACGAAGCGTCCCGCGCGTGTTCTCGCGCGGGGGTGCCACGAGCCGAGCCGGATTTTCTTGGCCGCTCCGGCTTGCAATGCGGCGCCATCCCTAGTAAGGCGCAAGCCATCCCACATGGAGCGTATCGCCTCTTTACCTACGAGGCGTTCCGGTGACGCGGCAGCTCATGCCTTGTTCATTCGCGCTCCAGAGGCTCAACCGGAAGGACTAGAACACCATGGCTCTGCCTGATTTCTCCATGCGCCAGCTCCTCGAGGCCGGTGCCCATTTCGGCCACCAGTCCCACCGCTGGAACCCCAAGATGTCCCCGTACATCTTCGGCGTCCGCAACAACATCCACATCCTCGACCTGTCGCAGTCGGTGCCGATGCTGCATCGTGCCCTGCAGGCGGTCTCGGACACCGTCGCCCGCGGCGGCCGCGTCCTCTTCGTCGGCACCAAGCGCCAGGCGCAGGACGCCATCGCCGATGCGGCCAAGCGTTCGGCCCAGTATTACGTCAACTCCCGCTGGCTCGGCGGCATGCTGACCAACTGGAAGACCATCTCGGCCTCGATCCAGCGCCTGCGCAAGGTCGACGAGCTGCTCAACGGCGGCGGCTCCGGCCTGACCAAGAAGGAGCGCCTGATGCTGTCGCGTGAGCGCGACAAGCTCGAGAAGGCTCTCGGCGGCATCAAGGACATGGGCGGCACGCCGGACATGATCTTCGTGATCGACACCAACAAGGAAGCACTCGCGATCAAGGAGGCCCAGCGCCTCGGCATCCCGGTTGCCGCTATCGTCGACTCGAACTCGGATCCGGACGGCATCACCTTCCCGGTTCCGGCCAATGACGACGCCGGCCGCGCCATCCAGTTCTATTGCGACCTGATCGCCCGTTCGGCGATCGACGGCATCGGCCGCGCCTCGGGCGACCAGGGCATCGATGTCGGCGCCGCCGAGGCGCCGGTCGTCGAGGAGGTTCTGGAGCCGGTGGCTGCCGAAGGCCAGGTCTTCGAGACGCTGACCACCCCGCGCGGCGCTCCGGACGATCTGACCAAGCTCTCGGGCATGGGCCCCGACGCGGTCCAGAAGCTGAACGACGGCGGCATCTACCACTTCTGGCAGATTGCGGCGATGTCGCCGGCCGACGTGACCAAGGTCGACCACGACCTGAAGCTCGGCGGCAAGATCGAGCGCGAGGGCTGGGTCGCCCAGGCTCGCGAACTCGCAGACGCCTGATACAGACTGCATGATGGCGGCGCGTCATCGGCGCGTCGCAATCAGGCTTTCGATTTGACGCCGGCTTTTAGAAGTTGAGAGGACGCGCCGACGGCCGGAAACGGAGCGTCGGCGTTTCCCCATGCAGGCGTCCGCTTAAATCCGATCCGCGGCCGGCCCTTGGGGCCTGCGCCGCACCGACAGCAAGGACAAGACAGATGGCAGCGATCACCGCCGCGATGGTGAAGGAACTCCGCGACAAGACCGGCGCGGGCATGATGGACTGCAAGACCGCCCTTTCGGCGACCGACGGCAACATGGAAGCCGCCGTCGACTGGCTGCGTGCCAAGGGCCTGTCGAAGGCCGCCAAGAAGGCCGGCCGCGTCGCCGCCGAGGGCCTCGTCGCCGTCGCGGTGCAGGGCAACGAGGGCGTCGTCGTCGAGGTCAACTCCGAGACCGACTTCGTCGCGCGCAACCCTGAATTCCAGGCGCTCGCCAAGACCATCGCCGATGTCGCGCTGGAGCGTGGCGGCGATGTCGATGCGCTGCTCGGCCATCACTATCCGGGCGGCGGCTCGGTCCAGGACGCCATCGCCAACGCCATCGCCACCATCGGCGAGAACATGACCTTGCGCCGCGTTTCCTCGCTCAAGGTCTCCTCGGGCGTGATCGGCTCCTATGTCCATGGCGCGATCGCCGACGGCCTCGGCAAGATCGGCGTCATCGTCGCGCTCGAGTCGACCGGCAAGGCCGATGAGCTCGCTGCGCTCGGCCGCCAGCTCGCCATGCACGTCGCTGCGACCAACCCCGTCGCGCTCGACCTTGCTTCGGTCGCCCCGGACGTCCTGGAGCGCGAGAAGGCGATCCTGGCCGAGAAGAACGCGGGCAAGCCCGAGCATGTCCTTGCCAAGATCACCGAGAGCGGCCTGAAGAGCTACGCCAAGGAATACTGCCTGCTGGAGCAGGCCTATATCCATGACGGCTCGAAGTCGGTCTCGCAGATCCTCAAGGAGATCGAGGGCAAGGTCGGCGCTCCGGTCAAGCTCACCGGCTTCGCGCGCTTCGCGCTCGGCGAGGGCATCGAGAAGGAAGAGCAGGATTTTGCGGCCGAGGTCGCTGCCGCCGGCGGCACCACGGGCTGACAATTCCGCGGATGAATGACAGAAAGGCCGCGCATCGCGCGGCCTTTTTTGTAGGAAGACAGGCCCGCTCCGATTCGAGGCGGGCCGCAACACGGACGGAGAGACATCGATGAGACCCCAACGCGTTCTCGTGAAGCTCTCCGGCGAAGCTCTTGCGGGGCCTGTCGGAAACGGGCTCGACGGCGGCACCCTGACCGCGCTGGCCGCCGACATCGCCCATGCCTCGCGCGAAGGCGTCGAGATCGGCATCGTCGTCGGCGGCGGCAATTTCTTCCGCGGCGTGCAGGGCCTCAACAAGGGGCTCGACCGGACGACCGCCGATTCGATCGGCATGCTCGGCACAGTCATGAATGCGCTGGCTCTGGAACACGCCATCGAAGCCGCGGGCGCGCCGGCCCGTGCGATGTCGGCCGTGCCGATGCCGTCGCTCTGCGAGAGCTACGCCCGCAAGCGCGCGCTCGACCATCTCAGCAACGGCAAGGTCGTCATTCTCGGCGGCGGGACCGGCAATCCCTACTTTACCACCGATACCGGAGCGGCGCTGCGCGCGGCCGAACTCGGCTGCAGCCATCTGCTCAAGGCGACGCAGGTCGACGGCGTCTACAGCGCCGATCCGAAGGAGGATCCGACTGCCACCCGCTACGACACGCTCACGCATGAGGATGCGATCAAGCGGGATCTCAAGGTGATGGATACCGCGGCCTTCGCGCTTGCCCGCGATGCGAGCCTGACCATCGTGGTCTTCTCGATCGCCGAGCCCGGCATGCTCGCCGCCGTCCTGCGGGGCGAGGGCAGGGCGACCTATGTGACGCCCTGAGGGGGCTTCAGTAGGTCCGCCAGAGGCCGGGCGTGACCAGTTCGAGCATGTGCCCATCCGGGTCGCGGAAATAGAGGCTCCTGCTCCCGCGATCCCACTGCATGCGGCCCTCGACGGGGATGCCGAGCTGATCCAGCTTGGCCTCCCAGGCCGCCAGATCGTCCGCATCGACGGCAAAGGCGATGTGCAGCGAGCCGCTGCCGTCATGCGGCGGAATGCTTCCATGGTCGAAACGCTGGGTCTGCAACGATGCGCCGCGCAGGAACAGCAGCAGCACGCTCGCGCCACCGACGTCATAGGCGAAAAGGGTCTTGGTCTTGAGCAGGGGTGCGAGGCCGAGCTTCGCTTCGTAGAAGTCGCGGGCGCGGTCGAGATCGTCGACATAGAGGGCAGTCTCGACGATGCGGTTCAGGCGGGGCACGTTTTTCTCCGTGTTTCTTTGCCGGCGGTGCTGGCTTGCCGCGTTGCAAGCCTCTAGACTGATCTATGCATCCCGAGGCGGCGGACCAACCTGTTCTGCCACGTCGTGGAGATTCAGCTCGATCCGCCGCTTTCCCCTTGCCCGGCCTGGGGGAACATGCTGTTCGAGCATGTAATTCTTGACCCTGGGCGGCCTCGCCGCCATGGTCGCGCCGATTTTGGATTATCTGCAAGGTCCTGATTGAAATGGCCCAGACGACGTTCGACCTCGCCGACCTCAAGCGCCGCATGGCCGGCGCGGTGCAGTCCTTCAAGGGCGATCTCGCCTCGCTGCGCTCCGGCCGCGCCTCGGCCAACATGCTGGACCCGATCCAGGTCGAGGCCTATGGCGCCCGCACGCCGCTCAGCCAGCTTGCTACCGTGAGCGTGCCGGAGCCGCGCCTGCTCAGCGTCCAGGTCTGGGATCGCAGCATGGTCAACGCCGTCGACAAGGCGATCCGCGAATCCGATCTCGGCCTCAATCCCCAGACCGAGGGCCAGGTGCTGCGCATCCGCATCCCCGAGCTGAACGAGCAGCGCCGCAAGGAGATGGTCAAGGTCGCGCATAAATATGCCGAGGAGGCCAAGGTTTCGGTGCGCCATGTCCGTCGCGACGGCATCGACGTCGTCAAGAAGCTCGAGAAGGACGGCGACATGACCAAGGACGATGCCGCGCGCAATTCCGATCTGGTTCAGAAGGCGACCGACCAGCACATCGCGGAGATCGACCAGGCGCTCGCGGCGAAGGAAAAGGAAATCCTGCACGTCTGATCCCAGCGCGGGATCGGTCCCGCGCCCTTCCGGTCGAGCGAGGCTCATCCGCATGTCATCCGGTCAGAGCGAGGCAGATGTGCCCAACCCGGCCCATGTCGCCATCATCATGGACGGCAACGGCCGCTGGGCGCAGATGCGCGGCCTGCCGCGGCAGGAAGGTCATCGCCGTGGGCTGGAGGCCTTGCGCCGCACCGTTCGCAACGCCAGCGATCTCGGGCTTTCGGTTCTGACCCTCTACAGCTTCTCGACCGAGAACTGGCGCCGCCCCTATGCGGAAGTCACCTTCCTCATGGGGCTGCTCAAGCATTTCGTCGAAAAGGATCTGGCCGAGCTGTCGGCGGCCAATGTCAGGGTCCGCATCATCGGCAATCGCGAGAACCTTGCCGCCGACCTGCGCCGCCTCGTCGAACATGCCGAGGCCAGCACCCACGCCAATACCGGCCTCGTGCTGGTGATCGCTTTCAACTACGGCTCGCGGGACGAGATCGTGCGCGCGGCGCAGCGCCTTGCCGCCGATGCGGTGGCGGGGCGCATCGACCCGGCCGCAATCGACGAAGCTGCGATCGCCGGCCGTCTCGATACCCACGACCTGCCTGATCCCGAGCTGGTGATCCGCACCTCGGGCGAGACGCGCATCTCCAATTTCCTGCTGTGGCAAGCCGCCTATGCCGAGTTCGTCTTCGTGCCGGTGATGTGGCCGGATTTCGATCGCGCCGTCTTCGAAGATGCTCTGGCGCAATATCGGCAGCGCGAGCGCCGCTTCGGTGGCGTGTCCACTCCCGCTGACCGCAGCGTGGGCGTCGCGTGAATGAACCCGTCCCAACTGCGCCGCGACCGGGCCCGGGCGAGCTGAAGCTCCGGGTCGTCTCGGCGCTCGTCCTCGCCGCGCTGATCCTGCTCGCGACGATCTGGGGTGGCTGGCCCTTCCGCCTGATCTGGATTCTGGTGGCCGGCATCGTGGCCTATGAATGGCTGGCCATCGTCAGCCGGTCCAATGCGATTCCGGCCGGCATCGGGGTGGTCGTCGCAGGCGTGGCCCTGACCTTCTCCCCGGCGAGCCCGGCCGCGCTGGCCGGCACGGCAGCCGCGGCGGCGCTGCTGGGCGCGCTGGCCACCCCTTTCGTGCGCTCTCGCCTCGCGCTGGAACTCTGCGGCGTCGGCTACGCCCTGGCTTTTGCGCTGGTAACGCCGGCCATGCGCGATCTGCCGGGCATCGGGCTGGTTCTCATCCTCTGGAGCTTCGCGGTGGTCTGGTTCACGGACATCGCCGCTTATTTCACGGGTCGCAGCCTCGGCGGCCCCAAGCTGATGCCGAGCGTCAGCCCGAAGAAGACGTGGTCCGGCGCGATCGGCGGTGCCGTGGCCGGGACGGTTGGCGGCTATCTGGTCTGGCGGCTGTCGCCGGCGTTCGAAGGGCTGACCGCGGCCGGTCCGGTCATTGCCGCATCGCTGGCCGGATCGATTGTAAGCCAGGCAGGCGATCTGTTCGAATCCGCGCTGAAACGCCGCTTCGACACCAAGGATTCAAGCAAGCTGATCCCGGGGCATGGCGGCTTTCTGGACCGGCTCGATGGCTACTGGGCTGTTCTCGTACTGGCCGGGCTTGCGCTTTTCGCGATCCATCTCAACATCTGAGCCGATGCCGCTTCGTATAGTGACCCTTCTCGGAGCCACCGGCTCCGTCGGACGTTCGGTCCGCGACATCGTCGCGGAAAACCCGGAACGGCTGGCGATCCGAACGGTTGTCGGCGGACAGGATGCGGCGGCGCTGGCGCAAGTCGCGATCGAAACGGGGGCTTCCTTCGCCGCATTGGCGGACGAGGCCGGCGGTCCGGCATTGCGGGAGGCGCTGGCGGGTACCGGTATCGCGAGCGGGGCAGGGCGGACGGCCGTGCTGGAGGCAGTGGCACGTCCCGCCGATATCGTCGTCAGCGCGATTTCGGGCGCTGCGGGGCTGGAGGCGACTTTCGCCGCGCTCCTGCCCGGCCGAACGATCGCCCTCGCCAACAAGGAGAGCCTGGTTTGCGCCGGGGAGGCCGTCATGGCCCGGGCCGCGCAGGTCGGCGCGCGGCTGCTGCCGCTCGATTCCGAGCATAACGCGCTGTTCCAGGTTCTGGGGGCCGAGCCACTCTGCGCCATCCGCAGCATGACACTGACTGCGTCCGGCGGTCCTTTCCGGACCTGGAGCGCGGAGCGTATCGCCGCGGCCGGACCGGAGGATGCGCTCAAGCATCCGAACTATGCGATGGGTGCCAAGATTACCGTCGATTCGGCGAGCATGATGAACAAGGGGCTCGAGCTGATCGAGGCCCGCTTCCTGTTCGGGCTGGAAGCGGATCAGCTCGACGTGCTCGTCCATCCCCAGCAGATCGTCCACGGGCTGGTCACTTTCCGGGACGGTTCGGTGAGTGCGGGCATGGCCTTGCCGGACATGCGGGTTGCTGCGGCCCATTGTCTCGGCATCGATGGCCGCCTCGATGCGCCGCCGACGCGGTTCCTCGATTTGGCGACTGCGGCGCCGCTGAGTTTCGAGAGACCGGATCTCGACCGATTTCCGGCGCTCGGCCTTGCAATCGCCGCGTTGCGCGACGGGGGCGCCATGCCCGCCGTGCTCAACGCCGCAAATGAAGTGGCTGTTGCAGCGTTTTTGGCAGGGCGGCTGCGCTTTGCGGGAATTCCGGCGCTTGTCGAGGCGGTCTGCGCTGCCATGCCTGCGGCAGGAGAAGCCCCACGCGATGTCGCGGCCGCGCTGGCCGTTGACCAAGATTCCAGACGCCGAGCCGCCTCGCTCTTGTCGCAAGCGCCGTTCACTGCCACCTAAGGACGAGGAACGGGAGAGTTCGATGGAATTTGCGGCGTCACTCTGGAATGCCGGGCATTTTGCGCTCGGCTATCTGCTGCCGTTCCTGTTTGTTCTCACGCTCGTCGTCTTCGTTCACGAACTCGGGCATTTTCTCGTCGGCCGCTGGTGCGGCGTCGACGTGCAGACTTTCTCGATCGGCTTCGGCCGCGAGCTGTTCGGTTTCAATGACCGACATGGTACGCGTTGGCGCTTCGCGCTCATCCCACTTGGCGGATATGTGAAATTCTCGGGCGATGCGGATGCAGCGAGCGCCCCCGATGACGCGGCTGTCCGGCGAATGACGCCGGAGGAGCGCGCCCGTTCGCTTCCGGCGCAGTCGATAGCCGAACGCGCGGCCATCGTCGCCGCCGGCCCGATCGCCAATTTCCTGCTGGCGATTCTGATCTTCGCGGGCACGACCTTCTTGTTCGGCAAGCAGGTGCTGATCCCGCGCGTCGATGCCGTCGTGGCCGGGAGCGCTGCGGAAACCGCCGGGCTCAAGGCTGGCGACATCGTCATTGCGATCGACGGGCACAAGATCGACAGCTTCTCCGAGATGCAGCGCATCATCTCGACCAGGCCGGAGGAGCGCCTGACCGTCACCGTGGATCGCAGCGGCCGCGCGCTGGATCTGCCGGTCACGCCGGCGCTCTCGGAGCAGAAGACGCCGGTCGGGACGCAGCGCATCGGCGTCATCGGCGTCAGGGCTTCGCCGAAGCCCGAGGACTGGACGACCCAGCGCTTCGGCGCGATCGATTCACTGCGGATGGGCGTCACCGAGACCTGGTTCGTCGTCACCCGCACCTATGACTATATCGCGAAGCTGGTGAGCGGGCGCGAATCCACCGACCAACTCTCCGGGCCGATTCGGATCGCCCAGGTTTCCGGCCTCGTTGCTTCCAGTGGCGGCTTGCTCGGGCTGATCAATCTCGCGGCAATCCTGTCCGTTTCGATCGGGCTGATGAATCTCCTCCCGGTGCCGATGCTCGATGGCGGCCACCTCATGTTTTACCTCTATGAGGCGCTGCGCGGCCGTCCGCTGAGCCCGCGGGCGCAGGAAATCGGCTTCCGGCTGGGGCTTGCCCTTGTGCTCATGCTGATGCTGTTCGTGACCTGGAACGACATCGTCCACGTGCGTGGAATGCTCTGAAATCCGGCTGGCGCGGCACTTTCGGGCAAAATCGCGGCAGGCCGCGTGGCCTCTCCGCAACGAGGTCGTTAAAAATCTTTTGTTAACGATGATCCCGGTTTGCACCCTGCTGGAAACTTTGTAGAAGCGATTGAACCGCAATGTCCCCGTGCTGCCGTCGTCTGACGGCGGTCCCCGCTTGGGGGTGGTGACCAGAGATATGGAATAGGCGACCCGATGACGTCGACCCAACAGAGCCGGCCGACCAAACTGCGGCTCTCTCGATCGATCGGACTTTCGGCTTTGATGCTGGCCGTGAGTGGTGGTGTGGCGTTCGCGCAGGCTGTTGTCGTTCACGGCAACCGGCGCGTCGATGCGGAGACCATCCGCTCCTATGCGGCCGGGCGCGAGAATCCTCAGGAGATTCGCGAGAGCCTTCTCGTCACGGGCCTGTTCAGCAATGTCCAGGTCACGCGCCGCGGCTCGCAGACCGTCGTGACAGTCCAGGAGCAGAACGGCACGGTAAACCGCGTCGCTTTCGAGGGTAACCGTCGCCTGAAGAGCGATCAGCTCGCGCCGTTGGTGCAGTCGCGCGCCGGTGGTCCGCTCAGCCAGGCGCTCATCGATTCCGACATCCAGCGCCTGCGCGAGGCCTATCGCCGCGCCGGCTATGGCCTCTCCTCGGTCACCGGCCGCATCGCGCCGTTGCCGAATGGCCGCCAGGACGTGGTCTTCACGATCAACGAGAGCGGCAAGACCGGCATCAAGTCGATCAATTTCACTGGCAACGAGGCTTACTCGGCGAGCCGGTTGCGCGGCTTGATGAGCTCGACCGAGTCGAACTTCCTGAGCTGGATCAAGACCTCCGACGTTTACGATCCGGACCGGATCAGCTCCGACCTCGATCTCATCCGGCGTTTCTACCTGAAGAACGGCTTTGCCGATTTCCAGGTCGTCAATAACACCGCTCGCTTCGACGACGCGGCCGGCGGCTGGGTCGTCGACATCCAGATCGAGGAAGGACCGCAATACAAGGTCGGCAACGTCGCCGTCGATTCCGCGTTGCGCGATGTCGATCAGGCGGCGCTTCAGCGCTATGTCGCGACGTCGGCGGGCGATACCTACAACGCCGAAGCGGTGGAGAAGTCGCTGGTTGCGCTGACGACCGAGGTTGCGCGTCGCGGCCATGCCTTCGCCCAGGTTCGTCCGCGCGGCGATCGCGATGCGTCCGGCCGTACGATCGGCATCACCTATGTCGTCGACGAAGGTCCGCGGGTCTATGTCGAGCGCATCAATGTGCGCGGCAACACCCGTACCCGCGACTATGTGGTTCGCCGCGAGCTCGATCTCGGCGAGGGCGATGCCTACAACAAGGTGATGATCGACCGCGCCGAGCGCCGTCTCAACAATCTCGGCTTCTTCAACAAGGTCCGGATCACCAACGAGCCCGGCTCGGCGCCGGATCGCGTCATCCTCAATATCGACGTCGAGGACAAGGCGACCGGTTCGTTCTCCATCGCTGGTGGCTATTCGACCTCGGACGGCGTCATCGGCGAAGTCTCGCTGTCGGAGTCGAACTTCCTCGGTCGCGGTCAGTTCGTCCGCATCGCGGGCACGCTCGGCCAACGCACGCAGGGCATCGATTTCTCGTTCACCGAGCCCTATTTCCTGGGCTATCGCGTGGCGGCAGGTATCGACCTGTTCTCGAAGTACAACGACAACTACAACACCGGCCGTTTCGAGAGCCGTGTGAATGGCGGTCAGCTGCGCTTCACCTTCCCGATCACGGAAGAGTTCTCGATTACGCCGCGCTACTCGCTCTACCAGACCAACATCACCATTCCGAACGACGTCAATCGTCCCTATAACGATTGTACCTATCCGATCCCCGGCATTACGCCGACGGGCGGCCCCACCGATATCTACAACTGCGTGACCAACGGCGAAGCGACGGTGGCGGTCAAGGAAGCGCAGGGCGACACCCTGACTTCACTCGTCGGCCTGAACTTCAACTACAATTCGCTCGACAGCGTGCAGAGCCCGCGCAACGGCTTCATCGCGGAGCTGAAGCCGGAATTCGCCGGCCTCGGTGGCGACTCCAAGTTCCTCCGCGTCGCGGCCGATGCGCGCTACTACCGCGAGATCTTCGACGACGTCGTCGGCTTCGTCCGCGTACAGGGCGGTCACGTTCAGGCGACCAGCGGCAACCTGCGCATGGTCGACCACTACTTCCTCGGACCGACACTGGTTCGCGGTTTCGCGCCGTCCGGCATCGGGCCGCGCGACGTGCTGAACGACCCGACCGCAAACGCCGTGGGTGGCACCACCTATTTCGGCGGCACCGTCGAGGTGCAGTTCCCGATCTGGGGCCTGCCGCGGGATATCGGTCTGCGGGGCGCAGTCTTCGCCGACGCCGGCACGCTGTTCAATTACGACGGCGGTTCGAAGTCGGTCATCTTCAACTGCCCGGCTGGTTCGGAGGCGCGTCAGTTCAACGTCGTCACCGGCGGCGCGCAGAGCAACGTCGCTTGTATTCGCGACAAGAACATCCTGCGTTCGTCGGTCGGCGTCAGCTTGCTCTGGCAGTCGCCGCTCGGTCCGATCCGGTTCGATTACGCCTATGCTCTGACCAAGGACGACGGTCAGTACGGCGTTAACCCGACCACCGGTCTGGCCGGAAAATACGGCGGCGACCGTCTCCAGGCCTTCCGCTTCTCCGGCGGCACCCGCTTCTGACGCGGCGGGGCCACGCGCCCCGCTCCGGACCCAGTCATGGCAGATCCCATTTTCTTTCCTTTCGCGACCTCGCTCGATTTCGGCGAGGTCGCAAGCATTTCGGGCTCGCAATTGCCCGCAGGCGCCGACGCGGCGCGTCGCGTCGAGGGGGCGGCGGCCCTGGAAATGGCCGGCCCGTCCGACGTCGCCTATATGGACAATCCCAAATACACCGAGGCGCTGGCCGCGACCAAAGCGGGCTTGTGCCTGGTTTCGCCGCGCTTCGCCGACCGCGTTCCCGCGGGCACGGTCGCGCTGGTCTCGCCTGCGCCGTATCACGCCTTCGCCAAGGTTCTGGCGCGGTGCTTTCCCTCGGCGTTGCGGCCTGAATCCGTGTTCGCTTCCCAAGGCGTGGCGCCTGGCGCCATCGTTCATGCCACCGCGGTTATCGAGCCCGGCGTGACGGTCGACCCGGGGGCCGTCATCGGCCCCGGCGCGGAAGTCGGGGCAGGCACCGTCGTTGCATCGCATGCGGTGATCGGTCCGCAGGTCCGGATTGGGCGCAATTGCTCGATCGGCGCAGGGAGCACGATCCAATCCGCACTGATCGGCAACCGCGTCATCATCCATCCGGGCGCCCGCATCGGGCAGGATGGCTTCGGTTTCGCCATGAGCCCGAAAGGGCACATGAAGGTGCCGCAGGTCGGTCGCGTCATCATCCAGGATGACGTCGAGATCGGCGCAAACAGCTGTATCGACCGTGGCGCCAGCCGCGACACGGTGATCGGCGAGGGTACGAAGATCGATAACCTCGTCCAGATCGGCCACAATTGCGTCATCGGCCGCCACTGCGTGATCTGTGCTCAGACCGGCCTCGCCGGCTCCTCGACCCTCGAGGATTTCGTCGTGCTCGGCGGGCAGGTCGGCCTGGCAGGGCATCTCACGATCGGGGCCGGTGCCCAGATCGCCGCTCAGAGCGGGGTCGCCGGCGACGTTCCGCGTGGCTCGCGATATGGCGGCTATCCGGCCCAGCCGGCGCTGGCATGGGCGCGGGAGAGCGCCTTGCTCAAGACGCTGGTTGCGAAGCGCGGCCGGAAATCAGACTCGCCCGCGGACTGAAGCGGGCCTGCCGGAAAGTGAGAACACGCTGCCGGACCTTTCTGTCGCAGTGCCGACAGATTTAGGTTGCCGAAGCTGCCCTGTTTCCGGCAAACGGGCGGAACGCTTTGGAATTGCTGCCGATTGCGGAAGCGGTTTTCGCAGTCGCCCATGTTGAAGAGAATGCGAGCCGCCGCTCAGGGACGGGGCCCAGGAGAAGACAGACGATGAGCGAGGCGACGACGACGCTGGGTGTGATCGACATCCAGAAGATCATGGCCAGCATCCCCCACCGCTATCCATTCCTGCTGGTCGACCGCGTTGTCGAGATCAACGGCGACGAATCCGGCGTGGGGATCAAGAACGTCACCGTCAACGAACCGCAGTTCACCGGCCATTTCCCGGAGCGCCCGGTTTTTCCGGGCGTGCTGATGATCGAGGCGATGGCGCAGACCGCCGGCGTTCTGGTTGTCAACGCACGGGCTGCGGGTGAGCAGGAGGTCAAGACGGTTCTGTTCACGACGATCGACAAGGCCAAATTCCGCAAGCCGGTCATCCCKGGCGACACGCTGCGCTTCCATCTCACGAAGCTCGCCCGCAAGCGCAACATCTGGTTCTATCGCGGCGAGGCGCGGGTGGAAGGGGTGCTCGTGGCCGAGGCCGAAATTTCGGCGATGGTCGTTTGAGGCCACGGTGTTGCGAGATCAGGACCAGTTCCCGATGAGCCCCTCCATCCATCCGATGTCGGTGATCGATCCCAAGGCGCAGCTCGGCGCGGGGGTCACGATCGGCCCATTCTGCACCGTCGGTCCCGATGTCGTGCTGGGAGAGGGCGTCGAGCTCGTCAGCCATGTGGTCGTCGCCGGTCGGACCACGATCGGCCCGCGCACCAAGATCTTTCCCTTCGCCTCGATCGGCCACCCGCCGCAGGATGTGAAGTACCGGGGTGAACCCTCGACGCTCACGATCGGCGCGGATTGCCAGATCCGCGAGGGTGTTACGATGAATCCGGGCACGGAAGGCGGGGGGATGGTGACGTCCGTCGGCGACCGCTGCTTCTTTCTCGCCAACTCGCATGTCGGCCATGACAGCCGTCTCGGCAGCAACGTCATCTTCTCGAACAACGTGATGTGCGCCGGTCATGTCACGATCGGCAACTTCGTCATCGTCGGCGGCGGCGCCGGCTTGCAGCAATTCATCCGTATCGGCGACCATGCCTTCATCGGCGGCGGCGCCGGGGTGTTGAGCGATGTCATTCCCTTCGGCACCATCCGCGACAACCCCGCCCACCTCGTCGGGTTGAACCTCATCGGCCTCAAGCGCCGCGGCTTCACGCGCGAGCAGATCCACGAGCTGCGCCGCGCCTACCGCCTGCTCTTCGCCGATGAAGGGACGTTGACCGAGCGGGTCGAGGATGTCGCGGCCGAGTTCGCTTCGCATCCGCTGGTCCACGAGATCCTGGATTTCATCAGGGAAGGTGGCGACAAGGCGCTCTGCATGCCGCACGACGTCGCTCCGACGGAGCGGTGAGCTCCGCGGGAATCGCGCGCGGCCCGCTCGTGCTGATCGCGGGAGCAGGCGAGTACCCGCTCCGATTGGCTCGAAATCTCGCCGACCATGGCGAGCGCCCCTTCGTCGCGGCACTGGAGGGCGCAGCCGACCCTGCTGCTTTCGGCGATGCCGATGTGCAGAGTTACCGTCTCGGGCAGCTCGGCAGCCTGCTCGGCGAGCTGCGCCGACGCAGCATCGTTGATATCGTCATGCTGGGCAGCCTGCCGCGGCCCAGCTTCGGGGCGCTGCGGCCTGAAGCCTCGACCTTGAAATATCTGCCTTACTTCGCTCGCGCCTTCCAGGGCGGCGACGACCATCTCTTGCGTGGTGTCGTCCGCTTCTTCGAGGAGCAGGGCTTCCGCGTCCACGGCCCGGCGGATATCGCGCCAGAGCTGACCGCGCCTCAGGGGCCGCTCGGCCGCAAGCAGGCGGGGGCAGGACAGAAGGCCGTGCTTGAGCGCGGGTTTTCGCTGCTGGCGGCGCTGTCGCCATTCGATGTCGGGCAGGCGGCTGTCATCGCCGACCACCGGATCATCGCGATCGAAGCTGCCGAGGGTACCGACGCTATGATCAAGCGCGTGGCGGATCTCGTCGCGCGGGGACGCCTCAAGATCGGCAAGGGCGATGGCGTTCTCGTGAAGGCCCCGAAGATGGGGCAGGATCTGCGCGTCGACATGCCGGCTATTGGCCCGGACACTCTGCGCAACATCGCCGAGGCTGGCCTGTCGGGCATCGGCCTCAAGGCGGGCGCGGTGCTGGTCGGCGACCGCGCGGCGCTTGGACGGCAGGCGGACCAACTTGGCTTGTTCATCGAAGGCGTCGCCTGATGCGACCCTTCAAGCTCGCCATCATCGCGGGCGAGGCCTCTGGCGACGCGCTCGCCCTGCGCTTTCTTGCAGCCCTGCGCGAGCGATTGGGTGATCGCCCAATCGAGCTGCGCGGTGTCGGCGATCACGGCCTGCCGCAAGCGGGGCTACAGCCGTTCTTTCCGCAAGCCGATATCGCGGTGATGGGCTTCGGCCCGGTGATCGCGCGCCTGCCGCTTCTGCTGCGACGGATGGAGGATGCGGCACGCGGGATTGCCGATTTTCAGCCCGATCTGCTGCTGACCATCGACAGCCCGGATTTTTGCCTGCGGGTGGCGAAGAAGGTGCGGGCGCGAGCGCCCCATATCCCGATCGTGCACTGGGTTTGCCCAAGCGTCTGGGCCTGGCGCTCCGGCCGGGCACGCCGCATGGCGCCGCATGTCGACCGCATTCTGGCGCTGCTGCCTTTCGAACCAGCTGCTCTCGCGCGGCTGCGCGGTCCTGAGACGATCTATGTCGGCCATCCGTTGATGGAACGCCTCGGCGAGTTCAGGCCGGGCCCGGCCGAGCAAGCTGTCCGGGACGATGCGGCGCGGCCGCTGGTTCTGGTCCTGCCCGGCAGCCGGCGCTCCGAAATCCATCATTTGATGCCGGTTTTTGGCGAGGCGGTCGCACGGGCGGCGGCGGCTGTTCCGGGCGCGCGCTTTGTTCTGCCGGCCGTCGCCCGGCTCCAGCCGATGATCGCCGAGGCCGCGGCGCGTTGGTCGGTCACGCCGGAGATCGTCGGCGGCGAGGCGGCCAAGCTCGCCGCTTTCCGCGGGGCCCGCGCGGCCCTGGCCGCCTCCGGCACCGTGACGCTCGAATTGGCCTTGTCGGGCGTGCCGACGGTTGCCGCCTATCGCGGGGCAGACTGGGAGGCAGTGCTGGCCCGGCGGCTCATCAAGCTGCCGAGCGTGATCCTGCCGAACCTGATTCTGGGCCGGAACGTCGTCCCGGAGTTCATCCAGGACGATGCGACGGCGGAGGCCCTGGGCCGGCATTTGCTGGCGGCGCTCGCCGAGGGGCCCGAACGGCGGGTGCAGCTCGACGGCTTCGCCGAGGTCGAGACCATCATGCGCTCGGCGGGCCCCAGTCCGGCCGCCAACGCCGTCGAAGCGGCGTTGACCTTGGTCACCTCGCAGGCTCGCCGCGAGGCTTGAGTTTATAAGCCGGCTTCTTCGACGGCCGCGCCGGACGCCTTGGCGATCGGCGCCCATTTGGCGAGTTCGGTCCTGACGTGCTCGCCGAGCTGCTCGGGCGTCGAGCCGACGATGTCGGCGCTGACGTCGTTGAGTTTTTTCTTCACGCCCTCGTCCTTGAGCGCTTGGTTGGCGGCCTGATTGATCTTCTCGACGACAGGGTGGGGCATGTTGGCCGGGCCGAACAGCGCGCTCCAGGTATAGGTCTCATAGCCCGGCAGGCCTCTCTCGGCGATGGTCGGCACATCCGGGAAGGACGCGACGCGCTCCTTCGCGGATGAAGCCGGCCTAGGGGAGGTTGTCGAACATGATCGGCACCGCGCCAGAGACGACGTCGTTCAGCGCCGGGCCGGCGCCGCGATAGGGCACATGGTTCATCTGGACGCCGCCGAGCGATTTAAACAGCTCGCCGGAGAGATGCAGCGGCGCGCCGACACCGGAGGAGGCATAAGAATACTTCCTCGGGTCCTTCAGCACCTTCCCCGACGCGCTCGCGGATCATCCACATGGCTTTGATCAATCTTCCGAAACAATAAGGGCGCGGTGGAGACCACCGCGCCCTTGCTGGCGTTCGTGCTGCGCTGGGATCAGCGGCGGCCGATCGGCGTATAGTCGCGCTGCGGCGAGCCGGTGTAGAGCTGGCGCGGGCGGCCGATCTTCTGGGAGGGATCCTCGATCATCTCCTTCCACTGCGCGATCCAGCCGACCGTGCGGGCGACGGCGAAGAGCACGGTGAACATCGACGTCGGGAAGCCCATCGCCTTCAGAGTGATGCCCGAATAGAAATCGATATTCGGGTAGAGCTTCTTCTCGATGAAGTACTCGTCGTGCAGCGCGATGCGCTCCAGCTCGACAGCGACGTCCAGCAGCGGGTCGTCCTTGATGCCGAGCTCGTTCAGCACTTCATGCGTGGTCTTCTGCATGATCTTGGCGCGCGGGTCGTAGTTCTTGTAGACCCGGTGGCCGAATCCCATCAGGCGGAACGGATCGTTCTTATCCTTGGCCTTGGCGATGTATTTCGGGATGTTGTCGACGGTCCCGATCTCCTCAAGCATCTTGAGCGCCGCCTCGTTGGCGCCGCCATGGGCAGGCCCCCACAGGCAGGCCGTGCCGGCCGCGATGCAGGCGAAAGGGTTGGCGCCCGACGAGCCGGCGAGGCGCACGGTCGAGGTCGAGGCGTTCTGCTCGTGGTCGGCGTGCAGGATGAAGATGCGGTCGAGCGCGCGCGACAGCACTGGGTTGACCTTGTACTCCTCGGCCGGGACCGCGAAGCACATGCGCAGGAAGTTCGAGGTGTAGTCCAGCGAGTTCAGCGGATAAACGAAGGGCTGGCCGACGGTGTATTTGAACGCCATCGCCGCCAGCGTCGGCACCTTCGCGATCATGCGCATCGAGGCGATCATGCGCTGATGCGGGTCCGAGATGTCGGTGGAGTCGTGATAGAAGGCGGACATCGCGCCGATCGAGCCGACCATGACGGCCATCGGGTGCGCGTCGCGGCGGAAGCCCTGGAAGAAGCGGGCCATCTGCTCATGCACCATTGTGTGGCGCGTGACGCGATAGTCGAAATCCGCTTTCTGCGCGGCGGTCGGCAGCTCGCCGTACAGCAGGAGATAGCAGGTCTCGAGGAAGTCGCCATGCTCGGCGAGCTGCTCGATCGGGTAGCCGCGATAGAGCAGCACGCCCTGGTCGCCGTCGATATAGGTGATCTGCGACTCGCAGCTCGCGGTCGAGGTGAAGCCGGGGTCGTAGGTGAACATGCCCGTCTGGGCATAGAGCTTGCCGATGTCGATGACGGCAGGGCCGACCGACCCTTGCTTGATCGCCATGTCGACGGTCTTGTCGCCGACCTGGAGCTGGCTCGTGTTTCCGCTCATCGATACCGATCCTTTCAAGGCTCGCTGCTGTTCAGCCCCTGTTTCGCCTGTCCGCCGGCACTTCCGCGCCAGCCTTTTCCCATCCGCGGCCCGCGATGTGACGGGCTGATGTCGGGAGGGGAGGTGGAAGGAGACCCATGTGACTGATTTACAAGCAATATTCGTGCCCCGCCGCGGGGTGGCCGCGCAACGCACTTGCGCGTCACTAGACCATTTGCCCAGTGCATTCAACCAAGCCTAAAGGCGATTGGAACCGCGTCCGGATCATATCTGCGCGAGCAGCGACAACGCCGCCATCGCGAGGCAGCATGCGCGAGCATGAAAGCTGAAAGAGGGGCACCGCTCGGCAGCGGCGATGCCCCATTGACGACAGCTCAGGCCTGGTCGGCGAGCCGCGCCAGCGTCTCGTCGCGGCCAAGCACGGCCATCACGTCGAACAGGCCAGGCGACATGGCGCGGCCGGTCAGCGCGGCGCGCAGCGGCTGCGCCGCCTGGCCGAGCTTGATGCCGGTCTCCTCGACATAGGCCCGCACGGCCGCTTCGAGCGGAGCCGGCGACCAGTCGCTGACCGCGGCGAGCTTCTCCGCGATCTGCGGCAGGCGCTGGCGCGCGGCTTCGTCGAGCAGGCTCTTGGCCTTGTCGTCAAGCTGCAGCGGGCGTGGGGCATAGAGATAGAAGGCGCTGTCGACCAGCTCGACCAGCGTCTTGGCGCGCTCCTTGAGGCCGGGCATCGCTGCGAGGAAACGCGCTTCGAGCGCGGGCGACAGCGTTGGGCCGAGTCCGCGGGCAGGGCCGATCTCCGGCAGGATCACCTTCAGCGCGTCGAGCAGTTCCTGGTCGCTCGACTGGCGCATATAGAGGCCGTTGAGGTTCTCCAGCTTGGCGTAGTCGAAGCGGGCGGGCGAACGGCCGATCGAGGAGAGATTGAAGGCGTCGATCATCTCCTGCGTGGAGAAGACCTCCTGGTCGCCATGGCTCCAGCCCAGCCGCACGAGATAGTTGCGCAGCGCCGCCGGCAGATAGCCCATCGAGCGATAGGCATCGATGCCGAGCGCGCCGTGGCGCTTCGAGAGCTTGGCGCCGTCGGGACCGTGGATCAGCGGGATATGCGACATGCTCGGTACGTCCCAGCCGAGCGCATCGTAGATCTGGGTCTGGCGGGCGGCATTGGTGAGATGGTCGTCGCCGCGGATGACATGGGTCACGCCCATGTCGTGGTCGTCGACCACGACGGCGAGCATATAGGTCGGCGTGCCGTCCGAGCGCAGCAGCACGAGGTCATCGAGATTCTCGTTCTGCCAGATAACGCGGCCCTGGACCTCGTCGTTGACCACGGTCTCGCCGGTCTGCGGCGCCTTGAGGCGGATCACCGGCTTCACGCCTTCCGGCGCGGTCGACGGATCGCGATCACGCCAGCGCCCGTCATAGCGCAGCGGCTTGCCCTCGGCGCGCGCCTTCTCGCGCATCTCCTCGAGCTCGGCCTGGCTGGCATAGCAGTAATAGGCGTTGCCGGCGGCGAGCATCTGCTCGGCGATCTCGCGATGGCGCGCCGCGCGCTGGAACTGATAGACGGTCTGGCCGTCCCAATCGAGGCCGAGCCATTCCAGCCCGTCGAGAATCGCGGCGATGGCTGCGTCGGTCGAGCGTTCGCGGTCGGTGTCCTCGATGCGCAGCAGCATCTTGCCGCCCTGGCGGCGGGCATAGAGCCAGTTGAACAGTGCCGTGCGGGCTCCGCCGATATGCAGGAAACCGGTGGGCGAGGGCGCAAAGCGCGTGACGACGGCATTGCTCATGGAAGGCAACTCCGGCCGGGCGGCACGAGCCGCCCGGGGCAAGACAGGGAAATGGCGCAGGTCATGACATGACAACCGGCGCGCGCCCTGTAACATGGCTTGGCCGGAAAGGTTAAGCGGTCAAATTGCTGCGCCGGCGGGGGAGGGGCGGAGAATGCAGCCGGGGCCGCCGGGGCAGGACATGCCGCGCGGCGCGCGAGCCGAGGCCTTGCCTTTGCGCCTGCTCGCGCCCTGGCTGATCTCCGTTCGCTTCAAAGCCTGGTTCAACCACTGGCAGGCTCGGTTCGGTCAGGCGCTCGAATTGGAGGCGGAGCGTCGCCGCCCGTTCCTATGGCTGCCTGTGGCGACGGGTGTCGGCATCCTGCTTTATTTCGCGGCAGATCGTGAGCCGGCTTTGTGGGCGCCTCTGACCGGCTTCGCGCTCAGCGCGATCTTCGCGTTCGCGCTGCGAACCCGTCGGTTAGCCTCGATGGCCTGTCTGGCGGCGGCCGCCGCCTTCGCGGGTTTTGCCGCCGGCGTCTGGCGGACGGCCGATATCGCCGCGCCGATGCTGGAACGGCCGCGAATCGGCAAGGTGACGGGTTTCGTCGAGAGCGTGGAGGCACGCGACAACGGCGCCCGCATTGTCCTGCTGGTAACTGAATTCGCCGGGATGCCGGCCGCGGAGCGTCCAAGGCGAGTGCGCGTCAATATCCGCGCCGGCTCGGTCGCTGCGGGGGATCATATCGCGGCGACGGCGCGGCTCCTGCCTCCACCGGGGCCGGCTCGGGCGGGCGGCTACGATTTCGGGCGCGATGCCTTCTTCCGCGGCATCGGCGCAGTCGGCAGTATCGCAGGCAAGATCGCGTCGGCGCCCGCGCCGCATCCAATGCCGACGCGCCTTGCCGTCGATGTCACGATCGACCGGGCCCGCAACGCCTTGACCCGGCGCATCGCCGAGGCGGGCGGCGGGCAAGGGGGGGCGGTCGCTGCCGCCCTTGTCACGGGGAAGCGCGGCCTGATCACCGAGGCGACGAACAATGACCTGCGCGCGGCCGGGATCTACCACATCGTCTCGATCTCAGGCCTGCACATGGTTCTCGCGGCCGGGACGATTTTCTGGCTGGTGCGCGCCCTGCTGGCGCTCTCCCAGACTGCCGCGCTGCGCTGGCCGATCAAGAAGATCGCGGCCGTCGCGGCGATGCTCGGCGCGACCGCCTACTGTATCTTTTCAGGCAGTGACGTCGCGACCGAACGCTCGCTGATCATGACGCTGGTGATGCTCGGCGCGATCCTCGTCGATCGTGCTGCACTGAGCATGCGCAATCTCGCTCTTGCCGCCATGATCGTGCTGCTGCGCGAGCCGGAGGCGCTGCTCGGACCGAGCTTCCAGATGTCATTCGGCGCGGTTGCTGCCCTGATCGCCTTTGCCGAACGCTGGGAGAGCCGAAAACGCACGGAGCCGCCCCCGAGCCTGCCATGGCCGCTCGGGCCGGTCTGGGCAGCGGCGCTCGGCATCATCGTCACCACCTTGCTGGCGACGGCGGCGACAGCGCCCTTCGGGGCCTATCACTTCCAGACCTTCAACCCCTTCGGCCTGCTCGGCAACGCGATGGCGCTGCCCTTCGTCTCGCTCTTCGTCATGCCGGCCGCCGTCTTCGGCGTGCTGGCCTATCCCTTCGGGCTGGACTGGCCCGCCTGGGCGCTGATGGGGCTGGCGTCCGATGTCGTGCTCAAGGTGGCGCACTGGGTCGCAAGCATCGACCATTCCACCGTGATGATCGCCGCCTTCAGCCCGGCCGTGCTGACCTGCTTTGTGCTGGCCTTGCTCTGGCTGACGCTCTGGACCACGGCATGGCGCTGGCTGGCGGCGGTCCCCATCGTGCTCGGCGTCGCCATCGCCGGAAAGCCGGAGCGGCCGGAAATCCTGATCGAACGCGACGGTTCGGGGCTGGCGGTGCGGGGCCTCGATGGACGCCTTGCGGTCGCCGGCAAGCCGAGCCGCTTCGTGCTGCAGCAATGGCTGAGTGCCGACGGCGACAGCCGCTCGCCGGACGATCCGACGCTGCGCGCCGGCATCGCTTGCGATCAACTGGGTTGTGTTGCGCAAACGGCCGACAAGCGCATGATTTCCTACACGCGCGACCGGCTGGCGATCATCGAAGATTGCCTGCGGGCCGACCTCGTCGTCACCGCCATTCCCTGGAGCGGCGCCTGCAAGGCCCGGCTGATCGAGCGAATGGGACTGTCGCGCGACGGCGCGAGCTCGCTCTACCGCACGGCGTCGGGATGGAGCAGCCGCATCTCAGAGCCCAGCGCAGCCGATCGGCCGTGGAGCCGCCGACGCGAACCGCGTCTGGCGGCGCCCGCTGCAACGAGCATCAGCATTCCGCCAGCATCCGCCGATGGCGAAGCCGAGGTCGAGCGGCTTCAGTAACGCCGCATCAGATTGACGAGGCGGCCCTGAATCTTGACCCGGTCCGGCCCAAGCACACGCGTCTCATAGGCGGGATTGGCGGCTTCGAGCGCGATCGAGGAGCCGCGTTTGCGCAGCCGCTTGAGTGTGGCCTCCTCGTCGTCGATCAGTGCCACGACGATATCGCCGGTATTGGCCGAGTCCTGCTTGCGGATGATGACGGTGTCGCCGTCGAGGATTCCGGCTTCGACCATCGAGTCACCGCGCACTTCGAGCGCGTAATGCTCGCCGGAGCCGAGCATGTCGGGCGGCAACGAGACGGTGTGGCTGCGGTTCTGAATGGCCGAAATCGGTGTGCCGGCGGCGATGCGGCCCATGACCGGGATCGCGATGGAGGAACGGCTGTCCTCATCAGCGGTGGGGCGGGGTTTGCCGAGATTGGGCTGCGTGCCGAGCCCGCCCTGGACGACCGCAGGGCTGAAACGCGGCCGCTGCTGCGGCGTACCGAGTCCATCGGGCATCTTGATGACTTCGAGCGCACGCGCCCGGTTGGGCAGGCGGCGGATGAAGCCGCGCTCCTCCAGCGCCATGATCAGCCGGTGGATGCCGGATTTCGAGCGCAGATCGAGCGCGTCCTTCATCTCGTCGAAGGAGGGCGGCACCCCGCTCTCACGCAAGCGTTCCTGGATGAAGCGCAGGAGTTCGTGTTGCTTGCGTGTCAGCATGATCCCGCCGGCCCCGGAAAAGCGTAGATTCGAAACAAATCACGAACACCATAACTGTTCGCCTTGTGTTCCGCAACCCGTTCGCGCGAGGGCGCCTGTCTACAGCAGCGGCAGGATACGGCAGAGGTCGCCTATCCTGGCCGGCGCAGCATGGGCCGGGCGGATCGTCAGCGCCTGCGCCCGCGCCAATGTGCCGAGCATGGAGGAATCCTGCCGGTCGAAAGGCGTTGCAACCCAACCATCGGGCGTCAGCGCCAGCTCCGAGCGCAGATAATCCTCACGCTCGTCATTGCCCGGCAGGTCGCGGCCGAGGCGGGCGGGGATGCTGCGATCGCGATCCGCATCGGCCAGGCCGAGCAGGGCTTCGATCAGCGGCAGCACGAAGAGGTGGCCGCAGACGATCGAGGAGACCGGGTTTCCGGGAAGCCCGACCACGACCATCCGGCCGAGCCGGCCGGTCATCATCGGCTTGCCCGGTCGCATCGCGATCTTCCAGAAGCCAAGCGACATCCCGGCCCGCGTCAGCGCCTCCTGTACGAGATCGTGGGCACCCACCGAGGCGCCGCCGAGCGTGATCAGCACGTTGGCATCGGCAGCCCGCGCCATGCCGATCTTGTTGGCGAGATCGGCATGGTCGTCGCGCGCGATACCGAGATCGAGCACGGTGCCACCGGCCTTTTCGACCAGCGCGGCGAGCGCGAAGGAGTTGGAGGCGACGATCTGGTCGCGCCCGACAGGCTCGCCCGGCGCCACCAGCTCGTCGCCGGTCGCCAGGATCGCGACGCGCGGCTTGCGCCGGACCGGCAGCGAGGGATGGCCCATCGCGGCGGCGAGCCCGAGTGCGGCGCTGTCGAGCACGCGTCCGGCCGACAGCAGGGCGTCGCCTTCGCGGAAATCGAGCCCCGCCCGGCGCAGGAACTTGCCTTTGGCCGGGGGCACCCGCACGCGGATGGTGGGGCTGCCGACGCCGTCGGCGTCCTCCTGGATCAGGATGGTGTCGGCACCATCAGGCATCGGCGCACCCGTGAAGATCCGTACGGCTTCGCCCGGCCCGACCGTACCGTCAAAGGCCCGCCCGGCGGCCGATTCGCCGGTCACAGAGAGGGCGGCGCCTTCAGCCATGTCGTCGCCGCGCACGGCGTACCCGTCCATGGCGGAGTTGGCGAAGGGCGGCTGAGTTCTGAGCGCCTTCAGATCGGCTGCGAGCACCCGCCAGGCGCATTGCGCGAGCGGCAGGGTTTCCGCCCCGGTCGGCCCCGGAATGCTATCGAGCAGCGCCTTGCGCGCGACGGGGACCGGGGTGAGCGCCATCAGCGGGCTTTCGCCTCGTAGTCGCCGGACTGGCCGCCGGATTTGTGCAGCAGCCGGATATTTTCGATCCGCATCGCCCGATCGACGGCCTTGACCATGTCGTAGACAGTGAGACAGGCGACGGACACGGCGGTGAGCGCCTCCATCTCGACGCCGGTCTGGCCCTTCATCTTCACCTCGGCGCGCACGCGCACACCCGGCAAGGCCTCGTCGATCTCCAGATCGACCCCGATCTTGCTGAGCAGCAGCGGGTGGCAGAGCGGGATCAGCTCATGCGTGCGCTTGGCGGCCATGATGCCGGCGAGGCGCGCCGTACCGAGCACGTCGCCCTTCTTGGCATTTCCGTCGCGCACGATCGCGATCGTCTCCGGCGCCATCACGACGCTGCCCTCGGCTACTGCCATGCGGGTCGTCTCGGCCTTGTCGCCGACATCGACCATATGTGCCTGGCCTTGGGCGTCGAGATGGCTGAGCCGGCTCACGCCGCGTTCTCTTGAGCCTGGCCGGTCAGCAGGGTCCGCGTCGCCGCTGTGACGTCCGCCTGCCGCATCAGGCTCTCGCCGACGAGGAAGCTGTTGACGCCGGCCTTGTTGAGACGGGCGATGTCGGCATGGGCAAAGATGCCGCTCTCGCCGATGACGATGCGGTCGGCCGGGACGCGCGGCGCCAGCCGCTCGGTCACGGCGAGATCGACGTGGAAGCTGCGCAGGTCGCGGTTGTTGATGCCGAGCAGCCGACTTTCGAGCTTGAGTGCCCGGTCGAGCTCGGCGTCGTCATGCACCTCGACGAGCACGTCCATGCCGAGATCGCGAGCGGCTTCGTTCAGCGCCCGGGCGGTGTCGTCGTCGACGCCGGCCATGATGATCAGGATGCAGTCGGCGCCCCAGCTGCGGGCTTCGTAGACCTGATAGGGCTCGTAGAGGAAATCCTTGCGCAGCGCCGGCAGGCCGGAGGCCTCGCGCGCCTGCGTCAGAAATTCCGGCTGGCCCTGGAAGGAGGGCGCGTCGGTGAGTACCGAAAGACAGGCAGCGCCGCCGGCGGCATAGGCGCGGGCGAGCGAAGGCGGGTCGAAATCGGCGCGGATCAACCCTTTGGACGGGCTGGCCTTCTTGATCTCGGCGATCAGGGCCGGCTTGCCGACCGCGAGCTTGGCGGCGAGCGCATCGGCGAAGCCGCGCGGTTTGGCGGCCGCGCGGGCACGGCGTTCGATCTCGGCCTGCGGCACCGCGGCCTTGGCGGCCGCGATCTCCTGGCGCTTATAGGCTTCGATCTTGGCGAGGATGTCGGTCATGCCGGCCTCACGCATTCGAGGCTTTGACGAGCGCGGCGAGCGTCGCCTTGGCCTTGCCGGAGTCGAGCGCAGCCGTCGCCTGGGCGAAGCCGTCCTTCAGGTTCGCGGCCTTGCCGGCGACCAGCAGCGCCGCCGCCGCATTGAAGGCGGCGATGTCGCGGAAGCCGGTTCTCTCGCCGGCCAGCACGGCGTTCAGCGCAGCCGCGTTCTGCTCGGGCGTGCCGCCGCGCAGCACCTCCGGCCTGGCCGGCTCAAGGCCGACATCGGCGGGGCTGATCGTGAAGCTCTCGATCCTGCCGCTATCGAGCGAGACGACGCGGGTCGGGCCGGTGGTGGTGATCTCGTCGAGCCCGTCGGAGCCGTGCACGGCCCAGACGCGGGTCGAGCCGAGCGAGGCCAGCACCTTGACCATCGGCTCGAGCCAGGTCTCGGAGAAGGCGCCGATCAGCTGGCGCTTGACGCCGGCCGGGTTGGAGAGCGGGCCGAGCAGGTTGAAGATCGTGCGCGTGCCGAGTTCGGTGCGCACGGGCGCGACATGGCGCATCGAGGCGTGATGCGTCGGCGCGAACATGAAGCCGACCCCGGCCTCGGCAATGCAGCGCTCCGTGCCGGCCGAATCCAGCCCCACCCTGACGCCGAGCGCGGTCAGCACGTCCGCGGCACCCGAGCGCGAGGAGGCCGCGCGGTTGCCATGCTTGGCGACGGGCACGCCGCAGGCGGCGGTGATGATCGAGGCCAGCGTCGAGACATTGTAGGAGCCGGAGGAATCGCCACCGGTGCCGACGATGTCGATCGCCTCGGCCGGCGCCTTCACCGGCAGCATCTTGCCGCGCATTGCGCCGACCGCGCCGGCGATCTCCTCGATCGTCTCGCCGCGCACGCGCAGCGCCATCAGGAAGGCGGCGGACTGCGCATTGGTGACCTCGCCCGAGAGGATCGTGTCGAAGGCGTCCCGCGCCTCCTCGCGCGAGAGCGTCGCTCCGGTCGCGACCTTGGCGATGAAGGGTTTGAAGTCGTCCATGGAATCTCTGCGGAATTCAGGCTGATGGGGTCAGGGCGGCGGCTTCGTGCTCGCTGCGCCATCGCTGGGCGAGATCGAGGAAATTCCGCAGGATCGTCGCGCCATGCTCGGAGGCGATGCTCTCCGGGTGGAACTGGACGCCGTGGACCGGGAGCTCCCGGTGCGAGAGCGCCATGATCAGGCCGTCATCGGTCTCGGCTTCGATGTCGAAGACGGTTGGGCAGGAATCGCGGTCGACCACGAGGGAGTGGTAGCGGGTCGCCTGCAGCGGCCCGTTGATGCCGCGGAACAGGCCGCGTGATTTGTGCCGGATCGGCGAGACCTTGCCGTGCATCGGCACGGGCGCCCGCACGACGTCGCCGCCGAAGGCCTGCCCCATCGCCTGCAGGCCAAGGCAGACGCCGAAGATCGGCTTGCGGCCGGCACCATGCCGGACCACGTCGAGGCAGATTCCGGCCTCGTTGGGTGTGCAGGGGCCGGGCGAGAGCACGATCGCATCATGCTCGCCGCCCAGCGCTTCCTCGACCGACAGCGCGTCGTTGCGCCAGACATCGACCTCGGCCCCCAGGCCACCGATGAGGTGGACCAGGTTCCAGGTGAAGCTGTCGTAGTTGTCGATCAACAGAACGCGCATGGCCGGACCTGTGAATACGGCTTGAGGTCATGCACGTTCGGAGGCGGGGTGGTCAAGTTTTGCGCGGGCCGCGCTCGACTTTAGACCGCCGGTGGATTGAGGCGAGCGAAGGCCTCCTGCCGCCGATAGGGGAAATAGGGGTAGGGCGCCGTGCGGACGCTCGCGGCATCGAGCCGCGCGACCTGCTCGGTCGTCAGGTTCCAGCCGACGGCGCCGAGATTGTCGCGCAATTGCTGTTCGTTGCGGGCGCCGATGATGACGGAGGAGACCGTCGGGCGCTGCAGCAGCCAGTTGATCGCGACCTGCGGCACGCTCTTGCCGGTCTCCTGTGCGATGGCATCGAGCACGTCGACGATGGCGTAGAGCTGCTCGTCCTCGACCGGTGGGCCGAATTCGGCGGTTTCATGCAGGCGGCTGCCGGCGGGCAGCGGCTGGCCGCGCCTGATCTTGCCGGTGAGGCGGCCCCAGCCGAGGGGGCTCCAGACCAACGCGCCGACGCCCTGATCGATGCCGAGCGGCATCAGCTCCCATTCGTAATCGCGCCCGACGAGTGAGTAATAGACCTGATGCGCGACATAGCGCGGCCAGCCATGGCGCTCGGCGGCAGCCAGCGACTTCATCAGCTGCCAGCCCGAAAAGTTGGAGACGCCGACATGGCGAAGCTTCCCGGCCCTGACGAGCGCGTCGAGGGTCGAGAGAACCTCCTCGACGGGCGTGCCGGCATCGAAGGCATGCAGCTGCAGCAGGTCGATATAGTCGGTGCCGAGCCGACGCAGCGCGTCCTCGGTCGCCTTGATCAGGCGGCTGCGCGACGAGCCGGCATCGTTCGGGCCGTCGCCCATCGGCAAGGTGGTTTTGGTCGAGATCAGCACCTTGTCGCGCCGCCCCTTGATCGCCTCGCCGAGGACCTCCTCGGAGGCGCCGCTCGAATAGACGTCCGCCGTGTCGAAGAGGTTCAACCCTGCTTCAAGGCAGATGTCGACGAGGCGGCGCGCCTCCCGAGCGTCGGTATTGCCCCAGGCACTGAAGAGCGGCCCCTGTCCGCCGAAGGTGCCCGCGCCGAAACTCAGGGCGGGAACCTTGAGCCCCGAATGGCCTAAACGCCGGTATTCCATGATCCAGATCTCCTGTGGTGGCGGGAACATGGCGGCTCGAAGCTAATGCGATTAGTGCGCCGAGCGGAACAGCATTCGTGAGTTGAAGTCATCGTGCCGAAAGGCGGGGCGCCGAAGCTAGTGAACTTCGGAAGAAGGAGCGTGTCATCCCGGACGCGGCGAAGCGGAGGTCCAGGGTCCATGCCTCAAGCTGCGCCGGACGCGCTCCGGCATCGATCCCGGGTCAAGCCCGGGATGACGGCGCGGTTCGGGAGTTAGACGAGATGCGTTTAGCCGCGGGCGCTGCGCGGCATCCCGGCCGTCCGCGGCTGCGCCTGACCCGGTGCGGTCTCGACGCCCAGCGCGGGGAGGGCGAGCGTTCGCAGGCCGCGGAAATCGACATGGCAGACGATCAGGCCGCGCTCTTCGATGTAGCCGAGCAGGCGCCGCGCCCGGCTGGGCGAATGGCTGCCATAGACTTCGGCGAGCTCGGCATCGCTGGGGCAGGGCCTGCCTTCGATCGCGGTGCGGGCGATGTAGAGGAAGAGCCCCTGCAGGTCCTCGGGCAGCGTGCCCGAGGCAGCCAATGCCGCCTGCCAGCCCTCGCTGGTCGCGACGCTGTCGCTGACACCGGCCCGTGCCACGGCGAGCCTGCGGCGGAACTCTTCGAGGCTCAGATTCGTCCGGCCCAGCCGGCGCATGCGGCAGCGCACGGTGAAATCCTGATAGAGCACCGCGACCTGGCGCGAGCGGGCCTCCGGGTCGGCCATCAGTTCGCGCAGGATCTCGACCATGGTCGCCTCGCGCTCTTCCGGCTCGAGCTCGATCTCCGGCTCGGGTTCCGGCTGTGGGGCCGGGCGGTAGGTCTCGATCCGGCGCAGCACCTCGTTCGGGTCCGGGCGCGGGCGCGGTGCTGGGCGCACCGGCCGTGCCATCGGCGGCGGCTCGTCCGCGCCGGGCGTGAAGATCAGTTTGCCGGCCTCTTCCGGCGCCTGCTCGGGCAGCGGCATCAGCCCCGGTGCGCCTCCGCGATCGACAGAAGACACCGCGCCGATCCTGAGCGGCAGCGGTCGTTTCGACAGGGCAGGGCCCAGCGCCACGAACTGGCCGCGTTCGAGGTCGCGGAACATCTCGGCCTGGCGGCGGTCCATGCCAAGCAAATCGGCGGCGCGGGCCATGTCGATGTCGAGGAAGGTGCGGCCCATCAGGAAGTTGGAGGCTTCCGCCGCGACGTTCTTGGCGAGCTTGGCGAGGCGCTGCGTCGCGATGACGCCCGCGAGACCGCGCTTGCGGCCCCGGCACATCAGATTGGTCATGGCGCCGAGCGACAGCCTGCGCGCTTCGTCCGAAGCCTCGCCCGCCATCACGGGGGCGAAGAGCTGCGCTTCGTCGACGACGATCAGCATCGGGAACCAGAGCGAGCGGTCGACGTCGAAGAGGCCGCCGAGGAAGGCGGCGGTGGCGCGCAGCTGCTCGTCGGCTTCGAGATTTTCAAGGTTGAGCACCACCGAGACGCGGTGCTGGCGCACGCGCAGCGCGACGCGCTGCAATTCTGCCTCGCCGCATTCGGCATCGACCACGACATGGCCGAACTGGTCGGCCAGCGAGACGAAATCGCCTTCTGGATCGATGATGGCCTGCTGGACGAGCGGTGCGCTCTGCTCCAGCAGGCGGCGCAGCAGATGCGATTTGCCCGAGCCGGAATTGCCCTGGACGAGCAGGCGCGTCGCCAGCAATTCGGCGAGATCGATCAGACCGGGCTCGCCGGTCCTTGTCGTTCCCATCTCGATCGCTGTCGTCATACCGGTCTTGAATCGCCTTGTTTGGTCGGGCGCAGGCGCGCGACCGGGGCTTCTAGCATGGCCTCGCTCGCGCTGGACGCAGGGCAGCCCTGCCTTCCACAGACAATCGCTGTCAGCGACCTCGGGTCAGCGCGGGCAGCGTAACGACCGCTCCTGCCGAACGATGTCGGCAATCACGCGGCGGTCATTGGCCGAGAGCGGCACGTCCTCGATCGCGTCGTACTGGCAGCCGGCATTGCCGAAAGCCGCGATCGCGCGCTGGGTGCGGAAGCAGTAGCCTTGCGCCTTGTAGATCTCGTTGCGGGCGGTCCAGAGATTCGCGCAGGTCTCGGGGTTGGCAAAGGCCGGTGCTGTTGCTCCGGCTGCAATCAGGATGAGCACATAAAGCGGGAGGCGAAGGCTGCGCATAGTGTTCTTCCCAGGAATGAGCGCGCGAGCTTTGCGGAAGTGGCGGCTGCAAGGCAAGCCGGCATGCGACATGAAGCTGTCGCAACAGCCGGCTTCGGTGGGAGCGATCAAGGGGCGGATCGATGCAGTTCGGCTATTGCGAAAGACTCGATGCGAGCTTTTGGGCCGAGCCCGTCAACGCCGTGACAAATGGCGCCTTTCTTCTGGCGGCGCTGATGGCTTTCCGGCTCTGGCGCCGGCAGGGCCGTCGCGACGGTATCGTGCTCGCATTCATCCTTCTCGTCTTCGCGATCGGGATCGGTTCCTTCCTGTTTCACACCATGCCGAACCGCTGGACGGTGCTGGCTGATGTCTTGCCGATCCAACTGTTCGCCTTCGGTTATTTCGCCTTCGCTCTTGCAGGGTTCCTCGGAGCGCCCGGGTGGGCAGCGGCCATCGGCACGCTGGCCTTCTTCGGCCTCGCCCTCGGTCTCTCCTGGGCGGGGCGGGCAATCCTGCCAGCGATGGTGGCGGGCTCTGCCGGTTATGCGGCGTTTCTGCTGGGGCTCGTTGGCATTGCGTTGGCCATGCCTCGGGATCCGGCGCTCCGGCGGCAGCGGAAACTGATGGCGTTGGCCGGTGTGGTTTTCGCAGCCTCGTTGGCGTTGCGCAGCATGGACGGCCCGCTATGCGGCGCCCTGCCGCTCGGAACGCATTGGCTTTGGCACTTGCTCAATGCGTCGGTGCTCTACCTGTTGCTGCGCGCCGCGATGCTCCCCGGCGGCACGTCTATTTCTTCGTCAGTTCCAGGCAGGTGATGAGCTGGACATAGCTCGGCGGGCCGCCAAGGCTCGCGCCCTCTGTGCAGGTTGTCCGGGCTCGGGCCGGGTATTCCGACCAGCGGGCTTCCAGTGCGTTGCGGGCCTTTTCCTCATCGTCGCGGCAGGCACTGGCGGGGCGGCCGATACCCGTGGCCGATTTGTCGGCGCTGCCGCAGGAGGCGTTGATGTCAAAGCGCGGCACCGAGTCGGCGACGGGAAGAGTCGGGCTCGCCGAGAGAGAGAGCAGAACAAGACCGACGGAAAACATGGTGAACACTCCCCAGAATTCGCCCCGTCATCGTCCCGGCGCGTTCTAACTCCTGGGCGTCTGGCGCCTCGCGACGGTGATGTCCGAAGCACTATGCGCCGCGATATCGACGATGGCGAGATCGGGGCGATCAATTGCCGGATAGGCGAGCCCGCCGCCGGTCCGCTGCACGAAGACGAGGCTGGCGAGCGCCGGGTGCCCCGCCAGGCGCGAATGGGCGAGCGCCGGCTCCATATTGCCCGGCAGCACGAGATGAACGGAACGCCCGCCTTCGATGCAGGCCTGTAGATCGCCGAGGTGGAAGAGGCCGAGGGGCAGCAATTCGACGCCGGTGAGCATTGCCATGCCCGGGCCGCTTGCGAGCGCCGCGAGATCACCACCGACAAGTGTGCTGACGATCCGCGAGGACGTCATCGGCTTCAGTGCCCGCGAGATCTCGAGTGCCTTTCCGAGAATCTCCCGCTCCGAGATACGCTGCGGACCCTGGAGCGAGATGGCATCGGCAACCTGCAGCCAGGGCCGCTCAACCGGACCGGGCAGGGGATGCAGGCTCGCATTGGCCAGGAGCGCGTCGAGCGGCGCGACGCCATCTGGCACGTCCGGGCCAAAGCCGCCGACGAAGCGGGTGCTGAAGGCGCGCATCGCGAGATTGCGCAGCGTCAACAGCGGTCGCAAGGGTCCAACGCGGCTGACGCCGAGAGCCATGACCGCGCCTGAAGCTTCAATGAGGCGCAGTAGCTCAAGCTCGTTGCCGTGCAGCGGCAGCATCAGCGGGGAGAGGCCGGCGCGCAGGCAGGCGAGCACGGAAACAACGGCCTCGGGTCCCAGGGGAGCCAGGATCGCCACGCTCGCGCCTGGCTGTCCCTTGTTGGCGGCAAGAAGCCTTGCAAGCTGGTCGATCCGTTGATCGAGCTGCAGGAAATTGATCGAGGCCGGGCCTACGTCGCTCCAGCCGCGCCGCCCCGGTGGATCGCGCAGGGCTGCCTCGTAGCCGCGCCTGCGCGTCAGGGCCCTGAGCAGCGTGTCGATATCGAGCCCATCGAGCAGGGCGGAAGCCTCGTCCTGTTCTGCTCGCATCGACGGCCCTTCAATTCGCCGGAGCCGGCGTGGCCGGGAGGCGCGCCAGCGTTTCAGTGGAGAGAAAATAGGCCGGCTGGCGCCCTGCCATCACCACGTCGCGCGCAAGGGCGAGCCAGGTGTCGGGCAGGTAGTAGAGCGGCACGACGTAGAAGCCCGAGAGCAGCAGCCGGTCGAGCGCGCGCACGGCGGCGACGAAATCCTCGCGTTCGCGGGCGCCGAGCAGGGCCTGCAGCACCGCATCGATGGCGGGCGATCGCACCCCAGCGTAGTTGAGAGAGCCCCTGCGCTCGGCATTCGCCGCGCCCCAGCGCCCGATCTGCTCGTTGCCGGGCGAAGCGGAGGCCGGCCAGGTCCACTGGATCATGTCGAAATCGAAGGCCGAAAGCCGGCGCCAATACTGAACGTCGTCGATCAGCCGGACATTGGCGGCGATGCCAAGACGGCCGAGCGACTGCGCATAGTTCAGCGCCAGCCGCTCCTGCGGACGGCTGGTCACGGTGATCTCGAAGGCGAAGGGTTCGCTCTTGCCGTTGCGCAATACGCCGTCCTGCAGCGCATAGCCGGCGGCCTGGAGCAGGTCGAGCGCCCTGCGCGCCTGCTCGCGGTCTCGGCCAGAGCCATCTGTTTCGGAGGGTTTCCAGGTGCCTGAAAGGATATCCTCGCGCACCGCATCAGGAAAAGCGGCGAGTAAGGTCTTCTCGCGGCCATCGGCGGGGACGCCAAGGGCGGACAGGGGAGAATCGGAAAAGAAGCTCCCGGCACGCCGATAGACGGCGTGGAACAGGTTGCGGTTGACCCATTCGAAATCGAACAACAGGCCGAGCGCCTCGCGCACCCGGACGTCGGAGAACACCGGCCGGCGCGTGTTGAAGACGAGCCCCGTCATGCCCTTGGGCGTGTCGAAATGCAGGGTCTGTCTGATGATGCGCCCGTCATGCACCGCGGGGATGTCGTAGCCGGTCATCCAGCGCGTCGGATCGCCCTCGAGCCGGACGTCGTAGAGCCCGGCCTTGAACGCCTCGAACAAGGCGTTGGAATCCCGGTAGAAATCGTAGCGGATCTCGTCGGCATTGAAGAGCCCGCGGGTCAGCGGATGGTCCTCTGCCCAGAAATCCTTCCGCCGCTTCAGCGTCAGCGATTCGCCGGGCCGGACCTCGCTGACCGCATAGGGGCCGGAGCCGAGCGCCGGCTTGAAGCTCGTATCGCCGAAGGTCTCGGCATTGGTCGTGTGCCTGGCGAAGATAGGCAGCGCGCCGATCACCAGCGGCAATTCGCGGTTGGAGCCGTCGCCGAGCTCGAACTCGACGCGTTTAGGCGAAGGCGCCGATGCCTTGGTGATGCGGGCGAGGCTTGAACGGTGGAAGGGCTTGCCCTTCGTCTTCAGCATCTCGACCGTGAAGAGCACGTCCGCCGCCGTGACGGGCGCGCCATCCGCGAAAGTTGCCCGAGGGTCGATCTCGAAGGCGAGCTTTCTGCGATCGGCGTCGAGTTCCACCTGCGAGGCCAGCAGGCTATAGCTGGTGAAAGGCTCGTCGGCCGAGCGGAAGAGCAGGCTCTGCTGCACATATCTCGGCACGGCGTCCGGCGCGACGCCGAGAACGACCAGCGGATTCAGGCTGTCGAAGGTGCCCTGGACGCCGAAGACGATGCGCCCGCCGCGCGGAGCCTTGGAGTCGGCATAGGGCAGATGGGCGAAACCGGCGGGCAAGGCAGGCTGGCCGTGCATCGCGATGGCGTGCTGCACCGAGGCCGAATCAGCCAAGGCCGAGCGGCCGCGCGCCAACAGGGCGAGCGGGCTCAAGGCGAGCATCGTGTTGACCCTGCGGCGGCTCATCGCCAAGGGCGATCGACTAAAATCCATCGTAAGACCTGATTCCCTACGTAAGAATAGCATGGGCTGACGGTCGTCACGCAGCTATTCGGGCTGGAATCCCGCGCGCGAAGTCGCTAAAGCCGAGTCCGGGTGTCATTCAAACGCCTCAATCACCCTTGATGTGCACGGCTTGCTATGGCCGGCGCCGTCATGCGATTGGGCCGTCGGTGGTGACGCGCGGCTTACGAAGTCGTGATCCCCGAATTCGCCTGATAAGGAAAGACAGAGAATGTCCGCTTCGTTTCGCCTGTCATCGTCTGCTCTAGGGCTGGTTCTCAGCGCGGCGGTCGGCTTCGCGCCCGTCGCGGCTTTTGCGCAGGCCCAGCGCCCCGCCGCTCCGGCCCAGCGTCCCGCGGCCCCGGCCCAGCAGCCGGCCCCGGCGCAGCAGCCCGGCGCCGCTCCGGCCGGTCCGACCGTGGTCCAGGTCAAGCCCGAGCCGTCCCAGACGAGCTGGACCAAGGTCTGCGGCAAGGACCAGGCCGCCAACAAGGAAATTTGCTACACCACCCGCGACTTCGTCTCGGATCAGGGCCAGCCGGTGTTGGCGGCAGCCGTCTATGACGTGAAGGGCGATCCGAACAAGATCGTCCGCTTCCTCATGCCGCTCGGCCTGATGCTGCAGCCCGGCATCCGCTTCGGCGTCGACAACGCCCAGCCGACCGGCGGCCGCTACGCGATCTGCTTCCCCAATGGCTGCTTCGCCGAGGCGCAGGTCAAGGAGGACTTCATCAACGCGATGAAGAAGGGCACGACGCTCAACATCAGCGTCCAGAACCAGGGCGCCCGCGAGGTGACCTTCGCCATTCCGCTCGCCGATTTCGCCAAGGGCTTCGACGGCGCGCCGATCGATCCGAAGGTGCTCGAGGACCAGCAGAAGCAGCTTCAGGACGAGCTGGCCAAGCGCCAGGAAGAGCTGCGTCAGCGCCTTGGCGCGGGCGGCGCCAATGCGGCTCCGGGTGCCGCTCCGGCTCCGGGCGCTGCTCCGGCGACGCCGCCCAAGCCCTGATCGGCTGAACGCGAACCAAATGAAAAAGGGCCGGCTCAATGGAGCCGGCCCTTTTTCGTTGATCGTTGTGACGGCCGGCGCGTCCGGGCGCAGGCCCCCGCAGCCTCAGTGCAGGTCGGTATGGTCGATCCGGTAGCGCCCCTTCCGGTCGCGCCGGAAGAATTCCTTGGCGCGGGGATGGCGGATGGGCGCGCCGGAATCGTCGCTGACGAGGTTCTGCTCCGAAACATAGGCGACGTATTCCGTCTCCTCGTTCTCGGCGAAGAGATGATAGAACGGCTGATCCTTCGACGGGCGCATGTTCTCCGGGATCGCCTCCCACCATTCCTCGGTGTTGGAGAAGACCGGGTCGACGTCGAAGATCACGCCGCGGAATGGGTAGATGCGGTGCTTGACCACTTGCCCGATCCGGAATTTGGCCGAACGCGCTTCCATGACTCATCCATACTGAGCCGGCCGATCCGCCGCCAGCTTACGTTCTCGCCGCCCTTGCGAGAGGAATGCGTCGTAAATGCGTCGAAATCAATCGACCTCGCCGTATTGTCCCATCACATTCCGTAGCGCTCTGCGAGATCGGGGTCGCGGGCCGCGACCTGGCGGGCGAGATCGACGATCACCTTGGCCTGCTTCCAGGTGGCATCGTCCTGCATCTTGCCGTCGATCATCACGGCGCCGGAGCCGTCCGGCATCGCATCCAGAATGCGATTGGCGAAGGCCACTTCGGCCGGGTCAGGGCTGAAGACGCGCTTGGCGATGTCGATCTGCGAGGGATGCAGCGTCCAGGCGCCGGCGCAGCCGAGCAGGAAGGCGTTGCGGAATTGCGCTTCGCAGGCAGCGCCATCGGCGAAATCCCCGAAGGGGCCGTAGAACGGCTTGATCCCGGCCGCGGCGCAGGCGTCGACCATCTTGGCGAGCGTGTAGTGCCAGAGATCCTGCTGCGCGACGGCCCGCGGCCCGCCATCGGGGGAGGGGTCCGCGATCACCTTGTATTCCGGGTGCCCGCCGCCGACGCGCGTGGTCTTCATGGCCCGCGAGGCGGCGAGGTCGGCGGGGCCGAGGCTCATGCCGTGCATGCGCGGCGAGGCAGTCGCGATCGCATCGACATTTTTCACGCCCTCAGCCGTTTCCAGGATCGCGTGGATCAGGATCGGCTTGCGCAGGGCATGGCGCGCCTCGAACTGCGCGAGGAGCTGATCGACATAGTGGATGTCCCAGGGGCCTTCGACCTTCGGCACCATCAGCACGTCGAGCTTGCCGCCGATCTCGGCCATGATCGCTGTGATATCGTCGAGGAACCAGGGCRAGTTCAGCGCATTGACCCGGGCCCACAGGCCGGTCTTGCCGAAGTCGACCGCCTTGCCCATGGCGATGAAGCCGTCGCGGGCGGCCTGCTTGGCGTCGACCGGGATCGCGTCCTCCAGATTGCCGAGCACGATGTCGACCTGGCCCGTCAGCTCGCCGATCTTGGCGCGGACCTTTTCCAGATGCGGCGGCACGAAATGGATCATGCGCTCGAGCCTGAGCGGTAGCTCCCGATAGGGTTCCGGCGCGCCGATCGCGAGCGGACGAAAGAACTGGCGCGGCGTTTTTGTCGTCATCGGGCGCTCCATGCTGCGATGCAGCGAATGTGGAGGAGCATGAAGGCTGCGTCCATGGTTCTTTCGATGAAACGCGTCGATTATGGGTATATTTTCTTATGTTGATTTATAGGTATTAATGCCTAGGTTCAAAATCCTCCCATTGCGTCTGGGGAAGATCGCCTCGGTTCGAATGACCTTGCCCGCCCTGCATCATGCTCTAGATGCAGATGTCAACGTCTCGGTTCCGGGGCGGGTGCCCCGGGATCGAATGCGCCGATGGCCGACCTTCTCAATATCTTCAATCTGGTCGCGCCGTTCTTCGGGCTGATCCTGCTCGGTTTCGCCATCGGCCGCTACAAGCAGCTGCCGGAGGCGGGGCTCGCCTGGCTGCAGTTCTTCCTGATCTATGTCGCGCTGCCGCCGCTGTTCTATAGGCTGATCGCGGACAAGCCGCTGAGCGAGCTGGCCAACTGGAAATTCATCGCCGGCACGACCACGGCGACCTTCTGCGCATTCTGCCTGTCCTTCGCGCTTGGGCTGAAGCACAATAAGGGCGACATGCCGCAGGCGGTGATGCAGGGCGTTGCCGGGGCCTATTCCAATATCGGCTATATGGGCCCGCCGCTGATCCTGGCGGCGCTCGGCCCCAGCGCCAGCGCCCCGGTCGTCCTGATCTTCGTGTTCGACAACATCCTGCTGTTCTCGCTGGTGCCTTTCCTGATGGCGCTGGCGGGCTTGGAGAAGAAGAGCGTGCTGGCCACCACGCGCGAGGTGATCTGGCGGGTGCTGACGCATCCATTCAACATCGCGACTTTGGCCGGCGTGGCGGCGAGCTATTTCAAGCTGGAACTGCCCGTCGCGGTCGACCGGATGGTGCTGTGGCTCTCCCAGGCTGCGGCGCCCTGCGCGCTCTTCCTGCTCGGCGTCACGGTGGCGCTCAGGCCGATGAAGACGATGCCCGCCGAGGTTCCGGGACTGGTCGTGATCAAGCTCCTGTTGCACCCGCTCCTGGTCTGGGTGCTGCTGTCGGCGCTCGGCGGCATCCCGACGCATTGGATCTACGCCGCGATCATCATGGCGGCGCTGCCGCCGGCTCTGAACATCTTTGTGATCTCGACCCAGTATCGTGTCGGCGTCGAGCGCGCCTCGGCCTGCATCCTCGTCGGCACCATCGTTTCGATGATCACGCTGCCGGGCTTCCTGTGGCTGGTGAAGACGGGCAGGATAACGGCCGACCTGTTCCACTGAGGGTGCCGGATGCTGCCGCTGGACGATCTGCTGGTCCTCGATTTCTCAACGCTGCTGCCCGGCCCGCTGGCGAGCCTCTTCCTGTCCGAGGCCGGGGCGCGCGTGATCAAGATCGAGCGGCCGGGCGGTGAGGATATGCGCGGCTTCCCGCCACGCTTCGGCGAGACGGCGGCGCCCTTCGCGGTACTCAACCGCGGCAAGGAAAGCGTCGAGATCGACATGAAGGCGCCCGAGGCGCTCGCGCGGCTGACGCCGCTGATCGCGAAGGCCGACATTCTGATCGAGCAGTTCCGACCGGGCGTGATGGAACGGCTCGGCTTCGGCTATGAAGCGCTGAAAGCCCATAATCCGCGGCTTATCTACTGCTCGATCAGCGGTTATGGGCAGCACGGCCCGCGCGCACAGGAAGCCGGGCACGACATCAACTACCAGGCGCTCGGCGGCCTGCTCGGCCAGTCGCTGAAGCGCGGCGAGGCGCCGCCCCTGCCGCCGCCGCTCGTCGCCGATATCGCAGGCGGCACCATGCCGGCCGTGCTCAACATCCTGCTGGCGCTCAGGCAGCGTGAGCGCAGCGGCGAGGGCTGCCATCTCGACATCGCCATGGCCGATGCCATGCCGACCTTCGCCTGGTACGGGCTGGCCCAGGGGCAGGTGACCGGCTCGTTTCCGGATGGGGGCGAGGGTCTCCTGACCGGGGCGAGCCCGCGCTACGGGCTCTACGCAACCGCCGATGGCTGGTTCCTCGCGGTCGGGGCGCTTGAGCCCAAATTCTGGCAGAGTTTCTGCGAGGGCATCGGTCTCGATGAGCGGCTGCGCGACGACCGCCGCGATCCGGAGGCGACCCGCGCCGCGATTGCAGAGATCATCGCGCGGGAAAGCGCCGACTACTGGCGTGCTGTGGTCGAGCCGTTGGATTGCTGTTGCACCGTGGTGCGCACGCTGGAAGAGGCGGTGTCCGATCCGCAGATGACGGTCCGCGGTCTGCTCGATGCGCAGGTCGAGGAGGCGGGCGGCCGACGCCTGGTCTCGACGCCGTTGCCGCTCGCACCGGTGTTTCGGGAGCGGGCGGCGGCGTTGCGCAGGGTCGCCGCAAGCGGTGCCGATACGCAGAAAATCATCGGCTGAGGAATAACACGCCCCGTCATTCCGGGGCTTCGCGTCAGCGAAGAGCCCGGAACGTATGAACACTGTACCGATGAGGGAGGCTGCCTCGTTGCAACTCCCTTTGGGGTTCTGTGTTCATGGGTTCCGGGCTCAGGCCTGCGGCCTGCCCCGGAATGACGGCGTGGGTTAGGAGGCGGTTGCGCCGCCCGCTAACCCCTGCCGCATCACGAAGCGCCGCAGAGGCCCGATCCGCGACAGTGCCAGCAGCCCCGCGCCGCGCATCAGGTCGGCTGGCAGCAAGTCGGTCAGCAGCGTGCGGTTGAGCACGTCGACCGCGCCGGTCCGCAGCCGGACATCGGTCTGCCGGGCGGCGTCATAGGCCGCGATCACCGCATCGCTGCCGGGATCCGAGGCGCCTTCGAGCGCATCGCGAAGCGCAGCGACGTCGCGCAGCCCGAGATTGAGCCCCTGCGCGCCGATCGGCGGGAAGACATGCGCAGCTTCGCCGATCAGCGCCATGCGGTCGGCGCCGAAGCGATCGACCGAAAGCCCGCCCATCGGCACCTTGCCGCGCGGGCCTTTCACCGTCATGGCGCCGAGCAGCGACTGCACCTGCTTTTCGACCCGCATGGCGAAGGCCGCATCGTCGAGCGCGGCGATGCTGTCGGCTTCCTCGGGATCGACGAGCCAGACCAACGAGGAGCGGCGCCCGGGCAGGGGCACCAGCGTACACGGCCCCTGGCGCGTGTGGAATTCGGTCGAGACCTCGCGATGGTCGCGGCGGTGCTCGAAGATCGCCGTCAGCGCCACCTGCGGATAGCGCCAGTCCCGGCTTTCGATGCCGGCTGCGACGCGCACCTGCGAGTTGCGGCCGTCAGCGCCGATGACGAGCCGGGCCTGCAGGGCGAAATCATCGCCCGAGAGGCGGATTCCGCCTGCCTCCGGTTCGATGGCGCGGACGAAGCCGGGGATCATCCGCAGGCCGGCGGTCGCACTAGCCTTCTCGGCCAGGATCGTGGTCAGGTCGGCATTCTCGATGTTCCAGCCGAAGGCTTCGAGCCCGATCTCTGAGGCGCGGAACTCGACCGGCGGCTGGCGGAACAGGCTGCCGCTGTCGTCGACGAGGCGCATCACCGTGAGCGGAGCGGCCTTGGCGACCAGGGCATCCCGCACGCCGAGTTCGGCCAGCAGGCGCCAGGAGCCGTCGAGCAGGGCGACGGTGCGTCCGTCGCGCGGCGTTGCGACCGGGCCGAGCAGGGCTACGCTGCGTCCCTCCTGGCTCAGCGCCAAAGCGGCCGCGAGGCCGACGGCGCCGGCGCCCACGACGGCGATATCGACCGGATCGGCAGTGTGCGTGCTCATGGCTCTTCGCTATCCGATGAGCGGCGGTTTGGCCACGGTCCGCAAAGTCGCAAGGTGCGTTCTGCGTTCGGCAAGGATGCTGCTTTCCCGCGTGATGAACTATGGTCGGCCATCCATCCGAGGGAGATGAGTTTCATGGTCAAAGCCATCCGCGCACACAAGACCGGCGGTCCGGAAGTCCTTCAGTTCGAAGAGATCACCTTACCGCAACCGGGCCCCGGCGAAATCCTGATCCGGAACCGGGCGATCGGCCTCAACTTCATCGACACCTATTTCCGCTCGGGCCTCTATCCCGCGCCGCAACTGCCCTTCGTGCTCGGCAATGAGAGCGCGGGCGAGGTGCTCGCCGTCGGCCCGAACGTCACCGAGTTCAAGGTTGGGGATCGTGTCGCGGTCGTATCGGCGCTCGGCGCCTATGCCGAGGAGCGCATCGTGCCGGCGGCTTCCGTCGTCGCGCTGCCGGAGGGCATCTCCTATGAGGCGGCCGCCAGCATGATGCTGAAGGGCCTGACCGCCGAGTATCTGCTGCACCGGACCTATAAGGTGAAGCCGGGCGATACGATCCTGGTCCATGCCGCGGCGGGCGCGACCGGCCTTATCCTCTGCCAATGGGGCAAGGCGCTCGGCGCGACCGTGATCGGCACCGTCGGTTCGAAGGAGAAGGCGGAACTCGCAAAGGCTCACGGCGCTGACCACGTCATCAACTATCGCGAAGAGGATTTCGCGGCGCGGGTGAAGGAGATCACCGGCGGCAAGCTTTGCGACGTGGTCTATGACGGCGTCGGCAAGGACACCTTCATGAAGTCGCTGGACACGCTGAAGCCCTTCGGCCTGCTGGCGAGCTTCGGCAACGCATCGGGCGCGGTCGAGGCCTTCAATCTCGGCATCCTCGCCGCCAAGGGCTCGCTTTACGTCACCCGCCCGACGCTCAACACCCACACGGCCAAGCGCGAGACGATGATCGCGATGGCGCAGAATCTGTTCGAGGCGGTGACGAGCGGCAAGGTCAAGGTGCCGGTCAACGCGACCTTCCCGCTGAAGGATGCGGCCGACGCTCATCGCCTGCTGGAATCGCGCGGCACCACGGGTTCGACGGTGCTGATCCCCTGATCCAGAAGGAATCGGCGTCGTCTCGCGTCATTCCCGGGCTTGACCCGGAAATCTCGTGACCAGAAAGAACTGGTTTCCCAGATGCCCGGGTCAAGCCCGGGCATGACCGCAAACGAAAACAACGTGCGCCCAGGGCCTCCGGGCGCATTTTTTGACCGAGCGTGAACCCACGCCTGAAGTGCCGCGACGAATGGGGGCCAGCGCATGCTGGCGACCATTCAGGACCCGGCGTTCATGTCGTCCAAGTTTCGGACCACCGTTTTCCTCTTCGGCATTCTGGCCCTTTCGGGCGTCGCGCTGGCGCAGCAGGCCCGAGGAACCGGCGGGCAATCCGCAAAGCACACCGACGCGATGCTGCAGGGCGCGGAGCAGGGACGCGTCCGCATTCCCGGCGCAGCCCGCCAGCGCTATGCCGAGACAACCGGCTGCGCGAGCGGCATCTGCTCCGAGCCGCCGAAGTCCGGGCAGGTTGATGCGGCCCCGGTCGGAGACGCCTGCAGCAGCCTCGGCACGGCGCGCGACCGCAACGGCCGCACCATCCGCCGCCTCTGCGCCTTCAACTGAGAGCGCTATATCTCAGACCGCGATGCCGTGCAGGTCGTAGGCGTCGGCGCGCTCGATCTTCACCGTCACGATATCGCCGGGCCTGAGCGGCCGGCGGCTGGCGACATAGACATTGCCGTCGATCTCGGGCGCATCCCATTTCGAGCGGCCCTTGGCGACGGTCGGCCCGGCCTCGTCGATGATGACCTGGATGCGCTTGCCGACTCTGGCCTTGACGATGCGGGCGGAAATCTCCGCCTGCGCCTTCATGAAGCGGTGCCAGCGGGCTTCCTTCACCTCTTCCGGCACGAGGGCAAGGCCGAGATCGTTGGCGGGCGCGCCTTTCACGGGCTCGTATTTGAAGCAGCCGACGCGCTCCAGCTTCGCTTCCTTGAGCCAGTCGACGAGGATGTCCATGTCTTCCTCGGTCTCGCCGGGGAAGCCGACGATGAAGGTCGAGCGAATGGCGAGGTCCGGGCAGATGTCGCGCCATTTCCGGATGCGGTCGAGCGTGCGGTCCTGATGGGCCGGTCGCTTCATCGCCTTTAGGACGTTCGGCGAGGCGTGCTGGAAGGGGATGTCGAGATAGGGCAGGACGAGCCCTTCCTGCATCAGCGGGATGACCTCGTCGACATGCGGATAGGGATAGACGTAGTGCAGACGCACCCACATCCCCATCTGGCCGAGCTCGCGGGCAAGTTCGAAGAAGCGTGTGCGGACTTCGCGGTCCTTCCACATCGACGGGGCATATTTGATATCGAGGCCATAGGCGCTGGTGTCCTGCGAGATCACCAGCAGTTCCCTGACGCCGGCCTTGGCCAGCTTCTCGGCCTCGCGCAGCACGTCGCCGATCGGCCGCGAGACGAGATCGCCGCGCAGCTTCGGGATGATGCAGAAGGTGCAGCGATTGTTGCAACCCTCTGAGATCTTGAGATAGGCGTAATGTCGCGGGGTCAGCTTGACGCCCTGGTCGGGCACGAGATCGACGAAGGGGTCGTGCTTCGGCGGCACCGCCTGATGGACGGCCGAGACGACGCTCTCATAGGCCTGCGGGCCGGTGATCGCGAGCACGTTCGGGAAGACGTCGCGGATCTGCTCGGGCTCGGCGCCCATACAGCCGGTGACGATGACCTTGCCGTTCTCGGCCATGGCCGAACCGATCGCCTCAAGCGATTCCGCCTTGGCGGAATCGAGGAAGCCGCAGGTGTTGACGATGACGAGGTCGGCCCCGGCATGGCTCTTGGAGAGCTCGTAGCCCTCCGAGCGCAGCGAGGTGATGATCCGCTCGGAATCGACGAGCGCCTTGGGGCAGCCCAGCGAAACGAAGGAGATTTTCGGCGCGACGGCGTTCATCGGCTGATGGCTCGGTCCAATATGTCAGGAAGCGCCGCGCCTCAGGCGCGATCGGCGCTTCCTTTGAACCTTTTCAGCCTGATTTGCAATCGAAAGCGGTTCAGGCCGCGTTGCCGGTCGCGACCGGGCGCTCCGGGTCCTGCGTCCAGTCGGTCATCGAGCCGTCGTAGAGCGCCACCTCGTCGCGGCCGAGAACCTCCGACAGCACGAACCAGTTCGCGGCGGCGGAATGGCCGGTGTTGCAGTAGGAGACGACGGGCCCCTGCGGCACGGCGGAGAACAGCTTCTCCAACTCGGCCGGCGCCTTGAGCTTGCCGCTGCCGGGCTCGAAGGCGCCGGCATAGTCGCGTTGGATCGCGCCGGGGATATGGCCTGCGCGAGTCGCTTCGGCCGACTTCTCACGCCCTTCGAAGAAGCTCGGCCCGCGTGCATCGACGAGACTCGCCTGCTTGCTGCGCGAGGCGACGAGGGTGGCGTCGGTCGTGCTGCGCAGGCGCTGCTGCGCCACGACTGGATAAGCGCCTGCACTCTTCGGCGTGGAAGGGCCGCGCTCGACCGGACGCTCTGGATCGGCGGTCCAGCCCTTGAAGCCGCCGTCGAGGATCGCCTGCTGGCCGTGGCCGATGAACTTCAGCGTCCAGTAGACCCGGGCCGCGGCGGCGAAGTCGGTCGCGGCTGTGCCGGCCGGGACGATGACGACGTCGTCGTGCGGCTCGATACCGAGCCGCCCCGCGAGCGTCGCGAGATGGTCGAGCGAGGGCAGCATGCCCAGCGCATTGCCGATCTTCGCCCGCCAGCCATCGGCCGCGTAGTCGGAATGGACCGCTCCCGGGATATGCCCGGCCTCGAAGGCGTCCCTGCCGCCATCGGCGGCGGTGCGGATGTCGATGACGACCAGCTTCTCGTCGCCGAGCCGCGCGGCCAGCGCTTCCGGCGAGATCAGCCCAGCGAATTCAGCCCGGCTCATTCAGCGGCCTCCTTGTGCAACTCGTCGATCACCTCGAGGCTGTAGGTCATCTCGGCCGTCGCCCCGAGCATGATCGAAGCCGAACAGTACTTTTCCTTCGACAATGTGACGGCGCGCTCAGCCTTGGCGTGGGACAGGCCCTTGCCGGTGATGCGGTAGGCGAGGTGGATCTTGGTGAAGACCTTCGGATCGGTGGTGGCACGCTCTGCCTCCACCTCGACCTCGCAGCCGGTGACGGCCTCGCGGCCCTTCTTGAGGATGCTGACGACGTCGAAGCCGGTGCAACCGGCAAGCCCGATCAGCAGCATCTCCATCGGCCGGATGCCGATATTGCGGCCGCCATATTCAGGCGCGCCATCCATCATCACGGCGTGGCCGCTGCCGGCCTCGCCCATGAAGGCCATGCCTTCCACCCATTTCGCGCGTGCTTTCATCGCGATCTCCTGTCCGGATCGAGGACCGTCGGCGAAGCGCCGGCGGGATTCGTCGGGGAGGCTATGGCATCGGGTCGAAAAGTGGAAACCGGTTTTCGGCACCGTCCGATGTCGACAAATGCCTGGTCAGGCGGCGGCGAACAGGTTGCCGTGCGTGATGCGCAGGCGGACCCGCTCGCCGATCGCCGGCGCGACCTGGCTGGCGAGGTCGACATCGAGGCGCTTCTTCAGCCCCTCGATCGCCACCTCAGCCCGGCGCAGCGGCCCGTTGCGGCGCAGATGCTCGACCACGCCGGGCAGCGCCAGCGGCGTCTCGTCGACGATACGCAGATGCTGCGGCCGGACATAGAGCGAGGCCGGGCCACCCTGGTTCTGCGTCAGCCCGCCCAGCACCGGCCGGTCGCCGAAGAAGGCCTGGCTGCCGACGACCTTGACCGGCAGCTTGTTCACCTCGCCGAGGAATTCGCAGATGAAAGGCGTCGCCGGGTGGTCGTAGACGTCGTCGGCCGAGCCGACCTGCTCGATGCGCCCGTCATTGAGGATGGCGACCCGGTCGGCGAGCTCCAGCGCTTCTTCCTGGTCATGCGTCACGAAGACGGTGGTGTGGCCGGTGCGGCCATGCAGCTCCCGCAGCCAGGCGCGCAGGTCCTTGCGGACCTTGGCGTCGAGAGCGCCGAAGGGTTCGTCGAGCAGCAGCACCCGCGGCTCGATGGCGAGCGCACGCGCCAGCGCCACGCGCTGGCGCTGGCCGCCGGAAAGCTGGCTCGGATAGCGCTTCTCCAGGCCCGGCAACTGAACGAGTTCCAGCAAGACACTGACACGCCTGCGAATTTCATCGTTGCTCGGGCGCTCGTGGCGCGGCCGCGACCTCAACCCGAAGGCGATGTTCTCGGCGACGTTCATCGTCTTGAACAGTGCATATTGCTGGAAGACGAAGCCGATGCGGCGGTCGCGCAGGGAGAGGTCGCGCGTATCCGTCTCGCCGAAGAGGACGCGGCCGCGATCGGCCTGCTCCAGCCCGGCGATCAGGCGCAGCAGCGTGGTCTTGCCCGATCCGGACGGGCCGAGCAGCGCGACGAGCTCTCCCGGCTGGATATCGAGAGAGACCCCGCGCAGCGCCGGGAAGTTCTCGAAGCGCTTCTCGATGGTCTCGATGGTGACGGCGACCGACATGGCCCAGCTCCTTCGTTCGCGGGGTCAGTGGCGGCGGCTGGCGGCGATCGCATCGCCGTAGCGCCATTCCAGCAGGGTCTTGAGCACGAGGGTGACGAGGGCCAGCCCCGCCAGCAGCGAGGCCACCGCAAAGGCGGCGGCTCCCATATACTCATTGTAGAGGATTTCGATGTGCAGCGGCATCGTATTGGTCATGCCACGGACCTTGCCCGAGACGACGGCGACCGCGCCGAATTCGCCCATCGCACGGGCGTTGCAGAGCAGGACGCCGTAGAACAGGCTCCACTTCACGTTCGGCAGCGTCACCGCGAAGAACACCCGCCAGGGCGATGCGCCGAGCGTCAGCGCCGCCTCCTCATCGGCCGAACCGAGCGATTGCATGTGCGGGATCAGCTCGCGCGCCACGAAGGGGAAGGTGACGAAGACCGTCGCCAGGATCAGGCCGGGCAGCGCGAAGACGATCTTGATGTCGTGGGCCTGCAGCCACGGCCCGAAATAGCCCTGCGCGCCGAACAGCAGCACGAAGATGAGGCCGGAGATCACGGGCGAGACCGAGAAGGGCAGGTCGATCAGGCTGATCAGCAGATTCTTGCCGCGGAACTCGAATTTGGCGATGGCCCAGGCCGCCGCGATGCCGACCACGACGTTGAACGGCACGGCGATCGCCGCAACAAGCAGGGTCAGCCGGATCGCCGAAAGCGCATCGGGCTCGGTGATCGCGGCGCGATAGGCTTCCCAGCCCTTGGCGCCGGCCTCGATGAAGACGGTGACGAGCGGCAGGAGCAGGAAGAGCAGCAGGAAGGCGAGCGAGATCGCGATCAGCGCGATCTGCACGCCGAGGCTCTCGCCGCGCGCGCGGCCGGGGCTGCGCGGTGCCTGCGCCGCGACGGCCGGGGTCAGGGTGGCGTCAGACATCGCCGAACCTCCTGCGGGCGCGGGCCTGGATCAGGTTGCCTATGAGGATCAAGGCGAAGGAGATCAGCAGCATCGTCGTCGCCACCACTGCCGCGCCGGCGTAGTCGAACTGCTCGAGGCGGATCACGATCAGGAGCGGCGCGATTTCCGAGACCATCGGCACGTTGCCGGCGATGAAGATCACCGAGCCGTATTCGCCGACGGCCCGGGCGAAGGAGAGCACGAAGCCGGTCAGCAGCGCCGGCGCCACCTGCGGCAGGATCACCCGGAAGATCGTCCGGAAGCGGCTGGCGCCGAGCAGCGCCGCGGCCTCCTCGACATCGCTCTGAAGCTCTTCCAGCACCGGTTGGACGGTGCGCACCACGAAGGGCAGGCCGATGAAGATCAGCGCCACCATCACGCCGAGCGGCGTATAGGCGACCTTGCCGTCGAAGCCGAAGGAGAGATCGGTGAAGGGGATGGCGACGCGGAAGGCCAGCGGCGCCAGCAGCGACCCGACCCAGCCGTTCGGCGCATAGATGGCCGCCAGCGAGATGCCGGCCACCGCGGTCGGCAGGGCGAAGGGCAGGTCGACCGCGGCATCGATCAGGCGCCGGCCCGGAAATTCGTAGCGCACCAGCACCCAGGCGAGGATCAGGCCGAAGACGGCGTTGACGAGCGCGGCGAACAGCGCCGCCGTGAAGGAGAGCTTGAGCGCGGCAAGCGTGCGCGGCGAGGTCGCCACCGCCCAGATGTCGGCGGGCCCGGCGCTGGCGGCCTTCAGGAAGAGCGCCGCCAGCGGGATCAGCACGATCAGCGACAACGCCGTGACGGTGACGCCGAGCGCCAGCCCGAAGCCGGGCAGGATGCTGGGCTCGCGCCAGCGGAAGGTCGTCGTCGCCGCCATGGCGTCAGCGTGCCGGCTTGTAGAGCTGGTCAAAGGTGCCGCCATCGCCGAAATGGGTCGGCTGCGCCTTTTTCCATCCGCCGAAGGCGCTATCGATGGTCACCAGCTCGATTTTCGGGAAATTGGCCACGTCCTTGCTGTCGGCGGCCTCCGGATTGCGCGGGCGATAGAAGTTCCTGGCGATGATCGCCTGCGCCTTCGGCGTGTAGAGGAATTCGAGATAGGCCTGCGCCTGCGCGCGGGTCTTCTTGGCGTCGACATTGGTGTCGACGAGCGCGACCGGCGGCTCGGCCAGGATCGAGAGGCTCGGCACCACGATGTCGAACTTGTCGGCACCGAACTCCTTGAGGGCGAGGAAAGCCTCGTTCTCCCAGGACAAGAAGACATCGCCGATGCCGCGCTGGGTGAAGGTCGTGGTCGCGCCGCGCGCGCCGGTGTCGAGCACCGGGACATTGGCGAGGAGCTTGGCGATATAGTCGCGCACCTTCGCCTCGTCCTTGTTGAAGGCCTTTTCGGCATAGGCCCAGGCGGCGAGATAGTTCCAGCGCGCCCCGCCCGAGGTCTTCGGGTTCGGCGTGATGATCTGCACGCCCGGCTTCACCAGATCGCCCCAGTCCTTGATCGCCTTCGGATTGCCCTTGCGGACGAGGAAGACGATCGTCGAGGTGTAGGGCGAGGAGTTGTGCGGCAGGCGCGTCTGCCAGTCGAGCGCCAGCTTCTTGGAGCGCTCGGCGATGGCGTCGATGTCGCCGGCGAGCGCCAGCGTCACGACATCGGCATCGAGCCCGTCGATGACGGTGCGGGCCTGTGCGCCGGAGCCGCCATGCGACTGGCGGATCGTGCTGATCTTCTTGTCGGGGTTCTTCGCGTTCCACTCGGCGATGAAGGCCGCGTTGATGTCGCGATACAGCTCGCGGGTGGGGTCGTAGGAAACGTTCAGGAGCTCGGTCTGGGCGCGGGCTCCGGCAACGACGCCGAAGCAGAGCGTGAAAGCTCCAAGAACGAGCCCGGCCCGGAAAAGGCGGCGAAACACGGGTCGCGTCATGTCAGGGCTCCGTTGCATTCACGGCGAGGCTCGGTTCAAACCTCGGTCCGTTCTAAAAAACAAACGAAACGTACTGAATTGCCGGTCTCTTCTCAATGGCCTGGCGCAATCGGCGCTTTCCAAACTTGGCCGCCGGAGGAGAAAACGCTTCTCTGGCGGCGGCGTTCCCCCTTGGCGGCGAGGCCGGGCCGCCGTCAGGCACGGCGGCGGTCCTGCGCCGGATGCGCGTCTGCCAGAGCCGGGCCGAAGGCGTGGCCGAGCAAGACGAGGACCGGCCCGCTCGCCGGCAGTTCGCCTAGCCGCTCCGGCAGGGTCGCAATGGTGGCGGCGACGCGGATTTCGTCGGGGCGCGTGGCGGAGAGCACGGCGACGGCCGGCGTTTCCGGATTGAGGCCGGCAGCGATGGCACGCTCGCGGAAACCGGGCAGAGTGGCACGCGCCATATAGATCACGGTCGAGGCCGCCGGGTCGGCCATCGCGCGCCAGTCGAGATCATCAGGCAACTCGCCCTTGCGCGAATGGCCGGTGACGAATTGCAGGCGCCGCGCATGGTCGCGATGGGTCAGCGAGACACCGAGCGACGCGGCCGCGCCCTGCGCGGCCGAGATACCGGGCACGATCGCGACGGGAATGCCGGCGGTCTGGCAGGCCTCGATCTCCTCGCCGGCGCGGCCGAAGATGCCGGGATCGCCGCCCTTCAGCCGCACGACATGCTTTCCCTGCGACGCCAGCGAGACGATCAGTGCGTTGATGTCGCCCTGCTTCACCGAGGGGCCATAGCCGGTCTTGCCGACCAGCATGCGCTTGGCCTCGCGCCGCGCCAGCTCGAGCACCCCCGGAGAGACGAGATCGTCATAGAGGATGATGTCGGCGCTCTGCAGGGCGCGGATCGCCTTCAACGTGAGCAGCTCCGGGTCGCCCGGGCCGGCGCCGACCAGCGTCACACGGCCCTTGCCGTCATGCGCGGCCTCGATCTGGACGAGACGCGCGAAGAGCTCCGCCTCGTCCTGCGGGCCTGGAGCGCGCTCGGGCTCGGCCATCGCCCTACCGGCGAAGAGCTCCCAGAAGGCGCGCCGCAGCGCAAAGGGCAGATCGCGGGCCTGGACCGACGGGCGCCAATCGGCCGCGGCCTGCGCCCAATTCTTCAACCCGGCCGGCAGCAGCGCCTCGATCTTTGTGCGGATCGCCTGGCCAAAGACTGGCGCTGCGCCATCCGTGGACACGGCGACGATCAGGGGCGAACGGTTGACCAGCGCGCCGAAGGCGAAATCGCAGTATTCCGGCTTGTCGACGATGTTGACCGGGGTGCCTGCCTGCCGGGCGGCGGCGACGAAGGCATGGACCTCCTCGGCATCGTCGAGGTCGGCCACGGCGATGGCCGCGTCAGTGAGGTCGCCGGCCTGCCAGCCCCGATCGTGGACATGCACGCGGCCGCCGGTCTCGCCTTGCGCCAGCCCGGAGAACAGCGCTGCCTCGCCAGCAGCGAAAACATCCAGCTGCGCCCCGGTGGCCGCCAGCAGCTCTGCCTTCCACAGCGCGGCCTCGGAGCCGCCGGCGAGCACAACCTTGCGCCCGTCCAGCTTGTGGAAGAGCGGCAGCGTCGCCAGCGGCTCGATCCGCGCTGCGGTCGTTTCGGGCTGTCTCTCGGTCATTGCGTGGTCGCTACGGCCTTCTCATCTGCCGCACTGTGCTCGCCGCCCGCCGGTGGAGTCAGCAGCCACAACGCGGCCAGTGCCAGGATGATAAGGCGAAAGCAAAGATCGAACCAGCGCCCGCGTGCCTCGCTCGCAGGCTCGCGCGGAAGCATGGCCTCGAACTCGGCGTTCAGGCTGTCTTCGCCGCCATCTCTGACGGCGCCGGGGCCCTCGACGTGGCTGTGCATGGCTGTCGAGATCGTCATGCTCACTCCGCTGCGGTGGGGGCCGTGCCTCTCGCCGCCCGGCGCCGGTCGAGGATGTTGCGCGCGCTCTCGCCATAGCCGCGCTGATAGGTGGTGCTGAACGATTCCCGCGCATGCAGCCATTGCGGCGCCGGCTGGCGGGCGGCGCTCGCCTCCGGCAGCTCGATCGTGTCGAAGCCGCAGGAGAGGGCGTAGGCGAACTGGTCGGCGATCAGCGGGCCGGTGGCGCGGATCTCACGGTAGAAGCCGGAGCGCCGGATCTGGCGCGCGAGGCTGAAGCCGCGCCCGTCCGAATAGGCGGGGAAGGCGATAGCGACGAGCGCGAGCCGCGGCAGGAACGGCGCGAGTGAGGCGAAAGGCACGGAGTTGGGCAGAATCACGCCGATCTGCTGATCGGGAGCCTGCGCCTCAAGCGCCTCCGCCAGAGCCTCCCACGGCACCAGCGCGGCGGGGATATTGCCGATCGCGGCGCCCTCGCTGCGGGTCCAGCGCTCCTCGGCGTCTCCGTCCTGGTCAAGCAGCGGCACGGGCGGTCTCCTGAAACGCGGCCTTGAATGGCCCAAGGCCGATACGGCGGACATTGTCGATGAAGCTTTCGCCCTCGCTCCGCTCGGCCAGATAGACGGCGACGATCCGCTCGATCGCATCCGGCACCTCCTCGGCGGCAAGGCCGGGACCGAGGATCTCGCCGATCGCGGCATTCTCGGTGGCGTCGCCGCCGAGCGTGATCTGGTAGGATTCGATGCCCCGCTTCTCCAAGCCGAGAATGCCGATATGGCCGACATGGTGGTGGCCGCAGGCGTTGATGCAGCCGGAGATCTTGATGCCGAGCGGCCCGATCTCGCGCTGGCGCGCTTCATCGGCGAAACGCTGCTGGATCGCTTGGGCGATCGGGATCGAGCGTGCCGTCGCCAATGCGCAGTAATCGAGGCCGGGGCAGGAGATGATATCGGTGACGAGGCCGATATTGGCCTCGGCCAGCCCCGCTTCTCCGAGCCGCCGCCAAATTGCGGGAAGGTCACGCTGGCGCACATGCGGCAGCACGAGGTTCTGCGCATGGGTGACGCGCAGCTCGTCGAAGGAATAGCGCTCGGCCAGATCGGCGACGAGGCGCATCTGCTCGCTGCTCGCATCGCCTGGGGCCTGGCCGAGCGGCTTCAGCGAGATCGTCAACGCGGTGTATCCGGGTGCCTTGTGCTCGTGGGTGTTGACCTCGACCCAGCGGGCGAAGGCCGGGTTCGCGGCCTTGGCCGCCTCCAGCGTGTTGCTGACGGCCGGCAGCACCTCATAGCGCGGCGGTGCGAAATAGGCGGCGATGCGCGCGACCTCTTCCGCGTCGGCATTGATCGAGGGGCCGTCGAGCAGAGCAAATTCGGCCTCGACGCGGCGAGTGAATTCCTCGGCGCCGATCTCGTGGACGAGAATCTTGACGCGCGCCTTGTATTTGTTGTCGCGCCGGCCCTCGAGATTATAGACCCGCATGATCGCCTCGAGATAGGCGAGCAGGTCCTTCTTCGGCAGGTAGTCGCGCACGACCTTGCCGATCATCGGCGTGCGGCCGAGGCCGCCGCCGACGCTGATCTCGTAGCAGGTCTCATGCGTGTCGGGGTGGCGGCGCAGGCGCAGCCCGATATCGTGGGCCTTGATCACCGCCCGGTCAGCTTCAGCGCCCGTCACCGCGATCTTGAACTTGCGCGGCAGGTAGCTGAACTCGGGATGGGCCGAGGACCATTGCCGGATCAGCTCGGCCGTCGGGCGCGGATCCTCGATCTCGTCCTGCGCGACGCCGGCGAAGTGGTCGGCGGTGACGTTGCGGATGCAGTTGCCGGAGGTCTGGATGCAATGCATCTCGACATCGGCGAGCAGGCCGAGGATGGCGGGGATATCGCGCAGCTTCGGCCAGTTGAACTGCAGGTTCTGGCGCGTGGTGAAATGGCCGTAGCCGCGGTCGTAGCGCTCGCCGATCAGGGCGAGCTGACGCAGTTGCCGCGCGTTCAGCGTGCCATAGGGAACGGCGATCCGCAGCATATAGGCGTGGAGCTGGAGATAGACGCCGTTCTTGAGCCGCAGCGGCTTGAACTCATCCTCGGTGAGGGAGCCGTCGAGCCGGCGCGCCACCTGATCGGTGAACTGCGCCACCCTCTCCCGGACGAAACGCTCGTCGAATTCGTCGTATCGATACATGGATCAGCCCTTCGGCGCGGAGGCGATGCCTTCACCGGCCTGCTTGCCGAGATCGGGACGATTGCTGGGGCCGAGCGTCTTGAAGCGCTCGCGGAAATGGCGCGGAACCGGGCCGCCGGCCTCGATGGTCACATCGACGAGATAGGCGTCGACGACCTTGTTGCCACACAGCTCTGCGGCAGCGAAGGCTTCGAGCCTCTCGGCGGCCGCGTCATCATTGGCGACAAGGGCGGGCGCCGAATCGCGCGTCCAGGCGAGGGTGCCGGCATCATCGGCGGTCGCGAAGACGACATCGCCGTCGAGCAGGTCGTTGGCGAGCAGGATCGCGGGCAGGGGAACGCGTTTCGAGGCGGTGGCCATCACGCGGCCTTCCGCTTGTCGCTGAGGCCCCGCCGATCGATGACGTTCAAAATCGCCACAGCAATACCCATCCCTGTTCGGTCTTTCGAACAGGGATTTTACGCTACGAGCGGGCGATAGCTCAATTCACATCCGATAGGGTGTTTTTCTGTATTCTCAGGAGTATGGAGTAAAATCATCTCGCAATGCGAGTTTCGGGCCATCTCGGCGCAAATTTATGCCAATTGAGGCGGCGCCCGGGTGAGCCCGGGGCGCCGCCACGGCCCGATGGATGCGTCAGGCGCTCTTCAGGATCGTTTCGACGATTTCCTGCACATCGAACGCTTCGCGCAGCGTAGCAAGGTGGTGCGGCTCGCCGCGCGTCAGCTTCGCCACGCCCTCGAGCTGGCGGCGCAGTGCCAGCGGACGCGCCTCGTTCTGGGAGAGTGCCTCCGGGTCGCGCTCCCAGCTGCCATCTGGACGGCGGCGCTCGGCATGCGACCAGTCGCAGAGCCGCACCGCGCCCTTATCGCCCTCGAACGTCCAGACGTTGTGGTCGTCCTTGGCGGTGGTGCCGACGCTGCCGGTCAGGGTGACGGGAAGCGCGCCCGCCGTCAGCGTCGCCTCGATGCGGCGCTCGCTCTTGCCGGCTTCGGGGAAGCTGGCCTTGGCGGCGAGGCCGGTGAAGGGGCCGGCGATACGGCGGGTCAGGAACAGGAAATGCGAGACGACCTCGCGTGTGAAGCCGCCCTGCGCCGGCCCGTCCAGCCAGCCGGCCGCATCGACCTGCCAGGAGCGCGGCCAGGTCGCGAAGGCGACCTCGATCGAGACGCGCTGGGGCGTGCCGACCGCGCCGGAGCCTATCCAGTCCCGCAGCCGTGCCACGGCGGGCGAGGAGGCGAAGGGAAAGTTCACAGCGCCGCGATCTCCGGCTTCGGTGACGAAGGCGCGCGCATCGGCGAGGTCGACCGCCAGCGGCTTCTCGCAGAACACCGCCTTGCCGGCCGCGAGCGCCGCGCGGGCATGGGCGAGATGGGAGGAGGGCGGCGAGGCGATGTAGACGCAGTCGCTTGCGGCGATAAGGGCTGCGGCGTCCGGCTGGCGTGGCACTGCGGGCAGCGCCGTACCAATGCGCTCCATGGCTTCGGCCGAAGGATCCCAGATGCCGGAGACGCTGAGCGCCGTCGCCGGCTGGTCGAGCGCCGCGCGCAGCATGCGCTCGCCCATGATGCCGGCGCCGATCAGGCCGAAGGAGATAGGATTCTGGGACATGGTGGAATCTCGGGCAGGCAGTGAAGGGCAGAAACGCTGCTCCCTGCATCGCATGCCGGGACGGTCGGGCGGAAGCCGTTTCAGCGCGGTCCCGGTCGGCGTCGAGACGGCTCGTATCCACGCCGTGAGCGAGAGCCTCATGAGGCCAGCGCGAACCGGACCCAAGGGTGGGTTAGTACGGTTGAGGATGAAGGTTTCGGGACCGTCAGTGCGCCGAACTTTGCGCCACCGCGGCGTTCGGCTGCTGCGGGCGCGTTCACTATGGGGGCTCAAGCAACAAGGGCTCCTTCAGGAGCCCTTGCGCAGTGTCTTGTGTTTCTTTGGCAGATGTCCGCTCAGACGAAGCGGAAATCGTCGGCGCGCAACGAACCGAGCTGCACGTCCGCCAGGGTGAGCGAAGTGTCGGCGTCGACCGTGAACACCACGTCCGAGCCCACCTGTGCGGCGTGGGCCATGGCAGCATCAAAATCGGCGAAGAGCGCGCTGGCAAACGCGACGACGTCCTCATGCCCGCCAGCGAAATCGGTGACGGTGTCACGACCGAAGCCGGGCGTGAACACGAAGACGTCGTTGCCCGACCCGCCGGTCAGGGTGTCGTCGCCGGCGCCGCCTTCGAGACGGTCGTCGCCTGAACCGCCGCTCAGCGCATCGTTGCCGAGGCCGCCAAGCAGGATGTCGTCGCCCGAGCCGCCGGAGAGGTTGTCGTCACCCGTGCCGCCGTCGAGAAGGTCGTCGCCGGAGCCGCCCTTCAGCGCGTCATTGCCGAGGCCGCCGAGCAGGTTGTCGTCGCCCGCCCCGCCATTGAGCGTATCGTTGCCCGCGCCGCCGTCGAAGCTGTCGTCGCCATTGCCGCCGGTGACGACATTGTCGCCGTCACCGAAGGACAGGTTCTCGATGTTGACGAAGGACTGGACGCCGATGCCGGCGCCGGCGATGCGACCGGAGGCCATGTCGACATAGAGCGCGCCACTCGCGGCCGAGAGGTCGAGCGTATCGTAGCCGTCGCCGCCGTCGATGGTGTCGTTGCCGGGGCCGGCCTTGATCACGTCATCGCCCGTGCCGGCGTCGATGATGTCGTCACCGGCGCCGCCGCCAATGATGTCGTTGCCCGCGCCGCCATGGATCGTGTCGTTGCCGGCCTCGCCGTAGAGCGCGTCATCGCCCTATCCGCCATCGATGAAATCATTGCCGCCGCCGGCATAGATGACGTCGTTGCCGATGCCGCCATGGACGCTGTCGTTGCCGTCGCCAAGATAGACCTGGTCGTCGCCTTCCTCGCCGTCGATGTCGAAGTCGCTCCAGGAGGTGGCGGTGACGAGGTCATTGCCTTCGCCGAGCAGGATCTTGCCGATGACCGAGGCGCCGACAAAGAGATTCAGGTGGTCGTCGCCCGCACCCATGTCGATCGCCGAGCCCCCGGTCGCCTGGATCAGGCCGGAATTGCCGAGCTTGTCGTTGCCGCCGCCCATCGAGACGCCGCCGATGATGCGGCCGGTGCTGGTGTTGATGATCTCGTCGGCATAGTTGCCGACAAGATTGATCGCCTCGTTGCCGCGCAGATCAAAGCGGGCGGCGTCTGCCGGCGCGACGTTCTCCGGCCCGTGGCCATCGCCCTGGATCAGGCCGCGATTGACGACGAGCGTGGCGCCGAGCGCATTCTGGTTGCTGGAGTTGTCGACCTGGATGGCCCGGCCATAGCCGTAGATCCTGCCGGTGCTGTCGTTGATGATGGTGCCGCCGCCGATGGCGATGCCTTCGGAAACGTTCGGCTCGCCATCATGATATCCGTTGGCGCCGAGGCCTTCGACCGTGCCGGTGTTGTTGAGGAAGAGCAGGCCGTCGACGTCGATCGCGTCGCCGTCGCTGTCGGCGAGGCCGGCCGACCGGCCCTGCATGGTACCGCGGTTGGTGATGCTGACGAGGTCGGCTTCCGAGCCGTTGCTGTCGATGTTAACCGCCGAGCCGTTGCGGCCGATGATGGTGCCGTCATTCACGACGGCGACGCCGCGGTCGCCGGTGATGGCGTGCTTGGCGCCCTCGAGCAGGCCGCCGGCGTAGTTGTTGACCTTGCCGCCCGCATCGCTCTGGAAATCGATCAGGTCGCCGTCCGCAGCGAAGCCCTGGCCGGTGATGATCGTGCCCCAGTTGTTGACGGTGCCGTTCTGGCCGGGGCGGATCACATCGGTGTTGGTGCCGTACTGGCGGATGGTGCCGCCGGCGAGGTTGTTGATCGTGGCGCTGGCGCCGTTGTTGTCGAAGCTGCGGAAGTCGAGCACGCGGCCGTCGGCCTCGACTAGACCGGCATTGTTGATAACGATGCGGGCTGTCGCCGCACCGGCCTGGCTCGGGTTGAGCGCGCCGCGCAGGACGCCCGTCGCCTGGTTGTCGATGGTGAGCGAACCGGTCGCGCCGGCGGTTGTCTGGAGCAGACGGCTGGTCGCTCCGACCTCGATCAGGCCTCCATTGGTGAGCACGGCATTGCCGCCGCCGGCCCAGGTCACCGCATTGCTCGAAACCGTGAGCTTGCCGCCCGCATCGATGCCGACCTTGTCGTCCTTGTCGATAACGAGGCCGGAGGTGACGGTGCCTCCGTTGCGGATGGCGATCTCGTCGTAGCCGGCGCTACCGGCGACCGACCAGCTGCCGCTCTCGACCTCCAGACGCTCGACGCCCGTGGGGGCGGCGAGGGAGCCGGTGCCCGTTCCGAGCAGCTTTACGGTGTCGCGGCCCGTGCCGCCGTCGATGCTGGCGGCTGCGCCTGCACCGGCCTTGACATCGATGACGTCGTCACCGGCGCCGCCGAGCACCGTGTCGCCCGCACCGGCGGCGATGCGGTCATTTCCGGCGCCGCCGTCGAGGATATTGGCCAGGTCGTTGCCGATCAGAACGTCGTTGCCGGCGCCGCCGATGACATTCTCGATGCCGGTCAGCGTGTCGCGGCCGATGCCTTCTCCATTGGCCTTGCCCGCGGCGAGATCGACGGTGACGCCGGTGGTCTCGGCCGCATAGTCGGCGGTGTCGATGCCGTCGCCGCCGTCGAGCAGATCATTGCCTTCGCCGCCGATGAGCCTGTCATTGCCAGCACCGCCGAACAGAAAGTCATCGCCCGCTCCGCCGATCAGGCGATCGTTGCCATCGCCACCCTGGAGAACGTCGTCGCCTGCGCCGCCGTCGAGCTGATCGTCGCCCGCGCCGCCGCGGATGAGATCGTCGCCCGCGCCCGCCAGCACGTTGTCGTCGCCCGCCCCGGCATCGACGACAAGATCGTCCTCGAGGCCGGTCGCCGTCAGCTTGTCGTTGCCGGCTCCGAGGCGGATCTCGCCATAGAGCTTCGAACCCGCGAGGAGCCTGACCTCGTCATTGCCATCGCCCATATCGACGGCAATGCCGTCCTGGCTGATGATCGTGCCGGAATTGACCAGGGTGTCGTCGCCGCCGAGCATCGAGACGCCGTTGAACAACTCGTCGCTGTTGGTCAGGCTGTCACTCCCGTCGCTGAACACGGACACGGCGACGACGGCCGGCGCCTCGGCATTCCCCGATTGTTCCGCAGCCGGAACGTCCTGCTGCGTGGCAAAAGTCAGGCTGGAGGCCATGGACTTGCGCGCTCCTTGGCCGCCGCCTGACGGGGCCGCATCTACCGGACCGGCCGAGCGTGCCGGCGCCGTGCTGCCTGCAGCGACATCGAGGTCGATCGAGGGGCTGATGAAGCCGGCCGGCGTGACGGATGATCCCAATAGACTCAGATCCGTCGAGCTGCCCTGGGCGATGCGGGCACCCTTGATGCTGCCGGTGACATCGACATCCGTTTCCGTCTCGAGCTGGACCGAAACCGCCTCGGAGCCGAGACCGCTGATCGTGACCGTCGCCCCGACCGGAATGTCGCGATCGACCGTCCAGTTCCAGCTCGCGCCCTTTTCGGCGCCCGACATATCGGAAATGTCATAGGGAATGGCGATCACGCTGCCCGCGAGGACGGGTTCGATGACCTTGAAGACAATGCCGTTTCCGGCGTCGGGGCTATAGCCGACGAAGCTGATCGAACCGACGGGGCGCGTCATGGTTTGCAAATCCTTTAGCCAATGCATCGTGAGCCCCGTCCGCCGCCAGCAGGGGACAGCCCGCATCCGGCGAGCTGAGGCGCGTTAATGAATTGGTAAGGATGACGATTGTTTAACAATCCGATCAACAGTGAAATAATTTTTGATATTTTGCCGACTAAAACGATTTAATAAACTGCTATTTCGGCTTATTCTAGCGCCGCGCACATGAAATGAATTTCGTCGATCTCAGCAATGCCCGAGTTTTAGACACAGAGTATCGGAATTTTTATTCTGGAGATTGGAATACCGGCCTTCGAAAACGATCGAAGACATCCAGAATCGCTTCTCCGTGTGGCGGAGAACAAGGAGCGTCGATAGCCGATCGCCGTTCATGACGGGCCGCGAAGTCCATGCCCGTACCTCAGGCTAAGGCAGGGCGGGGGGGCGCACGAATCCAATTCATCGATGGGGGGTATGGGCATTTTCGATGGCCTGCCGCCCCGGTGGTTTCACCGAGCTGTCATCTCGTCCTCCTATCGCTGCGGCCGATCGTCGAGCGCAGGCTCGGTTGGTGGGCAGGCGGGCTCGCCGACATACGGTTTCGGGGGCTGCCGCGGATTCTGCCCGCAAGCGGCTCTTCCGGTTGCTTTGCGTCAGGGAAACTCGCCGTTGCTCCCAAAATCATCCAAGAATGCTGCCAGCGAGGCTTTGGCCTCGTGCCGTTCCGCTTTCCTCGCGGTGGCGTTGTTTTCCGCCCTCGTCAACGTGCTGATGCTGACGGGCTCGCTCTACATGTTGCAGGTCTATGACCGGGTGCTGCCTTCGCGCAGCGTGCCTACGCTAGTCGCCCTCTCACTGATCGTCGCTGCGCTCTACATCCTGCTCGGTCTGTTCGACTGGCTGCGCCAGCGCATTCTGAGCCGTGTCGGTGTCGAGCTCGACCGTCAGCTCGGCGGACCGGTGCTCGGCGCCATCCTTGGCGGACAGCTGCGGGGCGCTCCGGGCGGCAGCCAGCTGTCGCGCGATCTCGACAGCGTCCGTGGCTTTCTGTCCGGGCTGGGGCCGACCACGCTGTTCGATCTGCCCTGGATCCCGCTCTATGGCGCGCTGTGCTTCGTGCTGCATCCCTATCTCGGCTGGACGCTGGTGGCCGGCGCGGCGATCCTGATCGTGCTCGCGCTTCTGACCGAAGTGCTGTCGCGGCGGCCGAGCGCCGACGTCGCCCGCTCGTCCGGGGAGCGCGCCGCCCTGATCGAGGCCGCGCGCCGCAATGCGGAGGCAGTGACGGCGCTCGGGATGAACGGGCGGATCGGCCGGCTGTTCGAGCGGACCAATGACCGGCACGTCGCGGCCAGCCTCAGGGCTTCCGATATCACCAGTGGGCTCGGCGGCATCTCGAAGGTCATTCGCTACATGCTGCAATCCGCCATGCTCGGCGTCGGCGCCTGGCTGGTGATGCACGATCAGGCCTCGTCCGGCGTGATGATCGCCTCCTCGGTGCTGAGCAGCCGTGCGCTGGCGCCGATCGAGCTCGCGATCGGTAGCTGGCGACCCTTCATCGGTGCGCGCCAGGCCTGGCGTCGGCTTCATTCGGCGCTCGGCGAAGCGCCTGTGGCACTCGCGGTCTCGCCCGAGCGTCCGACGCAGCGGGTCACGCTGGAGCAGGTCTTTGTAGCGCCTCCCGGCAGCCCGACACCGACCGTCAAGGAGATCGGTCTCACGCTGCAGGCGGGACAGGGACTGGCCGTGATCGGCCCGTCCGCCTCCGGAAAGTCCACGCTCGCGCGGGCGCTGGTCGGCGTCTGGCCGGTGCTGCGCGGGTCCTTGCGCCTCGACGGCGCGACGCTCGACCAGTGGCCGGAGGAGGAGCGCGGCGCGATCATCGGCTATGTGCCGCAGGATGTGCAGCTCTTCGCCGGGACCATTGCGGAGAATATCGCCCGCTTCGACCCTGCGATGACGGAGGAGGCCGTCCGCGGCGCCGCCAGGGCCGCCGGCGCCTATGACCTCATCCTCGGACTCCCGAAAGGTTTCGAGACACCGATCGGCGAGGCCGGCGGTGTCCTGTCCGGCGGTCAGCGGCAACGCATCGCCCTTGCTCGTGCGCTGTATCGCGATCCCTTCCTCGTCGTGCTCGACGAGCCCAATGCCAGCCTCGATGCGGATGGCGACGCCGCTCTCACCGCCGCGATCGCCGGTGTGCGCGCCCGCGGAGGCATCGTGGTCGTCATCGCCCATCGCCCCTCGGCGCTGGCGGGCATCGACCTCGTCCTGATCCTGGCAGACGGCCAGGTGCAGGCCTTTGGGCCGAAGGAGGAGGTGCTGCGCAAGAGCCTTGCGGCGAAACCAGGCTCGGCCGGGCCGAACCCGTCCCATCCCCGAATTGCAGTGGCGGCCGATGCGCGCGGTTAACGAGAACAGGTCCGGCGGGCAGCCGTCTTCGAGCATGGCCGGGGCCGAGGGGCGGCGTGCCGATCCTCGCCGCGACATCCGGCGTGCGACGCTGTTCGGGGTCGCGACCATCGCCGTGCTGCTGGGCACTGTCGGGCTGTGGGCGGCGACCGCGCCGCTTTCGGGCGCGGTGATCGCCTCGGGCAAGGTCGTCGTCGAGAGCAATGTCCGGCGCGTGCAGCACCCATCCGGAGGCGTCGTCGCGGAGATTCGGGTCAAGGATGGCGACCGCGTCAAGGCCGGCGACGTGCTGGTGCGCCTGGACGAAACCAATGCCAGGGCGAGCCTTGCGCTGATCGAGATCGAACTCATCCGTTTCCAGGCGCGCAAGGCGCGGTTGGAGGCCGAGCGCGAGGGCCACTCCGATTTGGTGCTGGTTCAGGAGTTGCGTGACAGGGCGGGCGATCCGGGCGTGATCCGGGCGGTTGCCGGCGAGCTGAGGCTTTTCCGCACCCGCCGCGCCGCGGCCGATGTCCAGCGCTCCCAGCTGCGCGAGCGGATCGCGCAGTCGCATGAGGAAATCAAGGGCTTGTCGTCCCAGATCGAAGCCCGGCGGGCGCAGGCCATGCTGATCGAGCAGGAACTCGAGGGCGTGCAGAAGCTGTACGACCAGAACCTCGTCGCGCTCTCGCGCCTGACCTCGCTCCAGCGCGAAGCCTCGCGCCTCATCGGCGAGCGGGGCAGCCTCACCTCCGACACGGCACGGGTCAAAGGCCGCATTGCCGAGATCGAATTGCAGATCGTCCAGATCGACGAGGATCTGCGCCGCGAGGTCACGACCGAACTGCGCGATGTCGACGGCAAGATCGCCGATCTGTCGGAGCGCCGCGTCGCCGCGCGCGATCAGCTCGAGCGGATCGAGATGCGCGCGCCGCAAGATGGTGTCGTCCATCAGCAGACCGTGCACACGATCGGCGGCGTCATCGGCCCAGCCGAACAGGTCATGCTGATCGTGCCGGAGGCCGACGGACTCATCGTCGAGGCGCGGGTCGAGCCGGCATTGATCGATCGGCTGCGGATAGGGCAGGCGGCGATGCTGCGCTTTCCGGCCTTCGACAGCGCCACCACGCCGGACCTCAAGGGGCGGCTGATCCATGTCTCGGCCGATGCGAGCACGGACCAGCAATCCGGCGTGTCGTTCTATACGGCGCGCGTCGCGCTCGATCGCCCGGAGATCGACCGCCTCGGCGGCAAGAGCCTGCTGCCCGGCATGCCGGTGGAGACCTTTATTCAGACCGGTTCGCGCACTGCGCTCGCCTATATCGTCAAGCCGATCGAGGATCAGCTCGCGCGGGCCTTCCGCTACGATTGAGGTCCGCGGAGACGCACCGCGCCCGCGTTGGCGCGGTCGTCAGGCGGCCTCGGGACTGAACCGTCCTGATGGCTGCTCGAACGCGTCGCCAGCGCAGCGGAAGAACTCGGCGATCATCGGAGCGCGCCGGCGCTCTTCGAGGCAGACGACGTATTCGTTGATCGCGATGCACGGGTCGCGCAGCGGCAGGAAATGCAGCCGCGTGTCGAAGCCGAATTCGAGATCGGCGATCGCGCCCATGCCGAAGCCGGCGGCGACCGTTTCGCGCACGCCGTCTCGCGTCGACACCTCGATGATGTCGCCGAGCGTGACGCCGCAGGCAGCCAGATTCTGCTCGAAGACCTCGCGCGTGCGCGAGCCACGCTCGCGCAGCACGAAGGGGAGGTCCTGCAGATCCCGGATGGAAACCGATTCCCGCTGAGCCCAGGAATGGCTCTTCGGCAGGAACACCCCGAGCTTCATCGTAGCCAGCGGCCGAACATGGAAGCGGCTATCCGTCGGCATCTGCCCGGTGACGCCGACATCGGCGCGGTATTGCGTGATCTGCTCGATCACGCCGTCGGAGTTGTGGAGCTGAATCGAGAAGACAAGCTTGGGCCGGCGCCGGCGTAGGGCGCCCAGGATCGGCAGCAAGTGGACGGTGCCGTCCGAGGCCAGACGCAGGCGTCCGCCGTCGGCCTTGCGGCTCTTGAGCATCCGCCCGGCCTCCGTGAAGGCCGAAAACAGGCGAGAGGTGACTTCATAGAGCGCCTCGCCATCGGCCGTCAGCGTGGCGCCGCGCGGCCCGCGCTCGAACAATACGACGCCGGAGATCGCCTCCAGCTGCCGCACCTGACCGGACAAGGTCGATTGGCTGACCGCCATCTCCCGCGCGGCCTGTGAATAGCCGCCCGCCGTCGCGACGAAGTGGAATGCGCGAAGCTGAGTGACCGATGCCATGGCTTTCAACGTGCCGGAAGGGGCCAGGGGGGCTCCAGGCGCGCGATCGCGGCTTCCGGAAACAAAAGCGATGCGCGCGGACGTCCTATCGACGCGATGCTGCATGAATGTGACGCATATTCCAGAAATCTAAAGAATAAAATGGAATAATCGATGGGCCGAAGTATAATTTGCTGGCAAATCTAAAAGCAGATTTCCGGTTCGTGGTATCGTTATTTTCGCGCCGGCACTGCCGTTATCGGCTTTGTTCGTACGACACATGCATCGCGGAGGGCGTCAGCAGCAGCGGCTTGACCTGAGGTGTCGGCCGCCCTTGGTCATGGCTATCGGCCTAAGAAGGGGGGCATCGGCATCCTCGCGTCCGGTTCAAACGCCGATGCGCGGGTACTCTCGGGCCGGCGTTGTCCCCGATTGCGCGGCGGGGAGAAGCGCGGCCAGCGGATCAGCGCCGACGCTGTTCTTGGTTCGATGCCGGCACCATGTCTCTACGGCACCGCCCGCGAGCCTCTCCCAGGCATGATCTCCGGTTCGTTTGCACCCCCAATTGACCTTTCTTTCTGGTCATCGTACTGGTCTTACCAGAACAGAAGAAGAATGGTTTCAGGGATGGATGCTCAAGATGCCGACAGCGCGTCGGGGTTCGAGCGGGTCTTCGCCTATCTGCGGGAGCGGCTGCTCGACGGCACGCTGAAGCAGGGCGAACGGCTCATGGCCGAACGCGAACTGGCCACGCAGCTCGGCGTCAGCCGGCCGATCGTGCGCGAGGCGCTGCGCGCGCTGCACATGCTCGGCATCGTCGAGATCCGCGAGCGCGTCGGCACGATCGTGAAGCGGCCGGATGCCTCGATGCTGAAGGACTTCTTCACGCTGGCGTTGGCCCAGCAGGCTGACCTCATCGACGACGTGATGGAGGCACGCATCGCGATCGAGTGCCAAGCCGTGCGCCTGGCCTGCGAGCGCGCCACCATCGCGGATTTCGAGCGACTGCAGCGCGCGCTGGTCCGGATCGGCGAGACGATCGACGATGCCGATGYGGGCGGCGCTGCCGATTTCGAGTTCCATCGCGCCATCGTGCTGGCGTCGCGGTCGCCGACGCTCGCCGTGCTCCATGAATCCATGTCGACGCTGCTGGCGCGCTCGCATCGCAGCCGCCGCGAGCTCGTCCAGCAGTTCAGCTCGATGAAGAGCTACCTGATCGACGATCACAAGCGCGCCTTCGACACCATCGTCGGGCGCGATCCCGATCGTGCCGAGGTGACGCTGCGGCGCCATTTCGCGATCGGCGACGAATACCGGCGCCGTGCCGTGACCGGCGAGGGCGACAGGCCGGAGACGCTGAGCGCGCAGGGAGCCTGAAGGCTCCGCATTCACCAGAAAGATGCCGAGAGAACAGAGCATGGCAGGGAACGAAAAAGGCAGCGTCGGCTTCATCGGCCTCGGCACGATGGGGCGCGAGATGGCGCGCAACCTTATGAAGGCGGGGCACCCGGTGACCGTTTTCGACATCATCGGCGATGCGGTCGCCGTGTTGGTGGCGGAGGGCGCGAAGCCGGCGAAGAGCCCGGCGGATGCGGCAGCCGCCGCCGATATCGCGATTACCATGCTTCCCGACACGCCCCAGGTCGAGGACGTCATCTATGGCGAAGGGGGGCTCCTGGCTTCGCCGCCGCGCGGGCGCCTGATCGTCGATATGAGCACGATATCGCCGGTGGCTGTCCGCCGAATGCATGCCGATCTCAAGGCTGCCGGCACCGATTTCATCGACGCGCCGGTTTCGGGCGGTCCACTCGGCGCCAAGAACGCGTCGCTCACCATCATGGCCGGCGGCGAGGCGGCAGCCTTTACCAGGGCCGAGCCGTTTTTCCGGGGCATGGGCACGACCATCACCCATGTCGGCGCCCCCGGCGCCGGCCAGGCGGTCAAGCTCTGCAACCAGTTGATCTGCGGCATCAACATCCAGGCGGTCTGCGAGGCGCTCGCGCTCGGCCGGGCCTCCGGCGTCGATCTCGAGCAGATGCGCACCGTGCTGCTCGGCGGCTCGGCCGCGTCCTGGATGCTTGACAAGCTCGGCCCCGCGATGATCGCGGGCGATGCCGGGGCGGGCTTCCGCATCGACTTGATGCTGAAGGATCTGCGCCTCGTGCAGGAGCAGGCCCAGGCGCTTTCCGTGCCGCTGCCGGGCACCGCGCTCGTGACCAGCCAGTACATCGAGGCGCGCGCCCATGGCGAAGGCGGCAACGGCAACCAGGCGCTGTTCCGCGTCTATGACCGCATGACGAACCGGGCCTGACGGCGGCGATGGGTCTCGACCTCGACTTCTCCGTCGTTCTGGAGCGCTGGCCGCTCTTCCTCGACGGTGCGGTGATGACGCTGCAGCTCGCCTTCATGGCGATCCTGATCGGYGGCGCGATTGGCACGTTCTGCGCCATCGGCCGCGGCAGCAGCAACCGCTTCATCGCCGGGCTCTGCGCGGGTTATGTCGAGACGATCCGCAACACGCCGCTGCTGGTCCAGATCTTCCTGGTCTATTTCGGCCTTGCCAGCATCGGCTTCAAATTCTCGGCCTTCTCGGTCGCGGCAGCCGCGCTCGCCATCAATGTCGGCGCCTATACCGCCGAGATCATGCGGGCCGGCTTCGAGGCGATCCCACCCGGCCAGATCGAGGCAGCCGAAGGCCTCGCCCTCTCGCGCGTCCAGATCTACTGGCACGTCATCCTGCTGCCGGCGATCGAGAAGGTCTATCCGTCGCTGACCAGCCAGTTCGTGCTGCTGATGCTGGCTTCCTCGGTCACTTCCCAGATCTCGGCGGAGGAGCTGACCGCGGTCGCCAACTACGTGCAGTCCGACACCTATCGCGCCTTCGAGACCTATATCCTCGTGGCGCTCGGCTACATCGCGCTCTCGCTTGTCCTGCGCGCCGCCTTCTGGGCGCTGGGGCTCGTGCTCTTCCCGCGCCGCCGGCGCCTCGGCACGTCGCTCTAGAGGTCGATGATGGGCGGCTCCCTCAACGCGAACCATCTCCTCTTCCTCGGCCAGGGCGCGCTCTGGACGATCGGGCTGTCGGCGATCGCGCTGATCGGCGGCGGCCTCGTCGGCTTCCTCATAGCGCTCGCCCGCGTTTCGCCAAGCAAGGCCGTTCGCCTGCTCAGCGGCGCCTATGTGCAGCTCATCCAGGGCACGCCGCTGCTGGTGATCATGTTCCTCGGCTATTTCGGGCTTTCGGCGCTCGGCTTCCGGATCACGCCGCTCTGGGCTGCCGGCGCCTCGCTGACCATCTATGTCGGCGCCTATTTCGGCGAGATCTGGCGCGGCTGTATCCAGGCGGTGCCGCGCCCGCAATGGGAGGCGGCCGAGGGGTTGGGCCTGAGCCGCACCCAGCGGATGCTCAAGGTCATCCTGCCCCAGGCCATGCGGATCGCGACGCCGCCGACCGTCGGCTTCATGGTGCAGATCATCAAGAACACCTCGCTGGCCTCGGTCGTCGGCTTCGTCGAGCTCGCCCGCTCCGGCCAGATCATCAACAACTCATTGTTCGAGCCCTTCCTGATCTACGCGATCATCGCCCTGATCTACTTCGCGCTCTGCTTCCCGATCTCGCTCCTCAGCCGGCGTCTCGAACGCCGCATGGGCGTCGGCCGCGCGAAGCTGATGCCGGCCTGACGAGATTTGAAAGCCATGAGCCAGGAACGACTTCTCATCGCCGAACGCATCATCGTCGATCGCCCCATCGTCGCGCTCGACAAGGTCCATAAGAGCTTCGGCGCGCTCAAGGTACTGGACGGGGTTAGCTTCACCGTCGAACGGGGCGAAGTGCTGGTTCTGATCGGCCGCTCCGGCTCCGGCAAGAGCACGGCGCTGCGCTGCATCGACCGCTTCGAGAAGATCGATTCAGGCGAGATCCGCGTCTGCGACCACCGCGTCGACGCGGCCGATATCGACCTCAGGGCGCTGAGGCAGGATGTCGGCATCGTCTTCCAGAGCTACAACCTGTTTCCGCATCTCACCATCGAGCAGAACATCACGCTCGCGCCGGTTTCGGTGAAGGGCATGAAGAAGGCCGAGGCGCGCCAGCTCGCCAAGGCGATGCTGGCGAAGGTGGGCTTGTCCGAAAAGCTCGACGCCTATCCTGAGCAGCTTTCCGGCGGACAACAGCAGCGCGCGGCGATCGCCCGCTCGCTCGCCATGCAGCCCAAGGTGATGCTGTTCGACGAGGTCACCTCCGCGCTCGATCCGGAGCTGACCGGCGAGGTGCTCAAGGTCATCGAGCAGCTCGCCGCGGACGGCATGACCATGGTCATGGTCACCCATGAGATGGGGTTCGCACGGGGCATCGCCGATCAGGTGGTGTTCATGCACGCGGGCAGGGTTCACGAGGCCGGAAGTGCCTCGATCCTGTCGGCACCGGCCACGCCGGAACTCGCCCAGTTCGTCGGAACCGGGCTCTAACGACCAAAAGGGAAGGAAAACCAAGGATGAAACGCTTTCTCACGATTGCCTTGCTCTGCACGACGGCGCTCGCCTGTGCCGGCCAGGCCGCGCGCGCCGACATGCTCGACGACGTCATGAAGGCAGGCAAGATCCGCATTGCGACTGACCTCGCGATCCCGCCATCCGGCATGATCGACGGCGCCATGAAGCCGACGGGCTCGGATGTCGAGACCGCCGAGCTGCTCGCCAAGGATTGGGGCCTGCAGCTCGAATTCGTGCAGACGACCGGTGCGACCCGCATCCCCAACGTCCAGACCAACAAGGCCGACATCATCATCTCGACGCTGTCTGTGACGCCCGAGCGAGCCAAGGTCATCGACTTCTCCAAACCCTATGCGGCCTTGCAGTCGGTGGTGGGCTGCCTGAAGTCGCTCGAGGTGAAGAGCTGGGACGATCTGAAGGGCAAGACGATCGCTGTCTCGCGCGGCACGACGCAGGACACGACGCTGACCAACATGAAGGAGCGCGACCTCAAGCTCGCCCGCTTCGAGGACGATGCGACGATGGTCACAGCCGCCATCTCCGGCCAGGCCGACTGTGTCGCCACCTCGGCGACGATCGTCTCGCAGATCGGCGTCAAGGCGCCGGCGCGGCCCTTCGAGCCCAAGGTCTCGATCACCAATTTCGATCTCGCCATCGGCGTGAAGAAGGGCGAGCCGAAGCTTCTGGAGAAGCTCGACGCCTGGGTCGAGCAGAACCTCAAGAACGGCAAGCTCAACGCGATCTACAAGAAGTTCCACGGCACCGAACTGCCCGCGAACATGCGCGGCTGATCCATTCCTCGCCGGCGTCCGACAAGGGCGCCGGCGCTTCGCTCCAACCAACAGGACATCTCATGCGTCTCGTTATCGGCTCCGACCATGCCGGCTGGTCCCTCAAGCAGCACGTCATCGACCACATCAAATCGCTGGGCCATGAGGTCGTCGATGTCGGCTCCCATGACGACAAGCCGGTCGATTTCCCCGATATCGCCCGCGAGGTCGCCCGCAAGGTCACGTCCGGCGAGGCGCAGCGCGGCATCATGGTCTGCGGCACCGGCGTCGGCGCCTCGATCGCCGCCAACAAGATGAAAGGCATCCGGGCGGCGGTCTGCCACGACATCCATTCCGCGCATCAGAGCGTCGAGCATGACGACGTCAACGTCATGTGCATCGGTGCGAAGATCGTTGGTCCCTGGCTCGCCAGCGACCTGATTTCGTCCTATCTCTCCGCCGAGTTCTCGACCGACGAGGATTTCCGCCGTCGGGTCGAGAAGCTGCACCAGATGGATGCCGAAGGCTGAAACGAGGGTAGGGCCCGATGATCCTGGTCTTCGGATCGATCAATGTCGATTTGGTCGCGCGGGTCGCGACCATTCCGGGACCCGGCAAGACGGTGCTCGCGCCATCCTATGAACGCCATTTCGGCGGCAAGGGCGCCAATCAGGCCGTGGCCGCCGCGCGCCTCGCGGCGCCGGGCCGAGTCGCCATGGCGGCCTGCGTCGGTGATGACGGCTTTGGCCGGGAATCGATCGACAACCTCGCTCGCAACGGCGTCGCCGTCGATCTGGTCCGCATCGGTGCGAACCCGACCGGCTGTGCCTTCATCACGGTCGATGCGCGCGCAGAAAACGCGATCACCGTTGCCAGCGGCGCCAATCTCGAACCGGGTGCGGACGATGTGCCGGAGGCGCTGCTAGGCGCCGATACGCTGCTCGTGCTCCAGATGGAGGTTCCCTTCGCGCAGTCGCTGGCGCTTGCGCGGCGCGTCCGGAAATCGGGCGGGCGCGTCATCTGGAACTGCGCGCCGGTGCCGGACGGCTTCCCGGCGGCCGATGCGGGGGCGCTCCTTGCCGCGAGCGATGTCCTGATCGTCAACGAACACGAGGCCGCCGATATCGCCGCCGCCCTCGGACATCCGGGCGGCGAGATCGCAGGCCTGATCGCGGGCACCGCGACGCGCTGCATCGTCACGGCCGGTGCCAAAGGAGCCTATGGCCATACGCCGGAAGGCGAGAGGCTGCATGCAGCCGCCCCGCGCATCGAGCCGGTCGACACGACCGGCGCCGGCGATACCTTCGTCGGCGCGGTCGCGGCTGCTCTCGATGAAGGCCTGGATCTGCAGCGGACGCTCGACATTGGCTGCAGTGCCGCTGCCCTCTCCTGTCTTGCGCGGGGAGCGCAAGCGGGCATGCCCTTGCGCAGCGCGCTCCGATGGGCTGGCCCGGACCGCCGTCAATGAATCGTCCAGCCGCTGCGACTGGGGCTGGTCGCGGAAGAGGTCGGATTTGCGCTTGAGCCTCGCCCCGACGACCGGACGTCTTTCTGGCATTCCCCGGATGCCGTCCGGCGGGTTCGATCGGGTCAGCGGGCAATATCGCGATCAAGCGAGACCGTGCAACATTCCGTAGAGAAGCCCAGCAAGCGAACACGCGGCGATGACCTTGATCATCCCCACCTTGAAGCGGAACACCGCGATTATCGCGGCCAGCGTCAGCACCAGCGAGGCGAGGTTGACCGTGCTCAGCACGGGCACGTCGAGCTGCATGCCATAGATGCGGATTTGCCGGACCTCGGCGAACAGGACATGCAACGAGAACCAGATCGACAGGTTCAGGATCACGCCGACGATGGCGGCCGTGATCGCCCCGAGAGCGGCGGAAAGAGCCCTGTTGTTGCGCATCGTCTCCATGAACGGAGCGCCCAGGAAGATCCAGAGGAAGCAGGGAACGAAGGTTACCCAGGTCGTCAGCAAGCCGCCGAGCGTGCCGGCCAGCAGCGGGGTCAGCGATCCCGGCGCGCGATAGGCGCCCATGAAGCCGACGAATTGCGTGACCATGATCAGCGGACCGGGCGTGGTCTCGGCCATGCCGAGGCCGTCCAGCATTTCGCCCGGCTTCAGCCAGCCATAGTGCTCGACCGCCTGCTGGGCGACATAGGACAGGACCGAATAGGCGCCGCCGAAGGTCACCATCGCCATCTTCGAAAAGAAGATGGAAATCTCGGTGAACACGTCGCCTCGGCCGAGCGTCGCCAGCAAGGCGATGACCGGAGCGAACCAGAGGAAGAAGCCGATGGCGGCGACCTTCAGCGACCAGTTCAGCGGCGGCCTGGCATGCGCCGGAATGCCTTCGCCAAGCGCTGAATCGATGTCGGCGACCTGCTTGCCCCCGGCCTTGCCATGGCCGCCTCCCACCTGGAAGGCGGGCCAGCCGGCGCGGCCGCCGATATAGCCGATCAAGCCGGCCACCAGAATGACGAGCGGGAAGGGCGCCTGGAACAGCGCCAGCGCGAGGAAGGCGGCTGCGGCGAGGCCGATCATCACCCCGTTTCTGAGGGAGCGCCGACCGATCCGCAGCACGGCTTCGAGCACGATCGCCAGGACCGCCGCCTTCAAACCGAAGAACAGGGCCTGCACGCTCCCGACATTGCCGAAGATGGCGTAGATCCAGCTCAGCGCCATGATGGCGATGAGACCGGGAAGCACGAACAGGGTTCCGGCGACGAGGCCGCCCTTCGTCTTGTGCATCAGCCAGCCGATGTAGACGGCCAGCTGCTGCGCCTCGGGGCCAGGCAGGAGCGTGCAGTAATTCAGCGCATGCAGGAAACGCGTCTCACCGATCCAGCGCTTCTCCTCCACGATAATGCGGTGCATCACCGCAATCTGCCCGGCCGGGCCGCCGAAGCTGAGCGCCGCGACCCGCGCCCAGACGCGCAACGCCTCGCCGAACGAAATCCCGTGATCAGGTGCTGTGCTCGGTGCGGAAGGCGCAGCGTCGAGGGTCTCGATCTTGCTCATGGTGTTCCCCGGCCGTCAGCCGCGCTTCGACCTGAAGTACTGGTAGAGGTTGTCGAAGACAGCTGCGCCTTGCGCAATGCGTTCTTCGTCCTGAGGGTTGGCGGCGCAAACGCCCGAAATCAAGCTCGCAATGCCTGCCGTTTCCTCGCGCCCGAACTTGCCGTCCTTCAGATCGGTGTCGTGGACGATCTCGGCAATGGCCTGAAGCGCAGGATCGGAGAGCCCCATGCGTGTCAGCATAACCTCGAAGCTGCAGTGATCGCCTTCATGGGTGATCTCGCCCTCGAACATGTCGAAGCGCAGCTCTCCGGGATCGGGCTCGTATCCCTTGCCTGGGACGAAGCGGATGACAGCATTGGGGTCGATGAAGCGGCGGATCAGCCAGCTACAGGCGATGCGATCGACATGCACGCCCTTGCGTGTCAACCAGACGCGTCCCTTGAAGTCCGCCGCGGTCTGCGGCGGCGTTTCCGGTGATGTGTCGGTCATGGCGCTATCCTTTGCGAGCCTGCGCTCCAGCTCCGCGATCAGGCTTTCAGCCGCGAGACGGCCCGTGGCCGCGAAGAAATCGATGGCCGCGATATCCGCCAATCGTTTGCGCAGGCGGTTGATCTGCGTACGGACCTCGGCGGCCCCTTCCGGGGGGGGCGCCTCCTCGAGACGGCCTGACAGGGAACGCGCCTCCTTGGAGATCACCTCGTAGTCTTCATCGCGAGCGGCATCGAAGAGCGCACGCGCCTGGGCATCGGACAGGCCGTCGATGAGGCGCGCTTCGCAGATCATGGCCTCGCCGCCGCCTTCGATAATCTCCTTCAGCAGCCACTCGAAATCCTCCTGCGTCTCGACATTCGCCGGCAGGGCATAGACCGTGCTCTTCACCGCGACGGCGCCGATGCCCTGCAGTCGGCGCCAGATTTTCACCCGGAAATAGGCCGGCTTGCTCGGCAACTGATGGATCAACAGAAGCCAGCGCTGTTCAGCCAAGATTGTATCACGATTCATGTCGTGACCGTATCATTACAAGTTTAAAAAGCAACATTTGTATCATTTTCAATTCGGGCGTAGCGTCCACTTCCGTCGCGTATCCCGAAAGAGCGTGCCATGCATCGGATCATGCCCTTACCCTTCAAGCCTCCGCGCCTTGACGGTCTCTCCGAGCGGCTTCTGGCGAGCCATTACGAGAACAATTACGGAGGTGCCGTACGACGCCTCAACGCCATCGAGCGCCGCCTCGACGAGCTCGACTGGGGCCACGCTCCGGTCTTCGACATCAACGGTCTCAAGCGGGAAGAGCTTATCGCCGCCAATTCGGCGATCCTGCATGAGATCTATTTCGACGGGCTCGGCGGCAGCGGCGATGCCGCGGGCGACCTCGCCCTCGCGCTGGAGCGGGAATTCGGCAGCGTCGCCGGCTGGCGCTCGAAATTCTCGGCCTGCGCGAAGGCTCAAGGAGGCGGCTCGGGCTGGACTCTGCTGGTCTGGTCGGAACGCCACGAACGCCTGATGATCCAATGGGGGCAGGATCACACGAACTGCCTCGCCGGCAGCATCCCGATCATGGCGCTCGATATGTACGAGCACGCCTATCACATCGATTTCGGAGCGAAAGCCGGCGCCTATGTCGATGCCTTCATGAAGAACATCCACTGGGAGCGGGTTGGCGCCCGCTTCCGGAGAGGCGCCGTGAACGGCCGCATGATCGGCGTGACGGCACCAGCTGTTCCCGGAGACAGCATTGCCGCAGAGGACCTGCTGGCTCGCTTGCAGGGTCAGGACGATCTCGTCCTGCTGGATGTCTGCCTCGCGGATGACCTGGCGAAGCGCGGCGACATGATCCCGGGAGCGCAACTGCGCGCGCCCGAACAGATCGCCGATTGGGCCGGGGAATTGCCGAAGGGTAAGCCGATCGTCGCCTACTGCGTCTACGGCTTCCAGGTCAGTGGCGACGCCGTCGCCGAACTTCGCCGTCGCGGCCTCGATGCTTACGCGCTCGCGGGCGGTATCGCCGCCTGGCACGCCATCGGCGCCCCAACCGTTCCGCTCACCACCGCTGAAGGGAGGCCTACGCCATGAAATGGGTCACACGCGAACGCCCCGTCATCGATCGGATCGCCTGTCCCTGGCTGATCACGCGGTTCATCGACAAGGAACCCGAATTCCTGTTCGTGCCGCCGGACCAGGTTCGGAAGGTGGCCGAGGAAACCGGAGCCATCCCCTATGACGTGCCCGGCGTCGAATACACGCATGTCGGCGAGGGATGCAGCTTCGACGCCTTCGTGGAGAAGCACGATCTCGCCAAGGATGCGGCCATCGCCACGGTGGCAGCCATCGTCCGCGGAGCCGATACCGACAGGCACGATCTCACGCCGCAATCGGCCGGGCTGCTGGCGATCTCGATGGGGCTGCGCGATTTGTCTCCGGACGATCATGAGGTCCTGAGGCGCGGCTTCATCATCTACGACGCGCTTTATGCCTGGGCATCCCGCCGGAAGGGTGAAACCCATAGCTGGCCACCGGCGGCGGACGCTGCTGCGGCCTGAGGTCGTCCATCCGGCATCGGAGAGCCCGTGCCATGCATTATGGCGGAACCAGCGCTCTGGTGGCCGCTGTCACCTGCCAGCGCTTCTACCCGCGCGCGTTTTCCTGTCAGCTCCCTTGCCGACCGCTAGCTCCGGGTATTGCGCAGAAACGCCGCAAGCCGGGTGCTCTTCGGAGCGCCGAAGATCTGCGCGGGCGGGCCGTCCTCGACGATGCGCCCCTGTTCCATGAAGACGACGCGGTTCGAGACGTCCCGGGCGAAGCGCATCTCGTGCGTGACGATCAGCAGCGTCGCGCCGTCCTCCGCGATGCTCTTCACCGTGTTCAGGACCTCCTGGACCAGTTCGGGGTCGAGCGCCGAGGTCACCTCGTCGAGCAGTACGAGCTTGGGGTTCATCGCCAATGCCCGCGCGATCGCGACGCGCTGCTGCTGGCCGCCGGAGAGCTGACTGGGGAAATGGTCCGCCCGCGCGGCGAGGCCGACCCGTGACAGCCACTTCTCCGCGATGGCTCGCGCTTCCGTCTTCGGCAGCCTCAGCACCTTGCGCAGGCCGAGCATCACGTTGCCGGCCGCGGTGAGATGCGGAAACAGGTTGAAGCTCTGGAAGACCATGCCGGTCATCGCACGCTGGCGCGAAAGCTCGCGGTCCCCGAGCCGGTGGCGCCGCCCCCCGGCGGAGCGGTAGCCGATCGTCTCGCCATCGAGAATGATGTCGCCGCCCTGATACTCCTCGAGCAGGTTCACGCAGCGCAGCAGCGTCGTCTTGCCCGAGCCGCTGGAGCCGATGATCGAGACCACCTCGCCCTGGTGGAGGTCGAGATCGACGCCCTTCAGGACTTCGTGCGGCCCGAAATGCTTGGTCAGGCCACTGATCGCAAGGAGAGGCTGTTTCTTGTCCATCAGTGCTGCCCGACCCGCCGTTCGATGGCCTTGCCCAGTTGATCCAGCACGATGTTGATCGCCAGATAGAGGATGCCGGCGAAGACATAGAACTGGATGGTCATGAAGTTGCGGCCGATGATCTCCTGCGTCTTGAGCAGGAGTTCGCCGACGCCGATCATCGAGAGCAGGCTCGAGCCCTTGATCAGCTCGACGCCGGTATTGATCCACGGCGGAAGCGCGCTGCGCGCCGCCTGCGGCAGGAGCACATAGGCGAGGAGCTGCGGGAAGGTGAGGCCGATGCTGCGCCCTGCCTCGGCCTGGCCCGGCGGGATCGCCTGCAGGGAGCCGCGCAGCAATTCGCCGATATGGGCGCCCGCGAAAAGCGACAGCGCGAGGATGCCCGCCTGCGTCGGGCCCAGGCTCAGGCCCGCGACGGAAGGGACGTAGAAGGCGGCGAGGATCAGGACGAGCACCGGCGTGCCGCGCATGATGTCGACATAGAGCCGGAACGGCAGCTTCAGCCACCAGGGTGCGTAGGAAAGCTGGATGCCGACGAGGCCGCCGAGCAGCGTGCCGAACAGGATCGAGGCGGCGGCGATCGCGACGGTGAGGACGAAGCCGTCGCAGAGCGCGAAGCGGGCGATCCAGAGCTGGTCGAGGAAAGCTTGCATCGGCGGCTCAGAACTTCGGGAAGCGTCGTTCGAGGCCACGCAGCAGCATGGCGATGACCACGCAGGCGGTGATGTAGAGCCCGCTCGCCACCGTCCAGGTTTCGATGACGCGGAACGTGTCGACGTTGATCTTGCGGGCCTCGAAGGTGAGTTCCGGCACGGCGATGGCGGCGGCGATGGACGAGTCCTTAAACATGCCGATGAAGGTGTTGCCGAGCGAGGGCAGGGCGTTGCGCAGCATGATCGGCGCAACCACCGAGGTATTGGTCTGAAGCCGCGTCAGACCGATCGAGCGGGCCGCCTCGATCACACCTTTCGGCACCGAGACCAGTCCGGCGCGGAACACCTCGGTGAGATAGGCGCCGGAGTAGAGGGCGAGCGCGCCGGCGAAGCTCTGGTATTTGTCGAGCGTGATGCCGGCCTGGGGCAGGGCGAAGTAGGCGAGCAGCACCAGCACGAGCAGCGGCAGGTTGCGGATCAGCGCGACATAGAGGGCCGACAGACTGCGCAGCGCCCGATAGGGCGCAACGCTGGCGAAAGCCGATAGGAGGCCGAGCACGGTGCCGATCGCCACGGCGACGACGGCAAGCGCCAGCCCGATGGCGAGCCCCGACAGAAGCTTGTCGAAGCTCGCCCAGACGGCGCCGAAATGCAGCGAGTAATCCACGAGGAGCGATCAGGCAGCTCAGCGGAATTCCTGCGGGAAGCCAATCTTAGGCTCCGGCGGCGTCTCGCCGAACCAGCGCTCATAGGCGGCCTTGTAGATCGGGAAGGTCGTGCCGGTCATCGACTCGCGCAGCGCCACATTGACGAAGTTGAGCCAGTCCGGATCGCCCTGCTTGACGATGCAGGAATAGGTCTGCGGGTTCCAGCTGTAGCCGGAATCCACATAGCGGCCGGGGTTCTGCTTCATGTAAAAGCGCAGCGACGAGGAGTCGGTGGCGGCAGCCTGGGAGCGGCCCGAGTTCAGCGCCTGATACATCAGGTCGACGCTCTCGAACTGGTCGACCTTGGCCTCAGGCAGCGCATCCCGGACCATCTTCTCCGCGAAGACGTTCTGCAGCACCGAGACCGTGACCTTGGAGCCCGCCGCCTTCAGCGCCGCAAAATCGGCGAAGGGACCGCCGGCGACCAGCATCAGGCTGACGCCCTCGCGGTAATAGGGCACGGTGAAGGCGACCTGCTGGGCACGGGCGGCCGTCACGGTCACGAACTGGCAGGCGATATCGACTTTTCCGGTGACGATGTTCGGGATGCGGGCGTCCGACGCCTGGTTGACGAACTCGATCTTGTTGGGATCGTCGAACAGCCCCTGCGCGATGATCTTGGAAATCTCGATATCGAAGCCGACGAGCTCGCCCTTCTCGTTGCGGAAATGCCAGGGCGGATTGGTGCTGCCGGTGCCGACGACGAGCTTGCCGCGGCTCAGCACTTCCTTAAGCTTGCCCTGGGCCGAAGCATCGGTCGCGGGCAAGAGGGCGCAGGCGACCACGCCAAGCCCGGCGGCGATCTTGATCAGATTCTGAAACATGGCTTCCCCTCCGCTTGTTGCTGAGAACCGTTCGGTTGCCCGGCGCGACGGCAAGCAGACGACGCGCCATCACCTCAAGCAAGATGCGCTTGTTTCGCGAGAGGGAACAGGCCGTTCGCCGCTGCGCTTCTACGTGGCGCAACTGGCAGCCCTATCATCGAGACAGCTCGCCAGCGTGGATCGGAAAGACCGGCTTGCGCAAAGGCGCGTAGGACACTCCGCGATCTTGCTGGTGCAGGGGCCGGGCGTCGCGACTGTGAAACTGCCCTTGTCGGCCTTGTCATCGGGCTTCGGGGAAATAGCTGCCGACGACATTCGCGACCCGGATCATCGGGTTCTTCCGCTCGATCCGCGCGCTCGTCGCCTATATGCTGATCAACCTTCGGGTCGACATGCTCTAAGCCTGGATCGATCCGCGCATCGAATACCGATAAGCGCGGTCTCAGCGTGCCCCGGCCTTGGGGGGAGAGCCAAGCTGGGCCGAGATGCCGGCTGCAACCTCGCGCAGCCGCATGCCGGCCTTGGCCGCCAGAGAATGCGGCATGCGCATCAGCGGCGCCGAGATCGACAACGCCGCGACCGGATAGCCCTCCTCGTCAAGGATCGGCACGCCAACGCACATCGCACCATCCTCGTTCTCGCCCATTTCGGTGGCGTAGCCGCTGCGCGCGACCTGCCTCAACTGGCGCTCGATCTCCTCGCGCGCCAGCAGCGTGCGGCCAGTGCGCTCGGTCAGCGGCAGGTCGAGCTGGCGCTGCCGCTCACCCTCCGGCAGGAAGGCGAGGATCGCCTTGCCGAGCGCGGTCGAGTGCATCGGGTGGCTGTCGCCGATGCGCGCCTGCATCCTGAGCGAGCGATTGGCCTCGATCAGGTCGATATAGACGATCGTGCCGTTGCCCTTCACGGCGAGGTTCACAGTCTCGTTGAACTCGTGCATCAGCTCGATCATGGCGGGCCGGGCGAGTTCGCGGACCTTGCTGACGCTGGCATCGGCGCGGGCGATGGCGCGCAGCTGCGGGCCGAGATTGTAGCGGTCGGTCGCGCGGTTGTGGTCGAGGAAGCCGGCTGCCGTCAACGTCTGCAGATAGCGGAAGGTCGTCGTCTTCGGAATCCGCAGCTCCTTGCTGACGGCGGTGAGCGCCATCTCATAGCCGTGACGGGCAACCAGCTCCAGCACCTTCAGCGCCTTCATCACCGGCTGCACGACGTAGGGATTGTCGGCTTTCTTGGTCATGGCGGCTGTGTTCCCGGGAGGACAAGGCCGCATAGCGGCTGCAAGTGAATTCCGCAAGGCGAAACCACCGTTCCTTTACACGGTAAAGCCGGTCTGGTGAGGTCGAGGCCATGACAGCGGAGGCGACGCACGTGGCAGACGATGGCACCCGGCAGGGGGGAACGCTGCGCTTCGAGGAATCGGCCCGGCAGATCGCCGAGAATGCGCGTTTCATCGCGGGCGGTGTGAACAGCAATTTCCGCTTGGGTATGGCGCCCGGGCCGCTCGTCTTCGAGCGCGGCGAGGGCCCCTATCTCATCGACTCCGACGGCAACCGGATCATCGACTACTACTGCGGCATGGGCGCGACCGTGCTCGGCCACTCGCCGAAGCCGGTGATCGAGGCGGCCCAGCGGCAGGCGGAGAAGGGCATCCTGTTCGCAGGGCAGGCGCCGATCGAATATGAGGCCGCGAAGCTGATCTGCGAGCGCATTCCGTCGGCCGAGCGGCTGCGCTTCGGCTCGTCTGGCTCGGAAGTGGCGCAGGCAGCGATCCGGCTGGCGCGCGCTGCCACGGGCAAGCGCATCATCGTCAAATTCGAGGGGCATTATCATGGCTGGTTCGACAACATCCTGTGGTCGACCGCGCCGGGGCTGAATGCAGCCGGGCCGGAAGAGGCACCAACGCCGGTGATCGGCAGCAGGGGGCAGGACCCGGAAGCGGGCGAGGGGCTCTCGATCCTGGGCTGGAACGACCTCGCCGCGCTGGAAAAGCGGCTCGCCAAGGGCGATGTCGCGGCGGTGTTGATGGAGCCGGCGATGTGCAACCAGGGCGCCATCGCGCCGGCGCCGGGTTATCTGGAGGGCGCGCTTTCAGCCTGCCGCAAGCATGGCGCTATCCTGATCTTCGACGAGGTGATCACGGGGTTCCGGCTGGGCCGGGGCGGGGCGCAGGAGCGTTTCGGCGTGACGCCGGACCTCACCATCATGGCGAAGGCGATCGCCAACGGCTTCCCGGTTGCGGCCGTCGCGGGCCGTGCCGACCTGCTCGACCTCTTCGCCGATGGCGTGCTCCACGGTGGCACCTTCAACGCACAGCCGATCGCCATGGCGGCGATGGTCGCGACACAGCAGGCGCTGACGCCCGAGCACTACGAGCGCAGCTCCGCCCATGGCCAGCGCCTGCAGGATGGCATCCGCACGATCCTGGCGGAAGAGGGCATCAAAGCGCAGGTCGCTGGCTTCCCACTGGTGTTCCACGTCGCTTTCGGGCTGGATGCCCCGGCGCGGAACTACCGGGACGTCGCACGCTCCGACAAGGCGGCCTATGGCCGCTTCGCTCATGCGCTGCTCAAGCGCGGCGTGCGCGTGCTGGAGCGCGGTGCCTGGTTCGTGTCGTCGGAGCACGACGACGAGATCGTCGAGCGGACTTTGGACGCGGTCCGGGCTGCTGCGCGCGAAGTCGTCCAGTATCAGTGAGCCTGATACTGGCGAGTTGCTGGCCGGTGGCGCGCTTGTTCGACGCGTCCTGCGCTGCGCGGCCCCGAGGGGGTGGAGCGCGCAGATCTTGGCATTCCCTTAGAGATCAGTGCTCTGGGGAAGAATGACGAGGTCGCGGATCGTGACGTTGCGCGGCCGCGTCAGCATGAAATGCACGGCTTCGGCCACCTCCTCGGCTTCGATCAACCCGCCGCGAGCGCGCTCGGCGTCGAGCTTTTCCTGTGGCCAGTCAGCGATCAGCGCCGTCACCACCGGGCCAGGCAGCACCGCGCCGACGCGCAGGCCGTGCGGGATGACCTGGCGGCGTAGGGTGTGGACGAAGGCCTGCACCGCATGTTTCGAGGCCGTATAGACCGGCTCCCACACCACCGGCACGACCCCTGCCACCGAGCTGGTGACGAGGATGTCGCCGGTCTTGCGCGCGATCATGTGCGGCAGCACGGCATGGATGCTGCGGAAGACCGCATTGACGTTGAGGTTCAGCATGCGGTCCCAGGCATCGGGATCGCCCTCGCTGACGGGGCCGCCGACATAGGCGCCGGCATTGGCATGGAAGATGTCGAGCGGGCCGGCCTTGTCGAGGATACCAGGCAGCATGCTGGCGACGGAGGCGGGATCGCTGAGGTCGACGACGAGCGGGATCGCCGCCGAGCCGAGGGGCTCGCAAACCTGCGCGAGAGCCTTGCTGTCGCGATCGACGAGGACGACGCGGGCACCGGCGGCGAGCAGCCGTTTCGCGCAGGCAAGGCCGATTCCCGAGGCTGCGCCGGTGATTGCGGCGACTTGTCCGGTCAGTTCCTGGGTCACGACGGGGTCTCCGATAAGGCTTGAGTCCGGGCGGGCGAGATGAGCTCGCGAGCCTGGCGCGCGGCCCCTTGCAGCGTTTCGAATGCAGTGAAGCGTCGATCGTGAATCCGTGCGATCTCACCGCGGGCCGGCATGAAGACGGTGGCGGCGCGCGCCATTCCGGTCATGGCCATAGCCAGGTCGGGAAACACCCCGGCAGCGGTTGCGGCAAGCATGGCCGAGCCGAGCAGGACGGGGTCGACATCATCAGGCACCAGCACCGGCAGCCCGGCGCAATCAGCCAGGAGCTGCCGGATCAGGGGTTGGCGGCCGGCGCCGCCGCTGAGCACGATGGCCTCGACGACGGCGCCCTTGGCCCGGCTGGCCTCGACGATCTGGCGCAGGCCGTAGCCGATGCCGGAGAGCCCGGCGATATAGAGGGCGGCGAGATGATCGAGGTCGTGCTCCATGCCGAGCCCGGCGATCAGCGCTCGCGCATGGGGATCGGCATGGGGCGAGCGGTTGCCGAGGAAATCCGGCACGACGACGATGCCCTGGGCGAGACGTGCGGCCTCCGAGGGATTGGCGACATGCTGCGCGACGCGGGCGGCGAGCCAATCGGGGAGCGAGACGCCCTGCATCTCGGCCCAGTGCCGTGCCTCGGGCGTCGCGGGATGGAAGTCGATGAGCTGCTCGATGGCGGCGCCTGCGCCGGATTGGCCACCCTCGCTCAGCCAAAGGCCCGGCGCCATCGCCGAGAAATACGGCCCCCAGATGCCGGGGATGAAGATCGGCTCGCGGCTGCTGGCCATGGTGCAGGCAGAAGTGCCGAAGACATAGGCCATGCGCGTCAGCGCCGTACCATGCGGCGAGCGCACACCGACCGAACCGACACCACCGGCATGGGCGTCGATCAAACCGGTCGCGACGGCAGTGCCGGCGTTCAGGCCGAGTTCGGCGGCGGCATGTTCGGTGAGCCCGTTGCCGAGTGCCGTGCCGCCCGGAACGATCTCGGTGCCGATCCGCTTGAATTCATCATCCGGGAGGTCACTGAGGCCGATCTGGCGGAAATAGCCGGCATCCCATCGCTCCTCATGGGCGAGATAGGTCCATTTGCAGGTCACGGTACAGGTCGAGCGCGAGAGCGAGCCGCTCGCGCGCCAGGTCAGGAAATCGGCGAGGTCGAAGAACTGCCAGGCCGCATCATAGGTCGCCGGCAGGTTCTCCTTGAGCCAGAGCAGCTTCGGCGTCTCCATCTCCGGCGAGATCGTGCCGCCGACGTAGGCGAGGACCGGATGCTTGGTCGTGTTGATGCGCTCGGCCTGCTCGATGGCGCGGTGGTCCATCCAGACGATGATGTCGCGGCTCGCGTCGCCATGCGGCCCGACGGGGAGGGGCTTGCCGCCCGGCCCCAGCACGACCAGCGAGCAGGTCGCATCGAAGCCGATGCCGGCGATCGCGTTGGGACTAAGCCCGGTTTGGCCCATAGCCTCGCGCACACTGGCGCAGACGGCCTGCCAGATATCCGCGCTCGACTGCTCGGCGATATCAGGCCCGTCCCGGTAGAGCGCAATGTCGCGCTTGGCCGTCGCGACCATGCGCCCGTCCCGGTCGAAGATGCCGGCCCGGGCACTGCCGGTGCCAACATCGATGCCGATGAAATGCCCGGTCATGTCAGGCGGCGGCGCAGTTCGGGGGCCCGGCGCGGGTGCCGTCGGGATTGCGCAGATAGACCCCGCGCTCGAGCTGCTGGCGGCGCAGTTCCCCGACATCGATATCGGCCGGCGGCCGGTTGCCGCGCACCGAAATCTTGGCGGCGCGGCCGGCGGCCTCGCCCATCGCCATGCAGGTCGCCATGACGCGGATCGCGCCCATCGCCTCATGCGTCGCCGAGATGCTGCGCCCCGCCACCAGCAGGTTGCCGATCTTCTGCGGCACCAGCGAGCGATAGGGAATGTCGTAGCAGTCGCCGCACCAGATCAGCGTGCAGCCGTCATCGGATGGGCGGTGGATGTCGATCGGGTAGCTGGCGACCGCGATGGCGTCGTCGAAATGCGTGCAGGCGAGCACATCCTCCTGCGTCATCACGTATTGGCCGAGGATGCGGCGCGTTTCGCGAATGCCGAGGAAGGGCGCCGTCTTGGTGAAATAGGCCTTCTCGAAGCCCGGCACGTAGTTCACGAGATAGGTGACGATGTCGTCGATCTGGGCGCGGCCCTCGATCTCGCCCTTGGTCAAGCTGCGGGCGTCGGTGCCATCAGTGCCCTTGACGCGGGTCATGTTTATCCAGACCTCGCCCTTCTTCAGGCCGGTGATGATGATCGTGCGCTCGTTCGGGATCTTCAGGCCGCGCTCGGCCTTGGCCTTGGCCATCAGCTCGCGCATGCCGACGACGATGAACTGGTGGTTCTGGCCGAAATATTCCGCCGGGATGAAATCGGTGAGATAGGTGCGCGCTGCTGGTGGCGCATTGGCGATCGAGAGCCTGAGCGCATCGGTGTCGACCCCGGCGAGGCAGAACATCAGCGTCGGCGGCTGCATGCCGCCTTCAGCATTGCCCTTCTCGGTCGGCACCCCGGCGCTGTAGGCAACGTCGGCGTCGCCGCTGCAGTCGATCACGACCTTGGCGAGGATCGCGGTACGGCCGCTCTTGCTCTCAGCGATGACGCCGCGGATCGTGTCGTTCTCGACCAGCGCCCCGGCGAAGAAGGTGTAGAAGAGGACATCGACGCCGGCTTCCGTCAGCATTTCCAGCGCGACGGTCTTCACCGCCTCGGGCTCGACCAGCGTGATGCCCATATGGAGCGGGCAGGGCCTGTGCTCGCTGGCGCCCTGACGCTTCCGGCGCAGGCGCTCGATGAATTTCTGCGGCAGCCCATCGATGATCTGGTTGCCCTTCTGGCCGAGGAAACCGAGCACCGGCAGGCCGATCGTCATGTTGCCGCCGACGAAGCTGCGGCTTTCGATCAGCCCGACGCGCAGGCCGTCCTCGGCCGCCGCCAGTGCAGCGGTGATTCCAGATGGGCCGCCGCCGACGACGAGCACGTCGTACTCGGCCGAGACGGGGATGGAGCGGGCCGGCTCCTCGATGAAGCGGGGCGATGCGGTCGACATGACGATATGTCCTTCAGAGTTCGACGATATGCGATGCGCCTGCGGGGCGCCTTGCCCCGCAGGTCGGAAGATCGATCAGGCCGGCATCATCGGCTTGACGCGCTCGATGATGGCGGAGACCGCATCCTTGACCGGCTTGCGGCCGAGCACGGCGAGCTGGACCTCCTCGAGGAAGGTCGCCTGGGCGCGGGCCGCTTCCGGGAAGGGCGGGAAGGCGCCGCGCGCCGTCGCCAGCACCTTCGCCTCGATTGCGGCGAGCGCGTTGCCGGCCTTCAGCTTCTCGTCGGCATAGGTCGAGACCCGCACAGGGCCGTTGCCGTTGAGCGCCATGCCGAGCGTCACGCGCTTGCTGGAGACTTCCCTGATGAAGCTCCAGGCCAGAGCCTTGTCCTTGGCGTTCTTCGGGATCGACATCGCCCAGGCCTCGACCACGGAAGCCATTGGCATCTTGCCCTGGATCGCGGCGGAGCCGGGGAAGGGGACGGCCTTGATCTTGCCGGGGAATTTGCTCTGCTCGGCATTGTTGAGCTGCGCGCCACGGGCGAAGGGCAGCACGGTGAAGGCGGCGCGGCCCTGCTGGAGCCATGTGACCTGATCGTCGTTCTTGGTCGTGGCATAGCTGCGCGGCAGGCTGCCGGCTTCGAACATACCACGCAGTGCCGCCAATCCCTGCTCCAGCGCCTCGCGGTTCGGCACCAGCTTGAGGTCGGGGCTGATGAAGTCGCCTCCATAGGCGCGGGCGAACATCACCGGGAAGACGGCGAGGTCGCTCGCCAGCACCATGCCGGTGACAGGCGTGCCGGCCTTGGAGGTGAAACTCGTCTTCTTCCCCTGCTCGATCAGCTCTTCCAAAGTCGTTGGCGGGGCGGAAATGCCGGCCTCCTCCAGCAGCGCCTCGTTGTAGAACAGGCCTTGCGTCGCATGGCGGACGGGGATGCCGATCAGCTTGCCGTCGACCGTCATGCCCTGGACGAGGCCGGGCGCGATGTCGCCGAAATCCTCGATGGCGTCCTGTTTCTGATAGGCGTCGAGTGGCTCGAACAGCGCGGCGATCTGCGGGGTCGGTCGGTTGTCGATGAGATAGCCGACACCGTACTCGGTCTCCTTCAGGCTGGCCTCGCGGAAGAGCCGGTCCTGCAAAGGATTGGAGTCGAAGGTCGTGAAGGCGGTCTCGGCCTCGTTGGCCTTGCGCCAGCCCGCCATCAGGTCGCCGTCGCCGCTGCCGAGCACGGTCTGGTGGACCTTGTGGCTGAGCACGTTCAGCGTCTTGCCGACGGCGAATGCCGGGGCGATTGCGAGCGCAGCGGCGGCACCTGCTGTGCTGGCGACGAAGGCACGGCGTGTGAGCTTGGTTTCAGGCTTGTTCGACATTTTTTCCTCCCTCTTTTTGGTTGGCTATCCCTTCGTCGAACCGGCTGTGAGTCCGGCCACGAGGTAGCGGTTCATGAAGACGACGAAGATGAGGACGGGCACGAGCTGCACCGTCGCGGCCGCGAAGAGGATCCCCCAGTCGACCCCATCGATGGAGCCGATCATCTCTGAGATCACGAGCGGGGCGGTCTTGGCCTTCGTCGCCGTGAAGATGAAGGCGAAGAGGAATTCGTTCCACGAGAACACGATGACGAAGACCGCGACCGCGAGCACGCCCGGCATCGCCAGCGGCATGATGACCTGGCGCAGGATGGTCATGCGGCTGGCGCCATCGATGGAAGCCGCCTCGTCCAGCTCGCGCGGGATCTGGTCCATGAATGTGCGCATCAGCACCGTGCCGAGCGAGACGAAGAAGGTCGCGTAGAGCAGGATCAACACGAGATGAGTGTCGCTGAGCCCGAGCCAGTTCACGATCGGGAAGAGCGGCAGCGTCACTACGATCGGCGGGATCAGTCTGACGATGATCAGGCCGCCCATGCTGGCGTTGAGCCAGCGGCCGGAATTCCGCGAATAAACATAGCCGGCGCAGGCGCTGGCGGCGATGGCGAGCAGCGTCGCGCCGACCGTGATCAGCAGGCTGTTGAGCAGCCCCTCGAAGAACACGCCCCACGAACGCCAGAGCTCGACGTAGTGCTTGAATGTCGGCGTGAACAGCCATTTTGGCGGCACGGCGAAGATGTCCTGCCCCGGCTTCAGCGACGACAGGGCGATGAACAGGATCGGGAACAGCGACCAGAACAGGATCGCGGCGACGGCGAGCGCCTTGCCGCCACCGATGAGGAGACGCTCAGTGCGCATGAGCCACGCCTCCGCGCTTGAGCAGGAAGACGTAGGCGCCGGCGAGCAGGAGCGAGATCACGACCATGATCCAGGCGGTCGCCGCGGCCGAGCCGAAGGCGTTGAAGCTGAAGGCCTCCTGATAAAGGTAGATCGCGACCACCTCGGTCGAGCGCGCCGGGCCGCCCTTGGTCAGCAGCCAGGCCTCCGAGAACAGGCGGAAGGCGAAGATGTAGCGGAAAAGCAGGGCGATCAGCATGGCAGGGCCGAGCAGCGGCAGCGTCACGCGGCGAAAGGCTTGCCAGCGCGTCGCGCCGTCGATCCTGGCGGCTTCGTAGAGCTCGGCGGGGATGGCGAGGCGCGCCGCATAGACGATGACGAAAGTGAAGGGCAGGTGCAGCCAGATCGTCAGCAGGCCGATCAGGATCATCGCGTGCGAGGGCTCGAAGGACCAATCGAGCGTCGGCAGGCTAAGTGCCCGGAGAGCGAGCGTGACCGGCCCGGCGTCGGGATCGAACAGGAAGCGCCACATCACCACCGCGGTGACCTCGCTGACGGCATAGGGCGCGAGCACGGCGACAAGCAGGAAGCGCCGAAAGGGCAGGCCGCTGGCGAAGAGCAGGGCCATGCCGAGGCCGATAGCGAGTTCCAGGTGTACGGCCACGACGACGAGGACGACCGTATTGAACAACGCGCTGTGGAAGGCGGGATCGGTGAGGACGCGCCAGTAGTTCTGCAGACCGACGAAGCTCGGCGCCTGGCCGAAGCTCGAGGTGTTCAGGCTCAACCAGACGACATAGAGCGACGGCAGCACGATCACGCTCAGGATGAGCAGATGCACCGGCGCAAGCAGCGGCAATATCCGTGCCGTTCTCTGTAGTTGCACGCATTTCCTCCAAAACTTTTTTCGCTCCGGGCTCTGTCGGCCCGGTGGCTCGGACGGGGGCGTCCGCAGTGGATGTCGGTCAGTGCACCAGCTTTGGGGAGGCGGTCGGTCTCTCCGTGTCCGGAAGTGGATCGGGAGCGCCGGCGTGGCCGCCAGCCGCCGCGAGGGCGGTGAGATCGCGCACGGAGTCGCGGATTTGCAGGCTGGCTTGCAACACCGAATGCCCGGGGGGCGCCAGGTCTCCGGACATGCGTGCACGCAGGCGCCGCCAGGCGACTGCGGCGATCTCGTCAATCGGCTGGCGGATCGCGGTGAGGCCGGTCTTGCGCGCGCTCATCCAGGGATAGTCGTCGAAGCCGACGACCGAGACCGGATCGGGAATGTCGACCCGCAGCCGCGCCAGCGCCGAAAGCGTGCTCAACGTGGTGACGTTGGTGAGTGCGATGACGGCGCTCGGTTGCGCATGCCGTTCGAGCCAGTGCAGGAAAGCCGTGGCGCCGCGGTCGGCGTTCGAGCCGAGTTCGACGACCGTCGGCTCTCGGCCAAGCACGCTCCCGATCAGGTCGCAGGCGCCGCGGACACGCTCGCGGATCGGCGAGATGCCGAGGCTGGAGGCGGCGACGAGAATATCGCGATGTCCCTTTGCGAGGAGATGCCGCGCCGCGATCTCGCCCGCCTCGCGGTTGTCGATCGCCACGGTATCGACGACCGATCCCTCTGGCTGTACGCGGTCGGCGAAAACGATCGGCAGCCGGCCGACTTCGCTGCGCAGCACTTCCGGAACCGCATCGGAGCAGGGGACTGCGATCAGTCCCGAGGGGCGCCAGGCCAGCAAGGTGCGCAGCCGCGATTGCTCCAGCCCGAGATCGTCGCGGGAGCTCGCGACAAGAATGTCGTAGCCGTCTTTCTGCGCGAGAATTTCAAGCTGCGAGACCAGCGAAGTGAAGAAGACGTCGTCGAGATCGGGCACGAGCACGCCGACCACGCGGGCCTGGCCCGAGCGCAATTGCGATGCTGCCCGGTCGACCTGATAGGCGAGTTCTTCCGCGGCTTTCAGCACGCGCTCGCGCAGATCGGCATTCACCGGCTTGTTGCCGCTAAAGACGTTCGAGACGGTCGCGATGGACACGCCAGCGCGGGCTGCCACCTCCCGGATCGTTACGCGTCCACCTTGCATTCTCGCCCCGTTAAACGTTTTACAGTAAAACGTTTAACGGGTTCGAGGCTCGACTGCAAGAGCGTTTCTGCTGCGGTCGGCGGGATCGCGGTCAGATGCGATGCCGACTTATGATGTGCGCCTGGTCCAGGATTGTTGCCACGATCCTGATGGGACGCGCACGAGGCTCTGTTTCGCTCGGGGTCCGGAGGGCGTGTTTAGGTGGTGAGCGGGACAGGCTGACGCCAGGGTCGGTACTCACCCGCCGTGACGCGTGCGATTTGGATCAAGCTGGTTGGAGGCTCGATCGTCGCATATCGCTGGGTGCCGCTGGACCAGCGCCGCCGCGCGATCCAATCGTCTCGGTGACACGAAAAAGTGCCCGGCCCACCGAAGTGGAGCCGGGCCGTGCTGCGATCAATCAGGGCGTCGGTTCGACACGCAGGTTCTGGTCCCGATGTTCGCCGCCGAGCGTCGCCGCCCAGGCCGCGGCGGCCGCTCCCACCAACAGAGCAGCCGCAGTCAGGAACGCGGTCAGAACCGCGATCTTTCGCGCGTGCTCCGCCACCTGCTTGGCCGTTTCCTTGGCCTGCGAGAGCCGGGTATAGGCATCGTCGATGCGCTTTTGCGCCTCCTGTTCGCTGATGCCCGACCGCGCGGCCAGCCGCGATGCCAGATAGTCCCGGTCGCTCGGCTCGATCTTGCCGTTCTTGAGCGCGTTGACGAATATCCGGGAGGCTTCGTCGCGCTCCTGGGCCGTCGGCTGCTGCTGACCGTTGGCGCGCATGACGTTGTCGAGCGCCATCGCGAGCGGATCGACATTCTGGGACACCAGCGATCCCACGCCCGAGCTTGCGCTGGCGATGCCACTGGCGGCCGTCTTGGCGGCGCCGAACAGCGAGGAGGTCGCGACGAAGGTGATCAGGAGCGCGCCCGTCGCCCAGACGAGCAGGCCATGGGTGGCGTCGCGCACCTTGCGCTCGTCGTCGTTGGCGTCGAAGCTCGGCTGGCGCATGCGGCCGGCGAGATAGCCGCCGGCCATTGTCGCCGAAGCCATGACCCAGAGTGCCCAGAGTGCTGCTGCGACCGCCAGAGCGGTGGCACTGGAGCTCTTCTCGAAATCGGCGGAGACCATCGAAAGGCCGATCGCCGAGCCGAAGACCGTCATGATGGTCGAGATGGCAGTCGCGATCACCGCGCCGCCGATGATCGGCCCCCACTGCACATAGGAGCGGTTCTCCTTGTTGACGGTCACGGGGGCGACGACGACGTCCGTTCCAGACATGGACATGGCGAATTCCTATCGAAGACCGAGGAACGACAGGATGGCCATGATGACCACCACGAGACCGACGAGATAAATAATGCCATCCATGAACCCCTCCTGCAGGCGAGCGAAAGTGAGGGCGAAACGGTTGGCGCTGCGGATAGGTTCCGGAAGAACGCGCTTTGGAAGGATTGTCGGGTGGTCGACGAGCCGTGGCGCATCGCGATGCATCGCCATCGACGACAGGGCCCTTGCCCGAGACTCGCCACCTCTCGACCTTCAGGCCCAAGAATTTGCATATGCGATTTGATCGCTGCGCCGATCACGGCGCAGATCTATGTGCCCCGCGCCCGTGCGATCGCATTGATGATTGCTGATGGACTGTAGGGCTTGGACACGACCACTTCGCCATTGGCGCCCACCTCCGAGATGTCGCCTGTCGCAAACACCACGCAGAGCGAGCTGATCTGCTCTCTCGCCTCTCGAGCGAGTTCGACGCCCGACGCGCCGGGCAGCTTCACATCGGTGACGAGCACATCGACCGGACGATCCTGCAGAATGGACAGGGCCTCTTCGGCGCTGCTCGCCTCCAGAATCGAGAAGCCAGCATCCTCAAGGATGTCGGAGGTGTTCATGCGGATCAGCGCGTCGTCCTCGACGATCAGGACGCTCGCAGGTTTCGGTGCGGCAGGTTCTGCTCCGCCGCCCTCACGTGGCGCCTGATCCGTCTTTTGTGGAGTACGTGCCTTCTGGCTCGACAGCACCAGGCGGATCTTTCGCGCCAATGCTTCCCGCGTATACGGCTTGGACAGGAGCTCCACGCCCGCATCCAGACGGCCGCCATGAACGATGGAGTTCTCCGTGTAGCCCGACGTGAACAGCACGGCGAGATGCGGAAGGCGTTCGCGCGCGAGCCTGGCGAGCTCGGGGCTCTTCAATTGTCCGGGCATCACCACATCGGTGAACAGCAGATCGATGGGGACGCCGCTTTCGATGACGTGAAGCGCGCTTGTCGCGTCGCTGGCCCGCAAAACGCGATAGCCGAGATCGGTCAGCAGCTCGATCACCGTGCCGCGAACCTGCTCGTCATCCTCGACCACCAGAACCGTCTCGGTGCCCCCGGCAATCGGGCTGTTGTCGACGGCCGTTTCGACGGCCTCCTTCTGGAACGATCGGGGCAGGTAGAGCCTGACCGTGGTTCCGTGATCGAGTTCCGAATAGATTTTGACGTGGCCGCCAGACTGCTTGACGAAGCCATAGACCATCGAGAGGCCGAGCCCGGTGCCTTTTCCCTCCGGTTTCGTCGAGAAAAACGGGTCGAAGGCTTTCGCCAACACCTCGGGCGACATGCCGGAGCCGGTGTCGCTCACGGCGAGCATGACATACTGACCTGCCGCCACGTCGCGGTGCCTGGCGGCGTAGCTGTCATCGAGATGCGCATTGGCAAGGTCGATCGTCAGCTTCCCCGAACCGTTCATGGCATCGCGGGCGTTGATCGCCAGGTTGAGCAGCGCGTTCTCGACCTGCGTCGGGTCGATCAGGGAATTCCACAGCCCTCCGCCCACGACCGTCTCCACCTCGATGCCCTCGCCGAGGGTGCGGCTGAGCATGTCGTCCATGCCGCGAACGAGACGCCCGAGATTGACGACCTTGGGTTCGAGCGGCTGCCGCCGGCCGAAAGCGAGCAATTGCGAAGCGAGCTTCGAACCGCGGGCAACGCCCGTCATGGCATTGGCGATGCGGCGCTCGGCCTTTTCGTCCCCGGCGACATCCTTGGCCAGGAGCTGCAAGTTGCCCGAAATCACCTGCAGCAGATTGTTGAAGTCATGCGCCACCCCGCCGGTCAGCTGGCCGATCGCTTCCATTTTCTGGCTGTGGCGCAAGGCCTCTTCCGCAGCGATCAGCTTCTGCGTGCGTTCCGCAACGATCTGTTCGAGCGTCTCGTTCAGCTTGGCCAAAGCCAGCTCGGCCTGGCGACGCGCCGTAATATCCTGAAAGAGAACCGCGACCTGTCGTTTGCTGGCCGGCTCGATCCGGATCGCTGCCAGCTCCAGGAAGCGTCCGGTGGCGACGAGCTCCTGCTGAAAGCGAATGGGCGTGCCCGTTCGGAGGACGGCGCCATAGCGCTCCACCCATGCATCGGCTTCAGCTCCGACCATCTCGCGCAGCTTCTGACCGACGACATTCGGAATCCCGGCATGCCGGGCATAGGCGGCATTAGCCTCGATATGAATGTAGTCGCTGTCGGGCCCGTGCGGTCCATCGAAGAACTCGATGATGCAGAAGCCTTCGTCGATCGCGTCGAAAAGGCCCTTGTAGAGGGCAGTGCTCTCGGACAGAAGGCGCTCGGCCAGGCTTCGCTCCGTCGTGTCGCTTCCCTGCACGAAAATGCCGGTCACATTGCCCTGCGGACCGACGAGCGGCTGATAGACGAAATCGAGAAAACGCTCCGAAATCGGGCCGCCAGGCCGAGCCTGAATCACGAATCTTGCGCCAGACGCCGTATACGCCTTGCCCGATCGATAAACCGCGTCGAGGATCCGGACGAAGCCTTGCGCGTCCGCTTCGGGAAGCGCTTCGGCGACGGTCTTGCCGATAAGATCGCGACCACCCGCCAATTCCAGATAGCTCGGATTCGCCAGCTGAAAGCGATGGTCCGGCCCCTGCAGCAGCGCCATGAAGGTCGGCGCCTGATCGAACATCTCGGAGAGGAGCGAGGCGATATTGACGTCGCTGGCGGGCAAGGCCGTTTTCCTGAAAGCAGAGTGGTTGATCGGTCGTACGGTATCTGCGAGCCCCGGCAAAGCGCCTCAGCCCGATCGAGATAGTCTAGTGCCGGAGTATCCGTGGCCCGACACGCTCCAGATCGGCAACGAAGCGCGCATACTCACGAGATCGGGCTTCCTCATCCGGCAGGCGGAGAAGAAAGGACGGATGAACGGTCGCCAGCAGCGGCGTGCCGTCTTGAAGCGCGATCTCGCGATCCCGGGCGCTCGCCAGCGAGCCGGCATGCCCCGTTAGCGATCGCAGAGCCGTAGCGCCCAGCGCCACGACGAGCGGGGGCTTTACGAACTGCAATTCGAGATCGAGCCAGAAGCGGCAAGCGCTGATCTCCCCGACATTGGGCTTCTCGTGAATGCGGCGCTTGCCGCGCAGCTGGAATTTGAAGTGCTTCACCGCATTGGTGACGTAGGCGCGGCTGCGCTCAAGGCCAGCCTCGCGCATCGCCCGATCGAACAACTGCCCCGCGGGCCCGACGAACGGACGACCCGCAAGGTCCTCCTGGTCACCCGGCTGCTCTCCGACGAAGAGGACGGGCGCGTCCAGCGGGCCTTCGCCGAAAACCGTCTGCGTGGCGTTGCAATGAAGATCGCAGCGCCTGCATCGTTGCGCCGCCATGGCTGCTTCTTGCCAGGACGTGATGGCCGATTCATCGGGGGAAAGCTCGGGCCGGCGCCGAAGCTGCCTGACATATCGTTCGGGTGGCTGCGTCGGGGCGCGCATGACCATATCCTCTGCTCGCCGGGTTGCGCTCGCAATCAGAGGCACAATCAGTTCGGCCTCAGGTAGGTTCCGCCAGTATTTTGCAGGCATTTCGTTTTTCATCGCCTTCGGCTTGAGGCGGGCCGGGTTGAAGATATTGGCGTAGTAGGTGAGCCAGTAGGTCTCCATGGCATCGCCGTCCGGAGCATCGGCTTTGCAGGCGGCTGCGCCGAGTTGCAGGACCGTGCCATCCCAATGCAGCGATCCCTGCGGCGTCATGATCGACCAGATCATCGTGCCGAAGCGCGCCGTGAAGAATGCCGCCGCCCGTTCGAGGATGAAGTGCTCCGGCTCGAACCAGGCGATGAAGGGTCCGTTCTCGCCCGCACCCGATACGGCGCGGAAGCGCACGAAGGCCGTCATCTTGTGCAGGTCACGACGAACCGAACGGGCCATCGCGTCGGCGCGCGCGACATCGGGATCGACACTGTCTTCCAGCAGGCGCGGCTCTCGCTGCAGGCATAACAGCAGGCGGTGAAGCAGGGCGAAACGCCCGGCATCCCGGTGGCAGATGACACTCTCGGCAAGCTCAATGAAGCGGCGGGGTACGGTAAGCGCGGCAGATTCGGCATCGGCCGGCGGGATGCGCTCCGTCGCGAACAAGTCGGCACCGTCTTCACCCGTCAGCCAAGCGACGGCCTCCGGCCGGATGCCGGCAAGCGCCAGCCGGCGCGCCTCGCGGCGCCATCCCGCAAAGTCGGCAGGCCCGTTCAGCCGGGCCGCGATCACGGGAACAGCGTCAGCTGCCGCGGCGGCGGCATCAACCGGGCGCGCAGATTGGGAGCTTCGAGCGCGCTGCTTGGTTGCCAGCCCTCCGCCAGGATGAAATGCCGGACCGTCGCGAGCGAACGCGTCAGCCGCGCGACATCCTCCAGCCGCAGTCGGCGGAAACGGCGCGAGGCCAGGATGCGATCGACACTGCGCGCGCCGAGCCCCGGCACGCGCAGCAAGGTTTCGCGGCCGGCCCGGTTCACATCGACGGGGAAGCGGCCGCGTTCGCGCAGCGCCCAGGCAAGCTTCGGGTCGATATCGAGATCGAGCATCTCGCTGCGCCCGAGGATTTCTTCGGTCTCGAAGCCATAGAATCGCGTCAGCCAATCGGCCTGATAGAGCCGGTGCTCCCGCATCAGGGGCGGCGGCTGGAGCGGCAATTGGCGCGAGGCGTCCGGGATCGGGCTGAAGGCCGAATAATAGACGCGCTTCAGGCCGAAGCTGCCATAGAGCCAGGCGCTGCGCTTCAGGATGGCGGCGTCGCTCGCGCCGTCGGCGCCGACGATCATCTGCGTGCTTTGCCCGGCAGGCGAGAAGGCCGGGGCCTTCGTACCCTTGTCGCGCTCCTCGCGGGCTTCGTCGATCTTCAGCTTAAGGCTGCCCATCGCACTCTTGATCTCGGCCGCGCGCTTTTCGGGGGCGAAGCGCGTCAAAGCCGCCTCGCTCGGCAATTCGACATTGATCGACACCCGGTCGGCGAAAAGCCCGGCGCGCTCGATCAGATCGCGGCTCGCGCCGGGGATCAGCTTGAGATGGATATAGCCGCGGAACGCATGGCGCCGGCGCAGCGTTTCGGCAACGCGGATCAGTTCCGCCATCGTGTAATCGGCCGAGCGGATGATGCCCGAGGACAGAAAGAGACCTTCGATATAATTGCGGCGGTAGAAATTCAGGGTCAGCGCGACGACTTCCTCGACCGAAAAGCGGGCGCGGCGGACATTGCTCGACGAACGGTTGATGCAGAAGACGCAGTCGAAGCTGCAGAAATTCGTCAGCAGGATCTTGAGCAGCGAGATGCAGCGGCCGTCGGGCGCGTAGGAGTGGCAGATGCCGGAACCCGTGGTCGAGCCCAGGCCCTTCCCGTCACGCGAATCCCGTTTGGTGGTGCTGCTCGATGCGCAGGATGCGTCATATTTCGCGGCGTCGCTGAGGATTTCGAGCTTCTCCAGAACCGAGAGCTGCGCCATCGTCTTTCCTTTTGTTCCCTATATGTTCTTAGCGTGCCCCGAATCTGGATTCAAGCCAACCTGGCGGATGAGCGTATCGCTGGATCGGGGCAGCCAAACAAATCAGCATTGAAGGCAGCGCCGCATCCGCGGATTTTGCATTATGGCGGTATCGATACGGTACGATTCTGGATGCTCGCGGAATGATTGAGATCAGACGTTTCCTACGCGACGAGACCAACGAGCTTCATCGTGAACTCGACGCCATCGTCGGAGGATTCTCGAACCGCGCCGAATACGCCCGCTTCCTGCAAGGCACGTTTTGCCATCGCGCGCCGGTCGAGGCCGCATTGCTAGGCTGCACCGCGCAGCCTTCCTCCCGGTGGCCCCGCACGCTCCTGCCCGAGCTGAAGGCGGACCTCGCCGGCCTGTCCATCCCCTTGCCGACGACCGAACCTTTCCATCTGTCAAATGACATGGCTGCGTTCCTGGGGGCTGCCTATGTTCTCGAAGGCTCGGCTCTGGGGGCTCGCGTGCTCGTGAAGGGAGTGGAGGGCCTCGGGTTCGGACCTGAATTTGGCGCACGCTATCTCTCGGCCCAGGCCGCCTCGCTCGATAGCTGGCGCGAACTTTTGGCGGCGCTCGAGGGGCTCGACCGGCAGGGATGGGGTGCTGCAGCGCAATCGGCCAGAGCCGTCTTCCTGCACGCCATCCAGGCCTTCAGATCGGAAGAACTCTCTCCCGCATGACGACCGTTGACCTGACGAACTGCGATCGCGAGCCGATCCATATTCCCGGTAGCGTGCAGCCTCATGGCTGCATGATCGTTTGCGATGCCGAGGTGGTGACGATCAGGCGCCATTCGACCAATGCGAGCGCCTTCCTCGGCCTCAGGGAGTTCGAGCTCGTCGGGCGCAAGCTCGAAGAAATCCTCGGTGGGCCGGTCGTGCACGAGATGCGCAATGCGCTCGCCCGCTCCGGGGTGCCGTCGCGGGCTGGGCTGATGCCGCGCTATCGCCTGGCCGCGCTGGATCGCGAACTGGACATCTCGATCCATTCCTTCAAAGGCAACGCCATCATCGAGTTCGAGGCGAGCGTCCCGGCCGGGCCGAGCTCGCCGCTCGAATTCGCGCGGACATTGGTCGGGCGGCTCTCCGATGTCACGAACCCGGCCCAGCTCATCAAGAATGCGGCGCGTCTGCTCAGGGCCGTGCTCCAGTACGACCGGGTGATGATCTATCAGTTCGCGCACGATGGTTCCGGCAAGGTCGTCAGCGAGGCGAAGCGACCGGACCTGGAGAGCTTCCTCGGCCAGCATTTCCCAGCGAGCGACATCCCGCAGCAGGCCCGGCAGCTCTATATCCTCAATCCCATCCGCGTCGTTTCGGATTCGAGCGGCGAACGCTTCCCGATCACTCCGGTGCTCGATGCGGCCGGGGAACCGCTCGACCTCTCCTATGCCCATCTGCGCAGCGTCTCGCCGATCCATTGCGAGTACCTGCGGAACATGGGCGTCTCGGCCTCGATGTCGGTGTCGATCATCGTCGACGGCGCGCTCTGGGGACTGATCGCCTGTCACCATTATCGCCCGCGCTCGCTCTCGATGAACCGCCGGATAGCGGCGGAGATCTTCGGCGAGTTCTTCGCGCTCCAGCTCGGTGCGCTCACACAGAAGCAGATGCTGCTCGCAGCTGAACGGGCGCGGGATTTTCTCAATGGCCTGCTCTCGTCCGCCGCGCATGTGACCGACGCCTCGGGCTTCCTCGGCCAGCATCTCGCCGAATTCCGCAATCTGGTGGAAAGCGACGGCGTCGGTGTCTGGGTGCAGGGCGAGTGGCGTGCCGAAGGGAGCGCGCCACCGGCCGAATTCGCGGACGAACTCGCAGCCTTCGCCGGCGAGGTCTGCGAAGGGCGCATCTGGGCAACGACGGCGCTGGCCGAGGCGCTGCCCGCCGCGCGCGCCCATGCCGATCGTTTTGCCGGCATTCTCGCCATTCCGCTCTCCCAGATACCGCGCGACTATCTCTTCTTTTTTCGCCGGGAGCTGGTCCATACGATCGAATGGGGCGGCGACCCCAACAAGACCTACACGACCGGCCCCCATGGCGACCGTCTGACGCCGCGGCAGAGCTTCGCGGTCTGGAAGGAGACGGTGGCCGGCCATTCCAAGGTCTGGACGCCGGTCGAGCGCGAGCTGGCCGAATCGGCGCGCCGGACCCTGATCGAAGTCGTATTGCGACAGAGCGAGCTTCTCGCCGACGAGCGGAACAAGGCCGAGATCCGCCAGAAGATGCTCAATCAGGAGCTCAACCACCGGGTCAAGAATATCCTCGCCCTGATCAGGTCGATCGTCGCCCATCCGCTCGCTGAGGGGGCGACGATCGAAGCCTATGTGACCTCGCTGAAGGGGCGCATTGAAGCGCTCGCCATCGCCCATGACCAGGCTATGAGAGCGAGCGGGGGAGGGGTGCTGCTCGATCTCGTCAATGCGGAAGCCTCGCCCTACCGGACAAGCGGCGGCACGATCGCGGTTCGCGGTCCGGCCGCCTCCCTGGACGCTCGCGCCTTCTCGGTCGTCGCTCTCGTGATCCATGAATTGATCACCAACGCCGCGAAGTATGGCGCTCTTTCCGTCAAGACCGGCGAGCTCACCGTCGATTGGTCGGCCAGCGCCGGAGGCGATTGCGAGATCGTCTGGAAGGAGCGCGGTGGGCCGCCGGTCAAGCCGCCGTCGCGTCAGGGCTTCGGCAGCATCCTGATCGATCGCAGCATTCCGTTCGACCTCGGCGGTCGCAGCGATTTGACCTTCGAGCCCGAGGGCATCACGGCCAAGTTCTGCATTCCCGCCAAATTCGTCCGCTGGACCGAGGACACGACCGTACCGGTCGATGCTCCTGCGCCTGTCCGCGGCAAGCCCGGCCGGCCGCTCGAAGGCAAATGCGTGCTGCTGGTCGAGGACCAGTTCATCATCGCGATGGATTGCGAGGACATGCTGGCGAGGCTGGGCGCCAGGCAGGTCGAGGTCTGTGCGAACGTCTCCGAGGCCTTGTCGTTCCTGAGCCGGACGGTGCCGGATCTGGCGATCCTCGACGTCAATCTCGGTTCCGAAACCTCGGAGCCGATCGGCAATCGCCTGCGCGAGCTCGGCGTGCGCTTCCTCTTCGCGACAGGCTATGACGATCTCGCGACCCTCGGGGTCGCCGAAGCGGCGACGCTGCGCAAGCCGTACAATGTCGCCTCGCTCGAGGCCGCGCTCCGCAAGCTTTCGGGAGGCGTCTAGCTTGCGGGCGTTCGGCGCGGCTCAGGCCGCGTCGGAATGCGGAGGCGCCAGCTCGGCCAGCGAGAGGTCCATGACGGCACGGGTGCCACGGCCGCCGGTATCCTCGTAGCGCAGCTCGGTGGCGAGGCTCTTGGCCATCGCGCGGACGATCTTGCTGCCGAGACCGGTTCCCCTGATCGGACCCGTACCGCTCCAGCCCACGCCGTCGTCGACGACCGTGAGCGTGACCTTGTCGCCGTCGCCAGAGAGGCTCACCCGAACCTCGCCGTTGCCGCTCGGATACGCGTATTTCAGTGCGTTGGTGACCAGCTCGGTCGCGATCAGCCCGATCGAGATCGCCTTGTCGGTTTTCGCCAGCACGGGTTCCGCCTCGAAGCGGATCGTCGGCATCTGGCCCGAGCCTGCCAGCGACTGCGCGAATTCCTCCAGCAGGGAGCGGAGATAGCCGGCGAGATCGACGGAGCGGACATCGTCGGAGGTGTAGAGGCTGCGATGGAGGTTGCCGATCGCAGTGATCCGGGCCTGCGTCTCGGCGAGCGCTGCCTTGGCGCCGAGGTCCTCGACCGAGTTGGCCTGCATCCGCACGAGCGAGCCGACCAATGACAGGCTGTTGGCAACGCGGTGATTGACCTCGGCCAGCAGCGTCACCGCCCGGTCGCGCGCCGCCCGGACTTCCTGCTCCGCCTGTTCGCGGGCGCGAGTCAGGCGCGTCTTGACGACGGCATGTTCCAGCGCTGCCCGCAGCAGCACCTCGAAATCATCGCCGACCGTCTTGACGACATAGTCCATGGCGCCGGCCTTGAGCGCGGTCACCGCGATCGACAGCTCCGACGATGCCGTAACGTAGATGATCGCCGGAGAAGCGGCGTCGGTGGAAAGCGCTGCGAGGACATCGAGGCCGGAAGCCGTGCCGAGATCGTGGTCGAGGATGATGACATCGATCCCGCCGGCTTCTGCGCGCGAGAGGCCTGCCTCGGCAGTCTCAACATGCTCGACGACATAGTTGTGGCGCGCGAGCATTCGCTGCACGAGCCGCCCCAGGGTCGCGTCGTCGTCGATATAGAGAACGTTGATCGGCCGGTTCGGCATCAGCGGCGGCCACGCAAGCGGGTCATGGTGTTTCCGGAACCTGGATTACGGAGAAGAACAGCCCGAGCTGGCGGATCGCATGGGCGAAGCCGTCATAGTCGACGGGCTTGGTGATGTAGACGTTGGCGCCAAGGTCGTAGCAGCGCTGGATCTCGCGGCTGTCGTCGGTGGTGGTGAGCACGACGACCGGCGAGCGCCTGGTATGGGCATTCGCCTTCACCTTCTCGAGGATGTCGACGCCGCCCATGTCCGGCAGGTTGAGATCGAGCAGGATGAGCAACTGGCGGCCGGCGCTGACGGCGCCGGAGCCGTCGGCGCCGAACAGGTAGTTCAGCGCATCCGTCCCGTTGGCGAAGGGGATGATCTCGTTGCTGACGCCGGCGCGGCGGATGTTCTTCTCGATGAGGCGGGCATGGCCTTCATCGTCCTCGATCATGATGATCGAGACGGGCGTTCCATTGGTCACGCTTTGGCACTCCGTCTGTAGGCCGCAAGGTCGGGGGGCAGGGTCACGGTAAAGGTCGTGCCCTTTCCAAGTTCTGAGCGCACGGCAATGTCGCCGCCGAGATTGCGCACCATCGTGCGGACATGGGCGAGGCCGATGCCTTCGCCAGCCGTATTTTGCGCGCCGGAGCGGCGAAAGAGCTCAAAGATGCGCTCGTGATCGGTCCCCGCGATGCCGCGTCCATTATCCTCGATTTCGATCTTCACCCAGCCGCGGCGCTCCCGTCGGCTCCGCACGGATATCCGGATCGGGCGATCCGGAGCCCGGTATTTGATGGCATTGTCCAGAAGGTTGCCCATGATCTGATCGAGCGACAGGCGATCGCTGACGAGGCGGGGAACCTGTGAATCGATCTCGATCCCGCCGCCTTCCTCCGCGCTGGCCTGATGGTGGACCGCGGCTGCCGCCGTCTCGATGAGCGCGGTGAGGTCGACGCTCTCGGCCCGCAATTCGCGCCCGCCCTCGCGCGAGATCTTGAGGATCGCGTTGATGAGCCCGTCCATCTTGCGCGTCGATGAGCGGATGAAGCCGATCGCCTCGGCGACATCGATGCTCAGCGCCTCTTGCGCCGCGGCCTTCTGCTCCGGGGAGGCTGCGTTTCCGGCCGTGAGATAGGCATCGATCGGCTTGAACATCGCTTCCAGCTCGCTGGTGAAGCCCATGATGTTCACCAGTGGCGCCCGAAGGTCATGCGTTACGATATAGGCGAAGCGCTGGACCTCCTCGTTCGCCTTGACGAGCGCATCGGTACGTTCGCGCACGCGCTCCTCGAGGCCGGCATTGAGAAGCTCGACTTCCCGGCGCGCGGCGACAAGTTCGCGCGTGTAGCTGATGATCGTCCAGCTCGCCGCGCCAGCCATCGCCAGGATGAGAAGCGCCCCGACGATCGTGGTCCAGCGCAGCCGGGTCGAGGCCGTGACCTGCGCGTCGATCGCCTCCCTGAGTTCCGTTTCCGAAACCGCCAGAATCGCGGCGAGATCGGAGCGCAAATCATCCATCAAACGCTTGCCCGTGCCGCTGCGGACCAGGCTCAGCGCCGTCTCGGTGTCGCCCTTGCGGGTCGCGTCGACCGTGGCGGCAAGTTCCGTCATCTTCTGGTCGAGCTCGTTGTCGACCCGCTGCAGGATCGGGCCGATCTCGGGCAGCCTGGCTGCAGCCCGTTCAAGCCGGGCGCGCTGGTCCGGAAGCCGGGAGAACGCCGTGTTGTAGGGAGCAAGATAGCTCTCGTCGCGCGTCAGCAGGTAGCCGCGCTGACCCGTCTCCGCGTCCTGCACCAGAGACAGCAGATCGGCGGTGGCGCTCCGCACCGCGCGCGCCGCGGTCACCTCGCCGAAATAGCGCTCGCTTGCCGTCGTCAGCCAAAGCGACGTTGCGACGATGACGACCAATACGGCGATGCCGATGGCCAGAAGCAGGGCGTTCGAGCGTTGGAAGAACGCCTGGGAGATAGGCATGCAGAGGACCAGCGGGAGAGGTTCACCTCTCTGCGCCAATCAAAGTGCCAAGAGCAATATCAAATGACATTGCCACGCCTTCATCCTTGTGCATCGCGCAGAGGTGGATGTGGCGATCGCAACAAGAGAGCATCGGCTTGGAGCGCGGCCGCGTACAGAGCCTGCCCTTCAACCTCGTCTCTTGGGATCTGAGGCCGCGGGAAGACCCTCCAGGCGCAAACTGGCCATGTAGATTTCCGTCCCCTCCGCATCCTCGACGGTGACCGAAAGCGACATGTGGTCGCCATTTGGCAGCTTTTCGCGGTTCAAGGCGGCGAGCAGTTCCTTGGCTGCATTTCGCGCGGACTGGTCATCGGGCAAATCGGTGCCTTCCTCGTCGATTTCGAGCTTCTCTCCGTCGCGCGTATGAAAGAAGTAGCTCGGCATGCCTGCCTAATTCAGCCGAGGCCAACCTGTTCCTCAATCGCCCTCGATTTTGGCGGCGCCCGGCTGGAGATGAAGATAGTCCGGATCAAAATCCGCCAAGCGGCAGAGCCCCTTCCAGTCCAGAACCGTCAGGCGATTTGCCCGGATGCGGACAAGCCTGGCCTCCCGGATTTCTCGAAGCTTCTTGTTCATGTGAACTGTGGAGAGGCCGAGTGCATCGGCGATTTCCGGCTGCGTCAAAGGCAGATTGCAGGTCACGCCGTCTGACAAGCCGATGGCTGTCATCTTGGTGATGAACTCGCAGAACAGGTGGGCGATGCGGCTGGGTGCCGAGCGGCGCCCAATGCCGACCATCCATTCGCGGTAAATCGAGGCTTCGATCAGCGTTTCGCGCCAGAACGCTTCGGAAATTCGATAAGATGCCCGCGTGAGCGCTCGGACGGCATCGTGAGGGATCAGGCCGACGATCGCCGGCGTGAGCGCTCCCAGGCAGTGATCCATGCGCTCGATGAGCAGCGAATGGATATCGGGAATGTCGCCCGGGAGGTGGAGCGACAAGATCTGACGCGCACCATCGCCGACAATCTTGTAGCGGCAAACGAGCCCTTCGGCGACGAGGCAGCACTGCTTCGTGACCTCTCCTTCACTGACGATGTCCTGGCTGGCTTCGAAGCGTTTCAAGGTGAGCGGCAAATCCAGCAGCTTCTCCCTCTCGACAGCAGGCAGGGGGACATGCGTTTCAAGCTTCAGAACGAGCCGTTCCAGATATTGCCGCTTCTCCATTCGCTCCCTGCCGTTTCAGGTGGCGCTATGCCAAGACATATCCATTCAGTTTCATGTGCACGTCAAATTCCGCGCCTAGCGGAACGCAACCATACTCCTTGTCCAGCACCGCCACATGTCCGGCATCCTGATCCCACACCGCCCTTGGGGCCTCCGGACGGCGTCCCCTGTCCGCCGCCTCGAGACGACTGAATCAGGGCCTCGCACCGGGCGCGGCGACGGCTTTTTCAGCGATATCGGCGCCTGTCGGAACCATTGCGCGGTCACGATGTTAAAGCGGCGCCTTCCGATGGGAGCGCTGTATCGCCGCCTCGCGCCGGCGCTGTCACCCGGATTCTCCACTAGCGAGCGGTGCCCATGCGAAGTCCGGCAGGCAATACGGAAAAATCGGCTGAGCATTCGCCGTCCCATCGGGCACTCTTCGGCCTGGACGCCCTGAACTTCTTCCTCGCCGACGTGCGCGACGGGCTGGGGCCTTATCTCGCGATCTATCTCATCGCCGTGCGAGGCCCCGCACAAGGCTGGAACGAGGCGACGACCGGGCTCGTCATGACCATTGCCGGCATTGTCGGGCTCATCGCTCAGACGCCGGCTGGCGCGCTCATCGACAGTAGCCGCAACAAGCCGGCGATCATCATCGCCTCGGCCGTAGCGGTGACGCTGTCTTGCCTGGCCTTGCCGTTCATCGGCAATTTCTATCTCGTGATCGGCACGCAATCGGTCGCGGCGGTGGCGGGTGCGGTCTTTCCGCCAGCATTGGCCGCGATCACGCTGGGCCTCGTCGGGCCGAAGCTGTTTTCCAGGCGCATCGGCCGAAACGAAGCTTTCAACCATCTCGGCAACGCCGTGTCGGCGGCGATCGCCGGGGCGACGGCCTATGTCTTCGGCCCGATCGTGGTGTTTTGGCTGATGGCCGTGCTCGCCGTCTTCAGTATTGGCGCCATGCTGCTGGTACCGCAGAAAGAGATCGACGATGATGTCGCGCGTGGCTTTGACGAGACGGTCGACGACGAGCAGCCCTCCGGGCTGAAGGCGCTTCTGCAGAACCGCCACCTGATGCTGTTCGCCTTGCTCTGTGCCATCTTCCACCTGTCCAATGCCGCGATGCTGACCTCCGTCGGCCAGTTGCTGACACATGTGGTCGGCAAGGAGCAGGCGACGTCCCTGATCGCCATCTGCATCGTCATCGCGCAATGCGTCATGGTGCCGATGGCGATGATGGTCGGCGCCAAGGCCGACGCCTGGGGCCGCAAGCCGATCTTCCTCGCCGCTTTCGGCGTTCTCGCCCTGCGCGGCGCGCTCTATGTCGTCTCCGACGATCCGTTCTGGCTGGTCGCGGTTCAGGCGCTCGATGGAGTGGGAGCCGGCATCTTCGGCGCGCTCTTTCCGGTCGTCGTGGCAGATCTCACCCGCGGTACCGGCCGCTTCAACGTGTCTCAGGGCGCGGTCGCGACGTTCCAGGGTGTCGGCGCCTCGCTTTCGGCCTCGCTCGCGGGCGTCATCATTGTCGAGGCCAGCTATTCGGCAGCTTTCCTGACGCTGGCCACGATAGCCGGTTGCGGCTTTGTCCTCTATCTCCTGGCCATGCCCGAGACACGCAGCTATCAGCCTCCAACCGACCGTGGCGCAGCTCCGTCCGGGGCTGCGATCAGCGAAAGGGCAGTGTAAGCGGATGACCGGCTGGGGCCTCGGCGCGACGCAAATCGCAGCGATAGCGATCTTTATCGTCACCTATGTCGCGATCGCCATCGGCCGGATGCCAGGCTTGCGCGTCGACCGGGCGGGTGCGGCCCTCATCGGCGCCGCTCTCATGGTCGCTTGCGGAGTGCTCCCTTTGGAGGAGGCCTACCGCGCCGTCGATCTCGACACCATCGCGCTGCTCCTCGGCATGATGATCGTCGTCGCCAATCTGCGGCTCTCCGGCTTCTTCCGCATGGCCACCGGCTGGGCGGTCGGAAGGGCCCACCACCCGGCGCTGCTGCTGGCGGCGGTCGTGGTGACGACGGGCGTCCTCTCCGCCTTCCTGGTCAACGACGCCATCTGCCTGGTGATGACGCCGATAGTGATCACCTTGACACGCGCACTCGGCCGCAACCCCGTTCCCTATCTCGTGGCCGTGGCGCTCGCCTCGAATGTCGGATCGACGGCGACGATCACCGGCAACCCCCAAAATATGATCATCGGCAACCTGTCGGGGATCTCCTATGGCGCTTTTGCGGGAGCGTTGGCGCCGGTCGCCGCGCTCGGCCTCCTCCTGACGATCTTGCTCGTCGTAGCTCTCAACCCCAGCGAATACGTCACCAGGCAGACGCTGCCGAGCGTATCGGTGCCGGCGCATTATCATAACTGGCTGGCCGCCAAATCGGCGCTCGTCGCGCTCGGGATGATCGTGTTGTTCTTCCTGGGCCAGCCCGTCGCAAAGGTGGCGATCTGCGCAGCCGCGCTGCTTCTCCTCACCCGCCGGATCGCACCGAGAAAGGTTTATGCCGAAATCGACGGTCCGCTGCTGCTTATGTTCGCCGGCCTCTTCGTCGTCGTGCGCGGGCTGGAACATGCAGTGCTGACGAAGGATGTCGTCGCCCAGGCGGCGCATTTCGACCTCGGCAATGTCGCGGTATTGACCGGCGTCACTGCCGTGCTGTCGAATCTCGTCAGCAATGTTCCGGCCGTGCTCGTGTTGAAACCCTTCATCGAGCAGTTGCAGGAGCCACAGAGAGCCTGGATCGTCGTGGCAATGGCTTCGACGCTTGCCGGCAACTTCACCCTGCTGGGATCCGTGGCGAACCTGATCGTCGCCGAGCGCGCGGCCAAGGAGGGTATCACGATCGATTTCTGGACCTATTTCAGAATTGGCGCGCCGCTGACCCTCGTCACGATGACCGTTGGAATACTCTTGCTTTCGTAACGGCGCCGCCGGCTGCAGCGCCGACGTCGCGATGTGCCGAGGTCTGCTTTCGGGCCGAGAACCAGGTCCCGCTCATAGCGCGGGACCGCATCTGAACTCAGCATCGCTTTGGCTGCTGCCGATGGCTTAGACGCATTCCCAGCCGGCCGGTGGTTCTCGCGCGGATGCGGGGAGGTGCAGTGCGGGCAGATGCGCGCATGCCCGCAGAATGCGCGGCAGAGGGGCGGGAGGCCGTCGACGATGTTCCAGGAGGCGTTCACGCACCTCGTTTTGCCATCGGCGTGCCTGCGGGATTTTCCTTGCGACACCCTTAGGGTGGCACCAAGATCTGGAGGCGTGCTGGCGGAAGGGGTGGCGTCATGGTGTTCATCCGGTAACGTCCGGTCACGTCTGAAAAGGCCAGCAAACATAAGCACTCTCGGTTCAGATTAGTACTTGAGTCGTCCGGCAACGTCCGACAAAAACCGAGGGTGCTTTATGGGTCAGACCGGGGGACAACATGGCTAAGACAATCAATCGACTGTCAGTGACGAAGATAACCAAGGCGCTTGAGCCGGGCATGTATCACGACGGTTCGGGACTATACCTACAGGTAGGTCCGACAGGCGCCAAGTCATGGTCACTCAAGTACCAGCTTAACGGCCGGGCGCGTCAGATGGGGCTTGGCCGGTTCATCGACTTCGGGCTCGCAGAAGCACGCGAGCGCGCCCGGCTGGCGCGTCAGAAGGTTGCAGACGGATTTGACCCGATTGACGAGAGGGCGATCACGCGCAGCCTAGCTGTAGCGAACGTCATCAAGGCGACGACGTTCAAGCAGGCGACGGAGAAGTACATCTCCGCACATTCGGCGGGCTGGAAATCCGTGAAGCACGGGGCGCAGTGGCTAGCGACGCTGACCACTTACGCGTTTCCGGTGATCGGTTCGCTTGACGTGGCGCATATTGAAACGTCGCACGTCCTGAAAATTCTCGAACCGATTTGGACGACGAAATCCGAGACCGCAGGACGCGTCAGGGGTCGGATTGAATCGGTGCTCGATTGGGCGAAGGCTAGGCATCTCCGCACGGGCGAGAACCCTGCGAGGCTGAAGGGTCACCTAGACCACATCCTGCCGAGCCGCGCGAAGATCGCGAAGGTGAAGCATCACGAGGCGATGAATGTCGACGACCTGCCGGCGTTTATCGCCAAGCTGCGAGAGCTGACCAGCGTCTCGGCGCGGGCGCTTGAATTCTGCATCCTGACAGGCGCTCGCACGGGCGAAGTCATCGGCGCGACGGAAAGCGAGATCGACAGGAACGCGAGCGTCTGGGTGATACCTGCGAACCGTATGAAGGCGGGCAGGGAACACCGAGTGCCGCTCTGCCACCGGGCGCTCGAAATCCTGGCTACGGTCCCGAGGGAGGCCGGCAATGCGCATCTCTTCTGCGGTGCGAAGGCGACACGCGGGCTGAGCAACATGGCCCTGCTTGAGCTTCTGAAGGGTATGGCGCCGGGTCTCACCGTGCACGGGTTCCGGTCGTCGTTCAGAGATTGGGCCGGTGACCGGACTTCGTTCCCTCGCGAAGTGATCGAAGCTGCCTTGGCGCACGGGCTGAAGGACAAGACTGAAGCAGCCTACAGGCGCTCAGACGCCCTCGAAAAGCGGCGCAGGCTGATGCAGTCGTGGGAAGATTTCCTTAGCGCCCCGACGGCTGACACTGCTGCCCCCGGTGGCAATGTCGTAGCGATCCGGGCTTGAACGGGGGTCTCGGATGATGACCACACGGAAGACGTATCGGCGCTAATCAGCCGGGAAGACATAGAGGCAGCATTCACACGGGTCGTCCTATCGGGCGGCCCGTTTGCGTTTAGGCGTATCGCTTCGATCCTGCATCGTGATGCGTATCGATCGGGCTTCCGTGAAGTAGTATTAGGCACGATATTTCAGCAAAGAGACGTATCGCCGCAAAGTGCAGAAAGAGTATTAGACCTCGCGTTGCTTCCATAGCGCCGGTACTCAACTTGACTTCCCGAGCCTTCCCGGACCATTTATGGCTCCAACGCAACGGAGCCACGCCATGTCGCAACAGAATACCTTTATTCGCTTACCCGAAGTGCTTCGTCGCACAGCGCTAACTCGCACCACGCTGTACGAACTCATGCAGCGGAAGCAATTCCCGGCACAGGTGGTTTTGTCGCCGCGTCGGGTCGGCTGGGTTGAGCATGAAGTTGACGCGTGGTCAGCGGCCAGAGCCGAGAAGCAGCGCGGGGCTTGCGCGGCTTATCAACCGGACCTGATCAAGGACACCGTTAAGGCTGCGCTCGCCGCGCCTGTCGTCCCGCCTGCGCTGATCGCTGCCGCCCGCGCCCTGATCGCTCAGGTCGACGGGACCGAGCCGCAGTCATGAGCACGGACCTGAACGCGGCTGCGCTGGCGATGGTGGCGCAAGCCGAGCAAGACGCTGTGAATGCCGCAGCGCGCGCTACGCAGTGGGACAACATCCCGGCTTCTCTGCGTGCCCTCCCGCAGTGGTGCTTTTACACCACGAAGAAATTCCCGTTCTCGGTGTACGCTGCACGTAACAAGTGGGCGCCGTACAAGCAGCCCGACGCGCGCAACCCGGCCAAGGTCAACGACCCGACAACGTGGTGTTCGTGGGACGACCTACGCGCTGCGCCAGCCAACGAGTATTTCGTTGGTCCGGGGTTCTTCATCACGCCCGAAGACGACATCGTCTGTATCGACCTCGACAACCCGACCCGCACCCTACCGAAAACATGGTGGTGGGCAGAGGCTACGCCCGAAGTGCAGGCCGAGCGCCTGTCAGCGGCGCATCAGTTCATGAACCGCATTTATCGCTGGGCGTGCGAAGTCGGCGCATGGATGGAAACCAGCATGTCCGGCAACGGCGTACATATCTTCGTACGTGGCCACATGCCATTCCCGCGTTACGAACTGGCGTTCGGCGGGTCGTTTTATGGTGCTCGCCAGTTCGTTGCGCTGACCGGTCGGCGGCTACCCGGTTCGGGCCGCGACCTGCCGCTGGTCGGCGACGCTCTGCCTGCGCTGATGGTCGATCTTGAGCGGCGCGGCGTGCTGCGGGGCAAGGCTGAACGGCTGACCAGCGCGCTCAGCGTTCTCGGCCGCACGACGGAGCTAGGGCGCCGGCTCGACCTGACTGACGCCGAAGTGGTCGCCATGCTCCTGCGGATCAACAGGCACTCATACCGGTTCCTGATGGCCGGTCCTGGTCGGAAGGGTAACTGGTCAGAAGACTATCTCGACCTACTCGGCGACCTAGACAAGATCAGCGGCGACCCGGAACAGGTAAAGCGCATCCTGATCGAGTCTCCGTGCTTAGAGAACGCTGGTTTTACTGATCGGGGCAGGGACCGCAATGAACGCTGCATTCGTCGGTTTGATGAAGAACTGACGCTGTCTCGTGAACGTAATCAGCCAGTACTTGAAGAGCGCGAGCGCGTTAGTGCTGCGATCTGCGAAGCGCGGAGGCAAAACGGAATGTGCTGACGAATTGACCACCGGGGGCGACCCCTGAAGCAACCAACTAACATCAACCAAGGAAATCACACCATGACCACGATCACCGAGACCAAGACCACGACCACCATCGACAATTCATTCTTCTTTGCACTGGCGGTATCGCCTATCTTCGGACTCCTTGCCGACCGGATCACCGAAAAACTGGTCATCGGTATGCCAGCCGACAAGCTCTTTATGCTGCAAACAGTCGTGAATTTGGTGATATACGTGGCGTTGTGCTACGCCGATACTCGCCGCTGTCGCGAGGCCGGGTTTGAACCCAATTGGGTAGCCGGTCTGATCTTCGTCCCGCTGTACATATTTCATCGCATCAAGGTGACGAATACTGGCTCCGCGCCGTTGCTGGTGTGGTTCGCGTGTTTCGCCGTGGCGCTGTCATTAGTGCCCTGATCACCCCCGGTCGCAGCTCGACCAGCCCTCTCGCCAGCCCTGACCCGGCTGGCGAACTCATGTTTTTCCCTAGCAGAATTAGGCGTTTGCTTGTGGCGCCAGATTTCGGAAAGTTAAGGCCAGCGCCGGGCAAGTGCAGCGCAAGAGGCTTATAATGAAACGTAATTCGAGACACCCCGATATCGAGACGATCCGGCAAGCGGTCATCAATTCACCGCTGAAGGGTCATAGGATCGCTGTGAACATCGGGCGCGCTCCGCAGACAATTCACCGGTTTATCAACGGTGAGTCTGAAGACTTAGCTGCTGATACTTTGGCTAAGCTGGTCGCTGAAGTGATGCCCGGATATGCCTTCGGGCTGTACAAGGTCTCGGACCAGCCGTCCGATACCCAGAAACGAGAAGAGCGCCCCGCTTGCGACAGCGGGACGCTCTGAGTTGTACTAACAGGAAGTGCGTCACCCGAAAGCGACCCCAAGCAGGTCAAGCTTTTGAGGCGCTTCCGGCGATATCTCAAGCCCGAAAGTTGCTGTCATGACCGCCCATCTGCTTACCCCCGCCGATCTTCTCGGCGCCGAGCCAGCCGAAACCCACGAGCCGGCCCTGACTTCGGGCGCCGATCTGGCAGCAGCAGCAGCCGAGCAGGTCGCGCTGGCTGAATCCGGGGGACAGTCATCAGACCCGCTACGACCGATCGTTGCGGTAGGGGCACCACTGCACGAACTAGCCACGACAGTTGAGACGGTGTTGATTGAACAAGAGGCGCCGCTATATGCCAACGGGCCGCGCCTTGTTACTCCGATCATGCAGGAAGTGGAAGCAGCCAAGGGCCGCACCACACAAGTCGCACAGCTTAAAGAAGTGACGATGCATGTTCTGCTTGACCATATGTCTCGTGTTGCATCCTGGGCTAAGGTCGGTAACCGGGGCGCAGAACCTGTCGACCCGCCGATACAGGCCGCACAAATCCTTCAATCACGGTTCGGTGAATGGCGCTTCCGTCGCGTGTCAGGTGTGCTTACCACGCCGACCTTGCGTCCGGACGGAAGCTTGTTGAACGAACCCGGCTACGACGCAGCAACGCGCCTGTTCTTGATGAACCCGCCCGCGCTACCTAATATGCCAGAAGCGCCTACCCGCTGGGACGCGGAATTTGCGATCAAGTTGTTTCGCGATCTGCTGCACGAATTTCCGTTCGTTGACGAAGTAAGTAAGTCGGTAGCGCTGTCTGGTATCCTGACACCAGTTGTGCGCGGTCTGTTCAGTACAGCACCGATGCATGTCACCAACGCAGCTACCCCCGGTACCGGCAAAAGCTATTTGATGGACACGATTACAGCCGTAGCCAGCGGACAAGCTTGTCCGGTCATGAACTACGGCAACACGGAAGAGGAAGCAGAAAAGAGACTGGGCGCCCTGCTGATGCTCGGTCAGCCGATCGTGTCGATCGACAACATGAATGGTATGATCAACGGCGCGTCGCTGTGCCAATACATTGAGCGCCCGACAGTTCAGGTGCGTCGACTCGGCGCTAGTGAAATGATCACCATCGACAATCGGGCAACGATGTTTGCCAACGGTAATAACGTCTCGATCTCACAAGACCTTATCCGACGCTCAATTCTGTGCAACCTTGACGCCAAGGTTGAACGCCCGGAATTGCGTGAATTCGCCAGCCGTCCGGTCGATACGATATTAGCCAACCGGAAGCTATATATCACCGCAGCCCTAATCATCGTGCGGGCGTACTTGCTCGCCGGGCAGCCGGGTAAATTGCCGCCCCTCGCCAGTTTTGAAGGCTGGTCTGACAGCGTTCGTTCTGCACTAGTCTGGCTTGGTTGCGCCGATCCCGTAACATCGATGGAAGGCATGCACAGTAACGACCCGAAGCGAATTCAGCGTCAGAAGTTGATCGGCGCGTGGGCGGAGTGCATCGGCATTGATACGTCGTTGTCAACAGCCGAGTTGGTCACTAAAGCGCGTGACCAGACAAGCACGGCGCCATGGCGACTTATGTTTCCCCAGCTCAACGAAGCAATGTCTGAGATTGTAAACGACCATCCGGACAAGTGGAAGTTGAAGTTCGGGCAATGGCTTGGTCGCAATAAGGATATACCTTCGGATGAGCTGAAAATCACAAGCAAAATGGATGCGCACAAGAAGACACAAGTCTGGAAACTGGAGAAAATTGAGACATGATGATCCCGTCAACATGGCTCGACATGAAATTCGCGGGGGTAGGTGCGTGGGTGGTGCGGGGGACGGTACGTACGGACACCCGCCACCAAACCGCCAGCGCTGGTACCCTTCGCGGGGTTTCGCGGGGGTTGCGGGGGTTGTGGTTCCCCTCCTTAGCCAGCAAGCGCACACGCACACACGCACACACTCCCGCTCGCAAAAGACACCAAAACTAACCCCCGCAACCCCCGCTAACCACCGCAAGTCACTGCAAAATAAGGCAGATTCTCGCGGGGGTTGTCTCGGACAGACCCCCGCCAGACCCCCGCAAAACCTAGCAGCGCTAGGATTTCAACCAACAAACATCAGCGAAAGAGTGGTCACCGAGTTTATTCGGCGGATGCGTGAAGACCTGTTAGTGATCTGACCACCGGGGGCGACCACCCGGTGGCAGTCCGCCAGCGCGATTGATCGAAACGGTCGCGAGGCGAATACTGAACAGGCGGACGACTATTCCGACCGACAACTTAGCCGTCCTATCACAATTCGCAGATGGCCTGTCGCAACCTATGAACGGACCTCCCGATGGTACCTGCAAACATTACGCTGCGCCATGATCGCAATTACCACCAGCAGCAGGACGAACTTCGCGAACAGTTGCGATTGGCAGAGCGCACCAAGCGTGCGTACTTCACGACACGCATGGCCGAGCTTGATATTTACGAGCAGGGTATGCGCCAGTTAGGGCAGGCCGTCGCGGCGGAAGAAGGTCTGAATGCCCTGACCGCTGATGAGAAGCTAAAGCTAGCTGGCGTGCGGCGTAAGGTCGACGACGGCGAAGTGCTCGACCCGTTTGAGCGAATGTTGCTCGACAAGGCAACGAAGCATGCCGAACAGCTTGGCAAGCGTCTCGCACGCAAGACCCTGCGTATCACTAACGCAAGCGTGGTGCAGTTGCTGGCGATTAAGGCGATCAGCCCGGTATACGATCCCGACAGACAACTGGCAGCACAAAAGCTGCTCGACAGCATGCGCAATCGCGACCCGAACCTGACGAAAGAGACGACAGACGAAATCCTGGCCTTGCCTCTGACCGACGCTTACGCCCGCGTCGCTGAACTGACACTGACCGGTATGTTGACCCGCGAACAGGCTGACTACGCCCTGAAGGCGCTCGACTACCGCACAGCAGCCGTCAACGTCGATCTGGCTAGCAAGTATCTCGGTACCGTCACCGGGAAGCCTGCCGAGACGGCGAAAGACCCTTACGAGGCTGACGGGTATGAAGATTAACCTGAATCCTACTGCACAGAAGTCACTGCGTACCAGTCTCGCAGTTGAGCACGCCCGCTTGAACGCGAGCGGCGTTCATATCCGGCTCTTCGGTGCGGACGGCGGGCAACTGCCGACACATGGCGACCCGGCTACAGCGCAGCATGTTCTCACCGTCGCTGCGGTCCCGTCAGGCAAGTTCCTGTTCCGGCCGCTTGAGCCGGTCCCCCGGTCAGGTCCGATCAGCCCGCCCCGGCGCCCGAAGCTAGTCGACGCCCCGCCAAGTCCGGTGCCCGAACGCTCGGCGCCGACAGCGGTCACCCAGGAGGCGCCCCGGTGGCAGCCCCCGGAAGACCCAGACGCCGCCTTTCTTGCCAAATACGGGATGTGACCATGTTCAGATTATTCGGCGCCAAGCGCCCGGCCGGCGAACCTACCGAGTTAGACGAGCGTAATCGTCAACGAGGGGGCGCTGATCGTGGACTGCCAGCAGAGACCGGCGCCCGCTAAGGATTACGCGCGGCAGATATGATTGGTCACACCCTGATGCCGCCTGAAGCCTCATGCTCCGACCGATGGTCCAGCGCCAGCACGGTGCCGCGCATCTGGAAGGCGCACAGGCTGCAGTCGCATCGCTGTCGGCAGTTCAAGCTGTCCAAAGATCCGAATTTTCTGCGGAAGCTGCGCGACGTGGTCGGCCTCTACGTTGAGCCGCAAGCCCATGCCATCGTGATGTCCGTCTATGAGAAGAGCCAGATCCATGCGCTCGACCTCACGGAGCCGGGCCTACCTCTGAAGAAGGGCCGGCCCGGCACCATGACCCACGAATACAAACGCCATGGCACCGCGACCTGTTCGCCGCGTTAAACGTCCTCGACGGCACCGTCGACCGCAACATGCAGCGCCATCGGCACCAGGAGTACATCCGCTTCCTCAACGCCATCGAGGCTGAGGGGCCGGCCGGCAATATCGTCCCCGTGATCCTCGACGACCACGCCGCCCATTAGAGTCCGAAGGTCCGCCGATGGCTCGGTCGGCACGACGCCGTGTGTCCGAGAGGGCTAGAACTTGTAGAGCAGCCGCCCGACAACCTGATTGGTGCTCAGTTGCTGCTTGAAGCCGATGATCCCGAGTCCGCCAACGCCGACCGGATAGGTGTAGGTATCCTCCTCGAACTGCGAGTACCGATACTCCAGACCGGCGATCCAATTGTTCGTGATGGCATATTCGGCGCCTGCACCAAGCGTCCAGCCAACACGGGCGCCGTCACCCGCGCCATAGGAATAACCTGTCCCCGTCACCGTCGACTTGGCCTCGGCCAATGCCAGGCCGCCAGTTGCGTAGATCATGAAGCGATCAAAGGCATAACCGACTCGCAGCCTGGCCGAGCCTACCCAATTGGTATGCGCGGTGATGAAATCGCCGGTTAGCGCGGTGAAGCGCTGCTTGCCGGTGATGAGGGCTGCGCCGTCGATCTCGCCGCCGAGGACCAGCTGACCGATCTGGTAGTTGTAGCCCGCCAGCAGGCCGACCGCAGCGCCGTCCCGGTTCAGACTCGGCAATGAAGCAACGGCAGCCCGCCCGGCGATCACGGCGCCCGGCGTCAGTTCGGTTCTGGTCTGCGCCCAGCCGGCCTGGGCACCGACATAGAAACCGGTCCAGGTGAAGGCGGGCGGCAAAGGAGCAACAGGTACGATCCGCCGAGACGGCAGGTCGGCGGCCTGCGCGGTGATCGAGCATGCTGCGAAGGCAATTCCGGCAAAGATTTTTATAGTGCGGAGTGGCATATCGAATGAATCCTTTGAGAGGGTGGAGAGACTGGGGCTATGCAATATTGATATGCTCGCGAGGTTTTTCTGGCTCGCGCTCGTTCTCTTTCAGCACGGCCCGGTCCCGACCTCAGTCGCCTGTCGGAGCGCCAAGCGCGTAATCCTTTTGCAACTGCCGGCTCGTCGACGGATAAAGCGACTGACATTCTGCCCAGTAGAAGGTATTGGGCTGCCGGTTGGCCGGATCAGCACAAATCGCGGCAAGCTGCTCTTGCCTTGATTGCGAAGTTTGGCAGCCTGCAAGGATCAGTCCGAGTGATAGCGCAATCCCGACTGAGATATATGGGCTCATGACGTTCTATCCTGGCTGAGATTGGAGCTGCCCGAAATGATTGCCGATGCTTCAAATATTTACTTCAGGTGAATTCCGAGCTTGGCGCGCTCATCCTTGAACACGACCGCAAGCGCCTCGATTATCTTCTTATCGGGATTGGCTTTGCAGTAGACGATGAGCTCGTGCTCGACGACCTTGCCCTTCTTCAGGTCAAGGAAATGCTTCTTGGCGAGGCCGTTATACCAACCGCTATACCAGGCAGAAAGTGCGTCGGCGTCCTCCTGGAAGGTCGCGGCGAGTTGCGCGCAGGTCAGGGCCTGAACATCGATGAAGCCTTTGGCGTCGACATAGCTCGTGAGCGGAACCTGGGCCGTCGCCGAAGACGAGGCTGCGCAGACGAGCGAAAGCGCCACGGCAGCGAAAGTTTTGGACATAATGATCTCCTGTTTGAAAGTGTAAGAGCCGCAGGTATTGAGCGAAAATGGCAAGCCGATCATATTAGGCGACCCAGTTTCGGGTCGCCTTGGCGATAATTCCGATTGAATATTATGCCGAAATTTGTAGACGGCACGGTAGACAACCGCGTTATCGCAATGACCTTGCGACTAGGGAGCGTGCACCAAGTCTTTCGTCTACTATCAGACCCGCTTCACGCCCGGTGGCTGCCATGTTCCTGTGCCCGCCGGCAGGATCGAAGGCGGTGCAGGCTTCGGCCAATAGAGGCGCATCACGAGATAGATCTTGTCATCCGGCGCCGGAAGCCAGTTTGCCTCCTTGTCGGCGCCAGGGCTGTCCTTCTGCAGGTACAGCGTCAGCGAACCATCCGCGTCCTTTTTCATCGCGGACAACATCGGAGAGTTGATTAGGTAGCGATCGATCGGATTCTTCACCAGAAACTGGCTCTTTCCATCATACATCGTAACCGACCAGAACGCATTCACTGGCGGCAACTGGCCAGGCGCGAAGGTGATGGTGTATTTGTGCTTGCTGCCGTCGAGCGGCTCAGCGGTCGCGTCCGTTCGCGTGTAGGGGTACATGGCTTCTACAGCGTCATTGCCGAGGAGACCGCCCTTTGCAGACCCGGCCCGCATCACCCAATCGCCGTTATAGAAGACCTCGTCGCCGAAGAACGAGCCGATGTTCCAGCCGTTGATGTTCTTGTTTCCACCGGCCAGCCATTTGTCGACTTTGCCATTGCCTTGCTTCATGGCCACCAGGATTTCGGCCTTGTGCTCGAACGACAAATCCTTGAACGCAAAGGTCTTGGCGGGGCCGATGCCTATTTTCGCAAGCTTCGCGCGAACCGCCTTGTCCCTTGCCGTCTCGGGGACGAATTGCAGGGCGGCGTCGAGATACTCGAAGAAGTTATGCCTGATCCCGGCGGTGCTGGCGGGAACGAAGGTGAGCTTGGGCGCGGCGGGCGGGGCGGGCTGCTTGAGGAAGGCGGAAAGCGGTTGCCCCTTGTAGCCGGCCTGGACCTTCTCAACGTTCGGCATGTCGCCGGGATTGAAAAGCTGGGTGCGGAAAATCGCGAGCGGGAACGGCGTCGTCGATGAGAAGACCTTCTTGATCCCAGCGGGCGTTCCACCTTTCCAGTCCGGCCCGACGACCAGATAGTCGCCCGGCTCGGTCCCCGTGGCGCGCGTGCCGATATAGCCGAAGTTGTAAGTGTTGCCGTCGATGAGCTGGACCGAGTAATAGCGCTCCTTTTCGATCGCCGGCACCGAGATCACCATCGGTTCAGCCCGCAAATCCATCCAGATGAACGAGTAAGGCGTATCGCTATTGGGCGTGATGATTGCCGTGTCCGCCGGGGTGGCGACATGGTTCAGGTTTTTGATTTCGTTGAATGGGGCCTTGAACTGTCCCGAGTTCCTGTCGACGGCGAACTCCTGCATCACCGCATAATACATCACCAGCGGCAGGCCGTAGATGAAGCCTTCTTCGGCGATGTCCTTGGCCTCGAACAGGCTGGGCCATTCGACACTGTTCTGCTCAATGACCGGGGGGGAGACGATGTCGGCCTTTGCCATCGTGGCGGTGAGCGCCGCCAGCGCAGCAGAGCCAAGCAGATCGCGTTTCGTGATCATTTGAACACTTCCTTCGGGTTCACAACTCGTGGCTGAGCGCGCATAGGTAGCAAGATGAAGTTACGCGACGTCGGCGATGATTGACAATGCAGGAACGGCCAATTCAGAGCCCCCTCTATGTCGGCGTTTGGCGCGAACACGACATCCGAGAGGCGCCCCGTGAGCGGCTTGTTCGCCCATCATTTCGGGAACAGGAACTGGAGCTGGGCCCTCAGCTGCCAATCGGCGGCCCCGCTGGGCTTTGCGACATTGTAGTAGGCTGCGAGCTGCGCATTGACGGGCTGATGGCCAATCTTGAATACGCGCCCAAAACCGCCTCCGATGGGCACCGTCCAGCGGTCGCCCTGGCCGGCCTCCCAGTTGGCGGTGATGACGGGGGACGATGTCAGGTACCAGCCGCCGTGGAAGTTGTAGTTCACAAACGGCTGCAGCGTCATTGCATTGACCGTGCTGCGGGTACTCTTGCCCGCGAAGGACCAGACATTGTTGACGAGGACGCCGACAACCCAGGGTCCCTCGATTGCCAAGGCTACGAAGGCCGGCCCCGCCGAGTACTTGCCGGACGTGAGGGTCTTGTCGGTGCCGGTGGGGAGTACGACGGTCGGCCCGATGCCCCAGATGATGCCGTGAGTTGGCTGCTTCGGCGAGAAGAAGAAGCTGGGATTGATGTCGCCCAGGCCGAACTCGCGATCGCCATTCACCGTCAGGGCCGGCTGCGAGATCACAGGCGTGATCCAGCGCGTGATCAGGTTCCAATCCTTGCTGAGCGTGATCGGGATCACCGGCTGGATGTTGAGGACATTCTGCAGCTGCTTGTGCGGACCGACATGGAAGTTGAAGTTGTTCTGGAACGGCACGCTGATCATGTCGGCAACGGGGTTCTGCGCTGCTTTAGCCAGATCGCCAGGGCTGCCCGTTGAATCTTCCGCCAGCACCACTCCTGAGCACGACAAGGTCGCGAAGAGTGTCAGTATGGCTAGCCTGATCAACGTCCTCGCGCTCACGGCCCGAAATTCCCCCAACTATAATAAAATTGACGACGACGAAGGCCGGTTTTCCCGTTTGCCGGCGGCACTTATACTGTGCGACAAAGCAGCAATCGGGTTTCGGGACCACTCATTTTGCGCCAACCTTGCAAGCATTCCGGAGCGTCCAGCGCGTGGCTGAGATCCCAGTCATCTCGAGCCACATCCTGCACGGCCTGCCGGCATTCCTGCGTCATGCAATCGGGGAAAGCGCGCTCCTACGGGCAAACCGCGCAGCAGGCTTCGATCTGGAGCTGACCGAAGGCCGCAATTGTTTCATCCCGCATGCCGCAGTCCTCGGCTTCGTGAATGCTGCGGCAAGGGCGGCCGGCGAGCCCAATCTCGGGCTTCTGATCGCGCCGATGATGAGCGCAGGCAATTACGGCAGCTTCGGGCGCTACGTTCTGGGGGGCGATACCCTCGGCCAATCCATCCAGCGGGCCATTGTGGCGCTGCCTTATCACAGCACCCATGACAGGATGTCCGTCGCCATCGTCGGCGACGAGGCACGCTATAGCTACGTCTTTGCCTTGGCTGGCCACGCGGGCTACGACATGATCGCCGGAGCGGCTGCCGGCGTTCTGCTCAGCGTCCTCAGGGCTTATTTGCCTTTTGACTGGCGGCCACTGCGCGTCGAGCTCAATATCAGTAGGCCGCGCCAGATCGGGCTGTTCGAAGATCTCTTCCAGTGCCCCGTCCTGTTCAACGCGCCCGCCGTGACGATCGTCATGGAACGCGACCTCTTGTCGGCTGCTCCCAACCGTGGGGCATGGCCCATCGTCACCATCGAGGACGTGGCCCGAGACCGGCCCGGCGGCGCTCCACGCGATCTGCTCGACGTCGTCATGGAGCAGGTCCGGGCTCAGGTCCTCACCGGCAGCGTATCGATCGATCGCGTGGCGCGACCGATGGCTACCAGCGTCCGAACGCTGCAACGTGAGCTAAGTCAGGCTGGCACCGACTTTCGCAGCCTGGCGAATGCGGCAAGGGTGCAGCGGGCCACCGAGTTGCTCAGGCACACGAATGGCTCGATCACCCGTGTGTCGGCAGAGATGGGATATTCCTCTCCAGCCAATTTCGCGCGCGCCTTCCAAAAGGCGACCGGCCGAACACCCCGGGCGTTTCGCTCGAAAATCTAGCATAAAGAGTTCCGGGCATGTCCAAGCCTGCCGGCATTGCCGAAACTCGGCGATTGGTATGCGACCTACGCGCTTGGGCCATCTGCAACGATTTGCGCCTCAAGCACCACAGTACCGAAGTGACCGAGGCAACCGGCGTTCGCCTCCGGCGCAGACACCCTTGACCTCATCAGGAGGCAAGTGTGTAGGCGCTCCTGACCGGCGCGAACAATTGACCCGGGCTCAGACCATGCCACGAGCGCCGCGCGCTCACCACAAATGCAGCGCTGGCAGCCGCCCCTGAATGACCTCCCGCTGTCGGAACTGGAGTGGCTGATCTCGCTCGCCCGCAAAACTGCGTGATCCTCCGCCCGAACGCCTATCCCCGCTAGGCGATTTGGCGACTACCGCCCGGATGACCCACGAAAAAGCACCCCGTTCAGCGCCACAGGAGCACGAAAATGCACATGAACATCGACCGGACCGAACTGCTCGTCAGCATGATTGCCGAAGAGACGCTGCGCACACAGCAGGCGCTAGCGCTGAAAGCATACTGCTTCGCGCTTGAGATCGTGTCGGCTCGTAAGGGTGACGACGCAGCGGACCGCACTGTCAGCCTAGGTCAGATGGTCGACGCCCTCGGCGCTGCGAACCCAGAAGCTCTCTACGTCGCCGATAAGCTGAACCTCCTGATGATGTCGCCGGACGGTAAGCGGTTTCTCGTGCCCCCGGTCGACACGCTCTCCCTTGTGCAGCTCGGCGTTCCCCCGGCTGTGATGACGGCCCCCGGTGGCAGCTCCGTCCGTCATTAGGGGCGCGAATCATGAACCCGATCGACCGCGTTGAACTCGACCGCCATCCGCAGTGCTGGCCTACGCCTCCAAGCATAAGAGTGGTGCTGTCGCGATGGATTACGTCCGCCACGCTATCCCTTGGACGAACAGCGGTCTGACCGAGGAACGTCAACGCGCCTACGTGCTGGCCGTCTGCGAATATCTCGCCAGCGAGGGGCGGCTGATTCGCATCGACAATGGTCTTACAGGGAAGTGGAAAAGGGTGAAGTACGGCGTGCCGGGTACCCTTCTGAGCTTTCCGAAAGCTGAGAGCAGTCGGGAGAACCGCAGACGTCGAGCGCCCATCCAATAGCTTGTGGTTGGCGCCATCGGTGCCGTGTCGCGATCGATTGTTGCGTGATAGCTTCCGGCGATCGACTTTAGGGCACGTGTCGGATGGACGAGAAGATCAAGGCGCACTGCAACACCTGCGGCGGGAGGAAGAACCATCTGGTTCTTCACACCGAAGTTGACGTGAGTGACGATGATGAATGGGTGTTGATCTCCACCTATAGACTCATCAAGTGCGCGGGTTGCGATCGAATTCATCTTCAGCACGAAACCGACTATACGCAGATGTCGGACGGCGACGGAAACCCGATCGTCGACACAGTCTACTACCCGCCGCCATTGTCGCGTCGACGACCGGACTGGATGTCGGGTTTCCCGAATGCAATCTGGATGCTTGAAACCGACATCGGTCAGCTCCTGAACGAGGTCTATACGGCCCTTCAGAACGGATCGAACCGACTAGCTGCGATGGGCATTCGCGCCGTTGTCGAGATAATGATGATCGACAAAATCGGCGGCGACACCGGCTCTTTCACCGGCAATATCACTCAATTCTTTCAGCTCGGATATGTCGCGCTACATCAACAGCCTAGCTTCAAGGCAGCGCTAATCGAAGCCGGGCACGCCGCCATGCATCGTGGCTTTAAGCCGACCACTGAGCATTTATCGACCCTGCTCGACATCACCGAGGGCTTGGTGGCAGCGATATATTTTCACGAGCGAAGCGCTGCGAAGCTGTCTAGCGCCATCCCACCACGGCAGATCGTCGGCAAAACCCAGCCGTAGGCCCTGATTCGCGTTGTGGGTAGAACGTGGGTTCGTGGGTCAGATGCCCAGATAATCCTATGAAATATGGGATTCTGGCGGAAGGGGTGGGATTCGAACCCACGGTGGGCTTGCACCCACGGCGGTTTTCAAGACCGCTGCCTTAAACCACTCGGCCACCCTTCCGGCCATGGTTCAATGCAATCGGGGCCGCCGATTTGCAAGGGGGCTGTCAGGTTTAGACCGCAGTTTTCGGATGAAACGAGCCATAGTTCCCAGACGAAGCCGATGCGCCTGGCTCCGTGCGGCAATAGTGGCGTTAAGGTCACGCCCGGTGGAAAAGATGGCGAAGGTCTGTCGCGCAGGTTGACATGCGCCACTGTTCGGACACCTTTGTGCCCGCTCAAAGACAGGGACTCCTGTTCGGCGAATCCTCGGTGCAGGTATTTCGCTGTTTAACGATCCCTTAAAGGAATTGACCGAAAACTCGGTCAAGCCGCGCGTGCGGCTTGGGCGAAGCCGTGGTTTTTGGCGCAGAAAGCGGAAGAGCAAAACGATGCGGGACGCTAGCTTTTCGGCCAAGGAGCTCTCCTCCAGCGTGACCGGATCGCCGCCAGCGTCTTCTTCCGTCTCGTCCATTGCGCGTCTCGGCTGCGTCGTGCTGGCTGGCCTGTTCGTCGCCAACTGCGCCGGCAATCAGACCGCCGGGCGTCGTTCAAAGGAGATCGGCGCTTTCCCGCAGTGGAAATACGGCCCCGCCAGCCCGCGCGTGGTCGCGGATGGCGAGGAGGTGCCGAAGGGCGGCGGTCGCCAACTCGTCGGCAAGGCCTATTCGGTCGCCGGCAAACGCTACGTGCCCTATGAAAAGCCTGTCGGCTATGCCGCTGTCGGCCTGGCCTCGTGGTATGGCGAGGCCTTCCACGGTCGCCGCACGGCCAATGGCGAGGTCTATGACCGCAACAGCATTTCCGCCGCGCACCCGACGATGCCGCTGCCGGCCTATGCGCGTGTCACGAACCTTCTGAACAATCGCTCGATCATCGTACGCGTCAACGATCGCGGCCCCTATCACGGCAATCGCCTGATGGACGTTTCGCAGAAGACTGCCGATGCGCTTGCCTTCCGCCATCTCGGGACGGCGCGCATCAAGATGGAATATCTCGGCCAGGCCTCGCTCGCCGGCTCTGACGACAATCTCCTGCTTGCAACGCTCCGCACCGACGGCAGCCAGGCGCCGATTCCGGGCACCAGCGCACGGACGATGGTTGCCAGCACAGAAGGGGTCGCCACGACGCGCACGCGCAGCGCCGATATCGACGCCCCCGCCCAGGTGGCGGAGCCGGAGCCCGTCGCTCCCGAGGTCAGCCAGCCCGTCGCGCAGGCCTATGCTCCTCAAACGACGCGTGTGATCTCGCCGTCGTCGCCGGTCATGGCGACGCTTGCATCCGCCGGTCCCGCGGCTTCCGCAGCCACGCCGGTCCGTGCCGCCCCGCTGCCGCCGAGCCGGCCTTTCGATCTCGATACCATCGCCAACGCCGGAAAGCCGGTTGCGGTTCCCGCTGCGCTGCGCTCCACGCTGCCGCCGCCGCGCGGCACGTCCGCAAGCTTGCTGAACGTGCCCGAGAAAGGGCTCGCCAGGACCCAGCCGGTCAACCGGCTCGCTTTCCAGGCCGTGTTGCCGCCGACGCGCAACTGAAGCCAATTTTCTTGACCTGATGCCGGGCGCTCTGCTTCACATCGAGGCATGAGCGCCTTTCGTTATGCGAACCTGTCTGCTGCGGCTCTGCCGCCGGTTCGGTGGTGGGGAGCAGGCGTGGTTGTCCTGCTCTGGGCTCTCATTCTTGCCGCTCCGGTTCGTGCCCAGAACTTCCAGTCGCAGGCGCCTTTTGCGGTCTTGCTCGATTCGGATACCGGCGCCGTCCTCTACGAGAAATCGGCCGACGAATTGATGGTCCCGGCGAGCATGGCGAAGCTCGCGACGGTGCTGGTCGCCTTTCAGGACATCAGCGCCGGCCGCCTGTCGCTCGACAGCGAGATCGGCATCTCCGAGAACGCCTGGCGCAAGGGCGGGGCGCCTTCGGGTGGCTCTGCGATGTTCGCCATCGTCAACAGCCGCATCAAGCTGTCCGATATCCTGCAGGGCATCATCGTTCAGTCCGGCAACGACGCTTCGATCGCCCTGGCCGAAGCGATCGCCGGCGACGAGGCGACCTTTGGACGGATCATGACGGAGCGCGTGCGTGCGCTGGGGCTCACCAAATCCGTCTTCCGCAATGCAACCGGCATGGCTGATCCGCAGCAACGGGTGACGGCGCGCGAGCTCGCCCTGCTCGCGGACCACATCATCAAGACCTATCCGGAACTCTACAAGATCTTCGGCCAGCGCGAGTTCACCTGGAACAAGATCAGACAGCAGAACCGCAACCCGCTGTTGACGATGGATATCGGCGCCGACGGGCTGAAGACGGGGAATATCGACGAGTCGGGCTTTGGCCTCGTCGGCTCGGCTGTCCAGAACGGCCAGCGCCTCATCGTCGTCGTCAACGGCCTCAAGACAGCGCGGGACCGGGCGGCCGAGGCCCGCAAGCTCCTGGAATGGGGCTTCCGCGCCTTCGAGCGGCGGCAGCTCTTCGCCAATGGCGAGACCGTCGGCGAGGCGAGCGTCTATGGCGGCGAGAAGGGGCGCGTCGCGCTGCGCAGCAAGGGGGCCATCAGCCTCCCCCTGCCGCGGGGCAGCACAGAGCGCCTCACCGCGCGCATCGTCTATCGCGGCCCGCTTATGGTTCCCGTCGAGGAGGGGGCGGAGGTGGGCCGTCTCATCGTGACGCGCGGCGATATCAAAACGCTGGACGTGCCCCTCTATGCAGCCGAAACGGTGCAGGCCGGCACGCTGCAGAGCCGCGCGCTCGATGCGCTGTTCGAGGCCACGACCGGCTGGGTCCGCAAGGCGCTGGGCCGGAGCTGAGCGGATCGACATGGACAAGGGACGATTCATCACCCTCGAGGGCGGCGAGGGCGCCGGCAAATCGACGCTGGCGCGCGCATTGGCGGGGCGGCTCGGCGAGGCCGGCTTCACGACCCGGACGACGCGCGAGCCTGGCGGCTCGCCCAAGGCCGAGGCTATTCGCGAGATGATCCTGGCGGGGCAGGCCAAGGACTATGGCGCCTTCGCCGAGGCCCTGATGTTCTCGGCAGCACGGATCGACCATATCGACAGCCTGATCCGCCCTGCGCTCGAAGGTGGCGAATGGGTGATCTGCGATCGCTTCATCGATTCGACGCGGGTCTATCAGGGCGTGCTGGGCAAGATCGACCCAGCTCTGCTGGCCGCGCTCGAATCCGTGACCGTCGCCGGGCTGATGCCGGATCTCACCCTGATCCTCGATCTCGATCCCGAGATCGGCCTCGCCCGTGCCGCAAAACGGCGCCGGCCCGGAGAGGCGATCGATCGATTTGAGGGCGAAGCGCTGGCCTTCCACCGCAATCTGCGCCAAGCCTATCGCGACATTGCCGCCCGGGAGCCACGGCGCTGCGTCCTGCTCGATGCGACGCTGCCGCCCGAGGCGCTTGCGGAAGCGGCGTGGAAGGCGGTGGGCGAGCGCCTGCAAACCAGACCGGAAGCGTGATGCGAGAGACCAGCGACGAACCCGACCGGCTGCCGATCGCGCCGCATCCGCGCGAGACGCTGAGCCTGATCGGCCACGAGGCGCAGGAGCGGGCCTTTCTCGATGCCGTCTCTTCCGGCCGGATGCATCACGCGTGGCTGCTCGGCGGGCCGGAAGGCATCGGCAAGGCGAGCTTCGCCTATCGGGCGGCGCGCTTCATGCTCGCTGCCGGCGATCCGCGGATGCGCGCCGCGCAGAAGGGCAATCTCGCCATGCCCGAGAGCGACCCCGCCTCGCGGCGCGTCATGGCGCAGTCGCATCCCGATCTGCATGTGCTGAGGCGGGTGCCCAAGCCGGACGGCAAGAGCTACACAAGCAATATCCCGGTCGATGCGGTGCGACGGGTCATCGACCGCTTCGGCGCGAGCGCTGCCGAGGGCGGATGGCGCGTCTGCATCGTCGATTCCGCCGAGGATATGGAGCGCTCCGCCGCGAATGCGCTGCTGAAGCTGCTGGAGGAGCCGCCGCCGCGGGCGCTGTTCCTGATCGTCGCCCATGCGCCGGGCCGCATGCTGCCGACGATCCGCTCGCGATGCCGCCTCCTGACCTTCGCTCCGCTCGATGAAGCCGGAGTGATGGAGGCCGGAAGCCTGGCGCTGGAGCGGATGCAGGCGCCGCTCGACCGCTCGGCATTGCGGCGAGCCGCGAGTCTTGCCGAAGGCTCGGTGCGGCGGGCGCTGACCTATGTCGATCCCGAGACGCTCGCCCTGGTCGAAGCGGTGAGGGCGCGCCTCGACGCGTTGCCGCATGTCGACATCCCGGCGCTGCTGACGCTGGCCGAGGATGTCGCCGGCAAGGCCGGCGAGCGCGATTTCGCGGTGATGATCGAGACGGTGCAGGGCTGGATCTCCGACCACCTGCACGCGCATGCTGCAGCGCAACCGGCGCGTCTTGCACCACTTGCGGAGGTATGGGAAAAGCTTGGACAGCAGGCGCGAGAGGTCGAGACGTACAATCTCGACCGTCGACCGCTGGTGATGACGATGTTTCATGATCTGTCGGCTGCGGTTTCCCGCTCGCGCGCAGCGTGAAGCGAAGCTCTCGGACAGATGATGGCAACCGCCCCGAAATTCTACCTGACGACCGCGATCCATTACACCAACGGGCCGCCGCATATCGGCCACGCCTATGAGATGGTGGCGGCCGACGCGATCGCGCGGTTCAAGCGGCTGGATGGCTACGACGTCTTCGCCATGACCGGCACGGACGAGCACGGCCAGAAGGTTCAGCGCACGGCGGCCCAGAACGGCCTGTCGGCGAAGGAGTTCGTCGACAAGATCGCGGCGCGGTTCCAGGAGATGGAGCAGCGCCTCGGCTGCTCTTTCGACCGCTTCATCCGCACGACCGACCCCGACCACGAGGTCTCGACCGACGAGCTTTGGCGGCGCATGGAGGCCAATGGCGACATCTATCTCGCCGAGTATTCCGGCTGGTATTCGGTGCGCGACGAGGCCTTCTACGGGGAGGAGGAGACGACTCTCCAGCCCGACGGCACGCGCCTGGGGGGGCAGGGGACGCCGGTCGAGTGGGTGGAGGAAGAGAGTTACTTCTTCCGCCTCGCCAAGTACCAGGACGCCCTGCTGAAGCTCTACGATGAGGTCCCGGACTTCATTTCGCCGGAGACGCGCAGGAACGAGGTCGTCTCCTTCGTCAAGGGAGGACTCGAGGATCTCTCGATCAGCCGCACGACCTTCGACTGGGGCCTGCCGGTGCCGGGCGCCCCGAAGCACGTCATGTATGTCTGGGTCGACGCGCTCAACAACTACCTCACCGGGACGGGCTTCCCCGATCCCGCGAGTTCCCGCGCGCATTATTGGCCGGCCGATGTCCACATCATCGGCAAGGACATCGTGCGCTTCCATGCGGTTTACTGGCCGGCCTTCCTGATGTCGGCGGGGCTGCCGCTGCCGAAGCGCGTCTTCGGCCACGGCTTCCTGCTGAACAAGGGCACGAAGATGTCGAAGTCGCTGGGCAACGTGGTCGATCCCTTCGACCTCGCCGAGACCTATGGCGTCGACCAGCTGCGCTATTTCTTCCTGCGCGAGGTTTCCTTCGGCCAGGACGGCAATTACAGCCACGATGCCATTGTCGGGCGGATCAATGCCGACCTCGCCAACGACCTCGGCAATCTGGCGCAGCGCTCGCTGTCGATGATCGCCAAGAACTGCGAGGGCAGGGTGCCGCCTTGCGGGACGCTGACCGACGCCGACCAAGCCATGCTCGCCATGGCCGATGGCGCGCTCGCCAAGGCCCGCGACATGATGAAGGATTTCGCCCTGCATAGCCTGCTGGCCGATATCTGGGCGGTGGTGGCGGAGGCGAACCGCTATTTCGCTGCCAACGAGCCCTGGCGCCTGACCAAGACAGATCCGGCGCGCCGCGACACCGTGCTTTACGTTACGATCGAGGTGATCCGGCAAGTCGCGATCCTGGTGCAGCCGGTGATGCCGCAGGCAGCGGGCAAACTGCTTGACCTGCTCGGCGTGCCTGCTGAGGCTCGCAGCTTTGCTGCGCTCGGCGAGATCGGACGTCTGGCCAGCGGGACACCGCTGCCGGCGCCGAGCGCGGTGTTCCCGCGCTATGTCGAGCCCGAGGATGGTCAGGTGGCGTGATGGTCATCGACACACACTGCCATCTCGACTTTCCGGACTTCGCAGCGGAGCTGCCGGCCTATATCGCGCGGGCCGAAGCCGCGGGCGTCGGCCGGATGGTCACGATCTCGACCCGCGTCGCGCGCTTCGCGGATTATGCTGCGATCGCGGAGCGCTTCCCGTCGGTCTGGTTCTCGGTCGGCACCCATCCGCATCAGGCGCATGAGGAACTCGACATCACGGCCGAGCGGCTGGCAGAACTGTCGGGCCATCCGCGCTGCGTCGCGATCGGCGAAGCCGGCCTCGACTACCATTACGATTCCAGCCCCCGCGACGCGCAGGCGCAGGGGCTGCGCACCCATATCGCCGCCGCCCGGATGACGCAGTTGCCGCTCGTCATCCACGCCCGCGAAGCGGATGACGACATGATCGCGATTCTGCGGGAGGAAACCGAGAAGGGCGCTTTCCCGGCGATTCTGCACTGCTTCACGGCGGGAGAGGCGCTCGCCATGGCCGGTGTCGAACTCGGCTTCTACGTATCCTTCTCCGGCATCCTGACCTTCAAGACCTCGGAGAACCTGCGCCGCATCGCGCGGATGGTGCCGCGCGAGCGCCTGCTGGTCGAGACGGATGCGCCCTATCTGGCTCCCGTCCCGTTCAGAGGCAAACGCAATGAACCGGCCTATGTCGTTGAAACGGCGAAGGTTCTGGCGGATGCGATCGGCGTGCCCTTCGACGAGGCCGCTCGGATCACCACCGAGAACGCCCGGCGCTGCTACTGGAAGATGGACCACGCCGCGCCGGTTGCGCGGGTCGCCTGATCCCGCGCCATGACGCTGACGGCTACGATCCTCGGCTGCGGTTCTTCGGGTGGTGTGCCAAGGCCTGGCTCCGGTTGGGGTGCGTGCGACCCGAGCAATCCAAAGAATCGCCGGCGCCGCTGCTCGATTCTGCTGACGCGTTCGGGACCGGACGGCACGACCCGGGTTCTCGTCGATACTTCTCCAGACCTTCGTGAACAGCTCTTGTCCGCCGAGGTGGAGGCGCTCGACGGCGTGCTGATGACGCATGACCATGCCGACCATAGCCATGGCATCGACGATTTGCGCGCGCTTGTCCTGCATATGCGCCAGCGCATCCGCATCTATGCCGATACGACCACACAAGCCTCGCTGCGCACACGCTTCGGCTATCTCTTCGAGACGCCGGCGGGCAGTTACTACCCGCCGATCCTCGATCTCGACCAGATCACTGCCGGACGTAGCCAGACAATCGACGGCGCCGGCGGACTGATCGAAGCGCTGCCATTCCGGGTCGAGCACGGGCCGAATTACGAAGCGCTCGGCTTCCGTTTCGGCTCATTGGCCTATCTGCCTGATGTCAGCCTGATCCCGCCGGCAGCAATGGAAGCCATGGCCGGCCTCGATATCCTGATTCTCGACTGCCTGCGCGAGACGCCGCATCCCAGCCATTTCCATCTGGCTCAGTCGCTCGATGCCATCGCCGCGCTGAAGCCGCGACGCGCGGTCCTGACCAATCTCCATGTCGATCTGGATTATGCGAGCCTCGCCAGCCGCTTGGCGGACAATATCGCAGTGGCATTCGATGGAATGACGCTGACGATTGCCGAATAGGGCAATCATCCCGGCGCTCAAGCGATCCCAAATGGTGAGGTGCGTCCTCGGAATGGGCCGACACCGGGCTCTCCCGGCGGCGTGGTGGCCGCCGAGGATATGGCCGAGGCTTGCTGGGCATTTCTGGGGCAGCAATGCCACGCGATGGCCGGCCTCGGCACCGGGCGAAGCTGCACATCGGGCAAGATGAGGTCGGAGGCGCTCGGCTGCAGCGTCACATCGCAATTGTCCGGCGCAGCGTGGTAGCCCGAGGCGCCATCTTATCCTACACGGGTCTTTGCTCCGAATATGCGCGAACCGTCACGCTCATGGCACCCAAAGCCGGGCATTCCGCATGGAGGCGATCGCCCGGCTCGATAGGTCCAACTCCTTGGGGTGTCCCGGTATAAACGATGTCGCCGGGATAGAGCGTATAGAATGAGGATGCGAATTCGATGATGCGCGCGACATCGTAGATCATGTCGGCCGTCGAAGTGTGCTGCTTGATATCGCCATTCCGCCGCAAGGTCAGTTCAAGATCGTTCGGGCTGGGAATTTCGTCGGCCGTGGTCAGCCACGGGCCAAGAACAGAGTAGGAATCGATCGACTTCCTGAAGCTGCGGTCCTCCGTTCCGCGGACGGTGATATCCAGGCCGAGACAATATCCGGCAACATGGTCAAGAGCGTCCATGCGCGAAACACAGCTCGCCGTCTTGCCGATGATGGCGACGAGTTCGATTTCATGATCCGTGCGTCGATCAGGAAAACGAAGGGCGATCCCCTGCGAGGGGCCGACAAGAGAAGACGTTGCCTTCAGAAAGAGACCCGCCTTTCCGATCTCGGGAATATTATGGCCTGGCGAAATGTTGCTCGCCTGCATCTCCAGGATATGGGCCATGTAGTTGACCGGAGCCGCGACAATCTTGCCGGGAAACCTCACCGGAGACAGGAAATCGACCTTGTCCAGCGAAAAGGAACGAAAGCTCGTCAGGCTGTCCGGCAATGCTTTGCGAAGGTCTCGTATGCTCCATACGAAAGGATCACCCAAATCATCAGCGGCAATTCTGGATGACAAGCTCTCGGCCAGTTCGGTAACGTCGAAAACCCTGCCGTCCGATACCACGCCGACATTGTCGTCATTAAAGCGGCACAGCTTCATCATTCAACCCTTCTTCTTTGCGTGCCGCCGTATGCCGGGCCGAAATTGCCCAGGATGGTGCTCAGCGCATGCGATGGCGAACCGGATAAATGTAAGCATACCGATAATTGGTATACTGTCAATTGGCGCGCGACTTATGTGCGCCGCCCCCGCACGAGCGGCGCGCTCTCGCGTCGATCAGAGCGTCAAGCGGGCCCGGACGCGCCGCGCTTTCGAGAGGTTTTGCTCGGCTTGGCGACCTTCACGTCGATCGGCTTTTTAGGCCGCGAGATGTTCTTGCGTGCCGCGAAATCCTCGAGCAGCTCGTCATTGAGCGGCGCGCGGCTGAACGTGTTGTTGACCCGAACGATCTGGGTCAACATTTCCATAAAGCGGCGCTTATCCGGCGCGCTGAGAGGGGCGAGAATGCGCTCCTCGCAGCGATTGATCATGGGCTCGATCTGCCTGACGACCTCCTGGCCGCGCTTCGTGGCGTTCAGGAGCTGGCGCCGTCGATCCGTTTCGGAACGCTCTCGCGTGATGAGACCTTTTTCCTCGAGGCGGTCCAAGACCTTGACGATCGTCGTCTTGTCGAAGGCGATCATGCTGCTCAGACTGGCCTGATCGACGTTGGGGATCTCGTCGATCATATGCAGTGCTGCATATTGCACGGTTGTCAGACCGAGCTCGCTCGTCTCCTCAAGAAAGATCGCGACGGCAATCTGGTTCATGCGGCGGATCAGGTGGCCGGCTCGCGAGTAGAAAACTTCAAGCGTCATTTCGGAACGTGCCTGAACAAGCTTCGGACAATCTTTGCAGCGGAAGCCGCCTTCAAGGCGACCCAAGAATCGCGAATGTTATCGTTCAACGTCGCAGAGGACTAGGCTCAGGCAGGACTATGCTCGGGCCCGATATCGACCAATCGGCGCCGAGCCCGCTCCGGTCCGTCAAGCCATGCCGCCATCACACATCGAAAAAGACGGTTTCTGCTGCACCTTGCATGTGAACGTCCCATCGGTACTCGTCTGACGTCGTTGACGACAGGCGCGCGACCAGCGTGTGGCGCCGTTGTGGATCGACCAATCCCAGAACATGGTCCTGCTCGTTCGCGTCCTCGTCGCCGAAGTAGATGCGCGTCACGAGATGCGTGAGCTGCCCTCTCATGAACAGGGTCACGTTGATGTGCGGAGCTTGATGGCGACCGTCGGTACTTTCTGGGCGCCCGGGCTTGATCGTCTTGAAGCGGAAGGAGCCATCGTCACGCATGGGAATCCGGCCGAACCCGAAAAAGGACTGATCCGGCTCTTCGTTTCGTCGGTCTTCGGGATGATGGTAGCGTCCGGTCGCATCCGCCTGCCAGAGCTCCAGAACCGCATCGGGAATCGGTTGGCCGTCTCCGTCCAGTATCGTCCCGGTCACCGTGATGCTCTGCCCCTGCGCCGCCGCAAGGGTCAGGTCGGTCGTGTAAAGGGCTTCGAACCCGATGTGGAAGTACGGCCCAACGGTTTGGGATGCTGTCAGCGTCATGGTCACGAGCGGCTTCCTTCAGTGGTGCTCGGGGGTCGCGTCGCGCCCGCGCAGAACGATGTCGAAGCGGTAGCCCAGGGCCCAGTCGGGTTCGGTCACGTCGAGGTCAAATCGCGCGATCAGGCGGTCACGCGCCTTCTCGTCATGGATGCTGTTGTAGATCGGGTCATAGGCCATCAGCGGGTCACCGGGAAAATACATCTGCGTGACAATGCGGGTGAGAAAGCTCGGCCCGAAGACGGAGAAGTGCAGATGTTGGGGGCGCCAGGCATTGGCGTGGTTCTTCCAGGGATAGGAGCCCGGCTTGATCGTCACGAAGCGGTATTGCCCAGTTGCGTCGGTGACCGTGCGCCCGGCGCCGCTGAAATTCGGATCGAGCGGTGCGGCATGCTGGTCATTTTTGTGGAGATACCGGCCGGCGGCGTTGGCCTGCCACAATTCGACGAGCGTGTGAGGGACAGGGCGCCCATCCTCGTCGAGCACGCGGCCGGTCACGATGATCCGCTCTCCGAGAGGCTCGGCCGCATGCATGCGGGTCAGATCGTGGTCTTCGGCGCGAATGCGTCCATGACCGAAGACAGGGCCGGTGATCTCCGAAAGCTGGTGCGGGATCAGCACGAGAGGCTGCTTGGGGGCCCGCTTTATGGTGGATGTGTAGTCCGGGTAGAGGTGAGGCGGGTGAATTCCGGCCGATGGCCGGCGATAGCGGACGAGCGTGGTCATTGTGAGTGATCTCCGTCTTGGCGCCGTCAGGCTTCCTTGAATGCTTCTTCTCGTGTCCGGCGCAGGGCGGGGAGCACGACGGCGGCGAGCAACGCGGCCGAGACGATCAACAGACCGAGGCTGATAGGTTCGGTCGTGAACACGGTCGGGTCGCCGTGGGAAAGGATCATCGCCCGGCGCAGATTCTCTTCCATCATCGGCCCGAGGATGAACCCGAGCAGCATCGGCGCGGGCTCGCAGCCAACCTTGAAGAAGACGTATCCGAGCGTGGCGAAAATCGCGGCGAGTACGACCTCGAACGCGGAGTTGTTCACGGTATAGACGCCGATGACGCAGAAGAAGAGAATGCAGGGAAACAGGAAGCGATAGGGAACTGTCAGCAACCGGACCCAGATGCCGACGAGTGGCAGATTGATCACCACGAGCATCAGGTTTCCGACCCACATGCTGGCGATGACGCCCCAGAACAGGCTGGGCTGCTGGGTCATGACGCTCGGGCCCGGTGCCACGCCCTGGATCATCAGCGCGCCCAGCATCATCGCCATGACGGGGTTCGAAGGGATGCCGAGCGTCAGCATCGGGATGAACGAGGTCTGCGCACCGGCATTGTTGGCCGATTCAGGGCTCGCGACGCCCTCGATCGCGCCATGTCCAAAACGGGACGGATCCTTGGCGATCTTCTTTTCGATGGCGTAGGCCGCAAAGGAACTCAGCAAGGCGCCGCCACCAGGCAGAACGCCGAGGATCGCGCCAATGCCCGTGCCACGCAGGATGGGCATGATCGACGCGCGCATTTCATCGCGCGACGGCATCAGCGAGCCGATGACCCTGCTCGCGGACCGGTCGTGCCGATGCTCGAGATTGCTGATGATCTCGAACATGCCGAAAAGCCCCATCGCAATCGGCATGAAGCCGATGCCGTCGATCAATTCGGGAATGTCGAAGGTGTAACGAAGGTCGCCCGTATTGAGGTCGGTTCCGACAAGTCCCAGGAGCAGGCCGAGACAAGTCATGGCGAGGGCTTTCAGGAGCGAGCCCTGCGCGAGCACGACGGCTCCGACGAGACCCAGCACCATCAAGGAAAAGTACTCTGCCGGGCCGAACTGCAGCGCGACGCGGGTCAGAGGCGGGCTGGCCAGCGCTATGAGCAGCGTCGAGACGGTGCCGGCGAAGAAGGAGCCGATTGCGGCGACCGCAAGCGCAGCGCCAGCGCGACCGCGACGTGCCATGGCGTGCCCGTCTAGACAGGTGACGACCGAGGTGGATTCACCGGGCGTATTGATCAGAATCGCCGTGGTGGAACCGCCGTACTGAGCCCCGTAGTAGATCCCCGCCAGCATGATGAGCGCCGCCGTCGGAGTCAGATAGAACGTGATCGGCAGCAACATCGCCATCGTCGCCACGGGGCCGATGCCCGGCAGGACGCCGATGAGCGTTCCGATCAGAACGCCAACGAAGCAGAAGAGAAGATTCATGGGGGTGAAGGCGACGGAGAGGCCGAGGGCCAGGTTGTCGAAGATTTCCATGGGTTCTACCTCCAACCCGCAAGGATTTTGATCGGCAGCCCGAGAACAAAGACGAACAGAACCGAGGCTGCGATTGCGAGGCCGATGGAGAGGGCGGCCATCTCCCGGAACTTGAATTCGTGGCCGGCGAGGGCGCCGATCATGATCACGGCGATTGTGCCGATGGCCAGGCCGAGACGGTCGACCAGGGCCGCGAAGGCGAGGACACCCGCGACGATCAGGATCAAAGAGCGAATGTTGAAATGGGTAATCGGTTCGCCGCCGATCGCCACGCCGCGGATCGCGATGGTCGCCCCCAATCCGACGAGGAGCCAGCACAACAGCGTTGGCAAATATCCCGGCCCCATGCGCAGCGCGGAGCCGACCGGATAGTTGCTTCCAAGCCAGAGGCCGAGCCCCCCCAATGAGGCGAAGATGAGGCCGGCGAGGACTTCCTGATTCAGATGAAGCCGCATGCTCATGCTCCTTCCGCGATGGCTGCGAATTGTTGGGACCGCCGGTGATTGCGGACCTCGCCTTCGTCTGCGTTCCCCACGGTGGGTTCCGAAGGGGGCAGATCCGCAGGCGTCACCATGTGGACGATCTGATAGAAACCTGAGACGGGTGAACCGGCGGCGCCGCGCCGGATCACCTCGTCCGGCGAAAGCAATCTGGCGGTCGCGCTTTCCAGGTTCGCGGCGCTATAGCCTTCGACGACAAGGACCCAATCCGCGGTGTCGTCGGCGCGACCGCGCAGCGCCTGCTCATGCGTAGCTTGCGGCGCCCAAGCGGGCGCATGCTCGAGGAGATGCGCGCCGACGACGCCTGGTTGCGACATGAGCGACGGCAATGCGGTTTCGACGAGCCACCGGCGAAGTTCGCTTGAGCCCGCGCCATCGTCGCGCGGGGTCAGCCGAACGGCCTGAACATAGGCGCCGATTCCCGAGCCGTGGCTCGCGGTCACCTGGCTCGGGGTGCGGCTCAGGCGTTGGACCAACGCCATGATGGAACGAGTCCACACGGAGGGATTGTTCAGGCGGGCCAGATAGGCGGGTGAGGCGATTGTCGCGAGTTGGTCGACTTCGTAGAGAACGAAGTATCGCGGGGCGTCGCCACGCATCGAGACGCCCCGTCTGGCGCGCAGGAAGCCTGGAATACCAAGGCGTTCCGGGAAGTGTTCGTTCGAATGCCACTCGTCATGCGCAGCATGGTGTTCCGGCGCGATGTCGCACCACATGACGAGCGCACCCTTGCCCAGCAAAGGCATGACATGCTCCATCTCATCGAGCTGAGGTTTGGGAGAACGGCGCAGCAGGCTGCGCCGAGACGTTACTCGGCGCGCGCGCCAGAGGCCTTGACGACCTGGCCAAGACGCGTGGTTTCAGACGCCATGACGGCGGCAAACTCTTCGGGCGAGTTGCCGATGATGTTCACTCCGAATTCCGTCATGCGAGCGACGACATCGGGATGCTTCAGTGCTTTGATGAATTCGGCATTGAGCTTGTTGATCACCGGCGCGGGCGTATTCGCCGGCGCCGCGATGCCGAACCAGGCACTGAGCTCATAGCCAGGAAATCCCGCCTCGGCCATGGTCGGCACGTCCGGCAGCATCGCCGAGCGCTTGCTGTCGGTGACGGCCAGCCCCTTGAGATTGCCGTCGCGGACCAGCGGACCAGAGCCGGGAATACCGTCGAAGATGAGATCGAGCCGGCCGGCCAGCAGGTCGGGAAGGATCTGTGCCGTGCCCTTGTACGGCACATGGACGACATTGCTTCCCGTCCCGGACTTGAACATCTCTCCGAGCAAATGGCCGCCGCTGCCGATGCCTTGCGAAGCGAAGGAGAGGGGCTTCGCTTTGGACAACGCGACAAGATCAGCCGGTGTCTTGGCCGGGCTGTTTTTCGGCACAGCCAGCACATGCGACATGCTGAAGATTTCAGTGACCGGCGAGAAATCCTTCACCGGGTCGTAAGAGAGCTTGGCATAGAGGGATTGGTTGATGGCGTGGCTGCCGATATTTGCCAAGAACAGAGTATAGCCATCCGGCTTGGCCTGCTTGACCACCATCGCGCCGACCTGACCGCCGCCGCCCGGCCGGTTGTCGATCACCACCGGCTGGCCAATGCTGTCGGATACTTTGGCCGCGACAAGCCGCGTTGCTTGGTCAGCGACGCCTCCCGGAGGAAACGGCACGACGATCGTGATCGGCTTTGACGGGAAATCCTGTGCCGCTGCGGAGGCGATGCCTGCGGCGAGCACAAGGGTGGTAAGGAGCGCTAGTCCCCGATGCTTTGACATGATGTGGTTTCTCTCCCAACTGGAATAAGTCCGCCTTTTTTTTCGATCCGATGCCGGCGGGGCCTTCGAATCCTTTGCGCCACATTCAGTGGATCGCCCCGAGATGAACTGAGGTGTCGTGCTTCCTGATTGCCTTTCGCGATGATTTCACGCGGATTTGCGGGGCGACTGCAGGTCTTCCGCGGAGAAGCCCGCCAATTTGCGATAGCGATCCTGCCAGGCCACGAGTTCTGTCTGCGATATGACGTCGTTGATGTGGTCGAAGCGCTTTCCGCCTGTCCGTTCCTCGACGACACGGAGGATGGCGTCCGGCGCCTGGCTGCGATTGGCGATGACGACGTCGCCGGTGGCCTTCAGGCGCTTCGACTCGTACTCCTTGAGGGCGGCGAGCGGATCGTCCCCGCCGGACAGGAGAACGGCGATCGTGTTGGCGTCGATGATCGCCTGGGCAGCGCCATTGGAGCCGCGTGGCATCATGGGGTGAGCGGCATCGCCGAGAAGGGTAATGCGCCCGGCAGTCCAGAACCGCAGAGGATCCTGATCCACCATCGGATATTCCAGGATCACGTCGGCGGCACGGAGCATCGCGGGAATATCCAGCCAATCGAACCGCGCATGTTCGAAATGGCCTATGAATTCCTCGACGCTGCTCTCCCGGTTCCAGTCGCGCGTCTGCTCATTCGGGCGTGACAGTTCGATCACCCAATTGATGAGCTGCCTGCCTTCGCCGTCGATGTTGTTGCGAATGGGATAGGTAATGAGCTTGCCCGTCTCATAGGTCCCCATATAGACCATGCTGGCGCCGCTCAGGAACGGCTTCCACCGGGTTGCGCCGCGGTACTGCGTGGTTCCCTGATAACGCGGCTTCGCCTCTTCCGGGTGGAATTGCCTGCGCGCAACGGAGTGAACGCCGTCGCAGGCAATGGCGATGCTGGCCCGCACCGTCTTCATGATGGCCCCCGCGGCATCTCCGAAATGCACGATGGCCTCGTCACCATCCTGATCCACCGCGACACAACGGTGGCCGAAGACGATCGCATCGTGACCGAGACGGTCCAGGACCGCCTCTACGAGGACCGTATGAAGATCCGCACGATGGATGGAAACCTGCGGCCATTCGTAGCCCGCGAATTTGCCGCGAGGTTCAGAGTAAACATGTTGACCGCGGCTGGTGTAAAAGCAGTATTCCTGCGTCGGAATCCCTTTTTCGACGAGGCGCTCGACGATCCCGAGCTCACCCAGCTCCCGGATGGCATGCGGGAGCAAATTCAACCCTACGCCCAAGGGCTTGAACTCAGGTGCGCCCTCATAGAGCCGACACCTGATCCCCACCCTGTGCAGCGCCAAGGCGAGCGTCAACCCACCAATGCCCGCTCCAATGATCAGGACGTCCAGATCCTGTTTTTGAGCCATTCTTCCCCCCGTTTCAGGTCGACAGCAGCCAGTGATGACCAGCGCTCACCGACGCGTTTCTTCTCGCAGGTGGCCAATACGGTCGGTCAGCGCGCGATCCGTCATCAGGAAGAGTGTCGCGGGGCCGGAGGTGGCGTTGTGCTCGATCCACTGCCAGCGCGGCAGCGTGAAGACGTCATGCTGTTTCCACTCGAAGCGGGTATCGCCGATCTGGCTGACGCCCTCGCCCTCGATGACGACGACCATGGCCGTCGCGGTCGTGCGCATCGGCACCGTCGCACTACCCGGCGTCAGGCCGAGGGCGAAGCAATCGAGGGTCGGCATGATCGGACCGCCATCGACCGGGTTGATATAACGCAAGCGACGTGACCCGTCCGCCGCGGGCGGCATTGCCTTCAGGGCTCCCGACACACGGCTCCACGAGTAACGGTAGAGTGGCGAGTAGGGGACGGTGACGTCGCCCTCGGGCAGCACGCCGCCTTCGCACAGACTTGCATCGTCCATCTGTGCAAGGCCGCGATCGGGGATCGGGCCAGGCCCCACCTCGAAGAAGACGGTGCCGAGCTGGCGCGCGAGCGGGTAGTCGAGTCCATCGAACCAGACGGCCCGGGTCTTTCCCGAGTGATGGTGCTCGTGCCAGCTCCAGGCAGGCGTGAGAATGAGGTCGCCCGGCTCCATCGGGCAGGGCTTGCCGTCCACGACCGTGACCGCGCCGTCTCCCATCATGGCAAGCCGCAGCGCGGCGAGGGTATGGCGGTGAGCGTGCGCCGATTCTCCCGGCTCGAGAATCTGAAGGCCGCCCGATAGCGTCGGCGTCGAGAATACGGTTCCCGGGAAGGCGGGGTGGGTGAGGAGCAGCACCCGGCGTTCAGCCTCCTGCATGCTGATCTCGCGGGCCGACCTCTCGATCAGCTCCGACATCGATGCCCACGGCCAGATGATGGGTTCGTAGTACTGCGGCTCCCGCGTGTTGAGACGCATGTAGCGGTCCCAAAGCGGTTGAACGTTCACAGCCTCCATCGCCTCCAGGAGACCGGACTTGCTGTCCGCGCTATCGGGCCGCTCGGCCAAACCACGTCGCTCGCTCATCGCTCTTCCTCCGATCCGGCTTTTTGTGTCGCCGGGCTTGCCTCAGTATGGACTATCACCAATAATTGGCGTACCAACTAATTTGTCAAGCGGTTCTTCGAGCCGAAAGAAAAGCTGGGGGTCACGCCAATGTCACAGAGTCGCGATCGGTGCCCGACCGCGAAGCGAATGGAGGCCGACCGTTCGCGGGCGCAGGCCGAATCCCAGGAGCGATGTCGGATCATCGGCCTGCGAGGGGCCGGCACACATCAGGGCATCCTTGTCATGCGCGGGAAGGCCGACAGCTTGCGCGCTACAATCAATCTCGCCCGGAAGCACTGAGGGGGCAAAGCAATGACAATCCGTGTCGCCGCCATTGAAGTCAGTCATTGGCATGCGCTTTATGATGCCGCCTATCTGCGGCAGATTCATCAGATGCCGGACGTCCAACTCGTCGGCTTGCAGGATCCCGACCCGAACGTCGCCGCATGGACAGCGGCGCAACTGGGCGGCGGAGTGCTGGTTTTCACCGACTATCGCGAGATGCTGCGCGCGGTGAAGCCTGATTTCGTGATCGCGCTCGGGCGCCACAGCGCGATGGCGGAGGTCGGGCATCACCTTCTCGACGAGGGGCTTCCTTTCCTCATGGAAAAGCCGATGGGTTTCGATGCCCGGGAGGTGCTTGCGCTGGCGGAGAAGACACGAGCGAAGGGCGGCTTTGCCGCCGTGCCGATGCCGCAGCGCAATTCCGCATTCGTGCGCAAGGCAAGGGGGATGATCGACGAGGGCAGGTTCGGCCCGCTGTCGCATATCTACATGCGTATGAACCGCTTCTCATCGGCTCGCTATGTCGCGTGGAATTCGGCCTGGATGCTCGACCCGTCCCAGTCGAACGGCGGCGCGCTGCGCAATCTGGGCGCCCATGGCTTCGATGCCTTCTTGCATCTGACCGGGGAGGACGCCGAGATCACCGGTGCCCAGATCAGCCGGCGTGCCTTGGGAACCTCGGTCGACGATTACGCGTCTGTGCTGATTCGCTCGAAAAGCGGTGTGCTCGGGACATTGGAGGTCGGCAACGCCTATCCGCGTCGCACCGCGGAAGGCGGCCCGTACAACGGGCCGAGCCGCGACAAGTTTCTGGACGGTGCGGATGGCGAGTGGAAGGTTTCGGGCCGGGATGCGCTGCTCATGTCGAAAGACGGAGCGCTGCGCCTCGTCACGTCGGACGATGAAGAGACCGCCCCGAGTACTCCGACGACAAATCCGAGCTACGAGGTCATTGCCGAAGCACTCCGCCGTTGGAAATCCGGCGATCGTCCCTCGGTGGATGTCTACGACTGCTATCGGGCCGTAAAGCTCATCGACGAAGCTTACCGTGTCGCCGAGCTGCATGGATAACGCGCCGTTGGCGCGACCCTGCCAAACGACATAAAGACGTTCCCGGGAGACATGTCTTGAGTAAACTACGATTGTCCGTCGCGATCGGAGGTTATGATCGCAACCGCCCCCTGATCGATGGCGAGGTCAAGATTGACGGGGTGGACCCGGTCTTCATGACGCTCGATCCGGAGGAGATCTTCTTCCGCGCTTTCCGTCATACGGAGTTCGACATCTGCGAGCTGTCCTTCAGCAGCCACGTGGTCAAGCTGGCTCAGGGAACCAGCCGGTATGTGGGGGTGCCCGCCTTCGTGTCGCGTGCCTTTCGCCACACGTCGATTTACGTCCGGTCCGACCGAGGCATCCGGGAACCGCGCGACCTGATCGGCCGCCGCATCGGCATCCCCGAGTATCAGCTCACTGCCTGCGTCTGGGCCCGCGCGTTCCTCGAGGACGATTTCGGCGTGAAACCGTCCGATGTCGTCTGGGTGCGAGGAGGCATCGAAGAGCCGGGGCGGCCGGAGAAGATCAGACTCGATCTCCCCTCGCAGATCCGTATCGAGAACGCTCCCGAAGGACGATCGCTCAACAGTCTCCTCCTCAGCGGCGAGATCGACGCCTTCATCGGCCCTCGCGCTCCGTCGTCATATGACCAGGGGAACCCCTTGGTCACGCGGCTGTTCGCCGATCCGACGGCCGCGGCGATCAGCTATTTCAGGCACACGCGCATCTTCCCGATCATGCACGTCATCGGCGTCCGTCGCGAGCTGGTCGAGGCCCAGCCCTGGTTGCCGGCGGCCTGCCTCAAGGCCTTCGAGAGCTCCAAGAATGCCGCGATCCTGAAGTTGACGGACACGTCGGCGACGAAAGTCACCCTGCCATTCGTCGAGGAACAGCTCAAGGCTGCGCGGGATCTGATGGGGCCGGATTTCTGGCCTTATGGCGTCGCGTCGAACCGCCCTACCATCGAGGCGTTCCTCGACCATCACCACAGGCAGGGGCTCTCGTCGCGACGGGTAGCGCTGGAGGAGGTGTTCCATCCCTCGACCCTGGACGCCCATAAGATCTAGCCCGAACCGGCAATTACCCGGCGGTCGGCCGCGGCATCGGCTCCTGCGCCGGTCCCGGCCAGGGCAGCACACCGTTCCGCGCGCATGAGGCTCCCATCAAGCGCGCGGAACTGCGGCACGTCGGGGGTAAGAAAGCTGGACGATGTCAAACAACGATACAGGGCCGGGGCACTCAGTTCATCGTCGCCGGCTTTATTTCAAATGAGCTTGAGAGCGCCCTTGTAGAGAGCGTCTACCGCGTGTAATTTTGATATAATTCCTTGCCGAACGCAGTATTCCATCATTTTCTCGATGGATGAGCGCATCGCTTCCGCGCCATTGATGTTTGGCGTATTCGGGTCGGCCGGCGCAGCATCCGCGCTCTGATTCAGGAGGCGCACGATCTCCTGGACCGCACCCGGCTCATCCGCGACGAGCCGGTCGGATACGACGGCGACATGGTTGATCTGGTAGTGGCCGAAGCACTGGTGCCAGGCCGCGGGATCGCGAGGCAGGCCATTGTCGATGACGGCCGAGAGACCGGCGCGCTCGGAGGGCACGAGGAGCGCCGCATCGAGCTCTCCGGCGAGCAGCATGTCCCGCAGCCCGGATGTGGCGGGAGCGCGCCGTACCGTCGCCGGAGGATTGGCCGAGGGCAGGTGGGGCTCCTCGACCGTGACCCATTCGACGGCGTCGGCCGGAAGATCCCAGAGTTCGTCAAGCAGGCCGCGGACCCAGGCCGGGCTCGTCTGCGCATAGGCTCTGACGCCGATGCGTTTGCCGGCGAGTTGCCCGGGCGACAGCTGGGCTCGGCGCGGATCATGGACCAGGGCAGGGTGCTGAACGCGGTGGTTGAGCGTGATCGGCAGGAGGCTGAGAGGCAGGCCGGCCTCATGCGCCTGCAGGAAGGTCACCAGCGCAAGTTCGCCGAAGGCGAAGCCCGGATCGTTCAGGAATTGCTTGAAGCCATCCTGGATCGGTTGGGCCTGGACATAGGAGATGTCGAACAGGTCGGAGCGGAGCGCGCCGCTCTTGAGGGCCTTTGTGCGCGGCGTGTCATCCAACAGCGCCTGCAGGACGGGCCGCCACCGTGGCGGTTGTGAGATCATGATCGTTTGGACTCCTGTCTGAACGCTGGCCTGCCAGCGCGAATTGCGCGCATGCACGAGGCAGGTGTCGCGCTCGATCCTAGGCCGCGAACAACACGGCTCCTTCCGAGGGGACCCAGAGATAGACCTGCGAGGACGCGACGTCGGCCTGCGATTCCACCTTCGCGATCGATCCAGCGACGTCGAGTTCATATTGGAAACGAGCGCCCAGATAGCTGCATGACAGCACGCGGGCCGACAGGACGGCGCCATCTTCTCCCGGACGCTGTTCCTTCGACTGCAGCAACCGCATCCTGTCCGGGCGAACCGAAATGCGAACCGAACTTTCCAGCGGCAGGGTCCGGTGGCTTTTCAGGCGCAGGAACTGGTCTTCGCCGATGCTGACGACGTTGCCGTCGGCGGTGTCGTTTCCGACGACCCGGCCCGGGAAGAAGCTGCTGGTGCCGATGAAGTCGGCCACGAAGGGGTCGGCGGGGCTGGCGTAGATCTCATGCGGGGTGCCGATCTGGACGATGCGGCCCTTGTTCATGACCACGATGCGGTCGCTGAGCGCGAGCGCCTCGCTCTGGTCATGGGTGACATAGATCGTGGTCAGCCGAACCTGATCCTTGAGCTGGCCGAGCCAGACGCGAGCGCGCTCGCGCAGCTTGGCGTCGAGATTGGAGAGCGGCTCGTCGAGGAGCAGGACGTCCGGCTTGTAGACCAGCGTGCGGGCGAGCGCGACGCGCTGCTGCTGTCCGCCGGAAAGCTCATGCGGATAGCGATCGGCATAGCTTTCCATTTCCACGAGTCCGAGCGCCTCGGTCACCCGCCGGTCCTTCTCGGCGCCCTTGACCTTCCTGAGCTTGAGCGGAAAGGCGACGTTGTCGCGCACGCTCATATGGGGCCACAACGCATAGGACTGGAAGACGAGCCCGAAATTGCGCTGTTCCGCCGGCAGAGAAAAGCCGTTTTGTCCATCGAACAGCACGGTCTCGCCGGTGCGGATCGAACCATCCGTCGGCTGGTCGAGCCCCGCAACCGCCGCAAGGGTCGTCGACTTGCCGCAGCCCGACGGGCCGAGAAGGGTCACGAATTCGCCATCGGCAATGTGAAGGTCGAAGTCGCTGAGGGCCGTCACGGCGCCGAAGCGCTTGGTCAGTCCCTGGATGATGAGCTCAGTCATAAAGCTTGACCTTGAAGAGCGTCCGCGCAGCGAAGATGAACAGCACCGTCAGCAGGATCTGGACCGTTGCCAGAGCCGACAATGTGCCCATCTCGCCGAGGACCCAGTATTGGAGGAGCGTCGTTCCGATGACCTCGCTGCCGGGCGCGATCAGGAAGATGGCGATGGAGTATTCCTTGAGGAAGTGGATGAAGAGGATCGCGAAGCCCGAGAACATCGCTGGCTTGATGAGGCGCAGGACGATGGCGCGGACCGTCGTCAGCCAGTCCGCGCCGACGACGCGGGCGGCCCGATCGAGATCCGGGCCGATCTGAAGGAGGGCAGGCGAGAGGCTCGCGAAGGCCGTAGGAATATAGCGCATCGTGTAGGCCACCATCAGGACGACGATGCTGTTGCGCAGCCAGCCGAGCGGCGGAATGAAGACCATCGCATAGAAGAAGCCGATGCCGGCGATCAGGCCGGGGATCGCGCGCGGGAATAGCGCGACATATTCAAGCGCGCGCCGGAAGCGGAAGTCGGAGCGGTGAACGACAAGGGTCAATGCAGCGATGAAGGCAATCGCCACGGCGCTGCCGACGATCGCGATGACGAGGGTGTTGCCGATCGCGCGGAGATTGGCTTCCGACGAGAAGACAGCGGCGAAATTGTCGAGCGTCAGGACGTCCGCCATCGGCACGAGCGGGCTGAGGAAGCGCGTAAACGCACGCAGCACCAGCACGCCGAGCGGAAGCACGATGAACAGCGTCGTATAGGTGAAGAGGAAGCCGAAGGCGATCCAGCGCACCGCGCCGAGATCGAAGAGCCGCTTGCGCGAGGCCTTGCCGCCGACGGTGACGTATCGCCGCGCATTGCGCAGCATCCGTCCTTGAAGGAAGACCAGGATGGACACGATGACCAGCAGAAGCGTCGCCGCCGTCGCGACCAGGCCGTAGTTCGGGCGGGGCGCCGCGACGCCCTGGGAATAGAGATAGGTCGTCAGAAGCGTGATGCCGCCCGGCTCGCCGAAGATCAGGGGTATCGACAGCATTTCCAGCGAGCTGGTGAAGTTGAGCACGCTGCCGTAGAGGATCGCCGGCGTGAGCAGCGGCAATGTGATCGAGAAAAGGGTGCGTGCCGCACCCGCGCCGCAACTGCGTGCCGCGTCTTCCAGCGCGGGATCGGCGAGCTTGGTCGAGCCCAGGCAATAGAGCGCCGCCAGGGGGGATTGCGAGATGCCGGCGACGAGCGCCATGCCGCCTAGCGAATACAGATTCCAAGGCTGCTCGCCGACGATCCCCTGCACCCACAAGGTGATGTACCCGGCCGGCCCGTACATCAGGAACCAGCCGAACGACAGGATCAGATGGGAGATGAACAGGGGCCAAAGCAGCATGCTCCCGAAAAGGCGGCGCCCGGGCACATTCGTGCGGCCGATCAGGACGGCGCTGACCACGCCCAGGACCTGTGACACGATCGTCGAGATGAAGGCGAAGACCAGCGTGTTGTAGATGATCGTGCCGAAGCCTTCCGAGCCGAACAGATCGGAGTAGTTCCTGATGCTGAGCTGCGCCTGCTCGTCATAGAGCGGCCGGTCCAGCACGGATTGGTACAACAGCGGCAGGATCGGCCCTGCGACCAGGACCAGCGCCATGACGGCGATGACGTATTGCAGGATGACGCTGCGCGCGGGGTGGTTCGCCAGCCCCGAGGCGAGCCCGGTCCGGCGCTGCATCGCGCGCGCGTCGAATGCGGGGATGTCCAGCTGGCTCATGACGGTTCCATTCGTTTCGTACCGTCGGTCAGGCGCGGTTGGCTTCGCGCCATTTCCGCACGAAGGCTTCGTGGTCGTTCACCAGGCCGCGGTCGTAATTGACCAGGATCGCATTTTCCGTGCCGATTTCCCGTTCGATCTGCGAGAAAGTCTCGGCGCCGCCGACGCTCTCGGACGTGACGGATGGCCTGACCGGCGTGCGCGAGCCTGCCGCCAGCGCCTTTTGCCCGGTCTCCGACAGCATGAAGTCGAGAAGCAGCTTCGCCGAATTCGGGCGCGCCGACTTGATCGGAATGCCGAGGCCCCGGAAGACCATCGGCGTGCCGTCGCTGATATAACTCATGCCGACGATGCGCGCGCGCGCGGGATCGCGGACTGCCATGCGGGCGGCCGAAGATCCGCAGAAATAAGCCAGAACGTATTCGCCGGTGGTCACCTTCTCGACCATCGGACCGGCCGAGCGCTCGAACCGCGTCTCCGGCCCGAGAGTGCGGTACCAGTCCCAGACCTTGTCGCCATGGTGCCTGGCGAAAAAGTAGTGGGCGTTGTAGCCGTAGGATGTCAGGTTGGCGCTGTAGCTCGTGAGCTTGCGGCGAAATATGCCAGGATTGGCTTTCACCTTCTCGACGAGATCGGCGAAACTGGTCGGCCAGAGCTTCTCCGGCAGAAGCGCCTTGTTCCAGAGGAAGACGAGCGGATCGAGAGCGGCTGTGTAGAGTCCGGGGCTCGGACGACTCCAGACCGGATAGGCACCGGCTTCCGGCGAGGCGTAAGCCAGGATCTGGTTGCGATCGATCATGTCGATCCAGGCGTCGGGCGCCACGGTGACGATGAGATCCGCCGTGCGGCTGCCGGTCGCGGATTCCGCGAAGTAGCGCTCCATGGCTTCGTTGGCGTTGATGTCCAATGTCTGGACGGAGATCCAGGGATACGCCGCCTTGAAGGCCTCAAGCGTCGGGCGCCATTGGCCCGGCGACATGTTCGAGTACGCGATGAGATCCGGTTCGGCACGCGAGGCCTCGATGAGCCTCGCGTAATCGGGCGGATAGTTCGCAGGTATGTTCTGCGCCGAAGCCCTTGTCGCGGATATGGCCAGTCCGGCCGCACCCATCCGCAAGAAACCACGCCTGTCCATCATTGGTCACCCTCCCATTTTTTTATCGTTGGAGACGTTTAGTAGGATCGGGAGCTCATCGCTCCTTCGCGGAAACGTATTTCAAACCCGCCCGCGCCAGCGCCGGCCTCATCTCGTAGATGTCGAGACCCAGTTCGCCGGCCGCGAGGCGCGCGCGGCGCTGGCTTTCGCCGGCGATCCGTTTGCGCGCCGCCGCCAGCACCGCTTCGGCACGCTGAAGCGGCAGCACCAGAACCCCGTCGTCATCCGCCACGACGTCGTCTCCGGGCTGCACATGAGCTCCGGCGCAGACCACCGGCACATTCACCGAACCCAGCGTCGCCTTGACCGTGCCGCGGGCCGAGATGACGCGGGACCACACCGGGAAACCCATCTCCGTCAGCGAGCTGACGTCCCGGACGCCGCCGTCGATGACGAGCCCTCTCACGCCCCGCGCCTGAAGCGAGGTCGCAAGCAGATCGCCGAACATGCCATCGCTATTCGCGGCGGTGCAGGCGACCACGAGGATGTCCCCGGGCTGGCATTGCTCGACGGCGACATGCAGCATCCAGTTGTCGCCGGGCTGGGCCAGAACCGTCACGGCCGAGCCGGCAATCGCGACTCCCGGAAAGATCGGCCCCAGATAGGGGTCCATCAAGCCCGGCGCGCGGCCGGCTGCCTCATGCGACGTCGCGACGCCGCATTTGCCGAGCTCGTCGATGATCGCTCCGGCGGCGCGCTCGATATCCGTGACGACGATCCCGAGCTCGCTCATGCGAAGGCCTCCACGGCCTCTGGATAGGCGGAGCTGTAGGCCTCGCCATAGGTCATCGGCCGCCCGGAATTGCGCCCGCCCTGCATACCGCGGTTGAGGGCCACGCGCTCATAATAGTCCCAGAGATGCCGCTGAGCCGGCAGGGCCTCGAAAGCCCTGCGCTTCACCTCCCAGACCTCGGTGATGTTGAGAATCCGGTCGGGCCGGAAGCCGCATTGCTCGGGCTGATGCGGTTCGAAGGCGTAGAGCTGGGGCGCATTGTAGCTGACTGACGGACCGGGCTTGTGACCGGCCGCCTGCGCCACGATGCGTGCCTCGCGGGCAAAGCGGGCGGCCTCCGGATGGTCGACATTGTAGGGGTCGGCATCGGCATGCGTGAGCACGAAGGAGGGCATGAGTTCGCGATAGATGTCGATCATCCGGTCGAGCATCGCGGAGGTCAGATGCAGCGGGTAATCGCCGGCGTCGAAGAACTCGATCTCGGCGCCGAGCACGGCCGCGGCAGCCTCGGCTTCCGCCTGCCGCGCGTGCTTGCAGGCTTCGAGCGTCATGCCGGGCTGCTTCCATGCGCCCTGGCTCTCGCCCCGCTCGCCGAAGGAGAGGCAGACGATCTTCATTCGCACGCCGCGGCGGGCGTGCAGGGCGATTGCGCCACCGGCGCGCCAGACGAAATCGCCGGGGTGGGCGCTGACCACCAATCCGCTTGCAGGTGCCGTCACGTCTTGCTCTCCAAAACTGCGCCGATGAGATCGGCCGAAGACAAAAGCCGGTTGAGGTCAGGGCCCGCGATCACGCCTGCCTTGTCCATGAGGGCGATTTCCTGGGCCGTGTGCCCGATCTCCGTCAGGATCTCGACGGTGTGCTCGCCGAGCGTCGGCGGTTGGCGCTCGATGCCGGGGCGTGCGCCATCGAAGCCGACCGGCAGGGCAGGGAGGCCGAAGGTCCTGGCATCCCCGCTGAGTGTGGTGACGGCCACGTCGAGCAAGCCTCCGCTTGCGAGCAGATGCGCGTCATCGAAGAGATCGGTGGGCTTGCCGACCGGGGCGAAGGGAATCGAGGCGGCCACGCAGCGCTCCTGCACGGTGTCGCGCGCAAGCGGCAGCAGCGCTTCCTGGATGCGCGGCAGCAACCAGCTCCGTTCGGCGTTGCGCAACGCGTTGCTCGCCAGCCGCGGATCGCCCGCGAGTTCCTGCAGGCCGAACATCTCGATGAAGCGGCTCCATTGCATGTTGCTGGTCACGCCGATGAAGACCTGCTCGCCGCGGGCGACGTCGAACACGTTGTAGATGGCCCACGCCCCGTGCCTGATCGGCATCGGGCGAGGGTCGTTGCCCGTCGCGGCGAAACCCGCCATATGCGTCAGCATCAGGAAGGCGCCGGTTTCGAACAGGGCGCTGCCGACCTTCTGGCCCTTGCCGGTGCGATTGCGCTCCGAGAGCGCGGCGAGGACGGCGGTGACCCCGAAGATCCCTCCAAGAATGTCGGTGATCGACGATCCCGCCCGAAGCGGCCTTCCGGGCGGCCCGGTCATATAGGCGAGGCCGGTCTGGAACTGGATGACCTCGTCGAGTGCCGGCCGCCTCTCGTAGGGGCCGCCGAGAAAGCCCTTCAAGGCGAGATAAAGCAGGCGCGGATTGACCGCGCTCAGCTCTTCATAGCCGCAGCCCAGCCGCTCCATCGTTCCGGGACCGTAGTTTTCGATGACGATATCGGCACCGGCGACGAGACGGTGGACGGCCCGGCGTCCCTCCGGCTTCTTCAGGTCGATCGCGAGACTGCGCTTGTTGCGGTTGAAGCCCGGAAAGAACCCCGCGCCAAATCCCGGCAGGCTGCGGGTGTGGTCGCCTTCCGGCGCGGGCTCGATCTTGACGACGTCCGCTCCGAGGTCGGCAAACAGGAGACCTGCCGTCGGCCCCATGATCATATGGCTGAATTCGAGGACCTTGAGCCCTCGCAACGGCTTGGCGGACATCAGGCGGAACCTCGCAGGGCGTCGAGCGAACCGGCATGGATCAGTTCGCTGGGGAGGGTGTGGCCGACGATGGCTTCGGCCATCCGCCCCACCTCGATCAGGGCATCCAGGTCGACGCCCGTTTCGACGCCGATTTCGTGACAGAGAAGGACGAGTTCCTCGGTGCTGATGTTGCCGGCCGCGCCCTTCTGGCCGGCGAAGGGGCAGCCACCGAGCCCGCCGACCGTGGAGTCGAAAAAGTCGACGCCCATTTTCAGGCCTGCATAGGCGTTCGCGACCGCGAGACCCCGGGTGTCGTGGAGATGCAGCGTGATGCGCTTGTCGGGCCATTTCGCGCGGACCTCGCCGACAAGCGCCTCGACGCGCGGCGGCGTCGCCCAGCCCATCGTATCCGACAGCGAGATCCGCTCGATCTCGACACCGGCCTCGGCGGCGACGCCGAAGCCGTCCTGCAACGTCGCGATCACCTGCTCGCGCGGCACGTCTCCCTGATAGTTGCAGCCGAAGGCGGCCATCACGCCGACCCGCTTGAGCGGTACGCCACGCGCGATGTGGAGAGCCGTCTGCCGGCGGCTCGCCTCGACCTGCTCGGCATGGCTGCGATTGAGATTTCTGCGCGTGAACGCTTCCGAAGCCGTCAGCGAGATCGAACCGTAGAGCGTGAGCTTGTCGGCAGCGGCGAGGGCGCGGTCGAGGCCCTTCTCGTTGAACCACAGCGCCGTATAGCTGACGCCGTCTTTGGGCTTCATCCGTGCGACGACGTCGTCGGCATCGGCCCAGCCCGGAACGACCCGTGGATTGACGAAGGAGCAGACCTGAATGCGCTTGAGGCCGGTTTCGGCCAGCGCCTCGATCAGCCGCACCTTATCGGCTGTTGCGATCGGCCCCGGCTCGATCTGGAAGCCCTCGCGCGGGCCTTCCTCGTGAATCTCGATGGAGGCTGGAAGATCAGCCATGCGCCCGGAAACCTCCCGTAAGACTCGGCGGTCAGTGGTGCCGCGAGTTCGTTGGCGCCAAGTTGCGTGCCGGGAGCGATATCGTCCAATATATTTTAAGGGGCCCCGTGAAATCCTGAACGTATCACTGGGCCGACATCATCGAGGCAGATTCCCATGGAAATCCGGCATGTGCGCTATTTTCTGGCGGTGGCGGAGGAAGCAAGTTTTCGCCGTGCAGCGGAGCGGCTGAACATCAGTCAGCCCCCGCTGAGCAGCCAGATCCGCGACCTTGAGAAGGAGTTCGGGACGACGCTGTTTCACCGCACCACGCATGGTGTGGAATTGACGACCTCCGGGAAGTTTCTGCTCGAGCCGTTCCGGGACCTTCTCGATCGCTTCAACGACACGCTCGCCTTGGCGAAATCCGCGGGCCGCGGAGAAGCCGGCCGGCTTCGCATCGGCTTTCTGGCGTCGGTTCCGATGCATGAGATGTTCCCGCGCATTCTGAGAGCGTTCCGCCAGCGCTATCCCAATGTTGCGCTCGACATGTCTCACCTGCCGACCGGGACCCAGCTGCAGATGCTGGCGAATGATCAGCTCGATCTCGGCTTTCTGCGCCCGCTCGTGCCAAGCTCGCCGCTCCGGAGCATCCAGATGATCGAGTTATGGCGCGACCGGCTCGAGGTCTTCTTCTCGGCAGATCATCCTCTTTCCCGCCGCGACGGCCCGGTCGAGCTCGACGCCCTCGCGGATGAGGACTTCGTCGCGTTCAAGCGGCAGGTCGGCAGCGGCCTGTTCGAGCACACGCTGGCACTCTGCAGACGTGCGGGTTTCGTGCCCCGGGTGGTGCAGCAGAGCAGCGATGGCGGCGCGTTGCTCGGCTTCGTCGGCGCGGGCCTGGGCATCGCGATCCTGCCGCGGGTTTACGCTTCCAAAGGGTTGCCGGGGATCGACCATCGCGAGTTGCGCGCGCGCGATGCGAATACCGGAATAGCCCTGGCGAAGACCTTGAACAAGACGGCGCCTCTCGCGGAGCGTTTCCTTCGTCTCGTGGAAGAGGTTCGTGATGCGGGCTCGGATGATCGGGTGAAGCCACCCTCTGACTGAGCTACGATCCGGGTCGATAACCCTTGCTTTGAAACGGATGATCCGCACGACGTTCCACGCTATCTGCTCAGGGAGCTCTTCTGCCGATTTGGCCCTGAGGAAGGGGACCGCGAAGACGTTTCTGACGCTGCGCGCGTTCTCTGCCGACGCGCTGTCTTCCGGCTTTGGGCCGAGGCGGACAGAATGCGCTTGAGCCCCGCTAAAAATGCGGCGCCTGAGAGTGCAGACCAACGCCCCCGGCCGATCGGAGCACCGAGCGATCGAAAAAAACGCCGGAGACTGGATAGGTGCCGGCTCCCGATGCGCCTCGTGTCCCACATAGCTGACGTAGTGGAAGCATCGTCTTGCTGATTTAACCGTATGTTAATTCGCTTGTTTACTGAGTCTCTAAACTGGCAGAGTATTGGGGCATGCAGGATAAGTCCCGTCCCCGGATATCGATAGCGATCGTCGACGACCATCCGCTGCTGGCGGAAGGGATCGCGACCGTTCTGTCGCGCCGCGACGATTTTGTCGTGGCAGAGATCGGCGCGAGCGCGGCCGACATTATTGATATCGTCGACCGGCGGATCTGCGACGTGCTGATCGTCGATCTCAACATGCCCGGCGACGTCTTCGGTGCGTTGGCCGCGCTGCGTGACATCGCGCCTGCTTGTCGCGTCGTCGTCTTTACAGCCTCGACCGACACCGATCATGCAGTCAGGGCTCTTGGTGCCGGAGCCGCCGGATATGTGCTGAAGGGCAGCAGCGCGAGCGAGTTGCTCGACGCGGTGGAGGCTGCACTGCGCGGCGAAGTCTACATTACTCCCGCCTTCGCGGCGAAGGTGATCAGCGCCCTGAACAGCAAGGCCGCCGAGAAGCAAGCGGTGATCAGCACGAAACTGAGCGTGCGCGAGGAGCAGATCGTTCGCCTGCTGCTATGCGGCAAGCAGAACCGCGAGATCGCCCGGAGCCTCGCGCTGAGCGAGAAGACGGTCAAAAGCTACATGACCAATCTGATGACCAAACTCAGGGCACGCAACCGGCTCGAGGTCGTCATCGCCGCCCAGAAGATGAAGCCGGGCGATTTCTCCTCGGCGGGGCGCTGAGGCGGCTTCGACCGAGCTTGCTTGGACCCAGCTTGCTCGTCTCTGCCCGCTAGAGCCCCGTCGTCGGTGAGCGCCGGCGCACCGGCAGCAGCGCCCTGAGCTGCAGTCCGCCCTGCGGTTGCGGCGTGATGGTCAGGCTGCCGCGCAGGGCTTTCACCCGGGTTTCCAGCCCCCGCAGGCCGAGCCGCGGCCGCTGCAGGGTGGGCTCGGGCTGCTGGGCCTCGCTTCCGGGACCGTCGTCGGAAATCACGATCTCCAGCGTTTCGGCAGCAAAGCGCGTCGCGACATGCTGGCCGCGTCCCTGTGCGTGCTTGTATCCGTTCATCAAAGCCTCCTGAACGACGCGGAAAGCGCAGAAGCGGATCGCCTCCGGCATCTGCTCGGGGAGATCGACGAGGTTGCGGCCGACGGCCGTACCGGTCTGCTGCTCATGTCGTTTGATCGCGGCCTCGATCGTGTCAGACGGCGAGAGGTCGCGGATTTCGGGCAGGACCAGCCCTGCGGAAAGATTGCGCAGCTCGGCCAGCGTCTGCTGGATGAGGCGCTCCAGCTGTGCCCGCAGCTCCGGAGGCTTGTCGGGGAGCCGGAGCATCAGCAGGCTGAGCATCTGGATCGGCCCGTCATGGAGGTCGGCGCCGATGCGGGCGAGATAGACCTCGTTCGAGACGGCCGAGTCGAGCCGGGCCCGGTCCGCAGCACGGCGGAGCATGTTGTTCCGTCTGGCCAGTGCGGAGGCACGCGCCAGATTGGCTGCCAGGAGCGATTGCTGCGAGCTGATGGTCCGGCTGGCGCGCCTGATCGTGAGGTAGAGCAGGAAACCGATGATGATCGCGACGTTGAGAATCAAGAACCAGGTCGCGTAGCGCAGCTGCACGACTTCGCGGTCGAGCGAGTGGCTCACCTCATAGAATTCGCCGATGGCAACGATTGTCCGGGTGCCGGGCTTGTAGATCGGCGCGTAGCTTTCGAGCAGCCCCGGGTCGTCCCGACCATCGCCGTGGCTGTCGTTCTGGATGGACACCAGAACCCGGCCTTCCAGGAGCGTGGCGAGCCGCGAAGGTTGAAGTCGCGCCGCCTCCTTCGCCTGGCCGGTGCTGTAGACGAGCTGACCGGATCGGCTCCAGATCTTGATCATGGTCACGCGCTGGCCGAGCCGGCTATCGGCGATCAACGCCTGGATTCTCTGCTTGCTCTCTTCCGTCAGCGCGTCGGCATGCTCGAGTTCGAGGACATGGGGGGCGAGAAGGGCTTCGAGGTAATGGGCCCCGATCTCGGCCATGCCCTGCTCCCAGCCATTGCGAATGCGGCGCTCGACCCAATAGCCAAGGGTAATCATCGACAGCCCGACGACGAGCGAGGCGGCGATGGTGAAGCGACGCTCCAGGCTTTGCGCGGTCCATCGCCGCCGCAGCCTGTCGAGAGCGGATACGGACTTTCGTCGGTACTCGGCGCCATCCAAGGTCGATGTATCGCCCCCGACTTCGGGCCCTAAATCTTTCTCGACCTTTCCATCTACCGGGTTGAGCATCCGTCAGGCACTCTGTTGCTTAACAAAGTATTAAATCGGGGATGTCTGCGGTCTGTTTTGTACGAAGACGCGAGGCAAGACGGCGTCGATCGGCAAAATCTACATTAGATCGCGAAATTTGTCTTTAGGTTAACGCTGCGGAAGGTGGTTTCCGCAGTTGGGCTTTCGCGCGCCGATTTGGGAGATCCCGGCTATGGTCAATATCGTCAGGCACGATCTCGAGTTCATCCTGCGGCAGATCAAGATCGCCGAGGCGCATTCGAGCGGAACGCCGCTCGACCAGATCTACGTCAATGATCAGGGCGATATCGTTCCGGAAGGAACGGCCGGCGCCGTGCTGGCGATCAGCCATCCGCTCGCGCCCTACGGCCTCAGGACGGTGGATGGCAGCTACAACAACCTCGTCGCGGGACGCGAGGAGTGGGGGGCGGCCGACAACAGCTTCCCGCGGATCACGACGCCGTCCTATCGCGCCGAAGGCGATGACAGCATCAGCTTCGGCCCTGGTGCGACCGTCGGCGGGAACTACGGTCCGACCGGTTCGGTTGCCGATGCGGATCCGCGCATCATCTCCAACCTGATCGTCGACCAGACGCTGGACAATCCGGCCGCCATCTATGCGGCTCTCGTCTATGCCGGCCTGTCCGGCGGCGCACTCAACGCTGCACTCCAGGCCATCGTCCAGGCCAAGGCCGCGCTCGATGCGGCGATCGCGGCTGGACCCGGCCAGGCGGCCACCATCGCCGCGCTCCAGGCCGAGGTCACCACCGCTGGCGGTGCGCTCACCGACGCCCAGGCCGATGCCGCCGATGCCGCCGCAGCTCTTCAGGCCGCTGCGGCCGCGAGCGCTGTCGAGCAGGATGAACTCGCCGCCGCACAGCAGTCCACCGCGCAAGCGGAGGCGACTTTCAGCGCTCTGATGGCGGATGGCGACAACTCGCCCGCGGGCCAGGCTGCGGAGCAGGCGGCATTGGCTGCCTGGCAGGCCGCCCAACTCGCCGAGGATCAGGCCGAGGCCGAGGCGAATGCCGCAGCATCAGCCGTGGCCGGCGCACAATCCGTCGTGGTTCAGGCAAATGCCGCCGTGCTCGCAGCGACGGCCGCGCTCGCCACGGCGCAGGCCAATCTCGCGGCCGCCCAGCATGTCGAGTTGGCCGAGACGCAGCTCGATACGCTGCTCCAGACGCATGGCGTCGAGATGGAGGGCCACACCGTCATCATCCCGAATGTCGCACCCGACGAGGGGCTGTCGGCGCCCTACAATTCCTGGTTCACGCTGTTTGGCCAGTTCTTCGATCACGGCCTCGATCTGGTCCAGAAGGGCGGCAACGGCACGATCTACATCCCGCTGCAGCCGGATGACCCGCTCTATGATCCGGCGCACCCGGAAACCAATTTCATGGTGCTCACGAGGGCGCCGACGAACGCGACCAATCTGACGACCCCTTGGGTGGATCAGAACCAGACCTACACCTCCTCCGGCTCGCACCAGCTCTTCCTGCGCGAATACGCGATGGTCTCGGACCCGGATTTCCCGGGGCTGGTTCCGGTCGCGACCGGCAAGCTGCTGGAAGGCACGCGTGGCCAGCCGCAGGGCGAGCACGGCGGCCTGGCGACCTGGGCCGACGTCAAGGCACAGGCCAGGGCCGTTCTCGGCATCGAGCTGGCCGATAGCGATGTGCTCAATGTGCCGCTCTTCGTGATGGACGATTACGGTCAGTTCGTTCGTGGCCCGAACGGCTTCCCGCAGATGGTCACGAGCCTGGGGGCCGACAACAAGTTCGGCGGCAGCGGCGCAGATGCCGACGCGGTCGTCGAAGGAAACCCTGCCGCCCCGATCTCCACGGCAGGCGCTGTCCGCACCGGGCACGCCTTCCTCGACGACATCGCGCACGCCGCCGTRCCGGGTCTGGTGGACCATGACCGCAATCCGGCGACCCCGATGATCCTGAAGACGGCGGACACCGATAACGCTGCGGGCAACGAGATCCCGGTGAACGAATTCGGCGTCGCCGTCACCTATGACAACGAACTCCTCGACGCGCACTACATCACCGGCGACGGGCGCGGAAACGAGAATATCGGCCTGTCGGCGGTGCACCACATCTTCCACTCCGAGCACAACCGTACGGTCCAGCAGATCAAGGAGAAGGCGCTGGCCGCCGCGGACCTTGCCTTCCTGAACGAATKGCTGCTCACCGACGTCGCCGCGCTGCCGACGAACCCGCAAGCGATCGCCGCGCTGCAGTGGGACGGCGAACGGCTGTTCCAGGCTGCCCGCTTCTCGACGGAAATGCAGTACCAGCACCTCGTCTTCGAGGAGTTCGCCCGCAAGATCCAGCCGGATGTGGACGCCTTCGTCTTCAACCCGTCGACGGATATCAATCCCGCGATCTTCGCCGAGTTCGCGCATGTCGTTTACCGCTTCGGCCACTCGATGCTGCGCGAGGAGATCGCCGTCACCAACGCCGACGGTTCGGACGGCAGTCTCGCGCTGTTCGATGCCTTCCTGAACCCGCTCGCCTTCGGTTCTGCGACGGTGGATCATGCGGCTGCCGCAGGCGCGATCGTGCGCGGCATGACCAGCCAGGTCGGCAACGAGATCGACGAATTCGTCACCCATGTGCTGCGCAACCAGCTCGTCGGCATTCCGCTCGATCTGGCGGCGCTGAACATCGCCCGCGGCCGGGAGGCCGGCATTCCATCGCTGAACGAGGCGCGCGCACAATTCAAGGAGGTCGCCAACGGCGACACCCAGCTGGACCCCTACACGAGCTGGACCGACTTCGCGCTCAACCTGAAGAATCCGGCCTCGATCGTGAACTTCATTGCGGCCTATGGCACGCATTCCACGATCGTCGCCGCCACCACGACGGACGCCAAGCGCGATGCCGCGATGAAGCTGGTCTTCGGCGGCACCGGGGCTCCCGCCGACCGGCTCGATTTCCTCAATGCAAAGGGAGCCTATGCCGGCGGCAGCCTCGGCGGCCTGAACGATGTCGATCTCTGGGTCGGGGGCCTCGCCGAGAAGAAGATGGCGTTCGGAGGCATGCTCGGCTCGACCTTCTCCTTCATCTTCGAGCTGCAGCTAGAGAACCTGCAGAATGGCGACCGGTTCTATTACCTGTCGCGCGTCCAGGGGCTCAATTTCCTGAACGAGCTGGAGAACAACTCCTTCGCCAAGATGGTTCTCGCCAATACCGATCTCGGTGCGCAGGGCTACGCGGTGCCGGGCGACATCTTCTCGGTGCCGGACCATGTCATCTACCTGGACGCCAGGGAGCAGGCGAAATTCGGCATCGCCGAACCGGAGAACGACGATCCCTTCCTCGAGGCGCTGTCGAGCTTCGTCGAGCGCCGGGACGCCGCCGGAAACCTGATCGAGTACGAGCGCAACCCCGACGGCACCTTCGTGCGTGATCAGGCCGGCAACGTCATCGTCGCGGCCGGGAGCCAGGGGGCCGGCCAGATCGCTGCCCATCTGCGCGTCAACAGCAACGACCACGTCCTCATCCAGGGCACGAACGGCAACGACGTCATCATCGCGGGCGGCGGCGACGACAGCGTCTGGGGACGTGGGGGCAACGACCGCATCGAGGCCGGCTACGGCGTCGACAAGATCCATGGCGGCGACGGTGACGACATCATCACCAACAGCGGCACCGATATCGGCGAAGTCGACATGCTGCACGGCGAAGCCGGCAACGACGTCATCCATGGCGGCAGCGGCCTTGCCCTGCTCTTCGGCAACGAGGGCAAGGATGTCCTCATCGCCGGGCCCGACGGCAAGGAGGCTTTCGGCGGCCTGGGAGACGACTTCATTCTCGGCGGCGAGGGCGGCGACTTCCTGCTCGGCAACGAGGGCGACGACTGGATCGAAGGCGGCGGCGGCTTCGACACCACAGCCGGCGACAACTCCGAACTGTTCTTCAACTCGACGATCATCGGCCACGACGTGATGTTCGCCGGGACCGACGAGCATGATTTCGACGCCGAATCCGGCGACGACATCATGGTCCAGGGCGAAAGCGTCATGCGCAACGAGGGCATGCTCGGCTTCGATTGGGCGATCCACAAGGGCAACAATCAGAATGCGGAATCGGATCTCCTCGTCCCGATTTTCACAACCGACCAGCAAGACATCCTTCGCGACCGCTTTGACGCAGTCGAAGCGCTTTCGGGCTGGGACAAAAACGACACGCTGAAGGGCGACAACCGCGCCGATCCTGCGCTGGGCGGCGAGGGGGGCGGCGGGCTTGCCGGCGCCGAGAATACGATGACCGGCCACCAGCTCACCCAGGCGGGCGTCGACCGCATCGCGGGGTTGAGGGACGTGCTCGGCAACTGGGTGGCCGCCGCGCCGGCCGGCTCGACCGCGGAGCAGCGCGAGCAGATCGTCGCCTTCGACGACGGCAATATCCTGCTCGGCGGCGGCGGCAGCGACACCATCGAAGGCCGCGGCGGCAACGACGTGATCGACGGCGACGCCTGGCTCAACGTGCGCATCGCGATCCGCGACACCAACGGCGTCGAGATCGCCACGACCGACGGCCTCGCCAAGCCGATCTCGCTGACCGAGGCCGGGCTGGCGCTCGGCTACCAGGGCTGGGCCGGCGAGCCCCTCCACACGCTGATGCTGTCCGGCGCGATCAACCCGGTCCAGCTCAACATCGTCCGCGAAATTCGGGCGACGAATGGCGCGGGCGACGTCGATACGGCGGTCTTCAGCGACAACTTCGCCAACTACACCATTACCCGCGACAGCGACGGCTCTCTGCTCGTCAGCCACGACACAGTGACGGTCGGCCTCACCTCCGACGGAACGGACAAACTCTGGAACATCGAGCAACTGCGATTTGCCGATCGGACCGTCAGCCTGTCGGCGCCGCAACTGAGCCTCAACGCCTACGATCCCGGCGGCAACTACGCGGATAATTTCGGCACCGCCAACTACGGCAACTCCAATGGCAGCCTGAACTGGGGACCGGACTGGGTCGAGACCGGCGATGACGGCAGCGCGACGAGTGCGAACGGGCAGATCCGCATCAACGGCGGAACCCTGCAGTTCGATGCCGGAAACGGCGCCACGCTGGAGCGTGCGGTCGACCTGAGTGCGGCTTCCTTCGCCAGGCTGAGCTTCCAGGCAAATCCCGACAATCTGGATGCGGGCGAGCAGGTCGCGGTCTTCTTCGCCGCTGACGGCGTCAACTTCGTCGAACTCGCCACCATCACAGGCGATGGCGGCGCGACGCAGCACTCTTTTGAGCTGGCGGGGCCGTTCACCGCGACGGCAGCCTTGCGCTTCGTGGCCTCGAACATCAGCGCCGCCAACGAGCTGGTGTCGATCGACAACCTGTCGATCGATCTGCAGCGCCCGGCGGTCACCCCGACGGTCAATCACCAGGCGACCTTCACCGAAGGTGGCGCCGGCGTGGCAATCGCGTCCTTGCCTGGGATCACGGAGGACAGCGGCACGATCAACGCGGCCACAGTCACGCTCACCAATGCGCAGGCCGGCGATTCTCTCTCCGCGCCTGCGACCTTGCCGGGCGGCATCACGCGCACGATCGACACCTCCGTTCCCGGTGTCGTCACGATCCGGATGACGGGCGCCGCTTCGGTCGCGAACTACCAGGCGGCCATTCAGATGGTCACCTTCAGCAACAGCTCGCAGGATCCGGGCGCTGTCGACCGCGTCGTCCATGTGAGTGTCACGGACACGCTGCTCAGCAGCAATGTCGCGGTCAGCACGATCCATGTGGTGCCTGTCAACGACGCCCCCGTGGCTTCGAACGACACGGTCATCACCAACTTCGCCACCGTGCCTTTCGCTATCCCCGAATGGGCGCTGCTTGCGAACGACACCGATGCCGACAGCGCTGCGCTCGACATCACGGCGGCCCAGATCAACAATGCCAGCCTGGCTGCGATCAGCCTGACGGCGAATCCTGGCTCCGTCACGGTGACGGACAACGCCCAGGCGGGCGGCACCTTCACCTATACTGCCAGCGACGGTACCGCGACCGATACCGCCCAGGTCACGATCACCCGCGACACCACCGGCACGATCGACGGCACGGCTGCGGCGAACATCCTGATCGGGGACGGCGGCAACAGCACTTTCGTCGGCGGCGGCGGCAACGACGTCATCCTGGCCGGAGCAGGCAACGACACGATCAATTGGTCGGCGGGCGTCCTCACCAATGACGGCCGCGATTTCGTCGATGGCGGCGCCGGGACGCTCGATCGTTTCGTGGTCAATGGCAGCATCCTGGCCGAGACCTTCGTGGTCTATGCCCGCGCTGCGGCGCCCGCCGCCATCGTCGCGACGCTGCGCCCCGAGACCGAGATCGTGATCACGCGCAACGGCGCGGTGATCGCGGAGCTCGATAATATCGAGGAGATCACCATCAATACGGGCCTGGGCGCGGATACCGTCCAGGCAGTCGGCGACTTCTCGCCCACCAGCCTCAACTTCAACACGATCACCATCAACGGCGACGGGGGCGACGACACCGTCGACATCTCGACGCTGGCCTCGGCACACCGCATCGTGTTCCGGTCGAATGGCGGCAACGACACGATTGTCGGGACTTTGCGGCCGCAGGACGTGATCGAGCTCCCCGGCGGCGCCGTGCCGGAGGACTATGAATTCGCGACGGACGAGAACGGCGTCACGACGATGACGAGCGCGACGCACAGCATCTGCTTTACGGCGGGCGACGAGGGTTTGCCCCAGTTCGGCTCCGGCAATCACCCGGACGATGAGGACGATGATGACGACGGGCCGACCTATCCCGGCGACGACGACGAAGACGACGATGGGGATCCTGTCGGCTCCGGCGGCGATGACGACGACGATGACGACGATGACGATCCGTCCTGCGGCTGCGACGATGATGACGACGGCCCGGGGACGCCGGCGCCCAATCCGAACCCTGCGAGCGGCGGCACGTTGCGCAGCGGAACAGCGGCGGCCGATGTCCTGATCGGCACGGCGGGTGCCGACAACATCATCGGCCTCGGCGGCGACGACACGCTGACCGGCGAGGCCGGCGCCGATGCGATCTCGGCAGGGGAAGGGGCTGATTTCGTCGATGCTGGCGACGGCCGCGACGTGGTCTTCGCCGGAGCGGGCGACGATCAGGTCTTCGGCGGTGGCGGGGCCGACATGCTCTATGGCGAGGCCGGCAACGACCGGATCTTCGGCGGGGCGGGCAACGACCTGATCGATGCCGGCGCCGGCAAGGACACCGTGGTCGGGGGGAGTGGGGACGACCTCATGATCGGCACGGCCGGCGACGACGACGACACCTATTTCGGTGACGAGATCGACGGCGGCAACGGTTCGGATACGCTCGATTTCTCGACGATCACGGCGAATCTGACCGTCGATCTTGGGAACGGCGCGCTTGGTCGCGGCAGCGCGGTCAGCAGCCAGACCGGCACCGACACGCTGTGGAGCATCGAGAATGTGGCGACCGGCTCGGGCAACGACACGATCACGGCGAGCGATGCGGTGAATGTGATGGAAGGCGGCTCGGGCAACGACACCTTCCGCTTCCTCAGCACGCAGGGCGCGGATGGCGACACCATCCTCGACTTCCAGCCCGGAGACCGGCTCGATCTCAGCGCGATCGACGCGGATGCGAGCCAGGCCGGCAACCAGAGCTTCACTCTGGCCAACGGCGGAAGCTTCACCGCCTCGGCCCAGCTTACGGTTACCTACGAGACCCGTGCGGATGGCGACTACACCATCGTCAAGGGCAATGTCGATGCGGCGACGGATGCCGAGTTCCAGATCAACCTGAAGGGTAGTCACAACCTGACAGCCGGCAGCTTCATCGTCTGATCGAACCGGCGGCGGGCGGGCGGACCGGGGGGCCGCCCGCCCGATCCTTCTTTACTCGATAGTCCTCGCACTCGCATTTTCGGGGGCCATAATGGCACCGTCCAAGACGCTTTCCTCCGCCCGCAAGCGCGATGCCGCCCGGCTGACGCACGGGTTGCGCCGCGTCGCGCTCTTCTTGTTCGCCGTCTCCGGCCTCATCAACGTGCTGGCGCTGACCGGCTCATTCTACATGATGCAGGTCTACGACAGGGCGCTCACCAGCGGCAGCATCCAGACCCTGGCGGCGCTCTCGGCACTCGCCATCGGACTCTACCTTTTCCAGGGCTGCTTCGACATCATCCGCTCGCAGGTGTTGGTGCGTGTCGGTGCGCGCTTCGATAACGAGATCGCGCCGATCGCGCATCGCGTCACGATCGATATGCCGCGCTTCGGCTTCTCGACGGTGGAGGCCACGGAGAGGGGCCGCGACGTCGACACCGTGCGCAGCTTCCTCGGCGGGCAGGGGCCCGGCGCCTTGTTCGACCTGCCCTGGATCCCGCTCTACCTCGCCTTCGTCTATTTGCTGCACCCCTGGCTCGGTGCGCTGACGCTGGCGGGAGCGGTCGTGCTGACGATGCTGACGCTGCTCAGCGAGGTGACGACCCGGCGCATCAACAACGAGACCCGGCAGGCGGCGATCGCGCGCGGGGCAATCGCCGACAGCAATGCCCGCAACGCCGAGGTGCTCAAGGCGATGGGCTTCGCGCCGCGTGCAGTCGAGCGTTTCGACGCAGTGAATCGCGAGCACCTGCTGCTCCAGACCCGTTCCAGCGATCTCGGTGGCACCTTCGGCGCCATCTCGCGCGTACTGCGCATGGTCCTGCAATCGGCGACGCTGGGGCTCGGCGCCTATCTCACCATCAAGGGCGAGCTCTCCGCCGGTGCCATCATCGCCGCCTCGGTCGCATCGGCCCGCGCGCTTGCGCCGGTCGATCAGGCAATCGCCAACTGGAAGCCCTTCGTCGCCGCGCGCATGGCCTTCCAGCGGTTGCGCGAGACCATGACCGCGCTGAGCAAGGCGGTCGAGCCGATGGAGCTGCCGGCCCCGCGCCGGACGCTGAAGATCGACAAGATCACGGTCGCCGCACCGGGCAGCGGCCAGGTGTTGCTGAGCGAGGCGAGCTTCGATGTTCAGGCCGGCACGGCCGTCGGCATCATCGGCCCGAGCGGCGGCGGCAAGACCACGCTCGTCCGGGCGATCACCGGCATCTGGCCGATCCTGCGCGGCGCGGTGCGCCTCGACGGCGCGGAGCTGGAGCAGTGGCCGGAGGAGACGATCGGCCGCCATCTCGGCTATCTGCCGCAGGAGGTCGCGCTGCTCGACGCCACTGTCGAGGAGAACATCGCGCGCCTGGCCGAGAATGCCGATCCGGCAGAGGTCGTCGAGGCGGCGATGGCCGCTGGCATCCACGAGATGATCCTGCGTCTTCCCCAGGGCTACAAGACCCAGCTCGGACCGCAGGGCACCGCGCTATCCGCCGGCCAGCGCCAGCGCATCGGGCTTGCCCGCGCCCTCTATGGCAATCCCTTCCTTGTCGTCATGGACGAGCCCAACTCCAATCTCGACGGGGAAGGCGAGGCCGCCTTGACCGCCGCGATCGGGCAGGTGAAGGCGCGCGGCGGGATCGTCGTCATCGTCGCCCACCGCCCCAGCGCGCTTCAGGCCGTGGACGATGTCGGACTGATCCAGGCCGGCAAGCTCGTCGCCTTCGGCCCGCGTGACAAGATCCTCGCGCCGGCTCAGCCGCGTACCCCCGCTTCGCCCAGCGCCCCGGCTGCGGTTCAGGCAACAGCCGAGCGCGCCGCCTTCATGCCGCGGGCGGTGGGGATCGGCGAACATCCGGCAGCTCTTCACGGACGGGTGACGGCATGATCTCGATCAAGGCTGCAAAACCGGCGGAACAACCGCTTCCCGACTCCGCCCAGATCTACCGCAAGGCGCAGGATGCGGCCATTGCGGCGCCGCGCTGGCCCGGCGTGCTCGCTCTCGCCGTGACGGCGGTCGTGCTCTATCTGAAAAGCCTGTTCCCAGGCGAGGCGAGAACCGACGCCTCGGCGCCCCCCGCTGCGAAAGATGACGCGCAGGCTGGGGAAGCGCCCCGCAGGCCATCCCTGGCTGAAGGGGATGAGGCGTCGCCGGCCTCGGGCGAGCAGGTCGACGAAACGGGGGCGCTGGGCAACGAGCCGGCCGCTGCCAGGGCCGTCGGTTCGGGGGCGGCGGGGCCTGATGTGCCCGGCCTGCCCGATTTCCTCAATATCGACTCGCGACTGATCGACTACGAGCTGCTACCCCTGCCGCGCTATCCCTCGCCGATCTTCGAGTTCGGACTGGGGTTTTCTGCGAACAACGACAATGGCTGGCGCAGCTTTTCGTTGGCTGCGATTTCCGGTGGCGGCGCGCCGGCGCGCGCGGGCACGGACGGTGGCGGCCAATCCGCACGCTCCGGCACCGAGGACTGGGAGGGGCCTGGCGACCTGCGACCGAAGCCCGGGCCTGGCGATGATGACGGCGACGACACGCCGGAAGAACCGCGCAACCGCGCCCCGCGCATAGCCGGCCCTGTCCAGCTCGCCGATATCGGCGGTTGCCAGACCCTGATGATCGCGAGCCTCGCTCTGCTCGCGGGAGCGACCGATGCCGATGCCGATCCGCTCGTGGTGGTTGGCCTCAAGGCTTCCTATGGTCAACTCACCGCGGCCGAAGCTGGTTGGGTCTTCAAGCCGCAAGCCGGCTGGTACGGCACGGTCACGCTGACCTACTGGATCAGCGACGGCGAGGCTTATGTGCAGCAGACGGCCACGCTTCGCGTGCTCGAATTCCTCGATCTGGCCGGCACCGCCGGCGATGACACGCTGCTCGGCAGCGACTGTGCCGACCGGATCACGGGGCTCGGCGGCAACGATATCGTCGACGCACGCGGCGGGAACGACGTCATCGTGACCGGAGTGGGCGATGATCACATCGTCGGCGGGGCCGGCAGCGACCAGATCGACGCGGGAGCGGGCAACGATATCGTCTTCGGTGGCGCCGGGAACGACGTCATCCGCGGCGGTGCCGGCAACGACAGCCTGCACGGCGGCGACGGCGACGACACGATCTATGGCGAAGACGGTGACGACGTGATCACCGGTGGCGCCGGCAACGACATCATCGATGCCGGGCCGGGCAACGATACGATCGATGCCGGCCCCGGCGACAACACCGTCCACGCGGGGCCGGGCGACGATATCGTGACGGCCGATGGCGGCAACAACATCGTGCTCGCCGAAGCCGGCGACGACCGGGTGATGCTCGGTGGGGGCAACGATGTCGTCCGCGCCGGGACGGGCAACGACCATGTCAGCGCAGGCGGCGGCGACGATCGCGTCTTCGGCGACGAGGGCTGCGACCAACTATTCGGAGACGCCGGCAACGACGTGCTCGACGGTGGCGCCGGCAGCGATCGTGTCTCAGGCGGGGCGGGCAACGACTGGATCGTGGCGACGAGCGATGCCGCCGCCGATTGCTATGATGGCGGGGAGGGGCAGGACACGCTGGATCTCTCCGCCACCGAGCACGGCGTCACCGTCGATCTGAAGCGTGGCAAGGCGCTTGGCATCGAGATCGGCTCCGACACGGTGGTCGATTTCGAGACCATTCTCGGCGGCAGCGGCAACGATTGCCTGATCGTCGGGGAAAAGGCCGTCACGTTGAGCGGCGGGGATGGTGATGACCGTTTCGTCTTTGCGGTCGAGGACGACCCCGAGCGGACCGACGATCTCGTCCATCAGATCCTCGATCTCGAGGCCGGCGACCGCATCGTCATCAAGCAGTACCAGCTTCGCTCACGCGATGACGATGATGACGGCGATGATGATCAGGATGGCGACGGTTTCGGCCAAGCCTATGGCGACTGCAACGACAGCCGCCCCTTCCGCTTCCGCATCGAAAAGATCGGCGAGCACGAGCGCACCTATGTCGACGTCTATGTCGAGCAGGCGGAGGTGAAGGATTTCTCGATCGAAATCTACGGCAGTCACAAGCTCTATTACGTCTGAAGGCAGAATAGCCGGCCGCATTGAACGGCCGGCGTGGGGAGCGCGCCGATGAACGCCCATAATCACGATTTCACCGCTGCTTTCGCAAAGTCCCCGCACGAGACGCAGGATGCCCGCCTGAATTTCCGGCTGCGCAGCCATGTCGTCGTCGGTTCGGCGCTCGCCTTGCTTCTCGTGCTCGGCTGCGGCGGCTGGGCCGCGACTGCCGCGCTGAATGGCGCTGTCGTGACGCAAGGAACGGTCAAGATCGACCAGAATCTCAAGGAGGTGCAGCACCGTGACGGCGGCATCGTCCAGTCGATCGCCGTGCGGCAGGGCGATCGTGTCGCGGAGGGCCAGGTGCTTTTCCGGCTCGACGATGTCCACACGCGCGCCGAGCTTTCGATCATCCATTCGCAGCTCGCCGAGAATCTCGGCCGCAAGGCCAGGTTGCTCGCCGAGCGCGACAATCTTGCAAGCGTCGCCTATTCGCCGGAGATCGCGCGGCTCTCCGACGAGGTCGACCATATCCTGGAAGGCGAGACGCGTCTGTTCACCGGTAACAAGGCCAACCGGGACAGCCGCAAGGAACAGCTGGAAATCTCGATCGTCCAGTCCGGCGAGGAGATCCGGGGCTTGGAGGCGCGCCAGGTCGCGAAGGTCGAGGAAATCCGCCTCGTCGAGCTGGAGCGCGCCAAATATCTCAGCCTTTTCCAGAAAGGTTTCATCGATGGCGTGAAGGTCTTCAACATCAACCGCGAATGGGCCCGTCTGCTAGGCGAGCGCGGCGAGATCGACGCGACGCTCGCCCGCGCCAAGCTGCGCATCAGCGATGCCCGCCTGCAGATCATCGCGATCGACGAGACGGCAAGGACTGAAGCCCAGCGCGAATTGCGCCAGGTCGAGGCCAAGCTGTCCGAGCTGAGCGACCGCCGCGTTGCCAACGAGGATCGGCTCGCGCGCATGGAGATCCGGGCGCCGATCGCGGGCACCGTCAATGAGCTGATGATCTTCACCGTGGGAGGCGTCATCACGCCGGCAGCGCGGCTTGCGACTGTCGTGCCACGGAACTCGACGCTGATGGTCGAAGTGCGCGTCGCGCCGAACGATATCGACCAGGTTCATGTCGGCCAGACGGCGCGCATGCGCTTCTCCGCCTTCAATCGCAACACCACGCCGGAGGTGTCCGGAAAGCTGGTCCATCTCTCGCCGGCAACAACGAAGGACCCGGTGAGCGGGCAGAGCTTCTATATCGGGGAGGTCCAGATCCAAGACGCGGCGATCGCCCTCGGCGACCGGCAATTGCTGCCCGGCATGCCTGTCGAGGTCTTCATTTCGACGGGAGATCGCACGGCATTGTCATATCTGATCAAACCACTCATGGACCATGCGGAACGGGTGTTCCGAGAACGCTAGGATTTCGGGATTCGGAGCCGGATGCGCGCGCTGGAAACCGCCGCCGGCTATTCGGATGTCGACGGGTGTCTCCTTCCACGCGCTGCCCGAAGGCCTCGAGGTCAAGTTCGTGCCTGCTTTCGGGGTCCGTTAGGTGCGCCAGTGCGCGGGATCGGGGCGGGCCGCGAGAGGTTGAGACACCGGCTGGCCGACACCGGGAGCAAGCTGGCCAAGGCAGCGAGCTGGGCCGCCAATTTCCAGGTCCCTGCCGACCGGACTGCGCTCTTCAGCAATCTGGATGCCGGCGTCGCCCGGGGCGGCCGCCGGCCTGGAAGGTCGCATCGACCTTCCAGATATCGTCACGCGCATAATCGCCAGGACACCATTTGTCCTTTGGACTGCCCGCACGGGCAGCGCCTGGACCGGGGGGCGATGCCGCCGCCTAGGCCGGCAGGACGACCACCTTCGTCTTGACCGGCGTTTGCGAATAGAGGTGGATCATGTCCTGGCTGAGCAGGCCGACACAGCCGCTCGTGATGCCTGAGCCGATCGATTCGGGCTCGCTGCTGGCATAGATCGTGTAGAGCGTATAGGCGCCGTTCTGATAGAGATAGAGCGTGCGGGCACCGAGCGGATTTTCGAGGCCGCCCGGCATGCCGCGGGCGTATTTTGCCGCCTCGGGCTGGCGCTTGATCATTTCCTTGGGCGGTGTCCAGGTCGCCCATTCGGCCTTGCGCCCGACATAGGCGTCACCGCTCCACCGGAACCCGTCGCGGCCGACATTCGCACCGTAGCGGGTGGCGTTTCCACCCTCCTCGACGCGGTAAACATAGTAGTTGCCGGGATCGACGATAATCGTGCCGGGCGCTTCCTTGGTGTCATAGCGCACCGTCCGGCGATAATATTTCGGATCGACCTTGCTAATATCCGCCGCCGGGATCGGGAATTTCTCCTCAGGCGCCGGCCCGTAGAGTCTCTGCGCTTCGGCGAAGCTCATGCCGTCAGAGACCGCGCAACCGCCGAGCCCGAGCGCGCCGACGCCAACGGCCGATCCGACCAGAAACGATCGGCGATCGAGAAGTCCAGGCCCCGCCATCCTTCGCGTCTCGCCGACATCGGCATTCCCACCGCGCGTGATCATGATCTGGCCGTTTTCCATGTCCCGTTACCCGCTGAACGTCTTGCTGGCCCGACATTGCCGTCACATGGCGCGGCTGGCAAGCGTGGCTTTCGCTGCGCCGGGCTTTCGCCGGCACCGCAAAAGTCGATGCGATCGCTCAATCTCGACCCGCGCGGCACCCGGCCCGGCGCGATCGGAGGAGGCTGCGATAGCGCGGCGTGCCCCCGTGAGGCCTTCCGCGGCGGATCGGATTGGCCCCGCCGGGAGGCGGTTGCCCTGGAACGATTCCGCGCGTCACACGTTTAGAGTCGTGCGTGTGGAGTTGGGGCCATGTGTGCGCGGCGCATTCTCAGAGCCGGACTGAGCGGACATACGCTTCAGGGGCCGCTTACCCGACGACGGAAGCTAGAGCGCCTCTTCACCGATCCCATGCCTGAGCGTGTCGAGCCCTGTCTCGCCCTGCTGAGCAGCAAGGCGCCGACGGGGCGCGACTGGTCCTACGAGATCAAGTGGGACGGCTACCGCCTCGCGGTCCACATCGAGCCCGACCAGCGGGTTCGGATCATCACGCGCGGCGGTTATGACTGGACGTCGCGTTTTCCCGTCATTGCTCGCGACGCCCTGCAACTTGGTGTCGGCAGTGCCATCATGGACGGGGAGGCGGTCATCGTCGACGACCGCGGCGCCCCGGATTTCGGCGCGCTGCAGAAGGCTCTTGGCAGCCTCGGCGGCACGCAAAGCGCTTCCCGGGCAATCTTCTATGCCTTCGACCTGCTTTATCTGAACGGCCATGATATCCGTGCGCTCAGCTGCGAGGAGCGACGGGGCATTCTTGAGGATATTCTGGGCGATTCCCCTCACAATTCCGTCCATCTGAGCGAGGACATCAACGCGGATGGGCCGGCACTGCTGCGCCTGGCCGGCGAGATGGGGCTGGAGGGCATCATTGCGAAGCGGCGCTCCGCTCCCTATCGATCCGGGCGAGGCGGAGATTGGCTCAAGATCAAGTGCGTCCAGTCGGAGAGCTTCGTCATCATCGGCTATGAGCCTTCGAACGAGGCTCTCGGCGGCGTCGGCCGCATACTGGTCGCGGCTCGCGAGGATGGCCATCTCGTCTATGTCGGAAGCGTGCTGGCTGGTTTTTCCGAAGCCAGCGCAACGGCCCTGCGGAGGCAGATGGACCGGATTCTCACCGAAAAGCCAGCGGTGAACATGACCGGCCGGAGCAAGGCATATCGTTGGATCAAGCCGGAGCTGGTCGCGGAGATCGAATTCCGGGCCTGGACCGACGATGGCAAGCTGCGCCACGCATCGTTCAAGGGGTTGCGTGAGCGCGCCGACGAGGCATCGATCTACGAGCTGTCGGATCAGTAGCCGCTCCGGCCCGCTGGCGGCGCGGTCATCTGGCGCGTCGACGAGCCGAGCGCATCCGCGATCTGAGGCGGCGTCGGAGCGCGCTGCCCGGTGACGTCTCACCATGAGGGAGCCGATCATCGAAGAATGAGGCCCCCTCGTTTCTCGCGGCCGTTCGCTCCTGCCCTCATGAGACACGCGCCTTTGCCCGGGACAGGTCCGAACTACGCTTGATGACCGACCATGCGCAGAAAGGCCGCGAGCCTTGGATGGGCCGCAGCGTTCGCCAGCTCCCCTGGCCTGCCGCGCTCGATCACCCGGCCGGCTTCCATGAACCAGATCTCGTCGGCGACCTCGCGGGCGAAGCCGATCTCATGCGTGACGCAGATCATGGTCATGCCGGCCGCCGCAAGCCGCTTCATCGCAGCCAGAACCTCGCCGACCATCTCCGGATCGAGCGCCGAGGTCGGCTCGTCGAACAGCATCATCTCGGGATCCATGGCCAGGGAGCGCGCTATGGCGATGCGCTGCTTCTGCCCGCCCGAGAGCATGCCGGGCATCGCGTTGGCCTTTTCGGTCAGGCCGACCCGGGCCAACTCCTCCATAGCGCGCTCGCGCGCGGCCGCCTTCGACATGCCGCGCAGCTTGGTCAGGCCGAGCGTGATATTATCGAGCGCGGAGAGATGCGGGAACAGGTTGTACGCCTGGAAGACGAAGCCGACCCGCTGGCGCAACCGGTTGATGTCAAGGCTGCGGGCCGCGATATCGGCGCCGCCGATCAGCACGCGCCCGCCCTGGATTCGCTCGAGCCGCGTGACGGTGCGGATCAGGGTCGACTTGCCCGAACCCGACGGGCCGACCAGGACTTTGACCTCGCCGCGCCGGACTTCGCCGGAGACATCGGCCAGGACCTGCAGTGCCCCGAACCATTTGTCGACGTTCTCGAAGCGGATCATGCTTGCCTCACGTCGCGACCAAGACGCCGGGCGTGCCATCGCGGCCGGCGGAGATGCGCCGCTCGATCAGGCGCGCCAGCGACGTCAGCGCGAAGCAGAGGGCGAAGTAGGTCAGCGCCAGGATGCCGTAGACCTCGAAGGGCTGGGTCAGCAGGACGTTGTTGACCTGGGCTGCCGCGAAGGTGAGCTCGTGTGCGCTGATGACATAGCCGAGCGAGGTCTCCTTGATGGTCGAGACGAACTGGCTGACCATGCTCGGCAGCATGTTGTGCAGCGCCTGGGGAAGCACGATCTTGAAGGTCGTCGGCCAGTAGCGCAGGCCAAGCGAGGTCGCAGCCTCGACCTGGCCCTTGGGCAGTCCCTCGATGCCCGCCCGGATGATCTCGGAGAGATAGGCGGCCTCGTAGACGACGAGCGCGATCACCAGCGTTTCGACGCCGCCGACCGCACGGCCGATGACCAGCGGCGAGACGAAATAGGCCCAGAAGATGAACATGACCAGCGGCAGGCCGCGCACCGTATGCACGATCGCGGTCGCCGGCAGCTGCAGCCAGCGATAGGGGCTCAAGCGGGCGAGCGCCAACGCGATGGCGAAGGGAAAGCACAGTGCCAACGAGATCGATGCCATGAACAGCGTCATGGTGAGGCCGCCGATCGGCCCGTGCGGATATTGCCCGACGAGGAAGAGCAGCCAATTGTTCTGCAGGATCTCGACCATCAGCGCGTCTCGAGCTTGAGGCGGCGGCCGGCCCAACTGCCCAGCGCCATGATGCCGAAGGAGATGGCGAGATAGATCACCGTGGCGACAGCGAATGCCTCGAAGGTCTTGAAGGTGTAGCTGTCGACCTCGCGGGTCCGATAGGTCAGTTCGCCGACGCCGATCGCCATGGCGAGGCTGGTGTTCTTGAACAACAGCAGGGTCTGGTTGATCAGCGGCGGCACGGCGATGCGCAGCGCCTGCGGCAGCACGACATACCCCATCGCGCCGAGATAGCCGAAGCCGATCGAGCGGGCGGCCTCGTACTGCGCCTTCGGGATCGAGCGGATGCCGCTGCGGATATCCTCGGCGACATAGGCCGCCGCGGCGAGGCCGAGGGCGATCGCAGCCAGCAGGAATTCGCCGTGATGGGCGTTGATCCATTGCCGGGCCGGGCGTGGCAGCAGCGAAGGCACGCCGAAATACCAGACGAAAAGCTGGACCAGGAGCGGCACGTTGCGGTGGTACTCGACATAGAGCGCCACGAACCAGCCGAGCGGCGGGAACGGGATCATCCTGATCAGGGTAAGGACGATCCCCATCGTCATGGCGAGGCACCAGGCCACCGCCGTCAGAGCCAGGGTGGTGGCAAGCCCGGTCAGGAACCAGTCGAGATATTTCCCGCTCAGCACGCTGCCGAGATCGAAAGCATAGGCCATCGACTGGTCCCCGAGGCGCCGCTTCGGATCAGCCCTTGATCTCTTCGATCTTGTAGTCGCGCTGGATGTTGAAGGCGGTGTCCGGTCCGAACCACTTCGAGAAGGTCTTGTCGATCTCGCCCGACCCGGTGGCCTTCGCGAGGGTCTCGTTGACCAGAGCCTTGAAGGCCGTCTCGCCCTTGCGCAGGCCGAGCCCCCACGGCTCGACGAAGAGCGACTTCTCGACCACGATCATCGGCACCTTCGACTGCTTGGCGAGCTTCACCAGGATCAGTTCGGAGGCGCAGAAGGCGTCAACCTTGTCCTGCGTCAGGGCCAGGAAGGCGGCGGAGGTGTCCTGGAAGGTCACGGTCTCGGCAGTCGGGATCAGCCGACGCACGCCCTGCTCGGAGGTGGAGCCCTTGAGCGCGGTGATCTTCTTGCCCCCAAACCCTTCGATCGTCGCAATACCCGACTCCTTCATGGTCAGCAGCTTCTGCTGGCTGACGAAATAGGAATAGGAGAAGTCGATCTGCTGGGCGCGCTCGGGCGTATAGCCGAGATTGGCGGCGAGAATGTCGACCCGGCCCTGCAGCAGTTCCGGGATGCGGGCCTCGACCGCGATCGTCTTCAGCTCGAGCGGTACGCCGACCGCCTCCGCAACCTTCTTGCAGATGTCGACATCGTAGCCGACGATCTCGCGGGTCTGCGGATGCTGGAAGGAGAACGGCTCGGAGGTGCCGAGCGTGCCGCAGATGAGCTTGCCGCGCGCCTTGATGTCGGCGAGCTGGTCGGCCTGCGCAAAGTTGGAAAGGCCGGCGGCGAGGACCGCCGTCAGGCCGAGAACCGAAAAGAGCTTCATCGATATCCCCTGTTTTTATGATTGCTGGAGTGCTTCGCTCGCCCGCTTCAGACGGGCGCAGGCCTCCTCGATCGCCCCGAGCGAGGTTGCGATCGACAGGCGCAGATAGGGCGAGAGCCCATAGGCGGAGCCGTCGAGGACGGCGACGCCCGCTTCCTCAAGAAAGTAGAGCGCGACATCGAGGTCGCTCTGGAGCACGCGTCCATCCGGCCGGCGCCGGCCGATCAGCCCGGCGCAGCTCGGATAGACATAGAAGGCGCCGTCGGGCCTGCGGCAGCTCATCCCATCGATCGCTTCGAGCAGTTCGACCGCGCGGTCCCGCCGCTGCCGATAGGCGGCACGCGCCCGGTCGACGAAGCTCTGGTCGCCTTCGAGCGCTGCCGCTGCGGCCGCCATGCACATCGACGCGGCGCCCGACGTCGTCTGCGACTGGATGATGTTCATCGCCTTGACCAGCGCCCGCGGCCCGGCGCCGTAGCCGATGCGGAAGCCGGTCATCGCATAGGTCTTGGAGACGCCATTGACGAGGAGGGTGCGCTCGCGCAGCTCCGGCGCGATGGCGATCGGGCAGACCGGCGCGCCATCGTCGAACCGGATATGCTCGTAGATGTCGTCGGTCATCAGTGCGACGCGCGGATGGTGCTTCAGCACCTCAAGCAGCGCAACCATCTCTGCGGCGGAATAGAAGGCGCCGGTCGGGTTTGACGGCGTGTTCAGGATCAGCCAGCGCGTGCGCGGCGTGATCGCGCCTTCGAGCGCTTGCGCGGTGAGTTTGAAACCGGCGTTCTCGCCGCAGGTGACGACAATCGGCGAGCCGTCGCAGGCCAGCACCATGTCGGGATAGGACACCCAATAGGGTGCGGGGACGATGACCTCGTCGCCGTCGCCGATCGTCGCTGCCAGCGCGTTGAAGATCACCTGCTTGGCGCCGCTGCCGACGACGATCTCGTCGAGGGCGTAGCTCGCCCCATTCTCGCGCGCGAACTTGGCGACGATCGCCTCGCGCAAGCGCATCGTGCCGTTGACCGGTGCATAGCGCGTCTCGCCGGCTGCCATCGCTGCGGTCGTCGCCTGCTGGATGTGGGCCGGCGTGTCGAAATCCGGCTCGCCTATGGTCAGGTCGATGATGTCGCGGCCCTGCGCCTGGAGCTCCTGGGCGCGCAGGCGCGCCATCATGCTGGGCGAAGGCTTGATCCGGCTGACGCGAGCGGAGAGGGAGATCGTGGGCGCGTTCAAGACGCAGCCTTTCCGGCGTTCATGTAGAAGCCGTCGACGCGGCCTTCGGCGATCGCGGCGAGGGCGTTTGCCTCACGCTCTTCCTGCTGGCGCACCAGCTGAAGAAGCTCGGCTGCGTCGGCGCGGTCGAAGGCGACGATGCCGTCGGCATCGCCGACAATGACGTCGCCCGGCATCACAACCATTCCGTCGACCGCGACCGGCACGTTGATTTCGCCCGGCCCGCTCTTGTAAGGGCCGCGATGGGTCACGCCGCGGGCGTAGCAGGGAAAGTCCGCCTGCCGGAACGCGTCGACATCGCGGATCGCGCCGTCGATGACGAAGCCGGCCACGCCCATCGCCCGCGCCCGGCTCATCATGATCTCGCCGACAAGCGCCTGGGTCAGGTCGCCGCCGCCATCGACCACAAGCACGTCGCCGGCGCGCAGCAGCTCATAGGCGTGATGCAGGGTCTGGTTGTCGCCCGGCCTGGTCTTCACTGTAACCGCCGTGCCGAGGAGCCGGCCGGAGCGATGATAGGGCCGCAGCGCCCGGGTCCCGTGCAGGCGGTTCATCACATCCGAGATGATCGAGACCGGAGCGCTGCGGAATGCATCGAGGACTGTTCCGGGGACGGCAGGGCTGCTTGGATTGTGGCGATGACCGATCAACGACATGGAAGATTCTGTCTCGGAGGGCGTTGGCGGAGAAATTATGTGACATGGCGTCAATGACAGAAAGCGAATATATTTCTCGCGCGCCATCGCTTTTCTTCATCACGCAGGGAGGGAGCTGGCGGGGCAGGGGGAAGCGATGCCGGCGAGCCTGAGGCAGATCGAGGCGTTCTACTGGACTGCCAGGCTCGGCGGCTTCACAGAGGCGTCACGGCATCTTCATCTGGCGCAATCGACGGTGTCGAAGCGCATCATCGAACTGGAAACCGCCGTCGGCGGCCCGCTTTTCGACCGGTCCAGTCACGCCTTGCGCCTGACGCGGGCCGGCGAGGCCAGCCTGCCGATTGCTGCCGAGATGCTGGCGTTGGAGCCGCGTTTCCGGGAGGCGGCGGGCGGCGCCGCGACCTTCTCGGGGCCGTTCCGGTTCGGCACGACGGAGCTCGTCGCGCTGACGTGGCTTCCCAGGCTGATCGTCGCGATGAAGCGGGAGTATCCCAATGTCGTGCCGGTCCCCGAGGTCGCGGCCAGCGTCGACCTGTTCGGCAAGCTCGCCAATAGCGAGCTCGACCTCGTCATCGGCCTCGACCCGCCGCAGCGCCTCGAGTTTGCCGGTCTTCCGCTCGACAGCGTCCAGCTCGAATGGGTGTCGGCGCCGGGATTCGGCCCCGAAGAGAACGAGATCCCGCTTGGCGAGATGGCGAAGTACCCGATCCTGACCCAGACGCAGGGATCGGGCCTGCAGAAGCTGGTCCTCGACTGGGCGGTGGCCAACGGCCTTGCGATCAATCGGGTCGTCCAGTGCAACAGCCTCAACGTCCTGGCGGCGCTCGCCGCGGCCGGGCTCGGCGTCACCTTCCTGACCGCCAGCCATTTCGGCTCGGAGATCGCTCGCGGCCGGCTGCGCATCATCAAGACGGAGCCGCCGATCCCGCCGCTGCGCTACTACGCCGTGCACCGCAGGGGAGATATCTCGCCACTCGCCGCACGCGTTGCCGCGATCGCCCAGCAGTCATGCGATTTCACGGCGCGCAGCCTGCCGAGGGATTAGCCCTTGGACCGCGCGCCGGCATGGCGTGCCCGCATCCTGCGGAGGCCGGCTTGAGCTGGGCTTCGATAACCACGCCTGCTGCCGATTCCAGCGGCGTGGCCGGCCAGAGGCTGCCCAGCGGTTCAGGCCGACGCCGACACGTCGTGCTTGGTCGTCCCACGGATGACCGCCGGGTGGCGCTCGTACCAACCCTTGCTCCGGTTGACGATCGCGACCACCGACAGCATCACCGGCACCTCGATGAGAACTCCGACGACGGTCGCGAGCGCCGCGCCCGAGTTGAAGCCGAAGAGGCTGATTGCGGCTGCGACGGCGAGTTCAAAGAAGTTGCTCGCGCCGATCAGCGCGGAAGGTCCGGCGACGCAATGCGCCTCGCCGCTCATTCGGTTGAGCAGGTAGGCCAGGCCCGAGTTGAAATACACCTGGATCAGGATCGGCACCGCGAGCATCGCGATGATGAGCGGCTGTGCCAGGATCTGCTCGCCTTGGAAGCCGAAGAGCAGCACCAGCGTCGCCAGCAATGCCACCAGCGAGATCGGCGCGAGAATGCCGAGGAGGCGGTCTAGCGTGGCCGGTCCACCGCGCGCGAGGAGCTGTCGCCTCACGAACTGGGCCACGATCACCGGGATGACGATATAGAGAGCGACCGATAGCAGCAGGGTGTCCCAAGGCACGGTGATGGCCGAGAGGCCGAGCAACAGGGCCACGATCGGCGCGAAGGCTACGATCATGATCGCGTCGTTGAGGGCCACCTGGCTGAGCGTGAACAGGGGCTCGCCCTTTGTCAGATTCGACCAGACGAAGACCATCGCCGTGCAGGGCGCCGCAGCGAGGATGATCAGGCCTGCGATGTAGCTGTTGATCTGATCCGCCGGAAGGTAAGGCCGGAAGAGGCAGGAGATGAAGATCCAGCCGAGCGCGGCCATCGAGAAGGGTTTGACCGCCCAGTTGACGAAGAGGGTGACGCCGATGCCGCGCCAGTGGCGCCCGACCTCGCCCAGCGCCGCGAAATCGATCTTCAGCAGCATCGGCACGATCATCAGCCAGATCAGCACCGCCACCGGCAGGTTGACCTTGGCGATCTCAGCCGCGCCGATCGCCTGGAAGACGCCGGGCACAGCGTGGCCCAGCGCGATGCCCGCGACGATGCAAAGGCCGACCCAGAGGGTAAGATAGCGTTCGAAAGTCGACATGGCTCTCAGGCGGGGCGGGATGAATCGACGACCAACTCACCGTCTTCCTTGCGGAACTCGCCGAGCTGCGGGGACAAGAGGTCGAGCACCCGCTCGGACGGGCGACACAGCCGCACGCCCCTCGGCGTCACGACGAATGGTCGATTCAGGAGAATGGGGTGGGCTTCGATTGCGTCGAGCAGGGCTTCATCGCCGAGCGAGAGATCGTCCAGGCCAAGCTCGGCATAAGGCGTTCCCTTTTCGCGTAGCGCCTGGCGCAGCGTGAGACCGGCGCGATCGACGAGCTCGCGCACCATTCCGCGCGAGGGCGGTGTCGTCAGGTACTCGATGACGTGCGGCTCGACACCTGCATTCCGGATCATCGCGAGCGTGTTGCGGGAGGTCCCGCAATTCGGGTTGTGGTAGATGACGACATCCATCTGAAATGACTCCGGCACAGACGTTTTCCGTGCTCAGGCCGCAAGGCGCAAGCTGTGCAGCGAGGGAAGGGAGCGGCGCCGATCCGCAGCGGTCTAGGCGGTTTCCTCGATTTCGTTCGCCGTCGGCGAGGTCGCGCCGCAGGCCGAGACCGCCGCGCCCAGCGGTGCGCAGATCTCCGTCCGTCCGCCGCAGCAATCGTGCAGCAGAAAGGTGACGAGGCGCTGCACCGCTTCGAGGTTGGCGCGATAGATGATGGAGCGGCTCCGGCGTTCGGTGCGGACCAGCCCGGCCCGCGCCAGGACACCCAGATGCGACGACATGGTGTTCTGCGGCACGGCAAGGCGCCGCGCTATTTCTCCCGCGGGCAGACCTTCCGGCTCATGCTTCACCAGCAAGCGAAACACGTCGAGGCGGGTCTGCTGCGCGAGAGCTGCAAGGGCCAGAACGATCTGCGGTGATTCCATAAATCGAGGTTAGTGGATATATGGATGTTCTGCAAGCCGCCGCCGCTCGACCGCGGTCGGGCGGGGCAGGGGAATTCGTGTTCAGGCGTCCGACATCAAGGCGGCGGCGCGCTCGCCGACCATCATGGCCGGCGCGTTGATGTTGCCGGAGGGGATGGTCGGGAAGATCGAGGCATCCGCGACGCGCAAGGCGTCGATGCCGTGCAGCCGCAACCGGGCATCGACGACTGCATCGCGTGGGTCGGGGCCCATCCGACAGGTCCCGCAGGGGTGGAAGACCGAGTAGGCGTTCGCGCGGATGTCGGCGACATGCGCCTGCGCGTCGATGGCCTCCGGCCCCGGCCGGATTGCGGAATCGATCACGGCGGAGAGTGTGGGGGTCGCCGCGAGCCGGTGCAGGTAGCGGGCGCCCGCAAGAAGTTCGCCGAGATCCGGTGGCTCGGCGAGGTAGTTCGGCGCGATCTCCGGTGCGACGTGGGGATCGGGCGAGCGGATCGCGACATGGCCGCGGCTGAGTGGCCGGCAGGGCGAAACGCTGAGGCTGAAACCGGGAAAGAGGTCGGGCTTCATCAGGGCGCGCACACCGGGGATCGCGCGCTCATAGCTCAGCGGCGAGAAATAGAGCTGCATGTCCGGCCGTGGCAGCTCGGGTTTGGTGCGGAAGAAGCCGCCGCCCTGGTTGACGCTGAGCGCGAGGGGCCCGCGCCGCCGCAGCAGGTAGTTCGCGGCCATGCCGATGCGGGCCGGCCAGGATAAGAGCGCGTCGTTCAGGCTCGGAAGCTTCGAGCGGTAGACGTGATCGTAGCAGAGATGGTCCTGCAGGTTGCGGCCGACGGCTGGCAGGTCGAGCAGCGGCATGATGCCGTTTTGCTTCAACAGTTCCGCCGGGCCGATCCCCGACAGTTGCAGGAGTTGCGGCGTGTTGAAGGCACCGCCGGACAGGACGACTTCCCGGCGGGCGCGAAAGCGCAGGGTTTCGCCGCCGCGCCGGGCCTCGACGCCGACGGCGCGCCGGCCGTCGAACAGGATGCGCGTGACATGGGTGTCGGTTTGCAGCTTCACGCGCCCGCGCCGCCGCGCCGGATGCAGGAAGGCGCGTGCCGCCGATTCGCGTCGGCCCGCGCGCGTCGTGATCTGGTAGAAGCCCGCGCCCTCGCTGGTCGCGCCGTTCAGGTCCGGATTGAAGCGAAGGCCTGCTTCGCCGGCGGCCCTGACGAAAAGGGGTGTGAGCGGATGGACTTCTCCGGCGACATCCTCGACATGGAGCGGCCCGCCTGCGCCATGCCAGTCGGAGGCGCCCAGCGCATGGTCCTCGATGCGCTTGTAGGCGGCGAGCACCTCGGTCCAGCCCCAGCCGGGGTTGCCGAGCCGTTCCCAGGCGTCGAAATCCTCGGCCTGGCCACGAGCATAGACCATGGCATTGATCGCGCTGGAGCCGCCGACGATCTTGCCCCGCGGCTGGTAGATTTCGCGTCCGTTCAGTTCCGGCTGCGCCGTGGTCCGGTACATCCAGTTCAGGCGGGGATGGTAGAAGGTCTTGCCGTAGCCGATCGGCAGATGGACCCAGGGGCTGAGATCGCGCGGCCCGGCCTCGATCACCAGGACCGAACCTTGGCCGGCCTCCGCCAGCCGGCCGGCGAGCACGCACCCGGCCGAGCCCGCCCCGACGATGATCACGTCCCATTCCGTCAAGATGCTCGTCCTACCGATGCTTTGAGGGCGTATTGGCCAGCGTTTCCGCCTCCGCTCCTAGGAAGAATTGGGTCTCTCGCTAAGGGCCATTCCCGCTGAAACGCCAGTCCAGTTCTCGCCTGCGGCGAGGCTGTCGATGCTGCCGCGCAGGTCGCGCGCACCGGCCCGGATTTCCGCCGGCGTGAAGCCGCTGAAGCCGAGCACGAGACCGTCCCGCGCGACGGGTTCGAGGCAGAAGCGACTGATCGGCGCGACCGTCACGCCGCGACGGGCCGCTGCCTGTGTCAGTACGACGGCATCGAGCCCATCGCGGAGGTGGGCGACAGTATGCATGCCGGTCTGCGTGGGCACCACCTGCAGGTCCGGCGCCAGATATTCGCGCGCCGCTTGTTCCAGCGCCTGGTAGCGCTCCTGATAGAGCTTGCGCATGCGTCTCACATGCGTGGCGAAATGCCCCTCGACGATGAAGTCCGCAACGATGCCTTGCAGCGCCGTCGGCACGCCCGGCGAGAAGGCCTCGAGGCAGATGCCGATCTGCTCGACCAGATGCGGCGGCGCGACGAGGAAGCCGAGCCGCAGCGAGGGAAACAGCGTCTTCGAGAAGGTCCCGACATAGATCACCCGGCCGCTCCGGTCGATGCTGGTCAGCGTTGCCATCGGAGCGCCCTGGAAGCAGAATTCGCCGTCCCAATCGTCCTCGATGATCCAGGCTCCGTTGGCCTCGGCGGCGTCGAGCAAGGCGAGGCGCCGCTCCAGGCTCATCTTGGCGCCAAGCGGCTGCTGATGCGCAGGCGTCACGAAGGCGAGCCTGAATTCGGGCGCGCGGCGCAGTCCCTCCTCGACCACGAGGCCGGCCTCGTCGACCGGAACGGGCACGATCTCGACTCCCGACTGGATCATGCTGTTGCGCGCGCCGATCGCGCCGGGATCCTCGAACCAGACCTTGTCGCCGGGATCGAGCAGCGTGGCCGCGATCAGGTGGAAAGCTTGCTGAGCTCCCGCCACCACGAAGACCTGCTGCCATTCGCAGGCGATGCCGCGGTTGAGCCGCAGATGCGCGGCGATGGCCTGGCGCAGGGGCCGTGCACCGTGCGGATCGGGATAGCCGAGCACCTGATGGCGCGCCTTGCGCCAGTGCTTCCCGGAAAGCCGCGCCCATTGCGCCATCGGGAAGGCGTCGAAGGCCGGCATCGCCGTGGTGAAGGCGCGCGGCTGGTGCGGCAGGCGCGTGCCGAACAGCTTGGATGCCGTGTTCATCGCCTGCGCCAGTTTGACCCGTGCGGTGGGCGCCGCAACGGCCGCGGCGGCCGGAGCAGGGCGCTCGTTCGCCAGCGCCTGGCTGACATAGGTGCCGGAGCCGACGCGAGTCTCGATCAGCCCTTCGGCGGCGAGCCGCTCAAAACTCTCGACGATGGTGGTGCGGGCAACCCTGAATTCCTGCGCCAGCGTGCGCGTCGCCGGCAGGCGCTCGCCGACCTTGAGGGTGCCGCCGAGGATCAGTTCGCGCAAGCCCGCGCAGATCTGGACGCTGAGCCCATGCTCGCCCGCGCGGTCGAGCACGATCGACTGGAGCAGGGCGCCTTCCTCGCGTTTGACCATGGCGCCTCGTTTGAGAGTGGACTGTCAGTTTGACGAGAATGGACCTTGGGATCAGGCCAATTCAAGTCCCTCCTTGCGCCGAAGCTGTCCGCGGTTCGCCGGTCGGCGATCGCGAAACGGGACAGCGGCAGCGATGAAGATCACCCGGCTCGAAAGCTTCTCGACCCAGGACGTCGGCTTCGTCCGTGCGACATGCGAGGATGGCAGCCAGGGCTGGGGCCAGTTCTCGCCCTATAATGCCGACATCACCGCGACCGTCTTCCACCGGCAGGTGGCGCGCTGGGCCGTCGGCGAAGGCGCCTTCGCCGTCGACGAACTCGTCGCGACCATCGGCGAGCGCGAGCACAAGTTCCCCGGCTCCTATCTTTGCCGCGCCATGACGGGGCTCGATACGGCCCTATGGGACCTGCGCGGGCGGATCGAGCGGAAGAGCGTCTGCGAACTGCTCGGCGGCACGCCGCGTCCCTTCCCGGTCTACGCCTCCAGCATGAAGCGCGGCGAGATCACGCCGGAGGCGGAGGCCGAGCGCTTCCGGCGCCTGCGCGACGCCCACGGCTATCGCGCCTTCAAGTTCCGGGTCGGGCGGGAATGCGGCCGCGATATCGACGAATGGCCGGGGCGGACGGACGCGATCGTGCCGCAGATCAGGCGGGCGCTCGGCGCCGAGGCGACGCTGCTCGTCGATGCCAACAGCGGCTATTCGCCGGCCAAGGCCATTGCTGTGGGCAAGATGCTGCAGGATCACGGCATCGTCCATTTCGAGGAGCCTTGCCCCTATTGGGAGCATGCCTGGACGTGCGAGGTCCGCGACGCCCTCGATCTCGACGTGACCGGCGGCGAGCAGGACTGCGACCTCGCCGTCTGGCGCGCCATGATCGACGGCGGCGTGGTCGACGTCGTGCAGCCGGACATCTGCTATATCGGCGGCGTCGGGCGGATGCTGAAAGTGGCGCGCTGGGCCGAGGCCGCCGGCCTGCCGGTGACGCCGCATTCGGCCAATCAGTCTCTGGTGACGGTGTTCACGCTGCACGTCATGGGCGCGCTCGCCAATGCCGGGCCCTATATCGAGTTCTCCATCGAGGGACCGGATTATTACCCCTGGGAGCAGGGCCTTCTGCGCAACCCGCCGCAGGCGCGCGACGGCATGGTCGCGATCCCCGACGGGCCGGGCTGGGGCGTCGAGATCGAGCCGTCCTGGCTCGACAAGGCCGCCTATCAGGTCACGGAGATCGGCACGTGATCGTGGACCGCGCCGAGCTCATCGGCGAAGCCCAGCGGACGGGTACGCTCGCCGGCCTGCCGAGCGGGCATTTCATCGCCGGGCGCTTCGCCGAGTCCGTCTCCGGGCGGCGGATGGAGAGCTTCGATCCCGGTCGGGGCAAGGTTTTCGCCTCGGTCGCAGCCGGTGGTGCCGAGGATATCGACCGTGCGGTGGCGGCGGCGCGTAGGGCTCTCTCCGGCCCGTGGTCGCGTCTCGGCCCGGCCGCGCGGGGCGAAATTCTGATGCGCGCAAGCCGCCTGATCGCGGAGAGCTCGGCCCACTTCGCCGTGGTCGAGACCCTCGATTGCGGCAAGCGGCTCGTTGAGGCCGAGGGCGATGTCGGCGGCGTCGTGAAGGCCTTCGCCTATTATGCCGGCGCGGCCGACAAGCTGCATGGCGAGAGTATGCCGCTCGGCCCCGACCATGTCGGGCTGACGATCGAGGAGCCGGTCGGCGTCGCCGCCCAGATCGTGCCCTGGAACTACCCGCTCTCGACTGCCGCGCGCGGGATTGCGCCGGCGCTCGCCGCCGGCTGCTCACTCGTGGTCAAGCCAGCCGAGCAGACGCCTTTCACCACGCTCATGCTGGCGCAGTTGCTTGATGAGGCCGGTCTGCCGGAAGGCGTGCTCAATGTCGTCGCCGGGACCGGCACTGAGGCGGGCGCAGCCCTCGTCGCCCATCCCGGCATCGATCACATCACCTTCACCGGCTCGGTTGCGACCGGGCAGCGCGTGATGCGCGCCGCGGCCGAGCATGTCACCCGGCTCGTGCTGGAGCTTGGCGGAAAGTCTCCCCTCGTCGTGCTCGCCGATTGCGATATCGACGCGGCCGTTGCCGGGGTCATGGAAGCGATCTTCGAGAATGCCGGGCAGATCTGCTCGGCCGGCTCGCGCCTGATTGTCGAGGAAGCGATTGCGCAGCCCCTGCTCGAACGCCTCGTCGCAAGCGCGCAGGCGTTGCGGCCGGGCCATGGCCTGAGCGATGCCGGGATCGGGCCGATCAACTCGCCGGTGCAACTGGCGCGCGTCGATGCCCATGTCGGCCGCGCCCGCGCCGCCGGCAACCGCATCCTGACCGGAGGCGCAATAGTGCCGCCGGAGGATTGCGGTGGCGGCTGGTTCTATCAGCCGACCATCGTGCTCGCTGATGGCCCTGACGATCCCTTGGTGCAGGAGGAAATCTTCGGCCCGGTGCTGACGGTCCAGATCGTTGCGGATGTCGAGGCAGCGATCGCCGCCGCCAATGCCACCTCCTATGCGCTGGTGGCGGGCATCTACACGCGCGATCACGCCAAGGCCTGGCGTTTCGCAAGGGCGGTCGATGCTGGCCAGGTCTACATCAACGAGTTCTTTGCCGGCGGCATCGCGATGCCTTTCGGCGGCAATCGCAAGTCCGGCTTCGGTCGCGCCAAAGGCATGGCGGGCTTGCGCAGCTACTGCAAGCTCAAGAGTGTAGTGGCGCGAGTCTGATCCGGGGGGATGACGAAGACGATGCCGAGCGATCTGTTCGCGAGCGATTTCAAGGCTGCGCCCTATTGGTGGGATGAGGTGCCCCGGCCCGACCTGCCGCGGACCGAGCCCCCTGCACAGGCGGAGGTCGTCATCGTCGGCTCCGGCTATACCGGCCTGCAGGCGGCGCTCCAGACGACGCGTGGCGGGCGTCGTACCGTCGTGCTCGACGCGGAGGCCGCCGGCTTCGGCTGTAGTACCCGCAATGGCGGGCAGATCTCCACCAGCGTGAAGCCCGGCCATGCCGAGCTGGTTCGGCGCCATGGCGAGAAGCGCGCCTTCGCGATCATGCAGGAGGGCCGGAACTCCTTGCGCTTCATTGGCGACTTCGTCCGCGACGAGGAGATCGACTGCGATTTCGGCGTCGTTGGCCGTTTCCACGCGGCGCATGCGCCGGGCAAATATGAGGAGCTGGCCCGCAGTGCCGCAACCCAGCCGAAGGGGCTCGAAGTCGCCTGCCATGTCGTGCCGCGTTCAGAGCAGCGCACGGAGATCGGCTCCGATCTCTACCATGGTGGCGTCGTCTATGAGAGCCACGCCTCGATCAACCCGGCCCGCTACCATCAGGGGCTGTTGCAGCGCGTCGTCGCGGCCGGTGCCGAACTCGTGCCGTATTGCCCGGCGACGGGCATCGAGCGGATCGGGGAGGATTTCCTGGTCCAGACGCCGCGCGGCATGATCCGCACCCGCGACGTCGTCATCGCCACCAACGGGTATACGGGGCCGCTGACCGGCTGGCTGCGCCGCCGCGTCATCCCGATCGGCAGCTATGTCATCGCGACCGAGGCGCTGGATCCGGGGCTGGTCGACAGGCTGATCCCGCGCAACCGCATCGTCAGCGACACCCGCAAGGTGGTCTATTACTATCGCGCCTCGCCGGACAGGCGGCGGATCATCTTCGGCGGCCGCGTCTCGCTGAGCGAGACCGATCCGCGCCGCAGCGGGCCGAAATTGCACGCCGCCATGAGCGGGATATTCCCGGAGCTCGCGGTCAGCAAGATCAGCCATTCCTGGTGCGGCTTCGTCGCCTACAGCTTCGACGAGCTGATGCATATCGGCCGCCATGACGGGATGCACTATGCGATGGGCTATTGCGGCTCGGGCGTCGGCATGGCGAGCTATCTCGGCATGCGGCTCGGCCAGCAGGTGCTCGGCCTGGCCGAAGGCAAGACCGCCTTCGACGGCCTGCCCTTCCAGACGCGCCCCTTCTACAGCGGCAATCCGTGGTTCCTCGCGCCTTCGGTGCTCTACTACAACCTGCTCGATCGAATGGCCCGCTGACGCAGCTGGAGTGGCCGCCCCGAATTCTCAGAGTGGACCTTATCGCCAGACCAATTTTGCCGAACTCTGCATAAGGCAGGGAGGGTGGACGCCGTTTGCCGGGCCAACCGCGCTCACATTGCCAGGGAACGCACTGAACAAGAACGCATCGTTCAAAGGGAGAACCGACACATGCCGCGCCAGCCGATGACGCCGACGAGAACCGCCCTGGCCCTCATCCTGGGCCTGCTGAGCGCTGCGCCCGCTTTGGCGCAGGAACTGACCGTCGTCTCCTTCGGCGGCTCCTATCAGGAGGGGCAGAGCAAGGCGTTGTTCCAGCCCGCCGCCAAGGCGCTGGGCATCAAGATCAAGGAGGAGACCTATACCAGCATCGCCGATCTGCGCCTCAAGGTGAAGGCCGGCGCCGTGACCTGGGACGTCGTCGCCAGCGGCTCGGGCAGCGCGGCCCGCGCCGGCGCCGAGGGCATCCTGGAGAAGCTCGACTACAAGGTGATCGACACCTCGAATTTCCTGCCCGGCACGGCGCAGGATTATTGCGTGGGCGGTGACGTGTTCTCGACCGTGCTCGCCTGGAACACCAAGACCTATGGCCAGAACGGCCCGCAGAGCTGGGCCGATTTCTGGGACGTCAAGAAATTCCCCGGCAAGCGTTCCTATCGCAAGGGCGTCGCCGGCGCGCTGGAGCCGGCGCTGATGGCCGATGGCGTTCCCGCGGACAAGGTCTACGAGGTCCTGTCCCAGCCCGGCGGCATCGAGCGCGCGATCAAGAAGATCCGCGAGCTCAAGCCCCATATTGCGGTCTGGTGGAGTTCGGGCGCGCAGCATGCCCAGCTGATGAAGGACGGCGAGGTCGACATGATCACCGGCTGGAACGGCCGTTTCGACGTCGCCGCCAAGGACGGCGCAAAGGTCGCCTATACCTTCAACCAGGGCCTGCTCGACTATGACTGTTTCGCGGTCGCCAAAGGCGCGCCGAACAAGAATCTGGCGATGAAATTCCTCGCCGAGATCAGCAAACCGCAATACCAGGCCGAGTTCACGAAATACATCACCTACGGCCCGACCAACAACAAGGCCTATGAGGGCGGCGCGATCGACGCGGCCTATGCCAAGACGCTGCCGTCCCATCCAGACAATGCCGGCAAGCAGCTGACGATCGATCTGGACTGGTACATCAAGTACGAAGCCCAGGCCTCCTCCGCCTACCAGAACATGCTGACCGAATGAGGCTGGCCGGCGATCGCGAGCGGCCGCGCGATGCGGCCGCTCCAGTACCGGGTTCCGCGACGGCCCTGCCGATCGCGGTCCGCCGGTTGAGCAAGGCCTATGGCGCCGTGCCGGTTCTGGACGAGATCGATCTCGATGTCCGGCCCGGCGAGTTCCTGACCCTGCTCGGCCCGTCCGGCTCGGGCAAGACGACACTGCTGATGGCGATCGCCGGCTTCCTGCGGCCCGACAAGGGCAGCATCCGCTTCGGCGAGCGTGAGGTCGTTCGTCTCGCGCCGCACAAGCGCGAGATCGGCATGGTCTTCCAGAACTACGCGCTGTTCCCGCATATGGATGTCGCTGGTAATGTCGGCTTCCCCTTGCGGCTGCGGCGCCTGCCGGCGGCCGAGACCGCGCGTCGGGTCGAGGCGGCGCTGGAGATGTTCCAGCTCGGGGGCTTCGGCAGCCGCCGTATCGACCAGCTCTCCGGCGGCCAGCGCCAGCGCGTCGCGCTCGCCCGCGCCATCGTCTTCGAGCCGCGCATCATCCTGATGGACGAACCGCTCTCGGCTTTGGACAAGCAGTTGCGCGAGCGCATGCAGATCGAGTTGCGCCAGCTCCATGAGCGCCTTGGCACGACCACCGTCTATGTCACGCACGACCAGCGCGAGGCGTTGACCATGTCGGACCGCGTCGCCATCCTCGACCGCGGCCGCATCGCGCGCATCGATACGCCGCGCGCGATCTATGACGATCCCCGCAGCCGCTTCGTCGCCGAGTTCATCGGCGAATCCTCCTTCCTCGACGTCGCGGTGACCGACGGCGCCGCCAGAGCCGGCGGTGCGACCATCCGCGCCAAGAACCTGCCGATGCAGCACGGGCGCTGCACGATGGTGCTGCGGCCGGAGCGTCTGCATCGGCTGGGGCCAGGGGAGGGCGAGGGGATGAACTGCTTCGACGGCCGCGTGACCGGCGCCGTCTACCAAGGCGACACGCTGCTGCTGCAGGCGGCGCTCGGCGACGGCAGCCCGGTTGCGCTGCGCCTGACGACGCGCGGCGGCGAGGGGCCGCCGCCTGCACCCGGGACGCCCATCCGCATCGGCATCGCCGTCTCCGACACCGTGCTGCTGCCGGGCGAGGCGCGGGGCGCGCCGTGACGACCGCTGGCACTTTCGCGTCCGCCGGCCCGGCCGGGGATGACCACGCCGCAGGCTTGCGGCGCGACCAGTGGCGCGAGCGCATGGGGCTGGCGGGCCTGGCCGCGCCCGCGCTCCTGCTCGTCACCATCACCATGCTCGTTCCGGTCGGCTGGCTGTTCGGCCTGTCATTCCTCGACGATAGCGGCGCGCTGAGCCTTGAGAATTACCGGCGCATGCTGGCCGAGCCCTCCTATGGCCGGACCTTCCTGACCACCTTCGAGATCAGCCTCGCAACCACGCTGATCTGCATCATGCTCGGCTATCCCCTGGCCTATTTCCTGTCGCAGCTGCCGCGACGGGCCGCCAATCTCTGCATGATCGCGGTGCTCCTGCCGTTCTGGACGTCGCTTCTGGTGCGTACCTATGCCTGGCTCGTGCTGCTCCAGCGCAGCGGGCTGGTGAACACATGGGGCATGAAGCTCGGCCTCTGGAGCGAACCTTTGCAACTCGTGCACAATCTCGGCGGAACTCTGATCGGCATGGTCCATATCATGCTGCCCTTCATGGTCCTGCCGCTCTACGGCACGATGCGCGCGATCGACCGCAACCTGCTGCGCGCTGCCGCCAGCCTCGGCTCGACGCCGGTCCATGGCTTCTGGACGGTGTTCTTTCCGCTCTCGCTGCCGGGGCTCGCGGCTGGCGCCTCGCTCGTCTTCGTGCTCTGCCTCGGCTTCTACGTGACGCCCGCCATGCTCGGCGGCGGCAAGGTAACGATGGTCTCGAACCGCATCGCCAACGATATCGAACTCTTCTTCAATTGGGGTGCTGCGAGCGCGCTCGGCGTCGTGCTCCTGGTGATCACGCTCGCCGCGCTGGTGCTGGCGGCGCGCCTGTCGCGCGGTGCCGGCCTGTTCGGGGCAGGGCACTGAGATGAGCTGGCTCGATCGTCCCGCCAGCGACACGCAGATCAGCCATCGCGCGCGCCTCTGGCTCTATGGGCTCGGCGCGCTGGTCCTGGCCTTCCTGGCCATACCGACGCTGATCGTCATCCCGATGTCCTTCTCCCAGTCGCAATATCTGGAGTTCCCGCCGCGGGAATGGTCGCTGCGCTGGTACGAGGCTTATTTCTCCTCATCGAGCTGGATGGCGGCGACCGCGACCTCCTTCAAGGCCGGCTTCTGCACGGCGCTGCTTGCGACGCCACTAGGCACGCTCGCGGCCTATGGCCTGCACGCCTCGCGACTGCGCTTCGCCGGGCTTGCGATCCTTGCGCTGCTGACGCCGACGATCGTGCCGGTCATCCTCGTCGGCATCGCGCTGTTCTATGCCTATGTGCAGCTCAAGATGGTCAATTCTTTCCTCGGCATCGTGCTGGCGCATACGATGCTGGCGGTGCCGATCGTCATGATGATCGTGGGCTCGGCCCTGAAGAGCTTCGATCTCGATCAGGAGCGCGTCGCGCGCAGTCTTGGCGCCACGCGGACGCAGGCCTTCCTGCAGGTGACCGCCCCCCAGATCGGTTTCGCCCTCGTCACCTCCGCGGTCCTGTCGTTCCTGACCTCCTTCGACGAGGTCGTCGTTGCGCTGTTCGTCTCGGGCGGCGACAATGCGACTCTGACGCGGATGATGTTTTTGGCGCTGCGCGATCAGATCGACCCGACCATCGCGGCGATCTCGACGATCATGATCGTGATGACGTCGCTGCTGCTGGCCGTGTCGCAGTTCGTCGGCAAACGGGACGTCTAGCGATCGTGCGGCTCGTGCGAAACCGCATGCCTGTCCGCGATCCCTTCACATCCGCATGGTCGACGTCATCCCATCGGAAGGCGAGAATTCGCTCCGAAGCCGTCCTCGATCGAGAACTGCCGGCCGCGAGACCGGCCCTGGCGCCGAGGCAGACCGTCCACTAACAATCGCATCGGGCCGGTCGGGTGGGGGGCGGGTCAAACCCGGATCACTCCCGTTCGTGCGCCAGTGTGATTCCAGAACCTGGTCCGGCCTAAAACAAGATTGAGCAGCAGGGGCTATTCTCGGCAACACAGGCGCTGACAGGTCTAGGGATGGATACTTCTACGCTTCAAATTGTCCATAGGGTGATGAGCGAACGGAGCATCCGGGGCACTGCCCGGGTGATGAGGAAGCCGGTTTCGAGCATTGCCGCGGCGGTCGACCGGCTTGAGAGCGAGATTTCGGTGCCGCTTGTGCAGAAGGCCGGGACGAGCGTTGTCCTGACCCTCGAGGCTGAGAGGCTTTCTCCTGCCATCAAGCAGCTCGCCGACCACGTCCAGGACATCATGGCGATCGGCAATCGGCGCGACATTTCGCTGAGCCTGAGCGCGTTGACCCGCTTTGCGCATGTCGCCGAAACCGGCAGCATCCGCCGGGCGGCCAAGTCTCTTGGGCTGGGCCAACCCCAGCTTGCCCGCCAGATCGCGCATGTCGAAGCGACGCTCGGCTGTCGTCTGCTCAATCGCCACGTCGCCGGCTCGACGATGACGGAGGCGGGAAAGCGGCTGGTAAGGTCGACACGCGCTCTCGAAGCGATATGGAGCGAACTTGCACATTCGGCCGCCGGACGTTCCCGCCGCAGTGCCGCGACGATCCGGCTCGGCTCGATCATCCCCATGGGCCACGACAGCTTCGTCGCCACGCTGCTCGCCTCGCTCGTCGCGACCTGGATGAACGACAAGCCCCGCCAACCCCTGCTGGTGGCCAGCACGACGACCGAAGGGCTCATCGCCGGCCTGAAGAGCGGCACCTACGATGCGGTTCTCCTGAACAGCGTCACCGTCCCGACGGATTTCGATAGCTATCTGATCGCCCGGTCGCCGCTGTCGCTCGTTGGTCCGTCGGAGGTCATCGAACTGGGGGAGGGCAGGGACGACCTGGCCAGGATCGTGCTTGGCTCACCCATCGCCGTCCCGAGCCCAAGGAGCGGGCTACGCCAGATCATCAATCGCCTGCTGGCTGAAACCCTCACCGAAACCGAGCTCGACAGGCTGAAGGTGATCGAGCTGGATTCGATGCCCGTCATCATCAATCTGGTTCTGCATCACGGGGCTGTTTCGGTCCTGCCGTCGGAATCGGTCGCCCGAATCCGCGGCGACTTGCGCCAAATCCCGCTGCCTTCCGAATTGGCTCTGCCTTATTGGCTCGTCTGCGGCAAGAACGAGAGTGGACGCCAGACCGCCCGCGCCATCCTGAAGGTGCTCGCGGGGCTGGGCTATGGCGACAAGGCGAAATAGCGCCAGCAGTTTGGGAGGTACGATCGGCATCGCCGTGGGAGCGGACGGCTGCGCATTTCGCCCTATCGTTCGGACATAGTGATTAGAACGATCTTCCCTTCCAATTGGCGATTTTCGAAATTTTTCCCAATGCTGCGCCGAACTATACTCTTTTCATCTAAGTAGCTGATATTGCTCGAAAATGAATCGAAACATGGGCCGCGATGGTGCATACCGTACGCTAGTCTGCAGATTCTGGGATATCCCAAAACATATACACCTTGACGCGAGGTCATAGGGGCCTTCTCAGCGGTCGGAAGCTGTGCTTGGCTACCCCGATAAGAAGACCTTCAGGGGAACCAATGCGTATCATAACTGCCCGCGAGGCGGCCGCTCGGCTGCGCGATGGGATGAGCGTTGCTGTCTCCGGTTTCGGAGGATGCTGCCATCCCGAGGCGATCACCGCCGCGGTCGAGGACAGGTTCCTCGCCGAAGCCGCGCCTCGCAACCTGACCCTGCTTTTTGCCGCCAGTGCCGGCGACCGCAAGACCCGCGGGATGGGCCATTTTGGCTATGAGGGGCTGGTCAAGCGCGTCATAGCCGGCGGCTGGCGCGGAACCCCGCGTCTCGGCAATCTCGCCCTCGAAGAGAAGATCGAAGCCTATTGCTGGCCCCAAGGGGTCATCGCCCAGCTGTATCGGGCGATTGCCGCCGGCCAGCCGGGCGTCATCACCCATATCGGGCTGGGCTCGTTCATGGACCCGAACAGCGGCGGCGGGCGGATGAACGCCTCGACGCGCGAGACCCTCGTCGAGCGCGTGTCCCTGCGCGGCCGGGACTGGCTGCTCTACCCGTCCATGCCACTCGACTGCGTGATGCTGCGTGGCACGACGGCCGACGAGGACGGGAACGTTACGATGGAGGACGAAGCGTTTCCGCTCGACGTGCTGGCGATGGCCCAGGCAGGGCGCAATTCCGGCGGCGTCGTGATGGTGCAGGTCAAGCAGGTCGCCCGGCGCGGTTCGCTGGCGCCCGGCGATGTGCGCATTCCCGGCACCCTGGTCGACTATGTCGTGGTTTGCGAGGATCCGGCCCAGCACGGCATCAGCTTCGGCGAGACCGACAACCCCTCCTATACCGGCCGGTTGCAAGCCGCCGCCGGCAGTCTCGAGCCGCTTGCGCTGTCGGTGGACAAGGTCATCCAACGCCGCGCCTTCCAGGAACTGCTCGGGCTCGATCGCCCGGTCATCAATCTCGGCATCGGCATCCCGGCTGGCATCGGACGGATCGCCAGCGAAGAGGGGCTCGACGGCTATACGGTCACCATCGAATCCGGTGTCATCGGCGGCGTGCCCGCCGAGGAACTGTCGTTCGGCGCTGCGATCAATCCATCGTCGGTGATCCCGCAGGCATCCCAGTTCGACTTCTACGACGGCGGCGGCCTCGACATCGCTTTCCTCGGCATGGCCGAAGTGGACGTGCGCGGAGCGGTCAACGTCAGCCGCTTCGGCAAGTCGATCGTCGGCGTCGGTGGTTTCACCAACATTTCACAGACGGCGCGCCGCATCGTCTATGTCGGCGCGTTCTCGACCGGCGGCACCGAGATCGAGATCCGCGACGGCAGGCTCGCCATCGTGAACGACGGGCGGCTGTGCAAGATCGTCGACCGGGTGGCGCAGGTCAGCTCCGACCCAACCTTCGCGCCCGCCGGGCAGGCACAGATCGTCGTCACCGAACGGGCGGTCTTAAAGGTCCTGGACGGCCGGCTGACCCTGACCGAAGTGGCGCCCGGCATCGACGTCAGGAAGCATGTCCTCGAGCGGCTGCCGGACGGCGTCGCGATCGCCGATCACCTCGCAACGATGGATGCCCGTCTCTACTCGACGCGTGCAATGAAGGACTTCGCCGCATGAACATTCGCGAGGCAGTTGTCATCGTCACCGGTTCGGCCACGGGCGTCGGCGCGGCCGCCGTCCGGCAGTTCGCCGAGCGGGGCGCGCGCGTCGCGGTCAACTACAACCGCAGCAAGGCCGAGGCCGACGAGACCGCCGATGCCTGCCGGGCGCTCGGCTCCGAGGTCATCGTGGTGCAGGGTGACGTCGCCGATGACGGCGCCTGCCGGGCCATGGTCGGCGCGGTCGTAGAGCGCTGGGGTCGGCTGGACGCACTGGTCAACAACGCCGCCATGACGGTGAAGTCGAATCCCTTCGACCTGGAAACCCTGTCCGCCGGCGACTTCCACGACGTCTTCGCCGTCAACGTCATCGGTGCCTACCAGATGTGCAGGGCGGCGATCCCGCCGATGCGGGCCAGCGGCGGCGGCGCCATCGTCAACGTCTCCTCCAATGTCGCCTTCACCGGGGGCGGCAGCTCGCTCGCCTACACCGCGTCGAAGGGTGCGCTGAATGCGCTGACCCTGGCGCTGGCGCGCACCTGTGGGCCGGACATCCGGGTCAACGCGGTCTGCCCCGGCGTGATCGACACGCGCTGGATGCGCCAGACGCTCGGCACGGAGGCCTATTCGGCGCTGGCACAGCGGTTTTCCGAGACGGCGCCACTGGGCCGCGTCGCCACGCCCGACGATGTCGCCGGCGCCGTGGTGTGGCTGGTCGAGGGCGCCGGCTTCGTCACCGGAGAATTGCTGTCGGTCGATGGCGGGGTGCGGCTGGGCGGCGGCGTGCGCAAGCAGGCGCCGCGCATGGGTGACGGTTCGTGAGCCTTCCTGCCGGCTCGATCCTGGATTTCGCCATCCCCGAGACGCGCCAGACGGTCACGGCGAGGGACGCGATCCTCTACGCCCTGTCCGTGGGTTACGGCGGCGCACCGCTGGACCCGGCGCATCTGCGCTTCCTTTACGAGGCCGATCTGGCGACGGCGCCGACGCTCGCCAACGTCGTGGCGCATGCGGGCCCATGGATGAAGCAGGTGGGCGTCGACTGGAGCCAGGTCGTGCACGCCGAGCACCGCCTGACCATCCATCGCCCGATGCCGCTCGACACGCCGCTGGTGTCGCATTCGAGCAGCCTGTCGGTGGTCGACCGGGGTGCCGGCAAGGGCATGTTCGCGGCATTCGAACGCGTCGTGTCGAACGAGGCGACCGGCGAGGCGGTGGCGTCGATCGTGCAGACCAACGCCTGCCGGGGCGATGGCGGCTGTGGCTCCGCCGGTACGCCGCCCGAACCGCTGCCGCCGGTGCCCAATCGGCAACCCGACGTCTCCTGCCAGTTGGCCGTTGCCGAGGACGCGGCGCTTCTCTACCGGCTGAACGGCGATCTCAATCCCTTGCACGTCGATCCCGCGGCGGCCGAAAGGGGCGGTTTCCGCCGGCCCATCCTGCACGGGCTATGCACGTTCGGACATGCCGGCTACGCGCTGTCGCGGATGGCCTCCGGCTCCGGGCTTGCCGCGCTCGCCGCGATTGCCGCCCGCTTCACGGCACCGGCGTTTCCGGGGGACACGCTGGAATTCCAGATGTGGCGCTCCGGCCAGGACATCCGCTTCCGATGCATCGCGTCGTCGCGCGGCGCGACGGTTCTCGACAACGGCGTGGCGCGGCTCGCATGACCAGCCAATTTCCCTATTCGGTTCGAGAAGCGCCGCCTCCGAGCCCATTCAGCGAAGACGGACGGCGGCAGCCTCCGGCGGAAAGAAACGAGAGCATGAACAGCGCGCCCGAAACCGTGGTGTTGAAGACCCCTCCGGCGACGATCGGGGACATCGTCGCGATCGCGCGCCATGATGCCCGCATCGAAATCTCGCCCGAAGTCGAGCAGCGCATGGCTGCCGCGCGGGCTGTCGTCGACCGTTATGCCGAGCTGAACCTGCCCGCCTATGGGCTGACGACCGGGCTCGGCGCCGGTGTGGACACGCGCCTCGCGGCCGACGATCTCGTCACTTTCCAGATCAGGGTGCCGCAGGCGCGCGCCGTCGGCGTCGGAGCGGCTTTGCCGCGCGAGGCTGTCCGGGCGATGATGGCAGTCCGGGTCGCCGGCATGGCGGCGGGTGGCTCGGGCGTCTCGCCGCGCATCGTCGGATCGATGGTCGCGGCGCTGAACGCCGGCTTCCATCCGGTCGTTCCCTCGCTCGGGTCGATCGGCGCCGCCGACCTCGCCCCGCTCGCGCATATGGGACGGGCGCTTCTCGGCTATGGCGAGGCGGAGTTCGGCGGCGAGGTGATGCCGGCCCTCGAAGCACTGAAAAGGGCGGGCCTGGAGCCGCTCGCGCTTGGGCCGAAGGACGGCCATGCGATCGTCGTCGCCAACAGCCTGTCGGTCTCCCAGGCTTGCCTCGTCCTCCATGACATCGAACGCCTGTTCGAGTGGTCGCTGCTGTCGGTTGCGCTGAACTTCGAAGGCTTTCGCGCCAATACGACTGCCTTCGACGACCGCGCCCTTGCGGCACGGCCCGCCTTCGGCCAGCGGGCCGTCGCGGCGCGCCTGCGCGAACTCCTTTCAGGCAGTTCGCTGCTCGCGGAGGGGGCGGCGCGGCGCCTGCAGGACCCGCTCAGCTATCGCTGCGCGCCGCAGGTCTGGGGGGCGCTGTCGCATGCTATGGCGGAGGCCAGGGAAGCGACCGAGATCGAGCTCTCCAGCTCGGGCGACAACCCCGTGGTCCTGACATCGGAGGGGCTCATCCTCTCGCACGCCAACTTCGACCTGACGGCCTTCGTTCTGGCCTGGGAACGGCTGGGGCAGGCGCTGGCGCATTGTGCCGCGGCGACGGCCTACCGGACCATGAAGATCATGTCGCCCGGCATGTCGGACTTGCCGCGCTTCCTGACCTCGATGGGCCAGAACCGCTCCGGCTTCGCCACCGTCCAGAAGACCGTGTCGGCATTGGAGGCGGAAATCCGCCATCTTGCCGCGCCGGTCTCGCTCACGCCGATCCCTGTCGCCGACGGCGTCGAGGACCAGGCCTCGATGGCGCCGAGCGTTCTGGCGAAGACGGCGACCATCGTCGAGCGGCTGCGCTACCTCGTGGCGATCGAACTCATAGCCTCCGCCCAGGCGGTCGATCTCCGGGGCGTGCAAGACGAGCTCGGCGCCGGGTCGGGCGATGCCTACCGCTTCGTGCGCAGCCTGGTCGAGCCGCTGGGAGAGGACCGGGCGCAGGGGCCGGATTTCATGTGCCTCGGGGACGCCATCTCGCACGCCGCTCCGGCGGGGAGTGACTGACAGGGCGGCCGAACGAAGCCGCAAGACCCGGGAGGAAGACGGCCAGGCGCAGCCGGCCGGTCCAATGGAGACGCCTACCCAACGCTGCAATACAGAGGGAAACAACAATGAAGAAGTGGACCACGAAGGCTATCGTCGCAACCATCGCGATGGCGGCAGCGACACTGCAGCTGGCTGCGGCGGAACCAATCAAAGTCGGCAGCAAGAATTTCACCGAGCAGTACATCCTGGCCGAAATGTATGCCGCCGTGCTGGAAAAGGCCGGTTTCAAGGTTGAGCGCAAGATCAATCTCGGCGGCACCCTCATCGCCCACCAGGCGCTGACCACAGGTCAGATCGATCTCTATCCTGAATATACCGGCACGGCGCTGTCGGCCGTGGTGAAGGGCGAGACATCGACCGACCCGCAGAAGGTCTATGACGAGGTCAAGGATTTCTACGCCAAGAAATTCAACCTCACCTGGTTGAAGCCGACCGGGGTCAACAACGGCTACGTCATCGTCGTGCGCCGCGAGACGGCTCAGCAGAACCAGCTCAAGAGCCTTTCCGACCTCGCCAAGGTGTCCGGTTCGATGGTCTTCGGCGGCGGGCCCGAATTCCCCGAGCGCAAGGACGGCCTGCCCGGCCTGAAGCTGGTCTACGGTGCGGTATTCAAGGAATTCAAGCAGTTCGCCAAGCTCGGCCTGCGCTATGACGCACTGCAGCAGAAGGACATCGACGGGGCGAACGGCGCTGCGACGGATTGGCAGATCGTATCGCAAAACCTCGTGGCTCTGGACGACGACAAGGGGTTGTTCCCACCCTACTACGTTGCCCCGGTGGTTCGCCGTCAGACGCTCGAGGCCAATCCGAAGATCGCCGAACTGCTCGAGGCAGTAGGTACGCAAATCGACAACGCGACGATGCGCACCCTCAACGCCCGCGTCGAGAAGGACCGCGAAGAGCCTCGCGATGTCGCCGTGTCCTTCCTGAAGGACAAGGGCCTGCTCCGCTGACGCCCGGTCCCTTGCCGGCCGGGACCTCCCGGTCGGCAAGGGACCGTCCCTGACGTCGACCCCGACAGCACGGCAAACCGGCCCCTATCGGTTGGCTGCGGCCGGCAGCGAATGCGCATGCCGATCTCCCTGCCGGGTGGAGCCCCGGCAGAGGAGGGGGCGCGACCTTCCATTCGAATTGAAATCTGGGAAGACGAGAAATGCAGGAAATCTGGATCGACTACATCAACGCCTTGGACACCAAGGCGCTGGAACTGACCAACGACGAAATCCTCGATGCGGTGTCGGAAGCGCTGGCCGCGCAGGGGCGGGGCGAGACGGTGATCGAGCCCAGGGTTCACCTCGTTCCCGAGAGCTCCGACAAGGGGCACTTCAACGTGCTGCGCGGCTATGTGAAGCCGCTCGACTACGCCGGCGTGAAGGTGGTCGGCGATTTCGTCGACAACTACAAGGTCGGCTTGCCCTCCGAAATGGCAGTGCTGAACCTGTTCGATCCGCGCACCGGCATGCCCAAGGCCATCATCGACGCGACGGCCATCACCGACATGCGCACCGGCGCGATCACTGCGCTCGGCGCCAAGCATCTGGCGCGCAAGGACAGCAAGATCCTGGGCCATGTCGGCGCGCGCGGCACGTCCTACTGGAACGTCCGCCTGCTCGACCACCTGTTCGATTTCGACGAGATCCGTGTCCATTCGCGCCGCCCCGAGAGCCGCGAGGGCTTTGCCGCACGGCTGGAAAAGGATCTCGGCAAGAAAATCATCGTGACGGACAACTGGGAGGATTGCCTGAAGGGCGCCGACATCATGGTGGAGGCCAGTCGCCTGCCCGAGCCCACGCCGCTGTTCAAGACGAGCTGGGTCAAGAAGGGTGCCTTCGTGGTTCCCTACGGGACGATGAGCGCGCTGGAGTTCGATCTCACGGACATCATGGACAAGGTCGTCGTCGACGACTGGGGCCAGTGCCAGCCGGGACGTCCCTTCGGCGCGCTGCGCCGACATGTCGACGAGGGCAAGGTAACCCTGGAGACGCTGCACGCCGAGATGGGACAGATCGTCTGCGGCGCCAAGCCGGGGCGCGAGAGCGACGACGAGACCATCCTGTTCTGGCATCGCGGACTAAGCAGCACGGACGTGGCGCTGGGTGCGGCGATCGTCGCGAAGGCGAAGCGCATGAACCTCGGCCAGAAACTCCGTTTTGCCTGACCCGCATCATGAGCGACGCCAAACTCATCGCCTGTTCGCGAATGTACAATGTCTCGGCGGGCGTGCGCGCCCGGTGGGACGACCTGTTCGCGTGGCTGAGCCAAGAGGCCGGGGTGGCGCTGGACATCGTCGCCCACGCCCCGCCTGCGCCGCTCGCCGAACTCTGGGAACGGCGCGACATGGGGGCCGTGTTCATGTGCGGCTTCCCCCTGTCGCGCTGGTGCGAGGCGCAGCGTCCGACCATCCTGGCCGCACCCGTGGCGGAAGCGCCGTGGGCCGGCGGGCGCCCCTATTATGCCAGCCACATCGTCGTGACCGAAGACGGCCCAATCAGATCGGCCGCGCAGCTTGGGACCGCAACCTGGGGATGGACGGTGCGGGATTCGCAGTCGGGCTACCACGCGCCGCGCGGCTTGCTTGCCGACCTCCTGGAAGGAAAACTGCTCGCGCGGCTGCCGGTGGGACCGCTACTGAACCCCTCCGGCGTGGTGGAGGCGCTGCGCTGCGGTCGCATCGAGGCGGGCCCGATCGACGCCTACGCCTACGAACTGTTGGCGATGCATCAGCCGGACGCACTGGCCGGGCTGCGGATCGTCGCGACAACTGAACCGACACCCTGTCCGCCGCTCGTCTCGTCTCCCGGCGTGCCCGCCGAGATGCTGTCCACGCTGCAGCAGGCGCTGCTGCGGGCGCATGAGTGCGAGGACGGGCGTGGGCTGCTGCGCCAGCTCGGCCTGGCGCGGTTCGCGCATCCCGACGTGGCCGACTACCGGATCCTCGCCGAACGCGCGGATGCGGTCGACCGGAGGCTCGCCGCGTGGTGACGCCAGAGCCAACCAGCCTGAGCTGCGTCGTTTGATCGGCAGAGGTAACGGGCGGGTCTCCCAGGGGACCTGAGAGCTAGGAGCATCGTTTTGACTTGGGTTCCAAAGAATATCCCCCGGCTCGCCGAGGCATTGATGGAGCATCTGTACCTGGTCTTCTGCTCGGTGGGGATCGCTTTGGTGATTTCGCTTGCCGTCGGCATCTGGGCTGCCCGGCGTCCAAGGACTTTCACCAGCATCATTCTGGTGACGAGCATCCTCTTCGCCATTCCCAGCCTCGCGCTGTTCGCCTTGCTCATCCCCGTGATGGGCATCGGGCCGGCGCCTGCGATCCTGGGGCTCGCCGCCTATTCCCTGATGATCCTGGTCCGCAACATCGGCACGGGGTTCCAGGCGATCCCGGATGAAATCCTCGAGGCGGCGCACGGCATGGGCTACGGGACGGCCCGCAGGATCTGGGAGGTCGAGCTGCCGCTCGCGATGCCGTACATCGTCGGCGGAATCCGCCTCGCGGTCGTAACGGTCATCGGCATCGCGACCGTCGCCGCCTACATCAATGCCGGCGGTCTCGGCGTCATCATCTTCCAGGGCATTGACCAGAGGTTCCCCGAAAAGATCATCGCCGGCGGTCTGCTGACCTCGGCCCTGGCGCTGTCGGCCGACTACTTCCTCACATTGATGGAAAAGGCGCTGTGCCGGCGCAATGGGAGGCAAGCCTGATGATCGTCGTCGAAGCTTTTCAGTGGATCGCCGCAAATCTCGGCACGTTCACCGGTGCGTTCAACCGGCATATGGCGATGAGCCTGACTTCACTGGGCGTCGCGCTGGCTATAGCCCTTCCGTTGGGCGTCGCCGTGGCAAGATCGCCGCGCGCCGCCTTCGTGACGGTCAACGTCGCCGGCGCCGCGCGCTCCATCCCGAGCCTCGCCATTCTGGCGGCCGCCATGCCGATCATGGGCATCGGCCTCTGGCCCTCGGTGATCGCGTTGGTCGTTCTGGCCGTCCCTCCACTGCTGCTCAATACGATCATCGGCATACGGGAAGTGGATCCGGCTGTCCTCGATGCCGCCAACGGGATGGGACTGGGGCGAGCGGAGATTCTCTGGCAGATCGAACTGCCGCTGGCGGTGCCCTCTATCCTTTCCGGCGTCCGCACGGCGGCCATCCAGGTCATCGGCGGAGCCGCCCTCGCATCCTTCATCGGCGGCGGCGGCCTGGGCGATTTCATCAATGCCGGCATCGCCATCATGGACATGCCGCGTCTCCTCGTCGGGGCTATCCCCATCGCGCTTCTGGCGATCTTTGCGGAGCTGGCGTTCGGCTGGCTCGAGCGCAGCGTTTCCTACCGGCTCTGAAAGCGGAACAGGGATTCCAAGATGATACGGCTTGAAAAGGTGACCAAGAATTTTACCGGCAGCAATCGCCCGGCCGTGGACGAACTCGACCTCGACATCGAAGCCGGGACCACGGTTGCCATGATCGGCCCGTCGGGCTGCGGCAAGACGACCACCATGCGCATGATCAACTGCCTGGAGACCCCGACCTCCGGCCGGGTTCTGGTGAACGGCCGCAACGTCGCCGACACGGACCCGAAGCAGCTACGCCGAACCATCGGCTACGTCATCCAGCAGGTCGGCCTGTTTCCGCATATGACGATCGCCCGCAACATCGCCACCGTGCCCCGCCTGCTGGGCTGGGACAAGGCGCGGACCGACCGGCGCATCAACGAGCTTCTCGAACTCGTCAGCCTCGATCCGAGCGTCATGCGCGATCGCCTGCCGCATGAACTGTCGGGCGGCCAGCGGCAGCGTGTCGGCTTCGCCAGGGCCTTGGCTGCCGATCCCGCCATCATGCTGATGGACGAGCCCTTCGGCGCAATCGACCCGATCACCAGAGTCCGCCTCCAGGACGAATTTCGCCAGATCCTGAAGAAGGTCAGCAAGACCGTCGTCATCGTCACGCACGACATCGACGAAGCGATCAAGATGGGCGACCGCGTCGCGATCATGCGCGACGGTCATTTGCTGCAATACGACAGCCCCGAGGCGATCCTGGCCAATCCGGCCAGTGAATTCGTCGAGAACTTCCTCGGTCCGGATCGGACCATCAAGCGGCTCAGCCTGATCAATGTCGCGAGCGTGATGGCGGCGCCCCGTTCGTTCGCCGAGGGCCCTCAGATCTCGCCGGAGGCCAACCTGCATGTGGCGCTTGCATCCATCCTGGGCAAAAATCTCCAAGGCTTGGACGTCAAGGCACCGGACGGCACGGTCGTCGGTTATCTCGACCGAGATGCCATCCTTGCCTGTAACGTTGAACCTCATCCGGTTTGAAGTTCGCTCCGGTCCGACGATCCAATTCATCAATGGCGGCTCAGTCGCTCCAGGACCGCTCCATGCAGCGCCAGGCTGCCGCTTGCCACGACGCAGCGATGGCCGGAATGGATCGTGAGCTCCCGGCCCTCCCAATCGGTGATCGCACCGCCGGCATTGCGCACGATCGGCGTCAGCGCGCAGTAGTCGAAGGGGTCGAGCCCGCCGTCGACGCTGATGTCGAGCGCTCCGTCCGAGACACGGCCATAGGCGTGACAGCCGCCGCCATAGACGCACCATTTCGTATCGTTCCGGAGTCGTTCGAAGGCCGCCCGCTCACCGGCATCGAAGGGTTCGGGATTGCCGTTGCCGAGAATGGCATCGGGCAGCGACGCGCCCTTGCGGGTCTGCACCGCCTCGCCGTTGCGCCGCGTCGGCAGCCCGTCGCCGCCGATCCAGCGCTCGGCCGTGACGGGGTTGTCGATGATGCCGAGGATCGGCGCACCCTTGTAGGCCAGCGCGATCAGCGTGCCGAAGGTCGGGATACCGGTGATGAAGGCCTTGGTGCCGTCGATCGGATCGATGATCCAGACAAAGTCGCGGTCGAGGCCGAAAGATTCGTATTCCTCGCCCAGGATACCGTGATCGGGGTGGGCGGAGGCGAGCTCGCGGCGCAGGCGGTCCTCGACGCGGCGGTCGATCTCGGTGACCGGGCTGCGATCGGCCTTGGTGTCGAAGCTGCGGCCCTTGGCGATCGCGTCGCGGATGATTGCGCCGCTCAAGTCGGCGAGCCGCGCGGCGAAGCCGGCGAAGGCGTGGATGTCAGGTTTGGACATGGGCTTCTCCGGCGATGACCGCCGTGGACTTGGCGGGCGCGCGCTGGTGTCTGGCGAGCCGGTATTCGAGGGCTCGCAGGGCTGCGGTCAGGATGGCGGCGATGACGAGATAGATCGCGGCCGCGGTCACGAAGAGCTCGTAGGGCGCGAAGGTGCGCGCCACGATCGTGTTGGCGGTGCCGGTCAGCTCCATGATCGTGATGGTGCTCGCCAGCGACGTCGCCTTGAGCATGCTGACGACCTCGTTGGCATAGGCCGGAAGAGCGAGGCGGAAGGCGCGCGGCAGGATGATGACGCGATAGGTCATCGGTCCGGACATGCCGCAGGCATGGGCCGCCTCGATCTCCCCGGCCGGCACCGCCTGGATCGCGCCACGCAGGATATTTGCCGTATAGGCGGCAGTGTGCAGCGCGAAGGTCAGGACCGCGCAGAACCACGGCTCCCGGATAAAGGGCCAGAGCGCGCTCTCGCGGATGAAGTCGAATTGCGACAGGCCGTAATAGACCAGGAAGATCTGGACCAGGAGCGGCGTGCCCCTGAAGAAGGAAATGTAGAAGGCGACGACCGCACGGACCGGAGCGGGCGCCTCCAGCCGGGCGATCGCCATCGGCACGGCCAGCACAAACCCGAGCACGAGGGCGGCCGTCAGGAGTTGCAGGCTGAGCCAGGTGCCCTCGATCAGGGCGGGCAGGCTCTCGATCATCAGGGCCGGGTTCATCGCGCCAGCTCCCGTTCGCCGCGGCTGGCGCGGCGTTCCAGTCGGGTGACGAGGAAACCGTTGCTGGTGGTCAGCGCGTAGAAGATGACGGCGGCGATGAGGTAGAAGCGGAAGGGCTCGCCCGTGACAGCCGTCGCCATGCCGCTGACCCGCATGATCTCCTCCAGCCCGACCACCGAGACGAGCGAGGTGTCCTTGATCAGCGAGACCCAGTTATTGCCGAGGCCGGGCAGCGCGAAGCGCCAGATCTGCGGCAGGCGCACCGTTGTGAAGGCGTCCCACCAGGAGAAGCCGAAGGCCTCGGCCGCTTCGATCTGGCCTTTCGGGATGGCGAGGAAGGCGCCGCGTAGCACCTCCGCCGCGTAGCCGCCGAAGACGAGGCTGAGCGCGAACACGCCGGCAGCGAAAGCAGGAATCTCGACGAAGCCCGCCGCCAGGCCGACCGACTTGGCAAGCCCGGTCAGTGTGACCGATCCGCCGAAGTAGATGATCAGGATGATCAGCAGCTCCGGCGTGCCGCGCATCGCCAGCGTGAACAGGAAACCAAGCTGCCGGACCAGCCACAAGCGCGAGAGTTGAGCGAGCGCGCCGAGAATGCCCCAGACGAGCCCGAGCGCCAGCGCGGTGAAGGCGACCTCGAGGGTCACCAGCGCACCGTGCAGGAGCTGGCCGCCCCAACCCATCAGGACATCCATCGTCACGACCTCCGCCGCTTCCGGGCCAACCGCCTCGCCGCGCGATCAGGGCAGGACGCTGAACGACCAGTAGCGATCGTTGATGGCCTTGAAGGAGCCGTCCTTGAAGGAAGCGTTCAGCGCTGCGTCGATCTGGTCGCGGAGGGTGCTGTCCTCCTTGCGCAGCGCCACGCCGACGCCGGGACCGAACAGCGCGACGTTGTTGATCTCAGGGCCGACGAAATGGAATTTCTCGCCCCGCGGCTTCTGCAGGGGCGAAGGCGAGGTCGATCCGGCCCGATTGCAGGTCGAGCAGCAGGTTGTCGACCGTGTCGTACTGAGCGAGCTTCACGCCGGGGAACTCCTTGGTCATGAACTGCTCGTAGGTCGAGGAGCGCTGGAGCCCGACGGTCTTGCCGGCCAGTGCCTTCGGGTCCGGCTTGCCGTCAGCCGAGACCGGCTGGACGTTCAGCGTCTTGGCGCCGACGAAGCGGGCTGTGGAGGAGCGGTAGGGCACGCTGAAGTCGATCGACTTCTTGCGCTCGTCGGTGATCGACATGCTCGCCACGATCAGGTCGAACTTGCCGGCGAGCAGCGCCGGGATCATGCCGTCCCATTGCTGGCAGACGAAGACGAGATTGACGTTGAGGCGCTTGCCGATCTCGCGGGCCACGTCGATGTCGAAGCCCTGAAGCTCACCCTTGGCGTCGCGGAAATTGAAGGGCGGGTAGGTACATTCGCTGCCGACCTTGACGTCCTTCGCCGCTGCGCCCGCGGTGAAGGCGCCGAGCAATCCAGCGGCGACGAGAAATGGCTTCAGCATGTCGATCTCCCCTTTTGTCTGACGGCTCGATTCACAGGATGCGCTGCAGGAAGGCGCGGCAGCGCTCGGAGCGCGGATCGCCGAGGACCTGCTCGGGCGGGCCGCGCTCCTCGACGACGCCGCGGTGCAGGAACAGGACCTCGCTGGAGATCTCGCGGGCGAAGCCCATCTCATGGGTCACGATGATCATCGTGCGCCCTTCGGCGGCGAGCGTGCGCATCACCGCGAGCACTTCGCCCACAAGCTCGGGATCGAGCGCCGATGTCGGCTCGTCGAAGAGCAGCAGCGCTGGCTCCATCGCGAGGGCTCGGGCGATGCCGACGCGCTGCTGCTGGCCGCCGGAGATATGGGCGGGATAGGCGTGGCGCTTTTCGATCAGCCCGACCTTTTCGAGATAGGCCTCGGCGCGCTCTGTCGCCTCCTTGCGGCTCAGCCCAAGCACCTTGATCGGCGCCACCGCAATGTTTTCCAGAACGGTCAGGTGGGTCCAGAGATTGAAGCTCTGGAACACCATGCCGATACGGCTGCGCATCCGGTTGATCTGCTTGCGGTCGAGCTTTCCCTGGCCGGCGCCCTGCTGCGTCAGGCGGACCGTCTCGCCCTCGAAGCGAATGGTGCCGGCATCGGGAAACTCGAGGAAATTGATGCAGCGCAGGAAGGTGCTCTTGCCCGAGCCGCTGGCACCGATCATCGTGACGACGTCGTGGCTGCGCGCCGTCAGATCAAGCCCCTTGAGGACGGCAAGGTCCCCGAAGCTCTTCCTGACACCCTCGACTTCCAGGACTGTGCTGCGTTCGACGTTCATGAGAACTCCGCTGGTGCGGAGAACATGCGGGGCGGGGAAGGACCTCCCAAGGTCCAATTTTGCGATTTCGCTGGGGTCCAGTTTCGGCCTGGATCGAAAGCGCGCAAGCGCCGTTACTTGACGGTTTCGCAGGCCGCCTCGACGGCACGCACCACCGCTTCGGCGCAGGCCGGCAGCTTCTCGGTGCCGGTATTGCCGAAGCCGATGACGAGTCCGCGCCGGGTCGGGCCGCGGCAATATTGCGACAGAGCCGGGCAGTTTAAGCCCCAGCTCAGAAGCGACGCGGCGGCGGCGGTATCGTCGAACGGGACCCGGGACCTGATCGTGAGATGCAGACCCGCCGTGACCTGCGGGACAGTGAAGCGATCGCCGAGGCGCCGCCGCAGATGTTCGCCGAGCAAGAGCGAGCGCTCCCGGTAGATCGCCCGCATGCGCCGCAAATGCGCTGCCAGATGCCCCTCCGCCATGAAGGCGGCGACCAGCGCCTGGTCCGGCTGCGGCGCGTAAAGCGAGAAGACGCGCTGCGCCTGGGTGAAGGCTTCGATCAGGTTCGGCGGCACAACGAGATAGGCCAGCCTGAGGCCCGGTGCCAGAGCGCGGTTGAACGAGCTGGTATAGATGACGCGGGCATGGGGACCAGCGGCGAAGAGCGGTGGCTGTGCCTCTCCCGACCAGCGGATCTCACTGTTGAAATCGTCCTCCAGCACCCAGCCGCCATGGGTCTGTGCCCAGGCGAGCAGCGCCTGGCGCCGTGCCGGCGGCATCGAGCATCCGAACGGGTATTGCTCGACTGGAGAGATGACGACCAGTTTCGGCAGCGCCCCGACCTCAGCCCGGGTCGGGAGCGCGGCGGCGTCGAGCCCCATCTCGTCCACCGGAAGGGGGTGGATGCGCAGGCCGCTGAGCTCGAAGGTGGCGAGCTCGGCCAGGTGGCCGGGGTCCTCGACCGCGACGGTGTCGCCGACGTCAAGCAGGACATGGGCAACGAGCGCAGCCGCCTGGAGGGTGCTGCCGATGAGATGACCTGTTCCGGCGCACAGGCCAGGCCTCGCGCTTCTGCCAGATAGGCGGCGATCTGGTGGGTGAGGCCGGCGCGAGGATGGCCCACGCCGTAGCCCGTTTGCGAGATGGCGCGCGAACGCCAGTGCCGCGCCGCGATCCGGCTGAAGATCTCATAGGGAAATTCGTCGAGCGCAGGCATGCCCGGACTGAGGCCCAGCATCTCCGATCGCTCGGTTGGGAGGCGAAATTCGATCAACCGGGCCGCACGTTCCGACAACACGGTCTGGCCGGACGGCGGTGTGGGCAAGCTTGGGGTGGCTCGTGTCTGGTGATCCTCGGGCAGGATCTTGTCGACGAAGGTACCGGAGCCATGGGCGCGCCGGACATAGCCTTCCGCCTCCAACCGGTCATAGGCTTGCACCACCGTATTGCGTGCGAGCGATAACTCCTTGGCCAGGATGCGGCTGGGCGGCAGTCGCGTGCCGCGCGGAAGCATCCCCTCGACGATGCCGGCGCGGAACCGGGCGAAGATCTGCTCATAGAGCGGGATATCGCTATCGCGCTCGAGCCTGATCAGGTTCCAGACGGGATAGTTGAACTGGTTGGCCATTCGCCCTCGTCAGGCTGACACGCTCCTTCCGAATGGACGCGGACGCCGGATTCTCCAAGCGGATTTCGCGGTGGTCCTCCCGCGCCAAGCTCGATCTCTGGGACCTCGCGGCCGGTTGATGCGGCATCCCGTCGGAGGATGCACGATGCTTGTCGACGCTCGGCAGGTCCATCAGCGCCTAGCCTGGAATACCGGGTGCATCACCGGCCCTTTGCGGAGCTTGGCAACGTCAGGTGCCCAAGTAAATTCCGGCGAACTCGCACAGGCGCCGCTTTGGCGGCTTCCCAAATGAGAAGGGTCGTCACTCCTTCAGCCAGAGAAGTGACGTCCGGGACAATGAAACCGTCAACTCTTGCCCGATCTGGAAGATCTCGCGACCGGATTGAAACGGTGCATCCACCGCCACCTCCGTTTCCCCAACCCTGACGAGATATCGGACGCTCGCCCCGAGGAATTCGCGCCCTGCTACGGAGCCAGGTAGCGAGATGCCGTCGGCATTCCCAGCCAGAGTCGCATGCTGCGGGCGAAAGACGAGCTTGGCGCCGGGAGCGACTTCATGGCCAACCGGCAGAACGAGGCCTCCGGCAAGCTCGAAGCCTCGGCCGTCGGCAGTGGTCCGTCCATCGAGGATGTTTGCGCTTCCGAGAAAATTCGCGACGAAAAGATTGGCTGGATTCTCATAGAGCTCCATCGGCGTCCCGACCTGCTGGACGATCCCGTCATTCATGACCGCGATCCGATCGCAGATCGTGTTTGCCTCCTCCTGGTCGTGGGTGACGAAGATCGTGGTCAGGCCGAGACGCTGCTGCAGATCGCGCAATTCGCGGCGTACATGCACCCGCATCTTAGCATCGAGATTGGAGAGCGGCTCGTCGAGCAGCAGCACCTTGGGCTCGACCGCGACGGTACGGGCGACCGCGACACGCTGCTGCTGGCCGCCGGAGAGCTGCGAGGGCCGCCGCTCGGCGAGATGGGCGAGGCCGACGAGGCCCAGTGCCGCCTCCACGCGGCGCTCGACCTCGGCGCGCTTCACGCCGCGCTCCTCCAGCCCGAAGGCGACGTTGCGGCGCACCGTCATATGCGGCCACAGCGCATAGGACTGGAAGACCATGCCGACGTCGCGCTTCCACGGCGGCAGGTCGGTGATGGGCTTGCCGCCGATCCGGACCTCGCCGGCATCGGCATGGTTGAAGCCGGCGATCACGCGCAAGAGCGTGGTCTTGCCGCAGCCGGAGGGGCCGAGGAAGGCGAAGAACTCGCCAGGCTTGATCGCCAGGTTGATGTCCTTGAGCACATGGTTGGTGCCGTAGGAGAGGTTGACGCCTTCGATGTCGACTGAGACGGCGGGTGTGGTCAGGGAGACGGTCGCGTTCATGATCAGTGGCCCATTCCCTTGGCCTTCTGGCTGCGTTCGATGATGAGATGGGAGAGGAAGGTGCAGGCCGCGACGAGGATCACCGCGACGACGCCGAGCGCGGCACCGGGGCCGCGGCCCGCCGCCGACTGCATGAAGACATAGAGCCCATAGGCCAGCGGCGCGTCGGAATTGGACTGCACCAGCATCAGCGTCGCCGAGAGCTCGACGGCCGCCGTCGAGAACGAGGTGACGAAGCCGGCAAGGATGCCGCCAGCCATCAGCGGCACGACGATGCGCCGGACCGTGCGCGCCTTGGTAGCTCCCAGGTTCTCGGCGGCTTCCTCGAGCGAGACCGAGATCTGCTGGAGCGCCGCATAGCAGGCGCGCAGGGCATAGGGCAGGCGCCGGATGGCGAGCGCCATCACGATGGTGATCCAGAGCGCGGCGAGAGGCGTCCCGTCCGGCAGGGTAATGCCGTAGAAGGTCCTGAGATACCCGATGCCGAGCACCACGCCGGGGATCGCAAGCGCGGCTGTCGCCATCCAGTCTAGCCATTCGCGGCCGACGAGCTTGGTCCGCAGCACGAGATAGGCGATGGCGACGCCGAGCACGACGTCGATGCCGCCGGCGATCGTCGCGTAGATCAGCGTGTTCTTGATGTAGACCGAGCTCTCGCCGAAGACGCGGGCGTAATGCGCCGTCGTGAAGGCGTCGGGCAGGGGCGAATAGGACCAGATCGTGGCGAAGGAGAGCAGCAGCAGGCCCAGATGCGGTGCCAGCACCAGCGCGAGGATCAGGATGACGATGCCGTAGCCGAACACGGCCTCCATCGGCGTCATCACGCGCTTGGCGAGGCCGCCGCCGCCGCGCTGTGTCGTGGCGTAGTCGCGCCCCTTCAACGCCCTCGCCGAGAGCCACATCGCCGTGACCGAGGCGACGATCAGAACGACCGAGATGACGTAGCCCATCGGGTCGGCGATGCCGATCGAGGTGACCCGCAGATAGGCCTGCGGCGCCAGCATGTCCTTGACGTTGAGCAGGAGCGGGGTGGCGAGGTCGTCGAAGACCTTGACGAAGACGAGCGAGGCGCCAGCGAGATAGCCGGGCATCGCCAGTGGGAAGACGATCCGCCGAAACAGCCGGAAACCGGAGGAGCCGAGATTCTGCGCGGCCTCTTCCATGGCGCGGTCGACATTGCGGAGCGCCGCCGAGAGATTGATCAGGATGAACGGGAAATAATGGACGGATTGGACGAAGATGACGCCGTTCAGCCCCTCCATGAAGTCGATTTTGAAGCCGAACCAGTCGTCGAGCAGCAGGTTGATCGAACCGTTGCGGCCGAAGAAGAGCTGCATCGCCACCGCCCCGACGAAGGGCGGCATGATCAGCGGCAGGAAGCCGAGTGTCTGGACGATGGCCGCGCCGCGGAAGACGAAGCGTGTCGTCAGATAAGCCAGCGGCAGGGCGAAGACCGAGGCCCAGACCACCGACATTGCAGAGACATAGAACGAGTTCCACAACGAGCGCATGAACAGCTCGGTGCGGACAAAGTCGTAGAAGTTCACCAGCGTGAAGGTCGAGGTGCCCTTCTCGGTGAAGGCGACATAGATCACCGTCGCCACCGGCAGCACCAGGAACATCAGGAGGAAGGCGGCGATCGCCAGCGCCAGCGCGACCTGGCCGGGCGTGCCGGCGATGCGACGGGGGCGGGGAGCCGAGGTCGGAATGGCTGTCATGAGATCGCTGCGCGGGCTGTCATCCCGTGCGCGCCGCGGCATGAAATGCCGCTGCGCAGACACAGGACCGTCTTCAGGAAAGGCGCCTCTTCGTCACGCGGTCCCGCATCTGCGCCGCAGCGCGCTCGGGATGACATGCGCGGGAGAGCTTACTTCGCAGCCTTGAGAGCCTCTTCCGCCTTGGCCTTGGCCTTGGCGTAGTTGTCGCGGGCGAAGCTCGCCCACTGACTCTCGACCTCGGCCTGGCGGGCGCCCTTCTCCTTGGCGCCGGTGAAGGCGCCGCGCAGCTCCGCGCTCGCGGCCTGCGCCTCGTTGACCGGCATGGCGGCGAGCAGCACGCGGGCTTCCTCGGCCAGCGCCTTGGCCTTGTCGTTCGGCTTCTTGGCCAGGGCCGCATCGACCTCGTGCAGCACCTTGTTGACGCCCTTCAGCGCATCGAGCTGGAAGGAGATCAACTGGTCGAACAGCGTGTCGACGACAGCCGTGCGCTGCTCCGACTTGTCGACGTCAAAACCGATCATCTTCTGGAAGCGCGGGTCGGTGAAGGGGTTCGGATAGTCGGCGCCGGCCTTGGCATAGACGGCGGGATTGACCGGCAGGCGGCGGATGCCGGGCTCGAGAAGCACTTCCTGGCCGGTCGGCGAGAGCAGGAACTCGATGAAGGCTTCGGCAGCCGCCTTGTTCGGCGGGTTGGCGACGATGCCGACATTGGCCGGGACCACCGTCGTCACGCTCGGATAGACGAACTTCACCGGGAAGCCCGAGGCCTGGGCCGAGAAGGCGAAGAAGTCGATGACGATGCCGACGCCGACCTGGCCGGAATTGACCTGTTCGGGCACGCCGAAGGAGCGCTCGTTGATCGAGCGGAAATTGCCGGCCATCTCCTTGATGGTGCGCCAGCCCTTGTCCCAGCCCTCGCCCTGCAGGATCGTCTCGATCGTCAGGTGGGTCGTCCCGGAGCGCGACGGCGCCGCGATCGCGACATGGTCGTAGAAGATCGGCTTGGCGAGGTCCTGCCACTCCTTGGGCTCGGGCAGTTTGTTGGCCTTGGCATAGCGGTCGTTCCACATGATGCCGTAGCCGGAGGCGGCAAAGCCGAAATAGTAGCCCTGCGGATCGTTGATCGGATAGGAGCCGATCTTGTCGGGGATGCCGGTCGCCTTGGGCTTGTAGGCGGTGAGCAGCTTCTTGCCCTTCAGCACCTCGAAGGCGTCGGGCGCCGAGGCCCAGAACAGGTCGACCTGGTTGTTGGCCGTGGTCTCCTCGACATATTTCACACCGGCATTGGTGTTGCGGTTCTGCACTTCGAGCGTGACGCCCGGAACCGCCTTCTCGAACGCCTTCTTGATTGGATCCGTGACATCCTTCGAGAATGAGGTCACGACCGTGACCTTGCCCGACGACGTCTGGGCGAAGGCCACTGCAGGCAGGCTCACCGCGCCCAGCGCGGCGGCGATCACGAAACGGCGCGTCAACATTGTGAATCTCCCTCCGAGGTATTGTTGGTTGGGGTGAGCCCGGCGGAACTGCTCATTGTTCCACTGTCCGGCTCCCAGGCGAATGTCGGCAGGCAATAGCGCGGCGCGCCGGCGTTGCGGGCGAACAGGTCCTCGCAGCTTCGCCGAAACGCCTGGCTGCCTTCGTTCCAGCTCAGTTCGTCGCGATGAATGCCGCCGGCGATGAAGAGGCAATCCACGCCGGCGCGCGCCGCGCCGGCCAGGTCGTGTTCGAGCGAGTCCCCGATCGCGAGCAGGCGGCTGGGAGGCAATCCCAGCCGCTCCAGACAGGTGCGATAGATGCGCGCCTCCGGCTTGCCGTGATAATGCACCGTCCCGCCCATCCGCTCATAGGCGAGAGCGACTGCTCCGGGCGCCTCGAGCAGACGCCCGCCCGGATGGACACGGTGGCGATCCGGGTTGCCGCAGATCATCGGCAGCCCCAGTCGCAGAGCTCGTTCGAGTACGGGCCGCCACCCGGCGGCCGACTGCCTCTCGGCATCGATGCTGAGCGTGAAGAGAAAATCCGCCTCCTCGGGGGCTTCCACGAGGGTGAGGTCCAGGCCGTCGGCGAGATGTTGCTCGCCGGGCCGCGTGAGCGGCAGGCAACGCTGGCCGAGGTCTCGGTAGCCGGGCTCATCACGCCTCAACAACGCATCCCGGGCATCGTCGCCGGCGGAAACCACAACGTCGTAGAGGTCGCGGTGAAAGCCCATACTGGCGAGGATCGCGTCGTTCTCGCTGCCTCCGCGTCCCGAGTTCGAGAGGATGATGACGCGCTTGCCGGCTGCTCGGAGCGCCCGAAGGCAGGCCACGGCTCCTTCGTGAGCGGCAGCGCCGTCGTGCAGCACCCCCCACTGATCCAGCAGGAAACCGTCGTAACGCCTGGCCAGCTGCGCCACGCCCTCCACGAAGATTGTCTGCCCATGCAGATCAGACGATGCGAGAGCGGACATAGGCCGAAAGCGCCTCGCTGATGATGACGATGCCGAGGATGGCGATCAGGATCACGATCGCCTGCGACCAGGCGAACTGGTTGATCGAGGCGTAGAGCAGGAGCCCGATGCCGCCAGCGCCGACGAAGCCGAGCACGCTCGACTCCCGCACGTTGATGTCCCAGCGATAAATCGAGGTGCCGATCAGCACCGGCAGGATCTGCGGGAGGATCGCGATGCCATAGACCTGCAAGGTGCTTGCGCCGGTCGATTCCACCGCCTCGATCTGGCCGCCATCGACCTCCTCGATCGCCTCGGCGACGAGCTTGGCGATGAAGCCGACCGAGCGAGCTGCCACCGCGCAGATGCCGGCAACCGGCCCCGGCCCGAAGATCGCGACGAAGAGGAGGCCCCAGATCACCGTGTTGATCGAGCGGGACAGCACCAGCATGGTGCGTCCGATGAGCCAGGTCGCCTGGTTGTAGGTGGTGTTGCGCGCCGCGAGGAAGGCGACCGGCAGCGCGAAGACGATGGCGATCATCGTGCCGAGCGTCGCGATGTGCAGCGTCTCGATCAGCGGCTGGACGATGCGCGGCAGATAGGACCAGCGCGGCGGCCACATCCGCGAGATCAGGTCGGCCGCCTGCTCGTGGGCATCGGCGAAGAAGGCCCACTCGATGTCGAGCGCCGAGACCGACCACGCCGCAGCGACCGCGATGCCGCCGAGCCAGAGCCAGTGCACGATGCGCTCGCGCAGCGAATAGCGTTCCCACTGGTCGGGATAGCGGCGCATCGGCGCGCGGTCCTGCGGGAGCTGATGCGCCGTCATCTCAGCCTCCGCCTGGCCCAGTCGCTGAACCATTCGCCGAAGGCGACCATCGCCGCGATCGTCAGCAGGATCGCGCTGGCGAAGTCGAAATCATAGCGCGAGAACGAGGCCGACAGCGTCTGGCCGATGCCGCCGGCCCCGACGATGCCGATCACGGTCGAATGCCGGAGGTTGGAATCGAGCCGGTAGATCAGCACGCCCAGCGTCTTGACCAGGACCTGCGGGACGACCGCGTAGAAGAAAGTCTGGCCGAAGCTTGCGCCGGTGGCACGGATCGCCTCGACCGGGCCCGGCTTCATGTTCTCGATATCCTCGGCCAGCATCTTGCCGAGGAAGATCGCCGAGGAGAAGGCGAGCGTCAGCAGGCCCGCAACCGGGCCGAAGCCGAACAGCTTCACGAAGAAGATCGCGATGATGACCTCGTGGAAGGTCCGCCCCGTGACGATGAAGGCACGTGCCAGCAGATAGAGCGGGCGCGGCGAGAGATTGGCCGCGGCCGCGATGCCGATCGGGATCGACAGCACCGCGCCGATGATCGTCGCGGCGATGGCGATCTGCACGCTCTCGACCATGCCGGTCAGCAATAGCTGCCAGCGGCCGAAATCCGGCGGGACCATGCGCGCCAGGATCGTCCAGGCGCGCGGCAGGCCGGCGAGGATGCGGGCCGTGTCGACATTGAGCGTCGAGAGCGACCAGACCAGATAGGCAACCACCAGCATCCAGAACACCAGCCGCCGGCCGGGGCTGCCGAAGATGCTGGGCGCACGCCATTTGCTGGGATAGGAGGCTGCCGCCACCGTCATGACAGTGCGCCGAGCGGGGTCATCGTAGCGCTCGCGGGAGAAGTCTCGGCCTCCTCGTCCGTCGGGCTCGACCAGTCCTCCTCGCCATAGATTCGCGTCAGCGCCGCATCGCTCAGGGCGCCCGCTTCCGCGTCGAAGACGATCAGCCCGTCCTTCATGCCGATGATGCGGTCGGCATGGGCGCGGGCGAGCGCGACGTCGTGGATATTGATGATGGCCGGCGTCTGGCGCTCCGCGACGAGCTCGCGCACGAGGCGCATGATCTGGCGCGACGTCTTGGGATCGAGGCTCGCGGTTGGCTCGTCAAGGAGCAGCAGGTCCGGCCGCTGCATCAGGGCGCGTGCGATGCCGACACGCTGGCGCTGTCCGCCGGAGAGCGCGTCCGCCCGCTGGTTGTGGTAGCCATCGAGGCCGACGCGGTCGAGCAGGGCGAAGGCCGCCTGGATATCCTCGGGCGGGAAGCGGTAGCGCAACGAGGCAAGGAGGCCGGTATAGCCGAGCCGCCCCGACAACACGTTCTGCATGACGCTGAGCCGCTCGACCAGATTGTATTCCTGGAAGATCATGCCGATGCGGCGCCGTGCGGCGCGCAGGCCACGCCGGTCGAGCGCGACGATATCCTCGCCGGTGAGCCGCACGCTGCCCGCAGTCGGCTCGACCAGCCGATTGATGCAGCGGATGAACGTGCTCTTGCCGGCCCCCGAGGAGCCGATCACCGCCACGAGCTGCGGCCTGTCGATCACGACATCGACCCCGCCGAGCGCCTTCTTGCCGGTTGGATAGACCTTGGTCAGCCCCTCGACGGCCAGCAGCGGCGCGCCGCTGCCTGCCGCCGCCCCGAACGCCGCCGACATCAATCACCCTTCAGCTTCGAGAGGCCGTCCTGGGTATAGGTGATGCCGCTGTTGCTCTGGATCAGGATGATGTCGCTCCAGGCGTCCTTGTAGCTGAGCTGCTTGAAGCCTTTGGTGTCCTTGAACTCCTTGGCGAGCGCGGAATTAAGGAAGTCGAAGGTCAGGAAGGCCTGCTTGATCCTGGCCTGCAGCTCGGGCTTGAGGTCATGGGCGAGACCGAAGGCCGTGCGCGGGAACGGGCTCGACTCATAGACGATGCGGATGTCGTCGCGCTTGAACATGCCGCGATCGGCCATACGCTCGACGACGCTGGAGGCGACCGGCGCCGCATCGTAGTCCTTGTTGACCACGCCCATGATCGAGTTGTCGTGCTTGCCCGAGTAGAGGACCTCGTAGTCCTTGCCGGGTACGACGCCCTTCTCCTTGAACAGGATGCGCGGCGCGGTGTCGCCGGAGTTCGACGAGGGCGCGACATGGGCCACGCGCTTGCCCTTGAGATCAGCGATGCTCTTGATCGGCGAATCCTTCGGCACGATGAGCTGGAGCGTGTAGCCGATCGAATCGTCCTTCTTCGCCATTGCGACAATCGGCACGAAGCCTGCGAGATTGACCGCAAACGGCGTCGGTCCACTGGCGACGCCCGCGATGTGAAGGCGCCCGGAGCGCATCGCCTCGACCTGCGCGGCATAGGACTCGGCGCCGAACCATTTGATCTTCTTGCCGGTGACCTTGCTCAGATGGGCGAGGAAGTCGGCGAAGACGTTTTCGTAGACCGACGGATCTTCGACCGGCGTGTAGGAGAAGATCAGCGTATCGGGGTCTTTCTGCTTTGCCGCATCGGTCGGCGTGTCGGCGAGCAAGTCGCGATTGGTGTCGCAATAGCGTGCATCGAGCGTCCCGCGGTTCGCACAATCCTGCGCCTGCGCGGAGCCCGCGAGCCCGACACCAAGAGCGAATAGGCAAAGGAACGCGGTTTTGACGCGCAGCATGGCAACCTCCCCGGAAGCGGCGCCTGTGAACAGCGCTCGTGTAAGATTTCTTCCATCCTGATCAATATCGATCAGTGTGACAAGGGTTGCCGGCTACTCAGATGCCACTGCGCGTCCTAGGCGACCAGCCAGCGACTGCCGCTCTTGAGCCAGGCTTCGCGTAGCGGCTCGGTCGGTTCGGCATCGACGACGAACAGGTCTACCATACCGGGCTCGGCTATCCTCGCGGTGCCGACTTGGCCGAACTTGCTGTGGTCTGCGAGCACGGCCGTCTGACGAGACCGGGCCATCGCCGCCTGACGAACGGCAATCTTCTCAAGATCGAAGTCCATCGGTGCACCGTCGTCGTCGAAACCACCGGCGCCGAGAATTGCATAGTCGAAGCGGAAACCCGCAATCATGCTGATGGCCTGCTGGCCAACGAGGGATCCGTTGGCACCGCGGGTGATTCCGCCTGTGACCACGACCTCGAACACGCCGCCCTGGCAGAAGATCTGTGCGACCGAAACACTAGCGGTCACGACACGCAGTCCCGGCTTCCCTAGCAATGCGCGGGCTGCGGCTTCTACAGTGGTGCCAACGTCGAGGAACACCGAAGCGCCTGGTGGAACGACGTCCGCCAGAGCCGCTCCGATCCGCTGCTTGCCCTTGGGGGAAATGGTGAGTTTCTGGGCGTAGGCCGAGCGGATGCCGCCCGACGCCAGGCCGGCGCCGCCATGGAAGCGTTGCAGATAATTCTGTTCCTGCAGACGGATGATTTCGCGCCTGACTGTCTGGGTCGACACGCCGAAGCGGGCTGCAAGAGTCTCGATCGTCGTGAAGCCGACTTCCTGCACAACGGCGAGAATCTGTTTCTGGCGAGAGGTGAGGCCGAGCGTCGGCATATAGCTCCACCGGCAATGGGGGGAAGTTCGATTCCGAGCCCTAGTAACAACGAATGAAAAAATGGGCCAAGCCCTGTCGCGCCGCGCATCGGTGCATCTTATGCGAATGCGGCATTCGGCCTCGCCAAGCGCCCGACGGATGCAACATTGGCTAGGTTGGCATCAGAGCTTCAGCGTAGCCAGCACCTTTCTAAGTCCCGGCTCTTCCACAAGGTCGGCCGCGTCCTTCAGGCTAAACCAATGTCGCAGGCGCTGTGCCTGTTCGGGCCAGTGGGACAACTGCTCTGTAACAAGCAATGGGTAGAGGCGAACTTTGCAGAGCCTGAATTCGGCTTCCATTCGCTTCCAATAGAGATACCGCCCGACGGCCTTCTTTTTCATCAGCCCAACCGCGCCAGCCTCTTCACGCGCCTCTCTCGCTGCCGCGTCATGAGCTCTCAGTCTCTTGATCGGCCACCCCTTTGGCACGGTCCAGCGTTTTGTCGAACGCGTAGTGACGAGCAGAACCTCCCAAGAACCGGCGGCTGTCCGTCGAAGCGGTAACGCTCCGACTTGCAGATTAGCCTTGCCGTTTTCCCGGGGTTTCTTCATTGCACCAGTGTGGTTTCGAGACGCCGCGCTTTCTGGCGGACTCACAGGAGCCCGGCGAGACGATCTCGCCAAGACGCTATTGCTCAGCTGTCGCGACCGGGGCAGGGGACAGCGCGGCGTTGAGCCCGGCGGCGAAGCCGTCAGGCAGCGGCGCCCCATCGATCCAGCAATGGCGGACGATGGCGATCCGGCCCGAATCGATCAGGCTGTTCTCGTCGCCGGGCCGGCTCGTATGAGCCCGGCCGCGCCGGATGCGCCAGGTGATGCGCTCGCCATCATCTGACTTTACATCGGCCGCTCCGGCGATCTTGTCGCGGCCAATGGTGGCGAGGCCTGCTTCTGCTGGCAGGTCTTTCGGCAGGTTGACGCTGAGATAGGCGCCCTCGCGGCTCCAGAGCGCGCGACGCTGCCAGAGATTCTCGATCAGGGCGGCGAGTGCCGTGATATCCCGTTCCTCGGATGCGCCGCCCTTGGTGCGCGAGAACCCGATCGCCGGAACGTCCCAGAAGCTCGCCTCGCGCGCAATTGAAAGCGTGCCGGAATAGGCGGCGTCTTCGGCGGCGTTGCGACCGTCGTTGACACCGGACAGGACGAGATCGGGACGGCCTCCATCGCGGAACAGCACGGTCATGGCGGCCACGACGCAATCGGCCGGGGTGCCGTCCAACGCGTAGATCTGCTGCTCGCGACGGGTCAGCGTCAGGTCGCGATCGAAGGAGAGATGGTGGCTCGCTGCCGTCCATTTCCGCTCGGGGGCGACGACCCAGATATCGGAAGCCACGCGGGAGGCGGCCTGACGGAGCAGCGCGATCCCGGCTGCGTCGATGCCGTCGTCATTGGCAATGAGGATGCGCATGGCTCAGATCTCGATCTTGTCGCCGGGCTTCAAGTCGGCCACGAGGCGGGGGATGGTGGCGGCGAGATTGCGGGCGGTTGCGGCGTCGCAGGAATGGGCAAGCACGCGACCGGCACCGTTGGCCGCGGCGATGGCGGCATTCTCCGGCAGCGTGGGATGGGTTGGGAACCGCAGCCAATCGGCTTTTCCGGCAGCGCGCAACGCATCGGCCGGGCTGCCTTTCGGGATATGGCCGGTCAGCAGCACAGGATGCCCCGCGCGCTCCGCCTGGTGGAGCGCAGCCTTGGAGGGACCTGCGAGCCCCATTCCGTCGTCACAGAGCAGGGCGGCCGGAGGCAGCGGCTGCCCCTCTTCCCAGAGGAGTGCAGCGGCGAGGCGGTGCGACAAAACCTCGGCGATGCCGGGCTTCAGCCAGCCGCTGGCGGCGATCTGTGCGGCAAGGGCGTTTCGCATCGAAGGGTGGATTGCGATCGGCCCCCCGATCAGCCCGATCAGTTCGATTGAACGGCCGGATAGCGGGGTCGGCAAGACACTCCCTTGCGGATGGCGGTCCAGCCAGCGCGTGATGGCAGCGCCACGCTCGGCGGCGGGGACATTGTCGGCACCATAGGACGCATCGACGAGCAACAGGTCGCTGGCTGGCAGCGGGTCCATCGCGAAGACGGGGCTGGCCGGCACGACATCGCCGCAGTAAACAAGCCCGCGCCCGCCCGCGGAAAGATGGCACCAGACGCCGCCCACGACATGGCCGCTGCGGCCCGTATGAATGGTCAGCGGACCGATGGCGAATTCCCGGCCGGGCGCGATGGTCTCGATAGCGGCCATCTGCACGAGCGCATGCTCTTGCGGCGTCGCATAGGCGGCGAGTGTGGCGTCGGCTTCAGCCGCACTCTCGGTCGTCATCAGGATCCGGCCCATAAAGCCATGCGCGAGGCACCAGCCCAGTGCCGCGACATGGTCCTCATGGGCATGAGTGACGATGATCGCATCAAGGCGCTCGAGCTCGGACGGGCTGATCGCAGGGTAGTAGCCAGGGCCTCGCGGCACGCTGGTGTCGACACCAGCATCGAGCAGAAGACGCGTCCCGCCTTCCTCAACGCCGATGCAGGTGCGGCCCTTCTCGCCGACGCCGCCATGAATGGTCAGTTTCATACGCAGATCTCATACGGCCGATGTCATGCGGCCTTGTCCGTGACGCCGTGCTCCGGAATCACCCAGCCGTCATTGATGGCGATGCGGATCGCCTCGCCTGCCTGGGCCGGGGCCGGCTCGGCGGCGTCGAGATGCAGGATGACACCTTCGTTCGCGGCCGGCCGTGCCTCGAGCCGAAAGTACCCGCCCTGATAGGACAGCCGCTCGACATCGGCGGAAAGGCCGCTGTCTCCTGCGGGCGCGATGCCGATGTCGCGTGCACGCAGGCAGAGCTTCGCCCGTTCGGTGACGGTCTGGTCGGGCCGGCAGCGCACTACCGCCTCCACGCCAAGCACGCTGACCTTGCAGCGGCCGGCCTGCGGCGCGGAGAGAACCGCCGCGGGCAGGACCATGCCCTCGCCGATGAAGCCGGCGACGAGGGCGTTCGCGGGTTCCCGGTAAAGCAAGGAAGGCGTAGCGAGCTGGAGCAGCCGGCCACGGTCCATCACGGCGATACGGTCGGCCAGCGCCATCGCCTCGGCCTGGTCGTGGGTGATGTAGACCATGGTCGTTCCCGTGCGCTCGTGGAAGCGGGCGAATTCGTCCTCCATCGAAGCACGCAAATGCACGTCGAGATTGGCCAGCGGCTCGTCGAGCAGCACCAGCGAGGGCTCGGTCACGAGGCATCGGGCGAGCGCGACGCGCTGGCGCTGGCCGCCGGAGAGCATGCCGGGGCGGCGCTCGGCGAAGCCGTTCAGGCCGACGAGGTCGAGCGCTGAAGCGACGCGACGCGCCCGCTCGGGATCGCGCACGCCGGCGACGGTGAGTCCATAGGCGACGTTCTCCGCCACCGTCATATGCGGCCAGAGCGCATAGGACTGGAAGACGATGCCGAGTTTGCGGTGCTCGGGCGGAACATGGGATTCCGCTGACGAGACCAGCCGGTCGCCGATGCGTATCGAGCCGCCGTCGAGCTTGTCGAAACCGGCGATCTGACGCAGCAGCGTGGTCTTGCCGCAGCCAGAGGCGCCGAGCACGGCGAGGAATTCGCCGTCCGCGACATCGATCGAGACGTCGTCGAGTGCGATAAAGGAGCCGAAGCGCTTCTGCGCCCGGTCGATGGTTAGTCGCGCCACGGCAGGACTCCCTGGGGCAATCTCTGGGCGAAGAGGGTGGTTGAAGCCATCAGCCCGACGGTGACGAACACGGTGATCGTCGCCAGCGCCGAGGCATAGGTGGAATCACCGCCCTGCTCGAAGGAGAAGACGACGACGCCGAGCGTCTCGGCTCCGGAAGACCAGAGCAGCGCCGAGACCGTCAGCTCGTTGAAGGCGGTGAGGAAGATCAAGAGCGCGCCCGCCACCGCGGCCGGCGCGACCAGCGGGAAGATGATGGTGACGAGGCGGCGCGGCAGTCCGGCGCCGGCAATCTGCGCGGCCTCCTCCAGTGTGCGATCGACCTGAAGATATCCGCTGACGACCGGTCTCAGGCCAAGCACGAGGAAGCGGGCGAGATAGGCGAAAACGATGATCCAGACGGTGTTGTAAAGCGAGATACCGAAGATCGGTCTGAGGAAGAGCAGAATGGCGGCGATTGCGAGCACGACGCCCGGCATCGCATAGGGCAGCTCGGCGGCAAGGTTCAGCAGGCGCAGGGTCCGGGATTTCTTCCAGACGAGGAAATAGCCGAGCGGCACGCAGATCAGCACGATGGCGAGCGCCGCCCCGGCCGACATCAGGAAGCTGTTGACGAAGGCGCGCTTCGAGGCGGCGTGCTCGATCAGCACATAGGCATAATTGGCGAGCGTCGCCGTCGCCGCATTGAGCGGCACGCCGAAGGCCGGGATCAGCGACGTCGTCAGCAGGCCGAGGAAGGGCAGCGCCAGGACGAGGACCGCGAAGGTCCAGAGCAGGATCTCGACCGGCGCCCGCCAACGGCCGAGCTCGAAGGGACGCGCGGCGCTGGAGGTCGTGGTGATGCGGAAATCGCGACGGCGCATCATGAAGTCCTGCAGCAGGATGCCCGCCATCGCGATGGCGCCGATCAGCAGTGACAGGATCGCGACTTCGGAGAGCACGCCAGGGCCGAGGCCGGCCAGGCGCTGATAGATCAGCGTCGGCAGCACCAGGAAGTTCCCGGGGATGCCGAGGAAGGCCGGTATGCCGAAATTGCCGAGGCAGGAGACGAAGCACAGCGCGATGCCGGCGACGAGGGGCGGCGTCATCAGCGGCAGCACGACGGTACGCAGCACCGTGAGCGGGCCGGCGCCGGCGGCAAGCCCGGCCTCGATCAGTTCCTTGGGCAGAGCGCGAAGCCCCGCACGCAGGGTCAGAAAGACCAGCGGTGCATATTGGATGCCGAGCAGCAGTATGATGCCTTCGCGCGAATAGAGCGGGTTGCGGCTGCCGAGCGGTGGAGCCAGTCCGATCAGCTTGAGCAGCGTGCTCGACGGGCCGAAGAGCTGCAGCCAGGCGAGAGCCGTGACCTGCGGCGCGATCATCAGCGGCAGGACGAAGCAAAAGGTGAAGGCGTTGCGGGCGCGGATGTCGGTTAGCGTCGCGATCAGCGCGACCGCGCCGCCGATCAGGACCGCGAGCACGGTGCCCGCGATGGCCGTGACGAGGCTGTTCCAGGTCGCCGTCCAGGTCGCCGGGCTGGCGAGCACCTTGCCGAGCGCGGTCGTCGAGAGCTGGCCGCCAGGGGCGAAGCCCTCGACGACCAGTCGCCCGATCGGTAGCAGCGACAACACGGCGACGAGACCGACGAGACCCCAGAGAAGGCCCGCCTCCTCGACGCGCGTACGAAGCGTCGCGGTATCAGCGAGGGACATGCGCACCCAGCCGGCTCAGTTGCCGAACATGGTGGCGAAGCGGGCCTTGTCGGCCTCCGTCGCCTTGACCACGGCCGGGATGTCCGAAGCCATCACGTTGATCTTGGTGCCCTCCGGCAGCCAAGACGGCGAGCCGACGCTGGGCTTGGCCGGAATGTAGCCCATGGCGAGCGCCAGCTTCTGGCCGTCATCGGAGAGGATGAAGTCGACGAAGGCCTTGGCGGCAGCCACGTTCTTGGTCGTCTTCACGATGGCGACTGGCTCGGTTACGGCGGGGGCGCCCTCCTTCGGGAAAACGAAGTCGATCGGCGAACCCTGCTTCTTGGCGTTGTAGGCCATGAAATCGACCAGCACGCCATAGGCCTTCTCGCCTGTGGCGACCGAGCGCAGCACCGCGCCATTGCCGCGCACCGCCACTGCCTCGTTGGCCCTCAGCCCCTCGAACAGCTTCCAGCCGAGATCGGGACGCGCCGTCATCGTCGACAGCATGATCGCCGCAGCGCCCGAATAAAGCGGGCTCGGCATCGAGATCTGTCCCTTGTAGCCCGGCTTGTCGAGATCGGCCCAGGAAGCCGGTTTCTCCTTCGCGGCGGTATTGTAGGCGATCCCGGTCGTAATCAGCTTGGAGCCGAAATAGCTCTTGTCCTTGTCAAAGGACCCTTCCAGCAGGCCTTCGGTCTTCGCGCCGGGATAGGCGAGAAGCTGGTTCTGTGCCTTCAGGATTTCCATGCTCGCCGCGTCCGCGATCAGCAACACGTCCGCGCCGGGCTGGCCGGCGGAAATCTCGGCCGCGAGCTTGCCCATCACCTCGGTCGTGCCGGAGCGGAAGATGTCGATCTCCACATTGGGGTAGGCCTTCTTGAAGGCTGCGGTGGTCTGGGCGGCATCCTTCTCGGGCTGTGAGGTATAGAGCACCAGCTTGCCCGAGGGCGCCTGGGCGAAGGCCGGGGCGGCCGCGATCAGGGTGCCGAAGGCGGCAGCGATCAGGAACCTGCGTTTCGTCGGGGTCATCGTTTTGTCTCCTCCGTTATTTGCCGCCGACCTTTACGCTTGTCGCGTCGGTCGATCTCGATCATGGATGGTCTATGGCCGGCGCCCGTTGAGGTGCCGACGGTGACGTTCAATCACAAAATGACTTCGGGGTTCTCCACCGCCTCCCGCAGGTCGGCCATGAAGCGGGCGGCTGCCACCCCGTCCACGATGCGGTGATCCGAGGAAAGGGTGAAGTTCGCCATCGGCCTGAGCACGATCTGCCCATCGCGCCCGACCGGCTTGTCGAGCGTGCGCCCGATTGCGAGGATCGCCCCCTGCGGCGGGTTGATGATCGCCGTGAAGCTGTCGACACCATACATGCCAAGATTGGAAATGGTGAAGGTGCCCCCGCCGAGCTCTGCCGGCGTCAGCGTGCGCTTCGCCATGCCGTCGCGCAGCCTGGCGAACTCGCGAGCCATGGCAGGCATGTCCATGCCGGCGGCATCGCGCAACACAGGGACGACCAGGTCGCCATCGCGTTCCATGGCGATGCCGATGTCGACGCGCTCGTGGAAGCGCGTCGCCTCGCCCTCGGCCGAGGCGTTGATGACCGGGTGGTCACGCAGGATGCGGGCGGCGATACGCGCGATCAGCACGGTGATGCTGGGCTTGGGTGCGCCGATCCGCTCATGCCGAGCCGTGAGACGGCGCAGCAGTTCGCGCGCCGCGCTCATTTCGATCTCGGAGGTGAGATAGAAATGCGGCGCCGTGCGCATGCTCTCGGAGAGCCGGCTCGCGACGATGCGTCGGATGGCGGAGAAAGGTTGCAGGCGGCCTTCGGAAGCGCTGGTGGCAGGCGTCGGCGCCGGGCGAGCCTCCTGGGTCGGAGTGCAGCAAGGCCGCTGCTCCAAATGACGCTTCACATCCGCTTCGCCGATGCGCCCGCGCGGCCCCGTGCCGGCCACTGTCTTGAGGTCGAGCGCATTCTGGCGGGCGATCCGGCGGGCGAGGGGGGTCGCGCGCAGGCCCGGCGCCGCGGATTGAGCCGCAGAGGCGCCTGACGTCCGGGCCGCGCCTTCAGGGTTGGAGGTGGCAGCCGCCACGGAAGCCGCAGCGGCTGCCGGCTCGGACGGCGTGGTGGCGGCCTCGCCGTCGAGGTAGATCCAGGCGACGGGCGTCCCCACCGTGATCGGCACGCCGGTCTCGAGCTTGATACCGCGGATCGCGCCGCTGGCCGGCGCCTCGACCTCCATCACGGCCTTGTTGGTGCCGATTTCGAAGATCGTGTCGCCCTGGCGGACAAGATCGCCTTCTTTGACATGCCAGGCCTCGATCGTGCCCGTCTCCATGTCCATGTCGACCTTGGGAAGGATGACCTCGACCGGCATCAGGCTTCCCCGCGATGCACGAGATTGGCTGCGGCGACGACGATGTCGTCCTCCTGCGGGACGGCGGCCTTTTCCAGCACCGGATTGTAGGGGATTGGCGCATCGGCGCCGCCCAGCCGGATGATCGGCGCGTCCAAGAAATCGAAGACCTCGCTCTCGGCGATCATCGCCGAGATCTCGGCACCGATACCCATTGTCTTCACGCCCTCGTAGACCACCACGAGGCGATGCGTCTTGCGCACGCTCTCGGCAATGGTCGTGAAGTCGATCGGGCGGATCGAGCGCAGGTCGATCACCTCCGCCGAGATGCCATCGGCCGCGAGACGCTCGGCCGCGGCCTCCGCCTTGCGGGCCATGATCGAGGAGCCGACGATGGTGACGTCCGTGCCCTCGCGGCGGATCGCCGCCTTGCCGATAGGGACGCGATAGGCCTCGGCCGGGACATGGCCCTTGGTCTTGTAGAGCAGTTTGTGCTCGAAGATCAGCACCGGGTTGGGGTCGTCGATCGCCGCGAGCAGCATGCCCTTGGCGTCATGCGGGGTGCTCGGCTGCAGGACCTTGAGACCCGGCACATGCGCGAACCAGGCTTCCAGGCTCTGGCTGTGCTGCGCGGCGGCGCCGGTGCCCGAGCCGCCGGGGAGGCGCACCACCATCGGGACGCTCGCCTTCCCGCCGAACATGAAGCGGATCTTGGCCGCCTGGTTGACGAGTTGCTCCATGGCAAGCGTGACGAAATCCGAGAACTGGATCTCCAGCACCGGCCGCATACCCGTGATCGCCGCGCCGACGGCGGCTCCGGCAATACCGAGCTCGCTGATCGGGGTGTCGATCACGCGCTCCTTGCCGAAGCGGTGGACGAGATCGCCGGAGACGCCGAAGGCGCCGCCATAGATTCCGACGTCCTCGCCGAAGAGGAAGACGCGTTCGTCGGCTTCCATCGCCTGACCGAGCGCCTCGCGCACGGCTTCGGCATAGGATAGCTCGCGGATCTCGCTCACGGCTTCGAGCGTGTCAGAGGGCATAGACGTCACGGGTCAGGTCTTTCGGATCGGGGTCCGGGCAGGTGCGGGCGAATTCGACGGCAGCGTCGATGTCGCTCTGGGCATCCTCCTCCAGTTTCATCAGTGCCGTAGCGTCGAACCGGTCATGCGCCTTGAGCTCGTCCTCCAGGCGCCGGATCGGGTCCTGCGCCCGCCACTCCTCGATCTCCTCCTTGGTCCGGTAGAGATTGCGGTCGCTCTTGGAATGGCCGCGCCAGCGATAGGTCTTGCACTCGATCAGCGAAGGCCCTTCGCCGGAGCGGGCCCGCGCAATCGCTTCGCGCGCCACCGCCGCGACGCCGGCGAGATCGTTTCCGTCGAGGCTGTGGCCCGGCATGGCGTAGGCGGCGGCACGGTCGGCGACATTCGCCACCGCCATGGCGCGCGAGATGTCCATCGACATGCCGTATTTGTTGTTCTCGCAGACGAAGACGACCGGCAGCTTCCAGATCGAAGCCATGTTGAGTGCTTCGTGGAAGGCGCCCTCGTTCGAGGCGCCGTCGCCGAAGAAGACCATGCAGACGCGGCCGTTCTTCTGGGCCTTGATGCTCATGCCGACGCCGACCGCGATCGGCAGGCCGCCGCCGACGATGCCGTTGGCGCCGAGATTGCCGCCCTCGACATCGGCGATGTGCATCGAGCCGCCGCGGCCCTTGCAGTAGCCGGTCTCCTTGCCGAAGAATTCGGCGAACATCAGCTTGGGCTCGGCGCCGCGCGCGATGCAGTGGCCATGGCCGCGATGGGTCGAGAGGATGTAGTCGTGCGCTTCGAGCGGCAGCGTCGTGCCGACGGCGCTCGCCTCCTGGCCGATCGAGAGATGCATCGTGCCGTGGATCAGGCCGCGCATATAGCTCGCCTCGGCCGCCTCCTCGAACTTGCGGATAAGGTGCATCCGGGTCAGCGCGCGGGCCAGCGTCTCGTCGTCGAGGGCGGCGAGTTCGGGCCGCTGGTTGGGCCTCGGCGCGGCGCTCGCCATCTCGTCCGTCTTGCGTGCGCTCATGCCTGGGCTCCGGAGGTCAGCGCGGCGATCATCGCGTCCTGAGCGCGGCGTACCTCCACGATCTTCAAGCGCTCGTCGGGGGTGGCGTCGGCGAGCGTGATCAATTCGCCCTTGGCGACGGCCCGCGTCATGGTCGCGCCCTGCGCGAGGCCGATCGGCAGGGCCTTGCGGGCCTGCGCGTCGGCGCGGGAGAGGGCGAAGCCGCGATAGCCGTATTCGCCGATGGCATCGAGCGTCTCGCCGGCCGCGAGATCGCGCTTGGCGATGCAGCCGACCTCGGAGGTCGGCACCGGCAGCGGGCGCATATGACTCTGGTTGAAAATGACGGCGGCGGCGGCCGAGAGGGGCACTTCCAGGCTCGTCAGGTGATAGGGCCGGAAGAAGGAGTAGTAGGGGCCGGGGCCCAGATGCAGGTCGCTCATCCGTTCGCGGACGCGGGGATGGCGCATTTCGGCGACGGCGAAGACGCCGGGCGCGACGCCCTTGGCCACGGAGAAATCGACCACGCCCTTGTGCGAGAGCAGGCCGCCTTCCTCCTTCGGGCAGAAATAGTTCTGCAATTCGTCCTTCGGCGCGGCCGGGCCGTGCATGCCGGGGATATCCGGCACGAAGCCGCAGGCGTTGGCGATGGCGACCATCTCGACCATCGTCTTCGAGCCATCGACGAATTCGACGAGCATGCGTGGGTTCATGTTCCGGCGCGTGGCTTCCTCGACATAGTCGGCCGGCACGGCGTCGATGCGGAAGGGGTTGTTCTTGCCCTTGCCGGCGGCGACGACGGGATAACCCATGGCGCGCACGAAATTGATCAGTTCCATCGCGGCGGCGGGCTCGTCGCCGGCGCCGAGCGTATAGACCACGCCGGCCTTGGCGGCTTCGACCGCGAGATAGGAGCCAATGGTGATGTCGGCCTCGACATTCATCATCACGATATGCTTGCGCGCGGCGATCGCGGTCAGCGCGACGCGCGAGCCGGCCTCGGGATTGCCGGTGGCGTCGATGATGACGTCGACATGGGGCGAGCGGCAGATCAGGTCGAGCGAGGTCGTGGCGGCGATGCGGCCCTTGCGTCTGCTGGCATCGAGGCCGGCCTCGTCGGTGACGTTATCGACTTCGCCCTTGCGCCCGGCCAGTGCGGCCGCCTCCGCGACGCGATCGGGCGCGATGTCGGCGACGGCGGCGATCTCGATGCCGGTCATCTGGGAGATCTGGACGACGATGTCTGTTCCCATTTGGCCGGCACCGATCAAGCCGACACGGACGCGCTTGCCGGAGGCCTCGCGCAACTCGAGGGCCTCGGCCAAAGACAGGCCGGCTATCGGCGCGCCTGGAGGCAGTTGCGTCAGAAGCGCAGCCATCGTTTCGGAATCTCCCTAAGGACATATGTTCTTTGTTGGGAACAAAAGATCGTATCTTTTGTTCTGTCAATAGCCCATATGTGCGGACCTATTGCGTTTCGCATTGCGATGCTGCGATGTTGGCAACGAGTGCGGGGCAGCTTGGCGACGAAACGGTGGAAGACACATTCGATTCTGGACATTTCCCGCGTGAGGAGTCGGTTGCGGATGCGAAAGTTCGTGCGGCCTGGCTCTATTATGTCGAGGGGCTGACGCAGGAGCAGATCGCAGACCTTCTCGGCCTCAGCCGGATCAAGGTGGTCCGCATGCTGGCCGCGGCGCGCAGCGAAGGCCTGGTTAAGATCAGGATCGAGGCGCGCTCGGCCCGGCAGGTCGGGTTGGAGCGCGGGCTGGTCACCACCTTCGGACTGCAGGAGGCGGTGGTCGTGCCGACGGCGCGCGATCCGGCCAACATCTCGGCGCTGGTCGGCCATGCCGCGGGCGTTTGGCTTTCGGACCGGCTGCAAGACAACATGTCGCTTGCGGTCGGCTGGGGGCAGACGCTGCACCAGGCGCTACGCGGCATCCAGCCGCGACAGATCGAGGCGATGTCGGTCGTGTCGCTCCTCGGAGGACTGACCCATTCGCGCAGCATCAATCCGTCCGCCGTGGCGCGCCGCGTCGCCGACATGTTCGGAGCGGATTGCTTTCAGCTCACGGCGCCGGTCTTCGTTTCAAGCCCCGAGCTACGGGAGGCGCTCTGGCGCGAGCCGACGCTGCGGGACCTGATCGATCGGGCGCGTGCGGCGGACCTCGCGTTGATCAGCGTCGGCGATCTCGCCCCGGATTCGACGCTGTTCCGCGAAGCGATCCTGCCTCGTGCCGATCTGGTCTCGCTGAAGAAGGCGGGTGCCGTCGGCGACCTCGTCTGCCATTTCGTCGATGCCGAAGGGCAATTGGTCGATCACCCCGTCAACCAGCGCGTGATGGCGATCAGCCCTGCGGACCTGCGGGGTATCGGGCTGGTCGCGATCGCCGCCGGCGGCGCGCATAAGGAGGGAGCGATCCGCGCAGCCCTGCGTGCGAGCGGCGCCAAGGTCCTGATTACGGATGAAGGCGCCGCCGAAGGCCTGCTGGCCGGAAACGCCGAAGCACGACAGAGTGAATGGCGCGCACGCGCATAGAAGAGATTCGGGAGGGTTCGATGGTCAGCAATTTAGGGCAATTCGCACAAAACTCGCTTCAGTTCCGCCCTTCAGACGTTCGCCTCATGCTGGAGCGCGTGCATTCTCATGTCGTCAAGCCGCGCATGTCGGCTGAGGAACTGCTCGAAGTCGTCCAGAGATTGGGCTTCGCAACGGTCGAGGCCTTCGGGGACAAGATCGGCCTTGAGCCGCGAACCTCTGAGAGCTGGGCTCGCTACGGCCTTTCGCGCGATGCTGCGCAATTGCTGTTGGCTCTCTTGAATTATCGCCAGCGTCTGCTCGCAGCGATGGACGACTTCGAGAAAACCACGCAAATCCCGCTGGACGGCTTCTTCGAAGACCAGCAGCTGCCCTGAACGCGAGCAGCGGAGATGCCTGCTGGCGAGAGCCTGCTGAGCGCACTGACCTGCTCGGTTTCTCGATAGTTCCGCGCTAAACGATTGAGTGGTGCCGATAATACCTGCCGCTGAGGTGCGCCGCCCGCTCCGATTGGGAGCCCACCCAGTTAGCAACTGTCGTTGCGGACGACTTCGCCATGGTATCGTCCGCACCCGGCGCTTATCGGCTGCCGCCTCTCTTCAAAACTTCCTGAGGCGACTGTTCCGGGCGATGAAATCGGCGAGGTAGGAAGCCTCGCTGGACGCGGCGGAGTGAGCATAGAGCCCGACATCGATATAGGGAGACCGGGGAAAGGAACCCGAACCATCCAAGATGCGACAGTCGCTTGGCACCGTCGCGGCGATCATCGGCCCGATGCCAATTCCAACACGTACGGCGGTGATCATGGCGACCAAGGTCGACGCTTCGCAGACGACGCTCCATCTGCGCTTGAGGCTCGCAAGGGCAGCCATCGTCGGCGCGCGCCACGGGCAGGATTCCGCGAACATGATGATCGGCAAGGGCGCGTCGGTCGATAGAACCAGGTCTGAGCGCGCGATCCAGTGCAGTTCCTCGTTCCAGACCAAAATCGGCTTGCGAGCGATCTGAGAGACGTCGCAGATCGTCACATCGAGCTTGTCGGCCTCGAACAGCGAGGCGAGGCGGCGGTTGGGCTCGACGATGATATCGATGTCGATCCTCGGATTCTGATCGCGGAATGCCTTGAGGATCTGGATCAGCCGCGTCGCCGCGAAATCCTCGACGACGCCGAGCCTGACCCGTCCTTCGATCTCGTCCCCCTGAAATCGCCGCCGTACCTCCTCGTTCAGGGCAATCATCTCGCGCGCGTAGGTGGCGAAAAGCTGGCCGTCTGCGGTCAGCGTCAAGCCGCGCGAGGAGCGCTCGAACAATTCCTTGCCGACCAGATCCTCCAGCTTGCGAATCTGCATGCTGACGGCAGCCTGGGTGCGATTCAGGGTGTTCGCCGCGCCATTCACCGTGCCGATTTCGGCGGCAGTCAAAAAGGCGCGCAGGAGGTAGGGGTCGAGATTCATCGTTCACATATCATTATATTGCGGGCGCGCAGAGTCGCCTAAAGTTCCCTTGTTTCTCATATGATTACAAGATCTGGAGTGCCAGGCGCCTTCGCGTGCCTTCCGGCTCGGCATTCAGTTTTCCTTATACCCTCTCCAGTCTTTTGAGGCTATGCGGGATGGAGCCGGGGTGCCACCGTCCAGGCCAGATAATGCGTCGCTTCTCGAGGGCCGATACCCGGAAGGCGACGAAGCCCGGACGGTGAAGCGACAATCATGCCATTTGATATTCTCGACCTGGAAGACTTGCGGGCGCGCTATGGCAGCGCCGCAGGCGGCGAGATGTTTGATCCGCATTTCCGGGACGTCGCGCGGCAGATCTTTCGCGATTCCGACGGCCGCAAATGGCCATTTGCCGATCCTGCCACGCTGCTGGATGCGCCCTTCATCGCGAATGGATTGAACCCGGACGTTCTGGAAACCTTGGATGTTGCGCTCATCGGGGTTCCGATGGATCTCGGCGTGACCAATCGCAATGGCGCCCGCTTCGGGCCGCGAGCCGTCAGGGCGATCGATCGGGTCGGCCCTTACGAACATATCTTGCGGCTGGCGCCGATGGGCACGCTCGCCGTTGCCGATGTCGGCGACGTGCCGATGAGAAGCCGCTTCGATCTGGCTGAATGCCATGCCGATATCGAAGCCTGCTACCGCATGGTGTCCGGGACGCGGGCCGCCCCGCTTTCGGTCGGCGGTGACCATTCGATCACCGGCTCGATCCTCAAGGCGCTGGGCGCAGGGCGGCCGGTGGGAATGATCCAGATCGACGCGCATTGCGACACCGCCGGTCCCTATGAAGGCTCGAAGTTCCACCATGGCGGCCCGTTTCGCGAGGCCGTTCTGGCGGGCGCCCTGGACCCGCGCCGGACCGTTCAGATCGGAATTCGCGGCGGCGCGGAATATCTTTGGGAGTTTTCCTACGCCTCGGGCATGACCGTCATCCACGCCGAGGAACTGGTCGAACAGGGGATCCCGGCCGTGATCGCGAAGGCCCGCGAGGTCGTCGGCGATGGCCCCACCTACATCACCTTCGACGTGGACAGCCTCGATCCGGCATTTGCGCCGGGGACCGGCACGCCGGAGGTGGGCGGCCTCCTGCCGCGAGAGGCCCTGCAGTTGCTGCGTGGTTTTGCCGGCCTCGATATCATCGGGGCGGATGTTGTCGAGGTCGCTCCCCAATACGATCCGACCAGCAATACCGCGCAGATTGCCGCGCAGGTTCTGTTCGAGCTCCTATGCCTCATAGCACTGAAGAACGGTGAAAAACCGCAATAATAACCAGCAATCGATCAGAGGGGATTAAAATAATGGATAAATTCGAAGGTCGCGGCTTCTTCAGCCGTCACGTTTCGCGCCGCTCTTTCATCAGGACGGGTGCAGCGATCGGTCTGGGTACATCTGTCTCCACATCGCTTCGGCCGGCCCTGGCCGCGGATGATCAGGTTCTGAGCTTGCTGAGCTGGCCTGGGCACGCCGGCCCGGAGGTCGTCGGCGAGTTCGAGAAGAAGTACAACGTCAAAGTCCAGGCCAAGGAATATACCGGCGGCGAGGAGATGCTGGCGCTGCTGCAATCGTCACCCCCGGGCACTTTCGACGTCGTCCTGACCGATGCCGAATACGTCACCATGCTCGCTCAGGCCGGAAAGATCGACGCGCTCGATCCGGCCCAATATCCGCTGAACGATTTCTGGCCGCAGTTCCAGAAATTTCCGACCCATTGGAAGGACGGCAAGCTCTATTCGCTGATGAACAGCTTCGGCTATCTCGGGCTTGTGTACAACAACACGAAGATCTCGGCCGAAGAAGCCAAATCCTACAAGGTTCTCTGGGACAAGAAAGTCGCCAAGAAAGTCGGCATGTACGATTGGTATCTGCCCAATATGTCGTGCCTCAGCATGTATAATGGCAACAAGCCGCCCTCAGACCTCAATAAGGCGCAGTTCGAAAAGCTCAGCCAGACCTTGCTGTCGCTGTCGCCGCAGATGTCCGGAATCGGCCCGTGGTCGTCTGTCTTCTCCTCGCTGACCAATGGCGAGGCCTGGGTCATGCCGGGCGTCGGCGCCTGGGCAGCCATTCTGCTGCAGAAGAACGGCGTGCCCATTACGGCCACCATTCCCGACGAGGGCGCGGTGCAATGGACGGAGTCGCTTTCGATCGTCTCCTCGTCGCGGAAGAAGGATCTCGCGGTCAAGTTCCTGCAATACCGCGCCTCGCCCGAGGGGCAGGTGAAGACGGCGACGAAATCGTCCTATGTCGCGTCGATGCCCAACAAGGCCGCCTGGGAACTGCTCAATAAGACGGACCCGAAGATGGCCGATCTGCTGGAGCATCGACTCGATATGCGCAACGTCATGACGGAAATCACCGAGGGCAAGATCCAGATTCGCGGTTTGCCGACGCAGCAGTCCATCGAGGAATGGACCGACGTCTGGACTCGATTCAAGAACGCGTGATCGTCATGGCCGGTGGCAGCTCGCTGCCACCGGCTCGCTGTCCTTCTTTACGGGAACTCAAGACAATGCCAGGCGACGCGACCCGCGAAGGCCGCGCCAGCGGTGGAAGGAGCCTGTTCGGAGTGGCCCTCGGCGCTCCGATGCTGGTCTGCCAGATACTGCTGTTCGTTGTGCCACTCGGCTTCCTCGTCATGATGACGTTCTGGAGCGTCCGAAACTTCGCGCTTTCACCCGATTTCACCTTCGCCAACTGGAACAAGGTGCTCTCGACCGGCTATTTCTGGGACATCTATCTGCGCACGCTGCTCTATGCGCTGCTTGCCGCAGCCATCACGAGTCTCGTGAGCTTCCCGGGGGCATTTTACCTGGCCTACCGCGCTTCGGCCGGCGTTCGCCGCATCGTCGTCTTCCTGCTGATCACACCGTATTTCACCAGCTATCTCGTGCGCATCTACTCCTGGAAGATCCTGCTCACGGATCAGGGCCTGATCAATCTCGCTCTCGGCGGGCTCGGGCTCGGCCCCTTCCGGATGTACAACAACCTGTTCGGAACGATGGTAGGCTATGTCACCCTCTGCTTTCCGCTGGTCCTGCTGATCCAGTTGATCAGCCTGTCCAATGTCGACCGGCGCCTCATCGAGGCCGCCCATAATCTGGGGTGCGGCCGCCTGCGTACCGTGTTCGCGGTCGTCATCCCCTCGGCCAAGATTGGCCTCGTCCTGGCTGGGACATTTGCCTTCGTCCTCGCCTTTGGTGACTTCGTCAGTCCGACCCTTCTGGGTGGCAGCAAGCCGCCGGTCCTGAGCATCCTCATGGTCGACACGGTGCGCTCAGGGTCGGATTGGCCCCGCGCCTCAGTCATCGCCATGGTCATGGTCGTGACGTTGCTTGCGGCGGGCCTCGGCGCGCTCAAGCTCGCTTACGGAAAGCAGGGAGCGGCAGCGCGATGACCAACCGTCTGATCGGCTGGGCGCTGCTCGGCTACGTCGTGCTCATGATCGCCTTCATTCTGGCGCCGATCGTCTCGAGCTTCGTCTTTTCCTTCAATGCCGGGCGCTTTCCGAGCCTGCCCTGGCAGGGGTTCAGCACGGATTGGTATGTCGCGGTTCTGACGGAGCCGGCCATCCGGTCGGGGCTCGCCAACAGCCTGATCGTGGCGGTGTGTTCGGCCGCGATCGCGACCGTCCTCGGCTTCACCGCTGCCTATACCGACTATCGCTACAATTTCACGGGTAAGGCGGTCTATGTGGCGCTGGCGATGCTGCCGCCAAACGTCCCGGTGATGATCCTCGGCCTCGCCATGCTGGTCTACCAGAGCCAGCTTTCCCTCGCGGGCGCCCTGCATTCGGTGATCATCGCCCATGTGATCTATTGCGCGCCCTTCGCCATGGCGCTGATCCGCCTGCGCCTGTCGCAGATGGATCCCGATCTGGAGGCGGCGGCCTGGAATCTAGGAGCTGGCCAGACACGGGCGCTGCGGCATGTCATTCTCCCCTTTGCGCTACCGTCGATCCTGGCCGCCTTCTTTCTGACGATGGCCGTTTCTTTCGACGAGTTCGCGATGGCCTGGTTCGTCTCCGGCTTCAACGAGACGCTGCCGGTGCGGATTCTGGTCCTGCTGCAGCGGGAGGTCAGCCCGCGGGTCAACGCGATCGGCAGCATCGTCTTCTTCGTGACCATCCTCCTGGCGCTTGTGGCGCTGGCCTTGTTCTCTTGGCGCCGGACCGGCGACCGTCCAGAGCGCTCCCCGATTTCTTCGAACAAAAGCGACGCGTGATGAACTCGCCCCTGCTCGTTCTCGATAAGGTTGAAAAGGACTATGGCGGTTTCACTGCGGTGAAATCGATCGATCTGGTCGTCGAATCCGGCGAGTTCATCGCCATCATGGGCCCCAGTGGCTGCGGCAAGACCACGACGCTGCGCATGATCGCTGGGCTCGAAGTGCCGACGGCCGGCGAGATCCGGCTGCGCGACAAGGTGTTGAACCATGTCGACCCCTGGCAGCGCCAAACCCCGCTGGTCTGGCAGAGCCTGGCCCTTTTTCCCTTCCTCAACGTTCGTCAGAACGTCGAATTCGGCCTGAAGATGCGCGGCGTCGATGCCGCGGCCCGGCGCGCAAAGGCCGATGGCTGGCTCGAACGCCTCGGTCTCGGCGCCTTCGCGACGCGCCCGGTCACGCAATTGTCCGGTGGTCAGCGCCAGCGTGTCGCATTGGCGCGCTCGCTCGTCCTGGAACCTGAACTGCTGCTCCTGGACGAGCCGTTGAGCGCGCTCGATGCCCATCTCGTCGTGAAGATGCAGGCCGAATTGATCCAGTTGCAGAAACAGCTCGGCATCACCTTCTGCTATGTCACCCATAGCCAGTCGGAAGCCTTCGCCATGGCAGACCGCGTGGTGATCATGAACGGCGGAACGATCCAGCAGGTCGGCGCTCCCCGGGAGATCTTTCGCAAGCCGGCGAACCGCTTCGTGGCGGAATTCATCGGCACCAACAACATCATCGCCGGCAAGGTTCGCACCGATGGCGGTGGCTCGATGATCGAGTCGGGCTTCGGCATCCTGCAGCTTCCGCGCAGCAGCGATCTGGCACCGGGACGCAAGGTCGAGCTGGTGATCGGCGCCGATTTCCTGACGCTGTCGCGCGAGCGTCCCGATCTGCCGAACGTCGTGCCGGTGCGCGTCCTGGGCGAGCAGTTTGTCGGCTCAGTTGTGGTGGTTCATCTCGACGCCGGCGATGAGCGCAGCCTTCGGGCCCAATTGCCCTTGCACCAGTTCGAGCAGCTTGCGCCGGCGCATGGCGAGGCACTGTTCGCCGGTTGGCAGCCGGGCAATGCCTATGTCCTCGAAACCTGATCGTCCGAGAGAATACGGGGAAATGACGTGACCAGCTTCCGAATGACCGAAATGACGTGGCTCGAATACCGCGGTGCGATCGCGCGCGGCGCCACCCTGCTGGTTCCGGTCGGCGCGACCGAGCAGCACGGCCCGCATCTGCCCCTTTCGGTCGACGTCATCCTGCCGACGGCAGTGTGCGAAGGCGTAGCTGAGGGCGGCGGCTATCTCGTCGCGCCGCCGCTGGCGTATGGCTACAAATCCATGCCGCGCTCCGGCGGAGGGCAGCACTTTCCGGGCACGACGAGCCTCGATGCGGCGAGCCTGATCGCGCAGGTCAAGGACATCTCGCGCGAATTCGTGCGGCATGGCGTGCGCAACATCGCGTTCATCGTCGGCCACACCGAGAATCTCTGGCATGTCAGTGAAGGATGCGATCTCGCCTACCGCGAGAACGCACACCTCGCCGATGGCCTTCGCATTCTCAATGTCGGCTACTGGCAGTTCCTGCCCGCGGAAACCGCGACTGCCATCTTCGGCACGACGCAGATCGACTGGGACCTTGAGCACGCCGGCATCATGGAGACTTCCATGATGCTGCATCTGCGGCCCGACCTCGTCCATATGGAGCGCCTGGTCGAACATGCGCCGTCCCGCGTGCCGGGTTACGAGCTTTGGCCGCACGACATCGAAGCCGTTCCATCGGATGGCGTGCTCAACACCGCGACCGCGGCGACTGCGGACAAGGGCAAGCAATTTCTCGATGCCTATGTTTCCAGCCTGACACAGGCATTGAAGCAGGCGTTCGATCAAACTTAGAGCCGTCTGGCTTGGAGTTTGAGCGCCAGAGCGCTCTCCGGTGGTCGCGTACCCGCTCGGTGTCACCATGCGGGTACGCCCAGCGGCACGCCGGATGACTCGGCTCCGAGCTTTTTCACCGCCTGCGCGATGGTTAGACAGCAGGCTGGAAATGGAATTCCCACGACGCTCATCGGCTCGAGATAGCGGAAGGATTCCGGGGCCTGGTCGAAAGCCGTGCCCAGCATCTCCCTGACGCCGACGATCGCCAGATAGGGCGTCGTCTTGAACAGCGCGATCCTGTTGCTGGCGGCAGGTGCGACGACGACCTTCAGCATCCGCGGCATCAGCATGAGCAGCTTGGTTTGCCAGCGACATAGCTGAAGTATTTCTCGATCCCGATACTGGGTCGGAGCGGGCTCTCTATTTGCTCCTGGTAACGCGCGATATTCGGCGCGAGGAACGCAGCAGATAGGCGTACCCGCCACTTATTAAATGGCATTCCATCAGCCGTCGACGTCTCGAATGCCGGCCTCGAACTCGGTGAAGTCGTCGATCCCATGGTCACCCGGCGTCACTCCGTGAACACGGTCACGCTGCTCGTTAGTTTCGCGAGGTCGAGCCTTGCTCCATAGCCCCTGATTATACCCCAGGATGTTGATGTCGATCCGATCGAGCTTGTGATGTCCGGCCATGCGCTGCCTTGAGCTTACGGATCGAAGGGGAGGGCGAAACTCGCCTTCACCCGGTCCATCACCACCAGAGTCTTGAAGCCCTTGATGTCGGGGTTCTCGTAGAAGAAACGGCGGGTGAAGCGCTCGTAATCCTCCATGTCTCGCGCCGTGACGTGGAGCACGAAATCGGCCTCGCCGGTGACGTAGAAGCCGATCATCACCTCCTTCGTCGCCCGGATCGAAGCCTTGAAGCGGTCTACGATGTCGGCGCGTTCGCGCTCCAGGGTGACCAGCACCAGCATCGAGAGCGGCCGCCCGACGGCACGCGGCGAGACGATAGCGACATCGGCCTCGATCACGCCTTCATCGCGCAGGCGCTTGAGGCGGCGCTGGCAGGCGGTCGCGGAGAGACCGACGCGCTCGCCGAGTTCGGCTGTCGTCAACCGATTGTTCTGCTGCACCGCATCCAGAAGTCTGCGATCGAGGCTGTCGAGCTCAAGCATGCCGAATCCCTGCGTCTTGCCGTCGATCTAAGCCGAAATTCCTCGCGAAATCGCCTGTTTCGGCGGCATAGGTGGCATTCCCCACGTTAGCCTCCCCGCCGTTCAATCATCGAAGCGGAGGATGCGATGAGGGGTTTATCCGCGAAAGCGCTGAAAGAACTGACGCGTGCCGACTTGCTGGAGAGCCGGGCTTTCGTGGATGGAAGCTGGCGCGTGGCGGACGAGCAGATCCCGGTCGTTGATCCCGCGACGCAGGAAGCCATCGTGACCATTGCTTCGCTGCCGCTGGAAGCCGTGGATGAGGCAGTGGCTGCAGCCGTTGCTGCCCAGAAGCTCTGGCGCGAGACCCTACCTGTCGAGCGCGGCCGCTTGCTGCGCGACTGGGCGGCGGCGATGCGGCGCAATGTCGACGACCTCGCCGTGATCATGACCGCCGAGCAGGGCAAGCCGCTGGCGGAATCCCATGGCGAGATCGCCTATGCCGCGGCCTTCCTCGATTGGTTCGCGGCCGAAGGCGAGCGCAGCTATGGCGAGACCATCCCGAGCCATATGCCGGGCAGCCGACTCTCGGTGCAGATGCAGCCGATCGGGGTTGCCGCCGCAGTGACGCCGTGGAACTTCCCCAGCGCGATGATCACCCGCAAGGCTGGTGCGGCGCTTGCGGCCGGCTGCGCGATGGTGGTGAAGCCCGCTCCCGAAACGCCGCTCTCGGCGCTGGCGCTGGCGAAGCTCGCCGAGGAGGTCGGCTTCCCGAAAGGCATCTTCCAGGTGCTCACCGGCGATGCCGCGCCGATGGCGCATCGTCTGCTGGCTCATACCGAGATCCGCGCCTTCTCCTTCACCGGCTCGACGGAAATCGGCCGCCTCCTGCTCGGCCATGCCGCGCAGACAGTCAAACGCACTTCGCTGGAGCTCGGCGGCCACGCCCCCTTCATCGTCTTCGACGACGCGCCGCTGGACAAGGCCGTCATGGGCGGCATCGCGGCGAAGTTCGCGACCTCGGGGCAGGACTGCCTCGCCGCCAACCGCATCTATGTCCAGCGCGGCGCCTATGAGCGCTTCGTCGCGGCTTATGCGGAGGCCACAGCCCGCCTCAAGGTCGGGCACGGTCTGGAGGAGGGCGTCGATATCGGCCCGATGACGCGCCCCTCCGTCGCCGCGAAATGCCGCGAGCAAATCGCGCAGGCGCTCGCCGCGGGTGCCCGCCTCGTCGCGGGCGGGCAGGACAGCCCGCTCGGCGGAAATTTCGTCCAGCCTGTGGTGCTGGCCGACGTCACCGACGACATGTTCATCGCCCGCGAGGAGACCTTCGGCCCGGTCGCCGCGATCCTGCCCTTCGATACCGAGGAGGAGGTCGTCGCCCGCGCCAATGCAACCGAGATGGGGCTCGCCGCCTATCTCTACACCGAGGATCTGCGCCGGGCGATGCGTCTCACCGACCAGCTCGAATACGGCATGGTCGCGGTCAACACGCCGAAATTCACCGGCGCGCCGATCCCCTTCGGCGGCTGGAAGCAATCCGGCCTCGGCCGCGAGGGCTCGCGCCACGGCCTCAGCGAATATCTCGAAGCGAAATATGTCTGCTTCGGCAATCTGGCAGCGTAATCAAGGAGATGAGACAATGACGATCGACGTCGCGGCGATCGGCGCGCTGGATCGCGCCAGCACCCTGCACCCCTTCACCCAGCTCAAGGACTTCGCCACCGGCAAGCTCGGCGAGCCCACCATCGTCGAGACCGGCAAGGGCATCCGCATCCAGGACGCGACCGGCCGCAGCTATATCGACGGCTTCGCCGGGCTCTACTGCGTCAATATCGGCTATGGCCGCACCGAAGTGGCCGAGGCGATCTCGCGGCAGGCCTATCGGCTGGCCTATTACCATTCCTATGCCGCCCACACGACCGACGAACTCGCCATCCTCTCCGATCGCCTTGTGAAGATGGCGCCGGGCAAGATGAGCAAGGTCTTCTACGGGATGTCCGGCTCGGACGCCAACGAGACCCAGGCCAAGCTCGTCTGGTACTACAACAACCTGCGCGGCCAGCCGCGGAAGAAGAAGATCATCTCGCGGCTGCGCGGCTATCATGGCTGCTCGGTCGTCTCGGGCTCGATGACCGGGATGAGCTTCTATCACGACCATATGGACCTGCCGTTCTCAGGCATCCTCCACACCGGCGCGCCGCATCACTATTGGGGCGCGCAGCCCGGCGAGACCGAAGCCGAATTCTCGCAGCGCCTCGCCTCCGAGCTTGAGGAGCTGATCCTGCGCGAGGGGCCGGAGACGGTCGGCGCCTTCATCGGCGAGCCCGTGCTCGGCACAGGCGGCATCACCCCGCCGCCGGAAGGCTACTGGACCGCGATCCAGACGGTCTTGCGCAAATTCGATGTGCTGCTGATCGCAGACGAGGTCGTCACCGGCTTCGGCCGCATTGGCACGGCCTTCGGCTCGCATCTCTACGGCATCGAGCCGGACCTGATCACCGTCGCCAAGGGCCTGACCTCGGCCTATTTCCCGCTCTCGGCCGCGATCGTCGGCGAGAAGGTCTATAAGGTGATGGAGGAGGGCGCGGACCGTGTCGACGCCTTCTCGCATGGCTACACCTATTCCGGCCATCCGATCGGCGCCGCGGCGGCGAATGCGGTGCTCGACATTGTCGAGACGGAGGATCTGGCGGCCAAGGCGCGCGATGTCGGCAGCTATTTCCAGGAGCGGCTGAAGGCGGTCTTCGCGCAGCTCCCGATCGTCGGTGAGGTCCGCGGCGTCGGCATGCTCGGTGCGCTGGAATTCGTCGCCAACCGCGAGTCGAAGACGCGCTTCGATCCCGTCCTCAAGGTCGGTGCGCGCATCTCCAAGGCGGCGCGCGATCGCGGACTGATCGCCCGGGCCATGCCCCATGGCGAGATCCTCGGCTTCGCGCCGCCGCTGGTCACGACCCCCGACGAGATCGACGAGATCGTCGCCATTGCCGAGAAGGCGGTGCGGCAGGTGATGGACGAGTTTGCTCGCGACAAGGTCGCGCTCGCCTGAGATGGCGCTCCCAAGCGCTCAGGCCATGAAAAAAGGGCCCGCCGATCAGGCGGGCCCTGCGGGGCTGGGAGAGTCGTCCGGCCCAGCGGCGTCAGGCGTTCACCAGCTCCCGCTTCATCTCTTCCATGTCCTGGAAGCGATCGGCGAGGCGGGGATGGGCGCGGCTGTTGTCGGCGGCGCCGATCGCGACCAGCACCTCGTCGGCGGCCGGGGCATCCGGAATCAGGAACTGGGCGGTGAGGAAGTGGGAGCGCTTGCCAGTCTCGGTCTTGTGGATCATCGGCAGGGAGATGAGCGCGCCCGGTGCGTTACGCGTGTTGGTGAAGCTCAGGAAGGCCGTGCCCTTCACCGCGTCGCGGAACATGTTGCCGAAGCGCAGCGTGTGGATCAGCGCCGAGGCGTGCTCGATCTCCCCATTGGTACCGACGGCGGCAGCCTTGCCATAGGCCTCGACCTGCTCGGCCGGCATCACGGCGACGAGGCGCTTCGTCAGCTCTTCGCCGAGCCGGGGCGCGATGCGCAAGATCTCCGGGCGCAAATTTTCGACGAAGCCCTTGCCCGCCCAGGGGTTGTGAAGCACGGCGGCCACGACGACGAAGCGCACCGGCTTGTCGGCGGCCTTGCCGCCCTCGATGAAGGTTTCCTCGACGAAGGTCGAGATCTTGCGAAGGCCGTAATCCATGGCGTGTCCACCTGTTGCGATCGTGAATGGATGGAGCAGCCTAGCGATGCCATTCCCGGATCGTCTTCCATCGGAACGCGGGAAGAAACTCATGGATCGACCTGCGATGCGGCGTAAGATCGCCTGCGGTCGGTAGGGAGAGACCCATGGTGGATCAGGCCTCGCAGATGCGTTCGTTGCGCGATGTCGCAAGCCGGATCAATTCCGGCGGCGATCTCGACACGGTGCTTCGCGATCTCATCCGCGCTGCCTGCGAGCATGGCGGCTGGGCGCTGGGGTCGATCATGGCGATCGACGCTCCGCATGGCGACGCTCATGTCGTCGTCCGCCATGATCCGACCTTGCTGCGCCGGCGTCTGGAGGATCGCTGGGAGTTGGCCACCAGCCCCGCCCTGATCGCGCTCCAGCGCAATGAGCCCGTCTACATCCGGGACGCACGCGTCTCGGAGGAGTTTCCGGGCTATCGCCGGGAAGCTTTCGAACGCGACTATCGCACCGTGCTGGTGCTGCCGATGAGCTGCGCAGACGCGCAGGGGCGGGCCATGGTGCTGAACGTCGTCTCCCGCGACATTCAGGACGCATCGGCCGACGATCTCGCCTTCATGAGCATGATCGTCCATCTCGGCGGCATCGCCGTCGAGCGCGAGCATCGCCTGCGCGCAGAGCGCCAGGCGGCCGAGCAGTTGCAGAACGCATTGCAGACCCAGACCACGCTGCTGCAAGCAGTTCTGTCGGGCGGCTCGACCGCGGCCCTCTCGACAATGCTGGCCGAACTGCTGCCGGAGGCGATCCTGGTGGTGGATTTCGCGGGCAATGCGCTCGCCGCCAGCCGCTCGCCGGCGCCGCTGCATTTCGACGATGCCGCCTGGCAGCGGGCGCTCGACGGCGCGATCGGCGCCCAGATCACGGCCGCCGCACGCGACGCCGTGGGGTTGGGCCGTACCGAGCCTCTGGTTCTGCGCCTCGACGATGGAGCTCAGCGCTTGCAGATCACGGCGCGGATCGAGGCGCTCGATGTCGATGGGCAGGCTGTCGGCGCGCTGGTGATCTTTCCGGAAGCGGGGGAGGGCGCCGGCGATCTCCGGCGCCTGCTGCTCGACAGCGTGAAATTCGCCTTGAGCGTCCAGATGATGCGCAGCGTCATCCGCTTCCGCTTCGAGACGCGCACGCTGACCGAACTCTTCTTCGAGATCGTCGAACGGCGCTGGCGGGATGCCGACGACATCGTCCAGCGCGGCCGCCGGCTCGGGCTGGCGCTGGGCGCTCGGGCCCGAATGATCGTGGTGGATTTTCCCGACGGCCCGTCTCTGCCGGCCGATATCAGCGTCGACTGCCATCACGCCGTGACCAGGCTCGCGCGCCAGATGAACCTGCCAGTCAACGTCATCGCTGTGGGCGGTGGGCTCGTCTGCCTCGTTCCCGAGGAGAAGAGCGGCGAGACGGAGCGCGCCGGAAAGCTGGCGCGTCGCATGGTCGAGGTGCTCCGCCACAGTTTCAGTCGCGAGCCGATCGCCGTGCTCGGCGGCATCTGTGACGGGCTCGAGAGCTATCCCAAGGAATGGGATCGCTGCTGGCGGATGATCCGCATCGCGCGTTCTTTCGGGCGCAGCGGCACTCTGTCGGCCTTCGATTTTGGCCCGATGCCGATGCTGATCGGCGCCGCGGAATCGGTGGATGTACGCAGCTTCGTCGACGGCGCGATCGGTGCGGTGATCGCGCATGACCGCAAGCACGACACGCCCTATCTGGCGACGCTTGCGGCTTATCTGCGCGAGGGCTGCCGCGCCCAGGCCTGCGCCGATGCGATGGGGCTCCACGTTACGACGCTGCGCTATCGGCTCTCGCGGATCCAGGATCTTTTCGGCATCGACCCGGAGACCGCCGACAAGCGCTTCGCGATCGAGCTTGCCATCCGGCTGCACGGCGTCATCGAGAACACCGAAGCGACGGTGGCCTGAGGCGAAACTCGCTTCCACCGATTCGGCGAAAGATTTCCGGAATTTGTCCGGCTATTCCTAGGAAGCGAAGGGCAGCCTCGGCGCCTAGCCTCTTACCACGATCCCGCATTGATCGAGGTGAGGCGGATGCTCGCTCCCGCGGAAAAGACAGCAACGGCAATCGATCCGGTCGCGCTGCGACGTGCTTTCGGAACCTTCGTCACCGGCGTGACCGTGATCACGACGCGCGATGCCGAGGGGGCACCTCGCGGCATGACCGCGAACTCCTTCACCTCGGTTTCGCTCGATCCGCCGCTGCTTCTGGTCTGCGTCGGCAAGAGCGCCCATAGCTACGGCGCCTTCAACAGTTCCGGCGCCTTCGCGGTCAATCTCCTGCACGAGGCGCAGACCGATATCTCGAACCTGTTCGCCTCAAAGGCTGCGAATAAGTTCGACACGATCAATCATGACCACGTCCATACCGGCGCGCCGGTGCTCACCGATTGCCTGACCTGGTTCGACTGCACCGTGCACAGCCGCGTCGATGCCGGCGATCACCTGGTGCTGATCGGCGAGGTGCAGGCCTTCGGCACGAGCCCTTCCGCGCCGCTCGGCTTCTGCCGCGGCCGCTATGCGAATGTGAAGGATCCGCTGCCGCCGGGCTGGCTTGAATCCCAGGGTATGATCGTCGGTTATCTGATCGAGTCCGACGGCAGGCTTTTGCTGCGGTCGGATGGCAAGGGCGGCTGGGTGCTGCCGAGCGCGAAGCGCCGCATCGCCGATAGCGAGCTGAAGCTCGACGGTGGCGAGGCGCTGACGCTCCTGCCCGACGACACGTTCCTCTACTCCGTCTTCGACGTCACCGACGGCGATCCGGGCTACCTGATCTACCGCGCCCGCCTCGCACAGGCAGCGGCCTCGCAACCGCTTTCCGCCGGCTTGCGCTTCTTCCCGATCGACCAGCTTCCCTTTGACGAGATTCCGACCCGAGAAATCTCCTCGATGCTGCGCCGCTATGTCCGCGAGAGCGCCAGCAAGCGCTTCGGAATCTACATGGATTCCGATGATGGCGGCCGCCTCGCCATGGTCGGCGATGCGCAGCCCTGGGCCAACCTTCCGCAAATCTGAGCTGGCAGAGCGACCATGAAGACGACCGTCAAATCTCTCGAAGGTTCGCGCCAGGGCCTGTTCATCGATGGCGCCTTCGTCGCGCCCAGGAGCGGCGCCTACGTCGCGTCATACGATCCGACCACGGCCGTGCCCTGGTACGAATTCGCCCAGGGCGACGCCCATGATGTCGACGCCGCCGTGCGCTCGGCCAGGGCCGCCTTCGTCAACCCGGCCTGGCGCCGGATGACGCAGACCGAGCGCGGCAAGCTGGTGCGCCGTCTCGGCGAGCTTGTGCTCGCGAACGCCGACGAGCTCGCGATGATCGAGTGCCGCGACAACGGCAAGCTGCTCAAGGAGATGCGCGCCCAGATGCGGGCGATCCCGGACTCCTATTTCTACTTCGCCGGCATGGCCGACAAGCTTCAGGGCGATACGATTCCGGTCAACAAGCTCGACTCGCTGAACTTCAACCTGCGCGAGCCGCTCGGCGTGATCGGCATGATCATTCCCTGGAACTCGCCGCTGATGATGCTGACGGGCACGCTGGCGCCCTGCCTCGCTATCGGCAACACCATCGTCGTGAAGCCTTCCGAGCACGCGACCGCCTCCAGCCTCGCGCTGGCCGAACTCGCGATCGAGGCCGGCATCCCGCCCGGCGTGATCAATGTCGTCACCGGCGACGGCGCCACCACCGGCGAGGCGCTGACGCGCCATCCCGGCATCGCCAAATACGTCTTCACCGGCTCGACCTTCACCGGCCGCAAGATAGCGGCCAATGCCGCGCACCACCTCGCTCCCTGCCAGATGGAGCTCGGCGGCAAGTCACCTCACGTCATCTTCTCCGATGTCGATATCGATCGCGCGGTGAACGGCGTCGTCTCCGGGGTCTTTGCCGCCGCGGGCCAGACCTGCGTCGCGGGCTCGCGCTGCTTCGTCGAGCGGCCGATCTACGACCGTTTCGTCGAGGCGCTGGTCGAGCGCACGCGCCGCATCAAGGTCGGCCATCCGCAGAGCGAAGACACCGATATCGGCCCGGTCGCGCTCGCCTCGCAGCTCGCCAAGGTCGAGGACTATGTCGGCTCCGGCGTGCGCGAGGGTGCGAAGGTCGCGGTCGGCGGGCGAAAGCCGCAGGACGGCGAGCTGGCCCGCGGCTGGTATTTCGAGCCGACCGTCATGGTCGAGGCCCGCAACGACATGCGCTTCATGCGCGAGGAGATCTTCGGGCCGGTCGTCGGCATCGTGCCGTTCGAGACCGAGGCCGAGATGATCCGGCTCGCTAACGATACCGAATACGGCCTCGCCTCGGGCATCTGGACCAAGGATATCGACCGGGCGATGCGTTTCGCCCGCGAGATCGATGCCGGCACCGTCTGGATCAACACCTACCGCTCTGCCGCCTACATGTCCGCCAATGGCGGCATGAAGAACAGCGGCTACGGCCGCCGCGGCGGCTTCGAGGTCATGCGCGAGTTCTCGCGCCTGAAGAACGTTCTCATCGACTACTCGGGCGCCATGCAGGACCCGTTCGTGATCCGCCTGCGCTGAGCGGCCCACGGCATGAGCCAGAACGACGGAGGAAAGCCATGAAATTCGCCGTTTCCATCAGCATGGAGCGCTTCTCGCCGGGCGAGTCCATGCAGGACGCCGTCAGGAACTTCCGCGCGCTGGCGAAAGTCGCCGACGAGGGCGGCTTCGAGACGCTATGGACCGCCGAGCACCACACCATCGAGTGCACGATCTCGCCAAACCCCTTTCAGACGCTGACTTGGCTCGCCCAGCATACCGACCGCATCCGGTTGGGCACCGCGACGCTGGTGGCGCCCTACTGGTCGCCGATCCGCCTCGCCGGCGAGGCGGCGCTCTGCGACCACCTGACGGGCGGGCGCCTGGAATTCGGCATCGCGCGCGGCGCCTATCAATACGAGTTCGACCGTATGGCCGGCGGCATTCCCCAGCAGGAAGGCGTCGCCTTCATGAAGGAGCTGGTCCCGGCGGTGCGGAAGCTCTGGGCCGGCGACTACGAGCATGACGGTCACTACTGGAAGTTCCCGCTCGCCACCTCGGTGCCCAAGCCCTTGCAGCAGCCGCATCCGGCGATCTGGGTCGCCGCCCGCGATCCCGGCACCTTCGACTGGGCTGTCGGCATCGGCGCCAACATTCTTTCGACGCCGCTTTCGGCGCCGCCAGCCGAGGTCGGCGTGCTCGGCGAGAAATTCCGCAAGGCGGTGGCTGACCATCCCGAGCGTCCGCGCCCACGGCTAATGATGCAGCGGCGCACTTGCGTCTACGACCGGCAGGCGGATTGGGAGCTCGCCGTGCGGCACTCGGTCGACTATGGCGGCTATTTCGAGAACCTGATGCAGAACAGCGGTGCGGTAAGGAACGGTTTCCCCGAGGCCATTCCGTTCGAGACCATCGCCAACCGCGACAACTACAATCCGCAGGCGGTGCGCGACAATCTGATGTTCGGCACGCCGGACGAGATCATCCGCAAGCTGCAGGTCTACGAGGATGCCGGCGTCGACCAGTTCGCGCTGGGCCTCTCCTTCAACCTGCCTTTCGCATTGCAGATGAAGACGCTGCGGCTCTTCATCGACGAGGTGATGCCGCATTTCGCCGCCCGCGAGCGCGAGAAGGCCAAGGCGGCGGTGCAGGCTCCGCGCCTGGCCGCGGTTGGGCACTAAGGCGATGGCTGGCGCGACATTGCCTGCCCGGCGTGCCGAGCCGGCGCAGGGACCGCAAAGCCTGACCGTCGGCGGCGTCACGCTGAATTACCGGATCGAGGGGGAGGGCGAGCCGCTGATCTGCATCCACGGCGTCGGCTCCTATCTCGAGGCCTGGGAGGGCGTGGTCGAGCGCCTCTCAGACCGTTTCCGCATCCTGACCTTCGACCTGCGCGGGCATGGTCGCTCGAGCAAGCCGCGCGGCCGCTACGAGATCGACGATTTCGTCGGCGACGTGCTGGCACTGGCCGATCATGCCGGGTTCGGGAGCTTCAACCTCGCCGGCTTCTCGCTCGGCGGGCTGATCGCACAGCGCCTGGCGCTGACGCATCAACAGCGCATCCGCCGCCTCGTGCTGCTGGCGACCGTCGCCGGGCGTACGGATGAGGAGCGTGAGCGCGTCGCCGCCCGACTTGCCGCCCTGCAGGCGGGCGATCGCGGCTCGCATTACGACGCCTCGCTCTCGCGCTGGCTGACCGAAGATTTCCAGGCGAAGAACCCTGAACTCATCGCCAAGCTGCGCCAGCGCAATGCGGAGAACGACCCGGAGTGCTATGCTGCGGCCTATCGCGTGCTGGCCCAAACGGATTTCGGCGGGCTGCTCGACCAGATTCGCGTGCCCGTCCTGATCGCGACCGGGGAAGAGGACGCCGGCTCCAATCCGCGCATGGCGCGCTACATGCACGAGCGCATTTCCGGCTCGAAGCTGCACATCTTGCCGGACCTGCGCCACTCGATCCTGACCGAGGCGCCCGAGCAGGTCGCCGGGCTGATGCGCGGCTTCCTCGGGGACGGCAGGGAGGAGCGGCGGCCATGATCGTCGAAGAACGCATCTACCGGATCCGCAACGGCCGGATGGGCCGCTATCTCCAGCTCGTGCGTGAGGAAGGGCTGGCGATCCAGCAACCCATCCTCGGCCATCTGGTCGGCTATTTCACCACCGAGATCGGGGCGCTCAGCCATGTGACCCATCTTTGGGCCTATGCCGATTTCGAGGACAGGACGCGCCGGCGCCAGCAGCTCGCGGACGACCCGCGCTGGCAGGCCTTCCTGCCCAAGCTGTCGGAGAACATCGAGCAGGCCGAGAACCGGATCCTGCTGCCGACGGATTTTTCGCCGCTCCGCTAGCAGCGGCCGCCTGCGTTTTCCTCCAGGGGGACGAGGGAGAGGAACGTTCCTCCATCGGATCGCAGGAAGACGCGTCATCCCCGCCGGCACTTAATGGTGTCGGCAGGCAGGTCGAACAAGCCCGATCAATCGGGCGCCGAGAAGAGGGGTCCGGACATGACCGAGCGACTGCAAATCCAGAATCTGTACAAGATATTTTCGAGCACGCCCCGCCCGGCGCTGGAGATGCTCGCGAAGGGCGGCAACAAGAACGAGGTCTTCGAGAAGCTCGGCGCGGTGGTCGGGCTCAACAACGTCTCGCTGAGCGTGCCCGAGGGTGCCATGTACATGGTCATGGGCCTGTCGGGCTCGGGCAAGTCGACGCTGGCGCGCTGCATCAACCGGCTGAACGAGCCGAGCGGCGGCAAGATCCTGCTCGACGGGCGCGACATCGTTCCGCTGGGCGAGGAGGAGCTACGCGAGGTGCGCCGCACCCGCATCTCGATGGTCTTCCAGCATTTCGCACTGCTGCCCAACAAGCGCGTCATCGAGAATGTCGAATTCGGCCTGAAGCTGCGCGGCATTGCGCCGGGCGAGCGGCGCCGCCGCGCCGAGGAGGTGCTGAGCGTCGTCGGCCTCGGCCGCTGGGGCTACCACTTCCCGCATGAGCTGTCGGGCGGCATGCGCCAGCGCGTCGGCCTCGCCCGCGCGCTGGCGACCGACGCCGACATTCTGATCATGGACGAAGCCTTCAGCGCGCTCGACCCGCTGATCCGTACCGAGATGCAGGACGAATTGCTGCGCCTGCAGCGCACGTTGAACAAGACGATCCTGTTCATCACCCATGATTTCCAGGAGGCGCTGAAGCTCGGCACCCGCATCGCCATCATGTCCGATGGCGAGCTGGTGCGCGAAGGCACGCCTCAGTCGATCGTGCTGGAGCCGGGCAGTGACTATGTCGCCGCCTTCACCCGCGAGGTCGACCGCGCCCGGCTATTCGATGCGCGTTCCGTGATGCGGCCGGGCGAGCCGATCCTGCAGTCGGAGCGCGGAGCGCTGATCGGCGAGGCCGGCGGCGCAGGCTTCCTGCTCGACCGCGACGGCAAGGTGCTGGGGACGCTCGACGCCGAAGCTTGCGGGCAAGCCCGTGCGGGCGGCGAGATCGCCGCCCCGAGCGGCGATTATGTCAGCGTCCCGCCCGGCGCGAAGCTCCTCGACGTGGCCCGCAGCTATCGCGACGGCCGCCCGATCGCGGTCGTCGACGATGACGGCAAGTTCATGGGGTCGCTCGGCGCCGACGACATCCTCGCCCGCATCTCCTCCACCACTCCCAAGCCCGCTTTGGTCGGAGAGCGTCATGCTTAAAGCCGACGATCTCGCCGTTTTCCCGATCGACGCCTGGATCCAGCAGGGCGTCAGCTGGGTCGCGCTCAATCTGCGGCCGATCTTCCTCGCCATCAAATGGCCGGTCGAGAACCTGCTGAGCCTCAACGACTGGCTCCTCCACGCCATTCCGTTCCCGCTCTTCGTGGTCGGCTTCTTCCTGCTGGCCTGGCGGCTCTCCACGCCCGGCATCGCGGTCTTCAGTGCGGTATCGCTGATCGTGATCGCCATGCTCGGCGTGTGGAACGAGGCGATGACGACGCTCTCGCTGATCTCGACCGCCATCGTCTTCTGCGCCGTCATCGGCATTCCGATCGGCATCTGGTGCGCGCGCAGCGACCGGGTCTGGAACGTCGTCCGCCCGATCCTCGACATCATGCAGACCACGCCGAGCTTCGTTTATCTCGTGCCGGTGGTGATGCTGTTCGGCGTCGGCACCGTGCCCGGCGAGGTCGCGGTCGTGACGGCGGCGGCGCCCCCGCTGATCCGCTTCACCAATCTCGGCATCCGCATGGTCGAGCACGAGATCGTCGAGGCCGGTCTCGCCTTCGGTGCCGACAAGCGCCAGCTCCTCTTCGAGATCCAGCTGCCGCTCGCGATCCCGACCATCCTCGGCGGCCTGAACCAGACCGTGCTGACGGCGATGGTGCTCTCGGTCGTCGTCGCCATGATCGGCGCGGAAGGCCTCGGTCTCGTCGTGCTGCAGGGCCTCGGCCGCCTCGATGTCGGCCGTGCTGCCGTGGGCGGCATCGCCATCGTGCTCCTCGCCATGGTGCTCGACCGGATCACGCAGAAGCTCGCCGCTCCCAAGGCCGGTGGCAGGGCAGCTGCACGCGCCTCGTTGCTCGGCGCGGTCGCGCGGCTGTTCAAGGGCGGTCGGCCGGACGAGACCGTCCAGGCCGTGGCACCGGTGAAGCAGGCGCTCTGAGCGCGTTGCGGAGCCTCCACGCCGCGGGAGGTGCTCGCACTCAAGGAATGGCCGGGACAGCGCAGCGTTCCGGTTTTTAAGACCCGTCGCAAGGGCGGGCAGGGGAAAGCAACCACGGCCGGCACGGTCGACGACGAGGAGAACAGTTGATGACCATGACCAGATTGAAGATGCTGACGGTGGCAATGGCCGCTGGCGCGCTCGCCTTTGCGGCGGCGCCTGCTCAGGCGCAGGAACTGCCCGGCAAGGGGAAGACCGTGCGCTACGCCCAGAGCGACAGCCTCGGCGCCAACTACGTCACCGCCCAGATCGTGATGAAAGCGCTGAAGGAGCTCGGGTACGACGTCAAGCTCAGCACCGTGAACACGACGCTGTTCTTCCAGGCGGCGGGGCAGGGCGATCTCGACCTTGCGACCGACGTCAACTTCCCGCAACGCGAGCCGGGCTTCCGCGCGGTGGAGAAGGATGCCGAGATCGTCGGAGGCGGCATGATCGTCGGCGGCGGCATCAACGGCTACCTGATCGACAAGAAGACCGCCGACGCCCACAACATCACCTCTCTGATCCAGATGAAGGACCCCAAGATCGCGGCGCTGTTCGGCAAGGACGGCAAGGCCGACCTGATCAACTGCGATCCCGGCTGGTCCTGCGGCGACGTCGTCGATTTCCAGCTCGACAAGTTCGGCCTGAAGGACAACGTCAAGTCGATCCGCGGCAAGTACGAGGCGCTGATGGTCGAGGCCGTGGCCCGCGTGAAGCGCGGCGAGCCGGCCTTCTTCTATGCCTGGAGCCCGTCCTGGGTGAACAACGCGCTCGTTCCCGGCAAGGATGTCGTCTGGCTGCCGACGCCGGAGGACGCGCTGCCGCCCTCCGTCCCGAACAAGGGTTCGGCCCTGGTCAAGGGCGTCAAGGGCTGCGCCGGCGGCGCCGATCCCTGCCGCATGGCCATGGCCTCCTGGAACTGGGGTTCGGTCGCCAACAAGAAGTTTATCGCCGCGAATCCGGCTGTGAAGGCGCTCGTCGAGAACATGAAGTTCCCGCTCGAGGACTGGTCCCACTGGGAGTTCAATATCAACAAGAACGGCGGCAGCAACGCCCTCATCACGAAGATGGCCGAAGAATGGGTCGGTGCGCACAAGACCCAGTTCGACAGCTGGGTCGCGGCCGGACGCGCTGCGAAGTAAGCGAAGGCGATATTTCAACGCTTTGGAAGGGCGGGGCCGGTTTCGGCCTCGCCCATTTTTTCGAACTCGGACTGTTGAGCAGCAGCCATAAGCCTCCGCAGAAACTGCTGCGGCGCGGCTGCCCTCACACGAGAATAGATCCACGGCAACATCGTGCGACCAAAGTTGATAAGTGCAGCGCCCTGTTTCATTTGCCTGAACCTAGGCTCCGCGAATTCACATTCAGTTGATCGATTGCTTTCCCCGAAACGTCGCCTTGAATTGATCTAAACGCAGTGTCCCTATGTCGGTCTGGGCGTTATGGGCATCGGCTTAGGATCGCCTCATGCAGACTGTGGAATGCGCCGTCTCGACCGTCGATGCTTTGGTAGCGGCCACCAAGGACCCGGGGATCCAGCGAATCGCCGTTCACGGCAGTCTGACGAACGTGCCGTCGATCCGTCTGTCTCCCGGGCAGTCCCTGCGGGGGGAACATGACGGGTCTCAAGTCACGTTCGTGGCCGGGAGCGACGGGCTTCGGCTTTCGTCGGACAACCGGGTCCACAACGTCCGGCTCAACGCCAGCGTCGACAAGCGCGCCATTTTCAACGACACCTCCGTCGAGAGCCTCGGACGGATCGAATTGCGCGGCGTCACGACGACTGGCTGCGTTCGGATCCTCGCCCGCGACAAGGTTCGCGCAGGCCATGTCGATGTGAACGGGCTCGATATCATCGCGGCCGATGCTCGGAGCGAGACAGAACGCCCGCACGGATATGGCGTCTATGTCATCAATGGCGCGTTCACACTCTGGAATATGCAACAGGACACCAGCGTGGCGATCAGCGCCGACCTCGTCGGCCTTTCGGCTGGCCGCGACGGCACGCCGGTGCGCGGCAGCGGCATCTTCGTCAGCGGTGGCGGCGACAAGGCCGGCCGGCTCAATATCCGGCGGTTGGAGACCGAAGCCGTCTACAGCGACGGCGGCATCGCGCCCGGAACGGCGGACCAAATCACCGGCGGCGTCTTCACCGTCTATGGCGCATATGTGGATGTCGTGCGCAATCGTGGTCCGGTCGTGACATACGGCGCCAACGACATGGTGCTCGACAATTGGGGCATCGTCGATCGCTGGACCGCGGAAGCTAAAATCACCTCGCATGGCCCCAGTGGCATTGGCTTCGTCAATTTCGGCATTGTGCATGAACTGAAGGTCAATGCGCCCATCGAGACCTTCGGCCAAGGCGCGCGCGGCTTCAACGTTTACAGCGGCACGGTGAATCTCGCCGAGTTCGATCGCGTCATCACCCACGCCGACGGGGCGGTCGGCGTGCAGATCAGCCAACCGATCGGCCGGCTCGTCGTGCATCGCGGCATCGAGACCTTCGGCGGCACCGGCCCGTCGCTGGTCAAGGGCGTCGTCATCACGCTGTCGGCGATCGCGCTCAGCATCAAGCCCGGTGGTTCGGCGCGCGAGATCGAGGTCGCCGGCGGTGTCAAGACAAACGGAGCCGGCGTAGCTCCCATCGAACAACATGGCGCGATCGAATCCCTGCGCGTGAGCGGCGGCTTGGTTGCCGCCGGCGGAGGCTTCGACAGAATCTGACGGGGTGCCGGCTTCTCCCCGCGCGATAATCGGAGGAGGAAAGCGATGTCCAGCGAACCGATCCGCGATCCCGTCAAGGATCATCTGCTGACGCCAGAGAATGCGGCCTTCATCATCATCGACGACCAGCCGGTGCAGGTCAAATCCATCGCCTCGATGGACCGCCCGTTGCTGATCGCACCACTATCAATTCTTGGGAAGATGTCGAATTCCGCAAGGCTGTCGAAGCAACCGGCCGCGAGAAGCTCGTCTCAGCCGCGGACTGAGCGGCCTCAAACCGCCGCGCCTAAATGGAGGCTTCAATGACCGTACATAAAGTTGGCTACCTTATCGGCAGCCTCGCCAAGGGATCGATCAATCGCAAACTCGCGAAGGCGTTGGTCCAACTTGCGCCCCCGGAGCTAGAAATGTCGGAGGTGTCCTTCAAGGATCTGCCGCTCTACAGCTACGACTACGATGCTGATTTTCCGCCTTCTGCACGCGCCTTCAAGGATGCCCTCGCTGCCGTAGAGGCCGTCCTCTTCATCACGCCGGAGTATAATCGTTCGATCCCCGGCGGGTTGAAAAACGCAATCGACTGGGCCAGCCGCCCCTATGGCAAGAATTCGTTCACGCGCAAGCCGTCTGCGGTCATCGGAACTTCGCCCGGCGCGATCGGAACGGCCGTCGCCCAGCAGAGTCTTCGCAGTGTGCTCAGTTTCTGTAACTCGCCGCAGATGAACGCTCCTGAAGCCTATATTCGCTTCACTCCGGGCCTGATTTCCGATGATGGTGAGGTGAGCAATGAAGAAACCGAAGATTTCTTGCGCAGCTATATGGTCGAATTCCATACTTTCATCGCAAGGGTTCTTTCAGTCCTGCCTCCGGACGCGTAGGGGGGCGGATTATCCCGACGCCGACGCTGTCGGCTCAACTCCGCCGGCATCGCGGCTGCAACACCTCTTATCCATCGGACATGTGTCATGCAGGCTTCAAAAGCGCATCCTGATACTGGCCGCCGGCTTCTGCTTTTCGGACTTGTTTCGGCCTACACGGCATCCTTGATCCCGTGGGCGCTGGCTCAGGAAGCGACGGACGCAGACCATGGCGCGTTCCTGGCGCTGTCGGCGATCCTGGCAGGGCGCCCGTCGCTCGACGCGGCACAGTCCCGGCGTCTGTTCGCCGCCCTTGTGGCCGACGATCCCGGTTTTCCTGCTGCAACGAAGGCGCTGCTCGATATGATCGAGCAGCGCAAGATCGATCCCATGCAGTTGCAGAAAACTTTGGACGACGAAAAGTCGTCACTGGCGCCATGGCCGACCCGGATCGTGACGGCCTGGTACATGGGCATCGTTGGGGACGGGACCAAGGCACGCTGCCTCGCCTTCGAGACGGCGCTTAATGCGCAGATCGTCGCCGACGTTTTGAAGCCGCCGACCTATGCCTACGGCGCCTATGGCAGTTGGGCGCGAAGCCCGATCTGAGGAAAACACGATGGCCGATACGCTGTCAGCGGACTTCGTCGTCATCGGTTCAGGGATCATCGGTTCGCTGGTCGCTCGCAAGCTTGCGCTCACCGGCGCGTCGGTTGTCATTCTCGAAGCCGGCCCACGCGTCACGCGCGGCGAACTGGTAGCACGCTTCCGCAATTCGCCGCGCCGCAGCGACTGGATGTCGCCTTATCCGCCCGCGGCCTGGGCACCGCATCCGATCTATCAGCCGGAGCCGAACAACTATCTCGTACAGGCCGGACCCTACCCCTACGCCGCCGAGTATGTTCGGCAGGTCGGCGGCACGACATGGCATTGGGCGGCCCATGCCTGGCGCAATCTGCCCAACGATTTCAAGATCAAAACCCTGTATGGCGTCGGCGTCGACTGGCCGATGAGTTATGACGACATCGAGCCCTTCTACCAGGAGGCCGAGGAGATCATGGGCGTTTCGGGCGCGCCCGACACCGGCTCGCCGCGCAACAAGCCTTTCCCGATGGAGCCGGTCGCCGAGCCTTTTGCCATGCGACGCCTGCGAGAGCGGCTCGCCTCCGACTACCCGGTCGTGACCAACACCACGGCGCGCAACAGCCGGCCCTATGACGGCCGGCCGGCCTGCTGCGGCAACAACTCCTGCCAGCCAATCTGCCCCATCGATGCCCAGTACCATGGTGGGCTCGCGGCGGCCGCCGCCGAGACGGCCGGGGCAAAGCTGGTTCCCAACGCCAATGTCTACAAGCTCGAACATGACGAGAAGGGCCGCATCGCGGCGGCGCTTTACTACGATCCCGACAAGGTCTCGCACCGGGTCACCGGCAAGACCTTCATAGTCGCTGCCAACGGCATCGAAAGCCCGCGCCTGCTGCTGCTGTCGGCCAGCGGCAAGTTCCCGAAGGGCCTCGCCAACAGCTCCGACATGGTCGGCCGCAATCTGATGGATCATCCGAGCACCTCGCTGACCTTCGACGCCGACGAGGAGGTATGGCTGGGACGGGGGCCGCAAAGCCCGAGTTCGATCAATACGATGCGCGACGGCGCGTTCCGCTCCGAGCACGCTCCCTACCGGCTGGATTTCACCAACATCTCGCGTGTCGATGGTGCCACGAAAAGTCTAATCGCGGCCGGCGTTTATGGTACGGAACTGGAGAAGCGCCTGCGCTACAGTGCGGCCCGCGAGATGAACGTGAAGAACGTGCTCGAGGTGCTACCGGATCCCGAGCACCGTATAACCCTGAGCTCCGAGAAGGATGCGATGGGCATTCCGAAGCCCGAAGCGCATTATGCGATCGGCGACTACACGAAGCGTGGTCATGAGCGCTCCCAGCAGGACTTCCGCCGCATCGCCGAACGGATGGGTGGCACCAACCTGCGCTTCAGCAGGGACGGCGATTTCGCCAACAACCAGCACATTTGCGGCACGCTCAGCATGGGCAGCGACCCCAAAACCTCAGTCTGCGATCAATGGGGACGTGCGCACGACCACGAGAACCTCTTCCTGGCGAGCACCGGCGTGCTGCCGACTTCCGCGACCTGCAACTCGACGGAGAACGGCCTGGCCGTCGCCCTGCGCTCGGTGGCGCATATTCTGGGGCGGAAGAGCGCCTCGCTTGCCACTCCCATGAGCGAAGCGAAGAGATGAGCCGCGCGATGCATCGCCTGTTTTCCGGTTTCGCGCTTGCCCTGGCGTTGTCCGTGCCCGGCACGTCAGACGCGCAGCAGTCCACCGGGGCCGCGGTCGATCAGATCGCGCATGGAAAATACCTCGCCACGGCATCCGATTGCATGGCCTGCCATACGGCGCCCGGCGGCGCGGCCATGGCCGGCGGCCTTTCCATTGCCACGCCCATCGGCCCGATCGTTGCCACCAACATCACGCCGTCGAAGGCAAACGGCATCGGCAATTACACGCTTGAACAGTTCGACGCCGCGTTGCGCAAAGGCGTGCGGGCGGACGGCAGGCAGCTCTACCCAGCGATGCCCTATACCTCTTATGTGCAGCTGTCCGACGACGACGTCGCCGCGCTCTACGCCTATTTCATGAATGACGTGGTGCCGGTCGAAACCCGCCCTGCTGAAACGAAATTGCCGTTCCCGTTCAACATCCGCCTGTCGATGGCCGCCTGGAACCTGCTGTTCCTCGACAAAGGCCCGTTCAAGCCCGATCCCGCGCATAACGCCGAATGGAACCGGGGCGCCTATCTCGTGCGTGGGCCGGCGCATTGCGGAAGCTGCCATACACCGCGCAATCTGTTCATGGCGGAAAGGACGTCGAGCGAAATGGCCGGGGGCGAGGTTGGCTTCTGGCATGCGCCCAACATCACATCCGACCCCAACAGCGGGATTGGTGGATGGACCGTCGAAGAACTGATCACCTATATGCGCGACGGCCACGCTTCAGGAAAAAGCCAGGCCGCTGGCCCGATGGCAGAAGCAATCGACTACAGCTTGCGGTTTTTGACCGAGGAGGACCTGAAGGCGATCGCGGTTTACCTTAAAACGGTTTCGCCTATTCGTGACCCGGCCGACACGAAGCCGGTCTTTGACTGGGGCGTACCGTCAGATGAGCTGGCTAGCATCCGCGGCGTGGCGCTGCCGTCGAACCCGGACGCCATGAGCGGTCCGCAGATTTACGATGCTTATTGCGCAACCTGCCACCAGGCGCAGGGACAGGGCAGCTTTAAGGGCGGCCTGCCGTCGCTGCTGCACAATACCGCGTTGGGCAGGACCAATACCAACAATCTGGTGATGGTCATCCTGGATGGGCTGCGCCGCCAGCCGGATGTTTTTATGCCGGGCTTCGCCAAGGAGCTTTCGGATACGCAGGTTGCAACCCTGAGCAACTATCTGATCCAGCATTTCGGCAACCCGGCGGCCAAGGTCTCTGTCGAACAAACAGCCTCGGTTCGGAGCGGAACAACAAGCACCGTCCTCGTCACTCTCGCGCAGACGGCCATGGCGGCGGGGGGGCTTGTCGTGATTGTACTTATCAGTTGGTTCCTTGTGCGGCGGAATAAAAGCAGGCGCACAGCGCAGATCGGAGGATAATCTCGTTTTTGACTGTTGCGCATGCAGAACTGGCAGCATTTGGAAGACTAGGAAGGTGATGGCGACGTAATTCCGGAATCGCGACCGCGAGATAGGATGGCGGCGTTACGCTGACGGAGTGCGGTTAGATTCAGGTCAACTGGCACCTCGAAACAATCGAAGATTTCGCGATCGCGATGGTCGATGAGCTCGAGCCTCCTGCCCACAGCCGCAAACGCTTCACCGGCGGATACTGGCCAAGGGGCAGCGTCAGAAGGAGATTATGATGGCTGGGCATGACTCCTCCCGAAGTGCATCTGCAGTCCTGGCGGACATGGCCAAGCTGCTGCCCGATCTCGAGGCGCTCTACAAGGACGTTCACGCCCATCCCGAACTGTCGATGCAGGAGACGCGAACCGCGAGCCTCGCCGCGGACAAGCTCAGGAAAGCCGGCTTCGAGGTGACAACTGGCGTGGGTAAGACGGGCGTGGTCGGATTGCTTCGCAACGGCGAGGGGCCGACGGTCATGCTCCGGGCCGACATGGACGCGTTGCCGATCGCCGAGAACACTGGCCTGGACTATGCCAGCAAGGTCACAGCGACGGATGCCGAAGGCAGCACCGTCCCGGTGGGCCATATGTGCGGCCATGACATGCACGTCGCCTGGCTGGTCGGTGCGGCGACGTTGCTGTCGCAGGCGCGCGGTGCCTGGAAGGGCACGTTGATGGCCGTCTTCCAGCCCGGCGAGGAAACCGCGCAAGGCGCTCAGGCGATGATCGATGACGGTCTGCTTCAACGTTTCCCAACGCCCGTTGTCGTGCTTGGCCAGCATGTCATGGTCGGCCCCGCCGGCAGCGTTGCCGGAAGCGCTGGACCGATCACGTCCGCTGCAGACAGCCTGCAAATCCGCCTGTTCGGGCGCGGCGCGCACGGGTCGATGCCGCAGGCCAGCATCGATCCCGTCGTCATGGCGGCATCCGTGGTCCTGCGGCTCCAGGCTATCGTGTCCCGCGAGGTTGCCGCAAACGACGCGGCAGTGGTCACTGTGGGCGTGCTACAGGCAGGCACCAAGGAAAACGTCATACCCGACGACGCCGTCATCAAGCTCAATGTGCGTACGTTCGACGAAGGCGTGCGCAAGCATGTGCTCGCCGCCATCGAGCGGATCGTCAACGCTGAGGCCGAAGCCTCCGGCGCGCCGCGCAAACCGGAGATCACGCCGCTCGATCGCTACCCTCTGAACGTCAATGACGAAACCGCCAGCAACCGCATCGCCGCAGCGTTTCGTGGGTATTTTTCGCCCGATCGGGTGAAGCATACTGGTCCCGCCCCTGCGAGCGAGGATTTTGGTTGCTTCGGCACCGCATGGCAGGTGCCTTCGGTATTCTGGTTCGTGGGTGGCAACGATCCCAAGGTCTATGCCGAGGCCAAGGCGGCCGGCAAGCTGAACGAACTGCCTGTCAATCACAGCCCGCAATTCGCGCCGGTTCTGCATCCTACGCTGGAAACGGGCGTCGAGGCACTGGTTGTCGGAGCGCTCGCTTGGCTGGGCGCAAAAACAACATGAACTGCTCTACCCGATTGCACCGGAGGTCAGTCTCATTTGAATGCTGTTCGGTGCTTTCGTCCGGATGCGCCAGGATTTCGCGGGCGGATTCGTCATGATCGCGATCGAAACCTTTGTGCGAATTCTTGACCTGGGCGGCACCTTCGTTTTCGCGATCAGCGGGGCGGTTGCCGCAGTCAATCGCCGCCTCGATATCTTCGGTATCCTCGTCCTATCGTTCGTCACCGGCAATTTTGGCGGCATCACTCGTGACGTCCTCATCGGCGCCATCCCGCCTGCCGCTCTGACGGATTGGCGGTATCTGCTGGTCTCAGTCCTGGCCGGGCTCATCACCTTCTTCTGGTATGCAGGCGTCGACAAGCTGCGTAGCCCCGTCCTCTTGTTCGACGCGGTGGGCCTTTCGTTTTTCGCGGTGGTCGGTGCACAGAAGGCGCTCGAGTTCGGACTAAACCCGGTGATGTCAGCGCTTCTGGGAATGATGACCGGAATCGGCGGAGGCATGACGCGCGATGTTCTGCTTGCGGAGATTCCACACGTGTTGCGTTCCGATTTATACGCCGTCGCAGCGCTGACCGCCGCGTCTTTCGTTGTTGTCGGCCATGTGCTCGGCCTTTCCTATGGCGTTTCAGCGCTGGCTGGAGCCGCCGTGTGCTTCGGCCTTCGTTTCATGGCGATCAGGCGTGGTTGGCATCTTCCGATTGCGCATCTCTCCGCGCAGCGGCGTGCCGAAAGAGACAATTCGGACGAGGAGCGACGGCGATGAACGCCCCAATTAGCGTCCTCGACCAGGCGAACGCTCAGGGGGAAGCGAAAATACAGCTACGCCGCATGGGCGATGATCGCCGGTGGGAAACGATGGCGCGTGTAGATGATGGGCAGAAGACCTATACGGTTACTCGACCAATGAGGAGGTCGATGTCGTCGCGATGGCGCGCCGCGCCGGCCATGCCATCGGGCTTGCTAATTTCGTTGCAACCAAACCCCTGTCTGATCCCCCGGTCCGAGGCGGCGCGCATACCGTCGGCCGGCGCATCGACACCGCCCGCCAAAGCCGGTCGCGTTCAGGGAGCCCGAGGCCGCAGCGGCGGTGCACCAGCCAAGCCCCCCAGCCTCGCATCGATCGAGTATTTGCCAGCTCCCGTGACGTAGAGCAGGAAGAGGCCACCCATGATGCTGACGTTCTTGTAGAAGTTGATCATGTTCTCATAGTGGTCGGCCCCGGCCATGGTCCAGAAGGGATGACCGATGAACGCGCTGGCAATGGTGTAGAGTGCCAGCACCACTGCCAGGGGCCGTGTCCAGACACCAAGAATGACTGCGATGGACACGAAAAATTCGACCACGATCGCCACGAGGGCGGCAATCATCGGCAGGGGGACGCCGATCTGCGTCATGTAGGCAACGGTCCCGGAGTAATCGGTGAGCTTGCTCCAACCGAATATCAGGAACAGCAGAGCAAGCAGGATTCGAGCAATCAGAATGACCTCATCCTTGATCCTCTTGGCGCCGAAGTCGGTCATGATCCGCCTCCATGTTCATCGGTGGGTTGCGATCTCTGCCGGGTGCCCTCAACCACTCTGATTTTACTCCCTTTTGGATTCCGGAGTAGGGTTAATTGCGCCTTCGAAACTGAACGCCTCGAGGACTTCTTCTACGATTGACCAATCTACGACCCAAAGAGCGTGCCATCGCCGGGCTAGGCTGGGAACTGGCCCACAATCGGGGCATGCGCATTGTCGTGGCCATCCCGGATGCGGACTTTTACCGCGTTTGTCCCTGTCTGGAGGCTCTTCTCGACTTCCCTCAGGGAGAGCCCACCATGGTCCTCGCGACGGACACAACTCCTGACCTCGTCGACGTTGACGATAACGGAGAGATAGTCGGGCCGGCACGATGACGATGTCAACATTCGGGATATTTCGGCGATAACGAACTTAAGAGGTCGGTATATCAGGAATCTCGACCGCTTGCGGGAGACTATCTATCGCCCAGCGATAGGCGCTATCGAGGACGAAGTTCAGCTCGTTCAACTATTCCGAACAGATGTCGAGCGCGAGGGGCTTTGTCGCGCCAGCTCCGCCGTTTCGCAACTCGCGGGTATGGTTACCGGCCGGTTGGTAGTTGCAGCTCGCGGACCCCTCGGTTGGGGGCAGGCCGAGCTTGCCGAGAGGGCGGGCATCCGTCGACAGACGCTTGCGGAGATGGAAGGTGATGTACGGCGCCCGCAGGTCCGCGTTCGTAACGCCATTCTTGGGGTGTTGGAAGCCGAAGGAGTTCGCTTCGCAGAGGTGGGCGGGGCTTGCGGCGTCCTGAATGCCGGAGCCGGCAAACCATGATGCCTTCGATCCGTTGATCGTGCTTACACTTTGCCTGTGCCGGTGATGCCGGCGACGCTCCTTGCCTCCGAAAGTTCGCGGTTTTTGACCTTCGTCAAGACCGAGCGGGCATTTCCGTGCGTCATATTGCTTCTCATGTCCGCATGGCTTGCGGGAGATAGCCCGTCCCTCGTCAGCCGGCACGAAGGCAAGGTTGGGACCGCGTCATGGCACAGAAAGCGATCAAACTCGCGGGGTTCGCGTTCTTCGTCCTGTTCGTATCGGGAGCTCTTTTCCCTCTTCAAGCCGACGCGGATGAAGCAGGGAAGGCAGAATACGACAGCAGATGCGCGAGCTGCCATGGGCGAGGCGGCGCCGGCGATGGCGTGGTCGCTCCCGCCCTGAGAACCAAGCCTTCCGACCTGCGGAGGCTAACGCGGAATAACGGTGGTGTGTTTCCTGAACGTTTTCTTGTGAACGTTATAGATGGTCGGAAGTCGCTTCGCGCTCATGGCAATTATGAGATGCCGGTTTGGGGACGCGATTTGTCCAATGGTAATGCGGAAACATCGGAATCCGCAAATATTAAATCAATCGTCGATTATCTTAAAAGCATACAACAGTGAGCCCATAGAGAGTGGATTGGTTTCAATCCATTGAGATATTTCAAATCTCAATCTTGCTTTCGATCCATCGAGTGCGAGCGGGTGTTCTCGGAACGGCTGCGGCTTTCTCCGACGGGTAGCCTATGATGATTGGAGCGATCGGCATGAACCCAGCCGGGAGCTCGATGGCGCGCCTGCCATCTTCCGTTTCAAGCCAGCGCTGCGCGAGACCGCTCCAGCATGAGCCGAGTCCGAATGCATGAGCGGCCAGCATGAGGTTCTCCGCAGCAAGCGTTCCATCTTCGACCGCCCATTCTCCAGTTCGCGCCGAGACAACGATCAAGGCCGGCGCGTGATAGAGAATGTTGAAATTGGGATCGTGCATGTGAGCGTGAATTGGTCGTGGCGGAGCGCGTTCAGCAACGTTGCTCATCAGCTCCTTCGCTGCTCCTGCAATCCGGTCCAGTCGCTCGTACTCCTGGATGATCGCGAAATCACAAGGCTGCTCATTGATCGCGCTTGGAGCTTGGATCGCCGCATCGATCTGGCGCTCGATGACCGGCCTGGATACCGGCTGGGGGGAAAATGCGCGGGTCGCCCGTCGACCATTTAGGGCTTCGAAGAATTCCATGGCGTTCTCCTCCCTGCCGCCAGAATTGAGCAAGTTGGGGCGCTAACCTTGATCCGGATCAATAAGCCATCGATCTTGAGTTCGTTGCGCGGAGTCCGGACCGCCTTATCTTCGAGTTCGGGCATTCAGCCGCGGGCAAGCTGAAGCGTGTGCTGATCGATCGGCAGTCGCTTCAATATCGCGACCTTAAGCGCATCGAGGACCGGGCCGAAGCGAGCGCTGGCCATTGCTCGGCACGAGCATGCTTCCAGGCTCGTCGAACCGGACATCAGACCTGACGTTCGGGAGCCGGGCAGGGAGCAAGGCCCGCTGGACATGGAGTTCGCGGCTTGCCCTCGCCGGTTGATTCATGGCGCCCCTGCCTGGCTGGATCGTGATTGCGCTCTATGGAACCAGATCCAGGCAAGCTGACCCTTGATGGCTGTCACGCCGGGAACATTTTCGGCGGCGATGCGGGCGAGTACCTCACGCGTTCATCGAATATCACGCCCGAGAGCGCCGCAATTTCCGAAACGATCTCCCAAGAAATCCGTCGACTATGGTCGTTTCGCCGAGACGGCGTGGTCACCGAGGAGAACCCAATGATCGCCATCTTTCGCGTAGGAGCGCTTGACCGCGGCCCAGGCGATGCGGTGGGCGATTTCCTCGCGTTCGGCATCGGCAGCATGGGAAGCAAAGGCATGGTTGAAGGTTGCGCGGTAGATATCCTGAGCATGCTCGGGCAGATGACCGCGCACCGTTGGCGGCAGGTCCATGTTAGCGGCATAGGGCATGGAGAAGTCCTCCGAGCGCGACGCTGCGCTGATGAAGACAGGCAGCATCCCGACGGCGCCGATATTCGTCGATTCACCGCTTGCGACCAAGGCGAGCGGGGTCTTCGAGAAACACGCGGGCGACATGGCCAACGGTGACGCCTTGCTCGAGACCTTGCAGGATCGCCAAGTCCGGTTCACGGAATCCGTCGAGCAAAGCAAGGCCATCGACCGCTTTCGCGGCTTTCATATCGTGATCGCAGCAAGCGGCATGTGCGATGCGGGACGCATACGGCATCATTTGAAGGAATGGCTGTGGCGCGGTACCGCGACGATCCTGTTCGTCGGCTTCCAAGCGCAGGGGACGCTCGGTACGGAAGGCTCTCATGTCCGAGTGAGCTTTGGCCGCTCGATGGCAGCCGATCCGCGGGATTGTCTTAGCGGGACATAACTTCGCGAATGAGACTGATGAAGGTCCGCAGACGCAGCCCGTCGGCAGTCCTTGATCATCGTCAAGGAGGAAGCCCAGTTCCTAAAGCGACGCGATTGCGATGGGCTGGTTCTGCCTACGTTTCGGAGATGCGAAGAGGCCTGCTTGACGAGTATCAAGGAGATTTCTCTGGGCGGCACGATAGTGATTCTTCGTCCGGAGACTCGTCATGCAGATGACCAGCCAGAATGAAACGATCTGCTTCCTCGGTTCATGCGACACTTTCGGCGGTGGAGCGGAGTGGATGGAACTGATCTCCACCCACATTTCGGTCGTCTTGCTGATCGGATCCCGCGCCCTCAAGCTGAAACGCGTGGTCAAGCTCGCCTACGTGGACCTATCGACGCCGGAACGGCGGTTGGCGATGTGCGAGCACGAACTGATGCTGAACCGTCGGACGGCTCCGGGTCTCTATCGCGCGGTCCATCGCATTACGCGCGAACGAAACGGCGAGCTCGCGTTGAACGGCCTCGGAGAGCTGGTCGACGCCGTTCTGGAAATGGAACGCTTCAATGACACCTTCCTCTTCGATCGAATGGCGCAACGGGACCGTTTGATCACGTCCGACATCTCTGAGCTCGCGGGCGCGATCGCTCGATTTCATCGAGCAGCGCCCGTCTCGTCGGATGGCGAGGGGGCCAAGCGGATGGAGCGCGTACTTGCTGTCAATGAGCGAGCTTTCGCCGATGCGGATATTCTCTCGCGCAGCCAAATCGAACCCGTCGTGACGGGCTGTCGGGAAGCGCTCGCGCGTCATGCGGGCTTGCTGGACCAGAGGGCTCGCGAGGGAAAGGTCCGGCGCGGGCATGGCGACCTGCATCTGCGCAACATCTGTCTGTCCGAGGGCAAACCGTTGCTCTTCGATTGCCTCGAGTTCGATGAGGACCTGGCGACCGTGGATGTTCTCTATGATCTCGCGTTCGTTCTCATGGACCTCTGGCACCGCAAGCTTGAAGCGCTCGCGAACGTCCTTTTCAATCGCTATCTCGACGCCTTCGACGACGAACTTGGAATCCGACTGCTGCCATTCTTCATGGCGGTCAGAGCGGCGGTCCGCGCTCATGTCGTTGCGGTCAACAGTGGGAGACCGGAGTCCGACCGGTTGAGCGAGGCGAGAGGCTATCTCGACCTTTGCCGCCGCCTGCTACGAGCCGGAACTCCTCTGCTGGCCGCCGTGGGCGGCTATTCAGGTTCGGGGAAGTCAACGCTTGCAGCGAGGCTCGCGCCAATGCTGGGGCCGCCTCCAGGCGCCCGCATAGCCGCGACGGATCGCATTCGAAAAAAGCTGTATGGCGTTCCGGTAGAGACCCGACTACCGACGGATGCCTATAGTGTGGATGTCTCCGTTCGAAGCTACTCGGCTATGATGCAGACAGCGGATATGGCGTTGATGCAGGGTCATGCCGCCATCGCCGACGCCGTGTTCGACCACCGGATCGATCGCGAGCGGATCGGGGAGGTGGCTCGACGTGCCGGGGTGCCTTTTTGCGGGCTTTGGCTCCAGGCGTCGCGAGAGATGCTTTTGGAGCGCGTCTCGGCGCGCCGTGGTGATCCATCCGATGCCACGCCCAGCGTCGTAATCGATCAGATTTCCCGGCATGGGGCAGCGACGGAATGGACGAGAATCGCGGCACAGGAGAACATCGGCATCGTCGCCACGGCCGCTTTTGCAGCGATCGGGTTACACGCTGGAGCCCCGGCGGTTTGGCCAGTCCAATCTATGCGCGACCAGTGACACGTGCGGTGTAGGCATAGGCTTGCCGTCGTGCTTGCGTGGAACTTCAGTCGAGCAGCATGCGCAGGCGCGTGGCCAGCTCCCGCGCGGTATATGGTTTCTTGAGCCAGCTTCCTTCCGCGAGCTCGCGTCCGGCGAGGCTGGGTTCGGCATAGCCGGATGTGAAGAGGACCTTCAGGCCCGGGCGAAGAAGGCGAGCTTCCCTGGCAAGTTCATCGCCGAACATGCCTCCGGGCATGATAATGTCGGTGAAAAGTAGTCGGATTTCTGGGTGCTCGGCAATCAGCGACAGCGCTTCCTTGCCGTCGGCTGCCTGGATGACGCGATATCCTTCCTCTTCGAGGCGCGCGATGACGACCTTTCGTACGCGGGCATCGTCCTCGACCACGAGGATACATTCGTCCGCGCGCGGCTTAACGGCAGGAACCGGATCGATGTTGCTCGTATCGGCAACGCGTTCCGGATTGGCGGCGGGAAGAAACAATCGGACGGTCGTTCCCTCGTTGAGTTCGCTGTACAGTTGGATGTGGCCGCCGGATTGACGTGCGAAGCCGTAGACCATGCTGAGTCCGAGCCCCGTCCCGGCGCCCACACCTTTCGTGGTGAAGAAGGGGTCGAATGCGCGTTGCTTGACCTCTTCGGTCATCCCGAATCCGGTATCGGAGACGCTGATAAGAACGTAGTCGCCCAGCCGAACCTGCGGGTACATCCGGACATAGTCGGGATCGAGGTGAATTCGCGCGGTCTCAACCTTGAGGCGTCCGCCGCGCGGCATCGCGTCCCGGGCATTGAGAGCAAGGTTCAGCAATGCATTTTGCAACTGGGTCGTGTCGACGAGCGCCGTCAGAGAATGGCCGGTGGCGACGGTCTGCAATTCGATGGTTTCGCCAAGAGTTCTCCGCAGCAGCTCGGCGAACGTCGACACGAGCTGCTCTATATCCGTGAGTTTTGCATTGAGGGCTTGCCGCCGGCCGAAGGCGAGAAGTTGGCCCGTGAGTTTGGCTCCATCATCGGCCGCTCCCTGTGCCTCGCGTAGCAGGTCTCGCAACCGGCCGTCTTCGAGACGTCGTTCGATCATCTCCAGGTTCCCGCTGATCACCGTCAGCAGGTTGTTGAAGTCGTGCGCGATCCCGCCGGTGAGCTGACCGATGGCCTCCATCTTCTGGGATTGGCGCAATTCCTCCTCCATCCGGTGTCGGCTGGTCAGATCGCGGACGAAGCCGGTAAAAATGCGCTTGCCGCTGGCTTCGGCTTCCCCAACTGCGAGTTCCATTGGAAATGTCGTTCCGTCCTTGCGTTGGCCGGAGACTACGCGCCCAAACCCGATGATTCGCCGTTCGCCGGTCGTGAGGTAGCGATTGATGTATCCGTCATGCCGCCTCCGATCGGGATCGGGCATGAGGACCTTGACGTTTTGCCCGCAGACTTCGTCGGCCATGTACCCGAACAGCCTCTCCGCGGCCTTGCTGAAGGACATCACGATACCGGCTTCGTCGATCACCACCATGGCTTCCGGCACTGTTTCGAGGATGGAGAGCAGGTGCGACTGGCGAGAGGCAAGGGCGGTCTGCGCGTTTTTCAGGTCGCTGATGTCGATATTGGTTGCAAGGACGATCAGGTCGCCGGGGGCCTGCCCGGTTACGATCACCCATCGGCTGACCACGGATATCGAGCGTCCGTCCCTGTGGCGCTGGGTCAGCTCTCCCTTCCAGGTTCCGTCCCGGCGCAATTCCGCGAGGATTTCATCGAGGGGCTGCGGAAATTCCGTCCTCAGGAGCTGGCGGACATTCCGACCGAGAGCCTCCCGGGTGGTCCAACCGTAGAGATCCTCGCAGCCACCGCTCCAACGAATTATCGTGCCGTCGAACTCGTAGACCAGGATATTGGCGTCATCGAGAACCTGAACCAGGCTCCGCTGACTGATCGCCCTTGGCCCGCGCGTTACCGTCATGGTCACACGTCAATGCGTTCGCGTGGTCTGTTGGCGGGGAGGTCTGCGGTGCAGATCATCGTGTTCGTCTCCGCCATCGGCAAGGCTCCTCAAGAGTGTCGGCTTGCGAATCGTAAACCGATAGCGCGCGATGGACTGAATGACCCCCCGCTTGATCAGATTCGTCATCGTTCTCGATACTGTTTCGATCGTGAGGCCGAGATAGTCTGCCATGTCGACGCGGCTGATCGGGATTTCGATCTCGGTGGCCGGGTCGTCGTCGTTGCCTGCACGTCTCGCGAGCATGACCAGGAGATCGCACACGCGCTCTTCGGCCTTCTTGCGTGCCAGCAGCACCAGTCTTGCCTGCGCACTCGCCATCTCCTGGCACAGCCAGTTGATGAATTGGGGGCGCAATTGTTCGGAGCTGTCGACCGCCTGCTGAAAGCGATTCCGATTCAAACGCCGGAGTTTCACCTCTCCGACGGCCTCGGCGTCACCGAGAAAGTGTTCGGCCGGAGAAAGGCCGAAGATTTCGCCGGGATAGAAGAAGCCCGTGATGACGCGACTGCCATCGCTGAGAATCTTGGAAACGCGGACGAGTCCGGCCACGATCTTGAAGACGTGCATCGCTGGATCGCCGTCCCGGCAAACGGTCTGGCCACGCCCGAACGTTTCGAGAGGCTGCTGGCTGAAGAGGCCTAACAATCCGGGTTTCGGTTCGCTGTTTGTGACGATGGGCAATGGGGAAGGAAAATTGGACGCCGCATTCACGATGAGCATAGCGCTATCCTCTGCTTCGATCTGGCGACGGGAGGAAAGCGGCGACGCATGGCGCCGCCAAGGTCTGCGTGTTAGCGTGCGTCTAAAATTGTTACGGATTGTAACATCCGATCCGTCGTCCAATCGGTGCAACCCGCGATGGCCGAGCCGACAACCCGAGCCGCCCATGTTCTGGTCGTGGACGACGATCCCCGTATCCGCCAGATGCTGATCCGCTACTTCGAGGAGGAAGGATACCATGTCAGTGCGGTGGCCGACGGACGCGGAATGAGAGACGCGCTACAGCGCAACGCGATCGACATCGTCCTGCTGGACCTGATCCTCGGCAACGGAGAGGACGGACTGATGCTCGCCCGAGAGATCCGCGGCAAGTCGGATGTACCCATCATCATGCTGACAGGGCGGGATGACGTCGTGGACAGGATCGTCGGGCTGGAAATGGGGGCGGATGACTACATTGCAAAGCCGTTCCACCTGCGAGAAGTCTTGGCGAGGTTGCGCACGGTATTGCGCCGACACCATCCGCTCCCGGTGCAAGCGGTCGATGGTGAAGGCGCAGAAGTCATTCGATTCAATGGATGGATTCTCGATCCTCAGGAGCGCCGTCTTGTCACCCCGGAGGGGTCGGATGTTGCGCTGACGACGGGAGAATTCAATATTCTCCTCGTGATGGCCAAGCATCCCGGCCGCGTTTTCTCTCGCGATACGTTGATGAATTTGACGAAAGGCCGAAATTACGAAGCTTTCGACCGGGCGATCGACGCGCAGATCTCGCGCCTGCGCAGGAAGATCGAGCTGGGCAAAAATCCGACGGTCCTGATCAAATCCGTTCGCGGAGTGGGATACGTCTTCACCGGGCAGCGTTCGGTCGACGCGACGTAAATTATCAAGCTGGCGCGGAGCGAAGTTCACGAAAGCCACTTTAGATTGGTCAAGGGGATGCGAGCTCGGATCGGACGCCCGGCAACCTTCACCGGGCCGGGGACCACTGCCAATCGCTCACCTCCGGCATGTCAACACCGTGCTGGCGGATATAGCGCCCGTGCTCGATCAGCGTGCTCGCCACCACACCCGGCGCGCCATGCCCCGGCCCGGCAAGGAAGAGGATGTCGAGATTTCGGGCGCTGATGATGCGATTTAGGTGCAAATAGATAAAGTTCAGACCGGGGGTCGTGCCCCAATGGCCGAGCAACCGTGGCTTGATGTGCTCGATCTCCAGAGGCTCGCGCGGCAGTGGGTTATCCGACAGGTAAATTTGCGCGACCGAGAGATAGTTAGCGGCCCGCCACCACGCCTGCATCAACGCGATCTCCCCGGAACCCAGAGCTGAGTGCGTCACGGTATCGATGTCCCCAAAGGTCATTGCCGTGCTCCATCAAGGGGCTTCAGAAGAGAAATCGATACGACCGCGCCAACGCCGTCCGCTTTGATTTTAAGCAAAGCGGATCCGTCACTCGGAGAGTACGAAAGAGCAGATCCGCGCAGGGATGATCGACCATCATCGTGGCGTCGATCTGTTCGTGGTCCGCCAGAAATGCCGAGCCGCCGAATTCCGTATTCTCGATCGCCCGCGATTGGAGGGAAATCTCATGATGACCGACGTTTTGAGCCGCTACCTCGACACGCGAGCGGGTTTCCGGTTTCTCGTAAGGCCCGCCCGCCCCGACGACGAAGCGGGACTGGCCGAATTCTTCCGGCACGTGACGCCCGAGGATCTGCGCTTTCGCTTTCTGACCACGGTCAAGGAGGTCGGACATGATCGCTTGGCGGCCATGACGAAGCTCGAGGACAGGCAGACCGAAAACTTCATCGCCTTCACCGATGACGGGAAGAAGATCGTCGCCGCCGGCATGCTCGCTTGCGACGCCGACTTGAAGAAAGGGGAGGTCGCGATCTCGATCCGACGCGAATATAAGCATAGAGGCGTGGGCTGGGAGCTGCTAAGGCACATTTGCAAGTTCGCCGAGAATAAGGGCGTGAAAGCCGTCGAATCTCTCGAGGATCGACAAAATCACGAAGCAATCGAGATCGAGATCGAGCAGGGGTTCGAGGTTGATGAATGCCCCGACGATGTTCGTCTTGTCGTGCTCAGAAAGAAATTCAAGTAATCTTGGACAGGGGCGGTGGCCGAAAGTCCCAGCACTCGGCAGCAACCCGCCGACCTGATGGGGTCCGTTTGGTAGCATCCGGATCCCTTTGACGGTGCGTGAGCAATTGGAGGTCGTTGAGGAACGGAAGGGTGTGCGCGCCGGGCTCGTGGGCTAGGAGACGTCCCCGAGGAGCCCCTCGCTCCGCTCCGGCGAATTCGGCAACGGGAGGGAAGGTTGTCGAAGTGTTCGCCGTCGAATGCGATCTGGACACGGAGCGCTTTCGTTGCAGAACCGAAGTCGAGAGCGAATGCCGCGCGGCAGCGGTCGAATCCACCGATCTCCGGAGATCGACCGGGTGCGATCCTGGCAGCGCAATTCGCACTGCTCAATCATCTCGAGACGATGCTATCCGGCAAGGTCGCTTGAGCCGCCGGTATCGGGCGGCTTGCTATCTGCTTTTACGATACTTGCGTTGAAATGGTATAATGTTGGACGGTGCTTTTCGGTTTTGTGTCTTAAGCAATTCCGTCAGCGCGTCTTCAATATATTTTCGAAGATGATTATCGATTGAGGATTGACCCATGATACAGAAATACGCGCTCAACAGAAGTGTGTTGCATTGATCGTAGTCTGATTTTGTATCCTGGTTGCCTTTCATAATCGACCTCACGCGTCGCATGACGTTAACATTATAGCCGAGACGGATGAACACTGCCCAACGTGTTTGGCTGTGACTGTCCTTTGATGTCGAGCAAAGCGGATTGCAGCGGGGCAATGCCGAGGGCACGAATTCAGCCGGATCTCTTGAGATCCCTCATGGCCGAACGGCCCTCTTGCTTGGCAGGGAACTCTCTCACCGAGTTCGCGGACGGCAATCAGGCGGTTTCGGGTGGCGGCCTGGCCTCCTATCTCGCTTCTCCTGCAAAGGGCCGCCCCGCAGCGTGTCGATCCGCTCGATTTTTCCGCTGGGCCAAATCCGAAGAACGCTCCCGTCGTCGCGCATCAGGTAGGCCGGAATCGAAGCGGAGTGCGTTCGCCGAACGCTTCGCACTTCGCTTATCGTCAGCCGGGTCGCAGGCATGATCGCTCCTTGCCATCAATCAGCCTTCGAGACTGTTCAAAGGGACCGGCCGAGACGCCCATCTCAGCCGGTCTGACGCTTTTTGGGAGGCTCCTCAGGCGACCGCGAGATGATCCACGACGACATTGACGCCAGGGGCCGCCCAGGCGGCTCGCTCGGCGAGCACGCGTTCGTGCCAGGCACTCACCTTTCCCTCGAGGGTCACACGACCGCCCGATACGAGCACGCGGATCTGGTTCGCCTCGAGTTCCGCGTTGCGTTTCAACGCGTCCTCGATCCGATGCTTGATGTCACCGGCTTGGACGGCGGGCTTGATGACGATGTTGTTGGTGATCCCGATCACGCCCGACAACTTCCGAACGGCGGATTCTGCGGCGCTGCTTTGGAAGTACCAGGCAACCTCGCCGGTCAGGGTGACCCAGCCCTTCTGGACCTTGAGCTGGACCTTGCCGTTGGGAATGGTGGTGTCCCATTCGATGATCTTGAGCGCCCGCTGCGCGATTTCGTCATCATTGGACTTCTGATGTGACGGCCAACGGACCTCGATCTCCTGCGCGATGGCTCGGACGCCTTTCACCCGTTGGACGACACGCTCTGCCATCAACTTCTCGGCGAAGCTGCCGACATGCCCGGATAAAGTGACGACGCCGTTGTCGGCGGCGACGCCGATATGCGCCGCATTGATGCTGGGTTCGAATTCCAGCTCGTTCAGCACGCTTTCGCGAAGTGATAGATCACTCATGGCGACCTCCTGCGTTTCGATACGATTGGTATTCTAAAGTGTCGTACCAAATTGAATTTGATTATTATCAATTTACAAATATATTTCTCTTTACCGTCCGTATTAGTCGAATAATTTTTCTCCAAATTCAATGAGACATAAAAAGGGGGACGGGCGAATTTTTGAGAAGGTCGCCCGTAACACCTCCGAAAATCCATTCAAACGTGCGGTAGTGCCCGTAAGCGCCCGATACTATCAGGTCGCTACCCTCCTCCAACGCAGCATTCACGATGGCATCGGCGCAGGAGCCGGATCCCGACGCACGGATCAAATGCCGAGCGGTGACCCCATGTCGTGCCAGATGCGTGCAGACATCCTCTGTGCCCTTGACACTTGTTTCCTCCCCAACAGAAAGAACAGTCACGGTTTCAGCGCGTTGGAGAAATGGCAGAGCATCAAGCACGGCGCGCCGCGCTTCCCGCGTATCCTTCCAGGTGACGATGATGCTACGGGCCAGAACTTCTCGGCTGTCGTGCGGGACCACGAGTACCGGCCGCCCCAGTCCCAACACGGCATCGCCTGGGTCGATCGTCATGAGGCGGCGGGAAGTGCCCGAAGATGACCTTGTGACGATGATGAGATCGACCGCTCGTGCTTGGCTGGCGATGAAGTCCAGCGGGCTTTGAACATTGCTACGCCATTCAATATCGGAAAGATGGCTGGCACCGCGTCTGAAATTTGCCTCTGCCTGCGCCAAGTCTTCTAGGGCCGCGTTGCGCGCGTTCTCGATAAGGATCGAGCGTGCCGTCGCTAGACCATCTTCGAGATAGGGAAGCGTTGCCTCTTCGGCGGCTATGCCGATCAGGTGGCTGCCGAAACGGGACGCGAGCGAAGCGGCCAGCGCAACACGATTTTCAGCGCTGCTCGACAGCCCAACGCAAACCATGATGCTTGCGAAATTTCGAATTGTCGAAGCCATCGCAAGGGCCTTTCGAATGCGGCTGTCAGGCCGAACGGCGGTGCAGCGCGGAGGCGCAGATTGGCTTCTCAATCCGCGTAGGCGGTGGTTTCAGTTTCAGGGAGGCAACTCGAAACGGCAGTAGCTCCCCATCGTCGGATTCTCTGATTGAGATATGATCGCCCGCTCCAAAGCGGTGCCCTTCAATCCTATAGCCAGGTTCGTCGTCTGCCGTGCTGGTATCGTCGTCGGCGATGCTCCATGTCGCGCCGCCTGACCCGTCGGCCCGGTGCATCAGCCAGCCGTAGCGGTCGGATTCGCCGGTCCAGAAGCGCCGCACGCGGCACTTTTCGCGGCTCCGTCTCCAAGCTTTCGCGTCGAGATGCAGTGTCGAGTCGAGTGGGGCATGAATCTCATAGCCGCAGCCCGGATGACCGTCGGGATAGTTGGCGGTGCGCGCGAGATGGAGTGTTACGTGATACAGCATGGGACTTCTCACGATCGAATACTGTCAATTTCAAACGTTTCGGCATCTCGGGCCGGCGCCGAGCGCTAGCTGATCTATCCGCGGGCTAGGCCGCGCCGGCCCGCACTGTCCGGAGCAGTCAGGCTGCCTTGACGGGGATGAGCTGTTCTTTCGGCTGCGCTTGCGCCTGTCGCGGGATTGCGATGCTCAGGACGCCGTTGGCAAACCGAGCATCAATCTTGTCGCTGACGATGTCGTCCGGCAGCCGGAATGATCGGACAAACGAGCCGTAGCGACGCTCGGAGACATAAGCGTCCTGATCCTTGCGCTCCTTCTCGCTCTTCTTCTCTCCGCTGATGGTCAGGAGCCCGTCCGCGAACTTGACCTGAACATCAGCCGGAGCGATGCCCGGAAGCTCCGCAGTGATATTGTAGAACTCGGCTGTTTTGGAAACGTCGACAGCAGGAACGCTCCCCAAGCGTTCGAAGCGGGGTAGCGACAGATCGAAGGACAGTGGAGCTGCAAAGGGCCTGCCAGAGCGGATGCCAAAATTGTCGAATAGTCGATCCATCTCGCTCCACAAGCGATCGAATCCAGTCATCTCGGATTGGCGGGAGATAGGCTCGTGCGTTCCGCCTGCAACGGGGAGCTTGGTTGCTGCATCTGCCATAATAGCCTCCTGTGAGACATGGCGGGCGGCGTCACCCAGCATCCTTGCGGTCATGCCGCCCGATCGAAGCCCGGCGAATTGAGCCAAGGCTGATCCTCAAACGGTACACGCACCGTTGTTTGCCACCTTGAGAAAAATCAAAATTGCAGGCCGACAGAGCTTGGTCCGAGGCGGGGGGGGCCGCGGGGCATTGTGCTGCGCCCAAGTTGCCAGCAGGGCCTGCCGTTCTAGCGCGATAAGCACACCCTGGCGCATTGTAGGCCAACTGAAGCTGAAGGATGCTGCGTCAGGGCTCGTATGGAAAATTTGCCCGGTGGGATGCTATAACCGTCTTGTGTTGGGGGATTTATAGTTTGCAGCTCGCGTGAGCCGGATCGGTACCGTTCCAGGATGCTGCGTCGCGATCCGATGGCTTGCAGAGGCAGTTTCAAAGAGCACCATCTCCACCAATGGGATCTAAGGACGGCCAGAAAATCAGCGCGCTGTTGGCGATCTGGCCATCCGCCGTTCTATCCAATAAAATTGGCGCGAAGGAGGGTCTGATAATGGCACGCCTTCGGAGCTTTGCGGTTGGTGCCGCCCTTTCGATTGTGCCGGCAAGCTTGAGCGCACAACAGGTGGGAGACGCGCAGAAGGGATTGGCGTTCGCGCGGGAGGCCTGCGCTGCTTGTCATGCCGTGGAGCGCGGGCAACCATCTTCTCCCAATACGAAGGCGCCGCCCTTCGCCGCGATCGCGAACACACGCGCCACGACGGGGATGGCATTGTATGCGTTCCTCCAGACGTCACACCCTACAATGCCGAACCTGATCTTGGAGACAGACGAAATCGCAAATGTCGTCGCGTACATCCTCAGCTTGAAGAGCGAACAGTGACTGTCGATCGCAGAAACGCGTTGGGAGCGTGTCGAATTTGCAAGAGGGCCCGAGCACTAGATGGCAGGGCGGCCTTCCGGCGCTGGTTAGCTGCCTCGGTGAGTTCCTGGCTGCCGTCAGGTCATTGCCGGCGTGAAGCTTGCCGACGAGCTGGTGACCGGAACTTGAGCGAGGGTGCGATTATGGCAACAACACGTGGATGTAGCGCTTACTTGGGCGTCGTTGCAGTTGCGCTCCTGGCACCCGCTGGCGGGGCGGCCTCAGCGGATAGCGCCAAAGGACAGCGGATTGCCGAGCGCTGGTGCGCTGAATGTCACGTTGTTGCGCCGGGGCAACGACGAGCATCTGACGCTGTCCCGACTTTCGCTCAGATAGGTAGATCGGGGCGCTTCAACGAAGCGACGCTTGCAGCGTTCCTTGGCGACCCACATCGTTCGCGCATGCCGGACCTCTCACTCACGCGTTCCGAGATTGCTGATCTTATTGCTTACATCGAGCGCCAGGCGCGCTAACCGCTAGGGCCTATTCACCTGTTACGACCGGCGCCTAGGATTCGTGGACAGGTGGCCCACGGAGTGCGTCAGTTCCCCGTATATGCCGAACTTGAGCGTCTAGGTTACGATGCGGAATGGAGGGCCATCGAGGGACCCGACTTCGGACTGGCCCAGAATAGTCGCTGCGCGATCCTTGTCGCGCTGCGCCGCGGCTTGGTGCAGGCGAAAGCGGCCGGGGCCAATCGCGGCAGCACGCCGAGCGCCAGAAGAACTTCTTCGAGAGGCTGTTCGGGCTCTGAGGCTCAGTCATCCAGCCTAGGGCCAAGCTCATTGTTTTCACGGGTCGCGTCTAGGCTGCGCTAAGTCCGGACATTGGCGCCTCGCCCGGAAGCGGGCGTTGCGCCTCATTCGCCGAGGAGCCAGCGGCATCGTGGTGCCGCTGGCTCCAAGTTCTAGCTTGCAGCAGGCTCGGGAATCGGAACGTCGATCAGCGGCGCGTAATGCTGGCTGCCGAACAAGTCGCCGTCACCGAGCGTGCCGCTGCCGCTCTCGCGTGCGATGGTGAACTTGATGGCGAAGGCCGGGTCGAACTCCACATGGTCGGTTAGTCGCGCGCGGTCGATGCCGAAGACGCGGCAGACCGCCGCGGGCGACAGCGCGCCGCTCGCCCTGACATGGTCGTAGCTCGCGCGGTCCGGGAAGATCACGTCGAAGGTGATGTGATCGACGCCGGCATTCTTGCTGCGGATCGTCTTGGCGATCGCTGAGAGGGGACGGCTCGCGGGGCTCATGTCAGACTCCGGCTTCGGTCATGTGGACCCGGAAAGGCTCCATCGGGTCGGCGATCGGCATGGTGTGGTTCAGCGTCCAGCGATAGGCTGGGCTTGCCGGCATCACTTCGTCGAGCAGGAAGGCGACGCCGCCGGCCGTGCCCTTCACGTCGGGCAGCCGCGCATAGAACATCTGGCGGGTACCCATGATGCAGATCTCTTCGGCCAGCTCGCGCGTCGGCGCGACGGCCTGGACGACGACGCAGAGCTCGTGGCCGGGCTTGTCGCGCAGCGGCTCCAACATGCCCATGACGCCGTCGCGCCCATAGACATTGTAGGAGAGCTGGTAGCCTTCCGAGCCGAAGCGCTCCTGCACCATCCGGCGCGCCCAGGCGATGACCTCGTCGACCCGCGCGACCGTATAGGGGTCGCGGATGCCGACGAGCCCGACATAGCGCTCGCCGACCTTGCCGGAGCCTTCGAGCTTGACCCGAAGATCGGTGGCAGGGACATAGCGCGGGCCGGTCACGCGCGTCGTGCGCTCGTCGAGCTGCTCATAGACGCAGTCGCGCATGTCGATATGGCCGCCGACGAAATGTTCGTAATAGGGGTTGGCGCGCTCATACATGGCGTGGCCGGCGACAGAAGCGACGGTGCAGCGCTGCTCCGGCAGCATCGCGGTGACGCGGACATCGTCCATGGTGATCTCGCCGAGGATCGATTCCTTGCCGCCATAGGGCTCGGCGCAGAAGGAAGCGCACTCCATCACTTTGCCGAAATAATAGGCCAGCGCCTCGGGATAGCCCTTGCGGATGGCGGGGGCGGCGAAAATCGCGCAGTCGCTGGAGCGGCCGCCGATGATGACGTCGGCGCCCATGTCCATCAGCTTGATGTAAGGGTGCACGCCGGCGACCGCGACGATGCGGTCGGTGGCGTCGAGCTCGGCCGGCGTCAGGTCGACGCGACCCGGCAGGCCGGCGATAGTGCCGCCGGCGGCCATCTTGGCGCGCACCGTCTCCTTCGAGACCTCCGAATAGAAATAGCCGAGCTTGAAGCGCGGCAGCTTGTGCTCGCGGGCGATGTCCTGGACGAGATCGACGAAGCGGTCGACGCGGCTGTCGGTGCCGGTATCGCCAGCCGAGCCGATGATCACCGGCAGGCCGCGCGGCCGGGCGCCGAGCAACATCATCTCGACATCGTGGCGCTGCCAGGAGAGCGGGCTCGCCGTCCCGTCCATGCCGAGCGGGACCGGGCCGATATCGCAAGAGCCGGAATCACAAGCGACGATATCGGGCGAGGCCTCGATGCCGTGATCGAAGGAGCCGCGACGGCTCGGCGCGAAGCCGAGATGGCCGTTCGGGCAGAGAATCCTGAGGCCCCGGTTGGGAAGGGTTGCGGTTTTCATGGCGTGTCTCACTTGCGCAGGATCAGGCAATCTTCGGGCGCCACGCGCCAGAACAGGGTTTTGCCCTCCTCGAGGCCAGGCCGGGGACGGACATGGGCGCAGAGCCCTACCGGGCCGGATTTGAGGAAGACGTGCTGGACGTCGCCGACGAAGAGCGAGCGCGTGACGACGCCACTGCCGCCTTGTCCGGGGCCGGGCTGGTCGTCGAGGCGGACATCGCCCGGTCGGAAGGCGATGGCGGGTGCCTCGGGTGCGGCCTTGGGCTCGACATCGCGTCCCCGCAGCACGGTCTGGTCGGGCAGGCGGACTTCGTCGCCGCCATTCGTCAGCTCGCAGGGGAGGATATTGCGGACGCCGAGGAACTCGGCAACGAAGCGGGTCCGCGGATTGCGGTAGATCTCCTGCGGCTGACCGGCCTGCTCGATGCGCCCGCCGCGCATCACCACCACGAAGTCGGAGAGCGAGAAGGCCTCCTCCTGGTCATGGGTGACGTAGAGCGCGGTGAAGCCGAGCCGCTTGCGCAGATCGGCGAGCTCGTCGCGCATTTGAAGACGGAGCTGCGCATCGAGATTCGACAGAGGTTCGTCCAAGAGCACGAGCTTGGTGCCGAAGGCGACGGCTCGCGCCAGCGCAACGCGCTGCTGCTGACCGCCGGACAACATGGTCGCGGGGCGATCGGCGAAGCGGGCGAGATCGACCAGCTCCAGTGCCTTGTTGACGGCGGGCTTCACCTCGGCAGTGGGGCGTCCGCGGACGCGGAAGGGGAAGGCGACGTTCTCGAAGACCGTCATATGCGGCCAGATGGCGTAGGATTGGAACACCATCGACAGGTTGCGCTTCTCGGGCGGCGCATCGATGCCGGCGCCGCCGTCGAAGGCCGGCTTGCCGTCTATGAGGATGCGCCCGTCGCGTGGCCGCTCCAGCCCGGCGACGGCGCGTAGCGTCGTGGTCTTGCCGCAGCCGGAGGGGCCGAGCAGCGTCACCTGCTCGCCGGCGGCGATGCCGAAGCTCACCTTGTCGACCGCGCGCACGTCGCCATAGGCGATGACGAGATCCTCGACGCTGACGAATGCTGGGCTCACGCGGCGACCGCCTTCTGACGAAGCCGCGCCACGACGGCGAGGGCGGCGAAGGTGACGAGGAGCTGCATGACGCTGAGGGCGGCGAGCGCGTTGACGTTGCCCGCATCCCAGAGGTCGAAGACAGCGACGGAAAGCACGGTGCTCGGGGCCGTGTAGAGCAGGATCGAGGAGGAGATCTCCTGCAGCGACAGGATGAAGAGCAATGTCCAGGTCGCGACCAGCGTCGGCCGGGTCAGCGGCAGGACGATGCGTCTGAGGGTGCCGAGCAGGCTGGCACCCGAGACGCGCGCCGCATCCTCGAGCTCCGGATGGAGCTGACGGACCGCGCTCGACAGCGCCCGTAGGCCGAAGGGCAGGTAATGCGTGACATAGGCCAGCAGCAGGATGCCGATCGTGCCGTAGATCGGCAGCCAGCTCAGGCCGACATAGCTCCAGAGCAGGCCGAGAGCGAGAACGATCGGCGGGATCGCCAGCGGCATCATGCCGACCTGGTCGAGGAAGCGCGCCGCCGTGCCACGTGAGCGCACGATCACCCATGCCATGGCGAGGCCGAGCGCGCAGATGATTGTCGCGGTGAGCAGGCCGAGGACGAGGCTGTTGCGCGCCGCCAGGAGCGTCTTCGGATAGGTGAACAGTACGTAGGCGAAGTGGCGCAGGTCGAAGCTCATCAGCTTCGGATCGACCGTGATGAAATTGACCAGCGCAGCCCAGCACAGGGTCGCGACGGGCAGGACGACGGCCGCCAGCACATAGAGCAGCACGACCCCGAGCAGCACAGGCCGCCAGCGGCCGACCTGCACGATGCGCGGGCGGAAGGCCTTGCCGGTGATGGTGACATAGGAGCGGCGCTTCAGGATCGCCGCCTGCAGGGCGACGAGCGCCGCCGTGACGATGAGCAGGAGCAGGCCCCAGCCGGCCGCCTGCGAGACGCGCGGCGGATAGCTGTTGAGCAGCCGGTAGATCTCGGTCCCCGCGACATAGAAGCCTGCCGGCATCCCCAGCACGGCGGGAACGCTGAACAGGCCGAGCGACTGGACGAAAACGAGAAGCGCACTGCCGAGCAATGCCGGCAAGGCCAGCGGCACCGTCACGCGCCGGAAGGCGGCGGCGATCGAGGCGCCATGGACGCGGGCGCTTTCCTCCAACGCGGGGTCCATGCCGCGCAGCGCGCCCGAGATCAGCAGGAACGGCAGCGGGGCATAGGCCAGCGCCGCGACGGTGACGACGCCTCCGGCCGAATTCAGATTGACGAGTGATCCGGACAGGCCGAGCCCACTCTGCGCCAGCAGGTTGATGAGCCCGCCGCGCGGCGAACCCAGCCAGGACCAGGCCACCGCCGTGAGCAGCGGCGTGATGTAGAGCGGCAGCAGCACGAGCTGCTCCAGCCAGCCGCGCCAGGGCGTGTCGGTCCGCACCAGGATGATCGCGAGGAGCCCGCCCAGCCCCGTGGCCAGGATCGTCGTGCCGAGGCCGACCGTCAGCGTGTTGCCGAGCACGCGGCTCGAGGCGAGAACATCGGCAAGCGCGGTGACGGTGAAGCCGTCCTCGTCGCCGAAGGCACCGACGACGACCGCAACGAGCGGCACCAGCACCATGAGGGCGACGATCGCCGAGAGAGCGACGGCAAGCAGCCGCTCCTGCCCGGCGCCGCGTCTGACGCGGCCGGCCTTCTGTGACGGAGGGGCGGGCAAGGTTCAGGCCTTGAAATAGCGGTCGAAGGTTTCCGGGAAGCGGCGGGAGGCCCGCTCGTAGTCCGGCAGGTCCTGCGGCAACATCGGCTTCGTCTGGTCGAGCGGCGTCTGCCCGGTGGGCGGAGCAACGCCGCGCCGCATCGAATAGACCTTGAAGATCTCGGTATTGAGCAAGGTCTGCCCCTCGGCGGAGAGGGTGAAGTCGACCAGCAGGCGCGCCGCGTTCGGGTTCGGCGCGTCCTTGAAGATCGCGACCGGGGCGGTGGCGAGCGGCATGCCCTCGCTGGCGTAGACCCCGACGATGCCCGCCTTGACCGCATCGGGATCGAAGGCGCGGAAGTGATCCACCGTGGCGCCGACCAGCGCCTCACCCCGCACCAGCATGTCGATGAGCTGGGCCGCGGTGGAAACGATGACGGGCTCCTGCTGGCCCCAGCGCCGCATGAAATCGGCACCGAGTCGCTTCTCCAGCAGATACATCTGGTTGAAACTGGTGCCCGCAGCCGAATCCTGGATGACGAGCTTGCGGCCCTTGAATTCCGGGTTCAGCAGGTCGGCCCAGGCCTTGGGCGCCTTCTCCGCCGGCAGGATATTGCGGTTATAGGCCATGATGACGCCGACGATCCGCGCGATCGCCCATTGATCGCGATCGGAGGCTTCCGGCGGATAGGCATCGAGCTCCGGCGAGCGATAGCCCAGCAATTGCCCACGCTGCGACATCGCGAGATAGGGCGCGAGATTGGCGACATGCAGTACGTCGAAGGTGAGCGCACGCGCCTTGAGTTCGGCATCGACCCGCGCCAGCACGCGCCCGGCTGGCGCCGAATAGAGCCCGGTGGTCGCATCGATGAAGGGATAGCGGGCCGTGAAGGCCTGGATGAATTGCGGAAAGTTGGGCGCGGAGGCCGAATTCGCGAAATTGACCCGGCCCTCCCGCTTCGCGCCTTCGATGACGGCATTCCGCTCCTGGGCGGACAGGCGCGCCGGCAGGCCGGAAGCCGCAAGCGAAAGCATTGTCAGGATTTGACGTCGGTTCAGTCGAGCCACGGCAGTACCTCGTCGATCAGCGAACGAAGGCAGTCTGTCACAGTTCGAAGAATAGTCAATAATACTTTTCGGAAATTATAAAAAATGCATTGATTGATAGATTTTGTTTTTCAAACATCGATCACCTTTTCTGGCGCGATCGATGGTTCCACTGTCTCCGTCTCGGCCTGTCCTGCCGCAGCGTAATACATGTTGAGATCGCCCTTCTGGGCGATGAAGCTGGCGGCCGCGTCGATGACGACGCGCATCGGCAGGGACGGGGGCGCGATGGCGCAGGCGAGCGAATAGGATAGGTTCGGAGCCGGCTGCGCGGTTTCGATCCGCACGAGATGGCCGGCCGCGAGATCTTGCTCGGCGGCCGATTGTGAGACCAGCGCGACGCCGATTCCGGCCCTGGCGAGATGCAGGCGTACCGGCAGATGGGAAGCGCTGTGATTGCGGTGCGGCTCGGCGCCGTCCTGCCGGAACCAGTCCAGCATCAGGGTGTGCAATAGCGTCCCCGGCCGGTCGGAGATGATCGGCCATGCCGCCAGCTCGCGCGCGGTGAGGGGACGCATCGGCAGGTTGAGGCGCGGATGGGCGACCCAGATATTGGAGACCGCTCCGACCGAGACGCTGAACAGCCGGCTGCCATCGAGCGGGCCGGCGACGACGGCGACATCGAGTTGGCCGCGCTCCAGCCCGGCGCGCAGGGTCTCACTCGAATCGACCGCGACCTCCAGCACGAGGCCGGGATGGGAGCGTGCGATGCGATCGACCAGGCTCGGAAGCCAAGTCATCGCATGGATGCTGGTCGCCCCGAAGCGGACGCGGCCCGAAATCGCGTCGCGCGTGCCGATGCGCTGCTGGACCTCGGAGGCGAGCGCGACGAACTGGGCCGCATAGGGCAGAAGCTCCTGCCCCTTCGGGGTCAGGACGACGCCGCGCCCGACCCGCTCGAACAGGGGCAGCCCGAGCCCTTCTTCCGCCTCCCTGACGCGCGCCGAGATCGCAGCCTGAGACACGCCGAGTTGACGCGCGGCAGCGTGGAAGCTGCCCAGGCGGCCGATCCAGTAGAACGCTTCATAATGCTTCAGATTCATCACAGGCTCGCCGATCGACACTGCCAGAGCGGATACCCGCATATCCAGTGCAAGAGGATGGGGCCCGAGGCAATCTCGCGCTGATCCTCGGCGCACGGTTGCCTTCTCGTGAGCGCAGCTGCTCCGGATTGGAGCCGACCTCCGGCATTGAAGCGCCAGTTGCAGACATTGGCGCCTTGCACGGAAGCAGACATTTCCAATGGGTTCGCCTGACTTCCGTTCCCGGCCCCGGTGCGACATTCGCGGCGTACCGTCCAAAGGTCGGACGAGTGGCCCCTCTCAGACCATGGCTAGGTCCGCTTTGCTGCAAGCTCGGCAGCCTCAGGTTCCGAGCGAACGCCTGATCAACGCTCTCGACCGATTGTGTTGAAGAAGTCGGCGTTGCTGCGGGGTTGAAGTCCTGATTCACTCCTCCTTGGGTGGAAGGCAGGTTGATTGATGGGTGGCCGGTGGCACAGGAGGCCCTGTTCTAAGCACCTGTTGCGCGCGATCGACCGCTTCGTCGACCTGGCGACGTCCGCTTCCGGCAGGCACGCGGGTCGACTTACTCGCGACATAAAGATGACCAAAAGTAAAAGTGCTGGGGTGGCGGTCGCGACTGCACGCAAATTGCGTGAGGTGGGGAGAGACCGTGATGAAGACCAAAGCGCTGGCACTCTACGCAACGACCTTTCTTGTCATGGCCTGCGCCCCGGCGGGCGCTCAGCAGATCACCGGTACGCTGGGCTCGCCTGGCGCCACCACGACGATCGATGGAAAATATCTTCCACCGCCGCCGCCTGCCTTTGGGGGCACCATCAACCTTGAGGCGTCGAAGTCCAAGCCTTATTGGCCGGCGCAGGTGGTGCCGCCCAAAGGCGCCCCCAACGTCCTCCTGATCATGACCGACGATCAGGGCTACGGTGTCTCCGGCACATTCGGCGGCGTCATCCCAACGCCGGCGATGGACCGCATCGCGCAGATGGGGCTGCGATATACCCAGTTCCACTCGACTGCGCTGTGCTCGCCGACGCGGGCGGCTCTGATCATCGGACGCAACCACCACTCGGTGGGCTTCGGCATCATCTCGGAGCAATCGACCGGCTATCCCGGATATGATTCCGTGATCGGCGTGGAAAACGCCACCATCGGCACCATCCTCAAGCAGAACGGCTACGCGACATCGTGGTTCGGCAAGAACCACAACACACCCAGCTATCAATACAGCGCGGCCGGGCCGTTCGATCAGTGGCCGATCGGCATGGGCTTCGACTATTTCTACGGCTTCATGGGCGGCGAGACCGACCAATGGACCCCGAATCTGTATCAGAACATGACCCCGATTTTTCCGTGGGTCGGCAAGCCAGGGTACAATCTGACGACCGATCTGGCGGATGAGGCCATCGACCATATGCGGCGCCTCAATGCCGCCGCACCCGACAAGCCGTTCTTCCTCTACTACGTGCCCGGCGGCACCCATTCGCCTCACCAGCCGACGAAGGAATGGATCGACAAGTTCAAGGGCAAATTCGACATGGGCTGGAACGCGCTGCGCGACCAGATTTTCGCCAACCAGAAGCGGCTTGGCGTCATCCCCGCCAACACGCAGCTCACGGCCTGGCCGGACGAGTTGCAGAAATGGGAGATGTTGACGGCCGACGAGAAGAAGCTGTTTGCAAGGCAGGCTGAAGTGTTCGCCGGCTATGTCGCCTATACTGACCACGAAATCGGGCGCGTCATCCAGGAAGTTCAGGACGAAGGCAAGCTCGACAACACCCTCATCATCTATATCAGCGGTGACAACGGAACGAGTCCGGAAGGCACCACACGCGGCACTCCGAACCAATATACCGCTTACAACGGCATATTGGATCTTCCGATCGCCGATCAGTTGAAGGCGTATGACGCCTGGGGCTCGGCAGCGACCTATCCTCACATGGCGGTGGCTTGGGCATGGGCCTTCGACACGCCATTCAAGTGGACGAAGGAGGTCGCGTCGCATTTCGGCGGCACCCGCCAGGGCATGGCGATCTGCTGGCCGAACCGTATCAAGGATGCAGGCGGCATCCGCAGTCAGTTCCACCATATGATCGACATCGTGCCGACCATCCTTGAGGCAACCGGCATCCCCGCGCCAGTGATGGTCAACGGCATCGCGCAAAAGCCGATTGAAGGCGTCAGCATGAGCTACACCTTCGACAAATCGAGCGCCAATGTGCCGTCCGCGCGAACGACGCAGTATTTCGAGATGTTCGCCAACCGCGCGATCTATCACGATGGCTGGATCGCGGCCACAACGCCGCCGGCGGCGCCTTGGCTCCTGGGCACCGCCAAGCTGCCCGAAGACGTCGTCAACGGCTATAACTGGGAGCTTTACAACATTGTCGACGACTATTCGGAAAGCAACGACCTCGCCAGCAGGATGCCTGACAAGCTGCGCGAGATGAAGGATCTATTCCTTGTCGAGGCGACGAAGTACAATGTCTTCCCTCTCGACAACTCCGTCTTGTCACGCATCATCGCTGCGCGACCGAGCGCCACCGCCGGCAAGACCACCTTCACCTATTCTGGTGTACTGCCGGGCATTCCCGAGAGCGACGCGCCGAGCATCCTGAACAAGTCCTACAGCATAACAGCCGCGGTGGAAATTCCGCAGGGCGGCGCCGAAGGCATGCTCGTTACCTTGGGCGGGCGCTTCGGCGGCTATGGCCTTTACGTGCTCAAGGGCAAGCCGGTGTTCCTCTACAATATGCTGGATCTGGAGCGGTTCCGCTGGGAAGGCCAGCAGGCGCTCGCGCCGGGCAAGCATACCATCGTGTTCGATTTCAAATACGATGGACCCGGCTTCGGTAAGGGGGGCACCGGCGTGCTCAAGGTCGACGACAGGGAGGTCGCCAACCAAAAGATCGCGCACACCATCCCATTCCTCATGACGATCGATGAAACCTTCGACGTGGGCGTCGACACCCGTACACCCGTTGAGGACAAAGACTACCAGGTGCCGTTCCGCTTCTCCGGGAAGCTCGACAAACTCACCTTCCAGCTCGGACTGGAGCAACTGACGAGCGCGGACAATCAGGTCATTCAGCACGCGCTGACCAAAGCCAAGGACTAGACCAGCAGCCGATCTCGAAGCGGCGGGCTCCTCGTCGAGGGATGCTCGCCGCGGCGAAATACATGCCAATAGGCCGTTAGGGGAGTTCGACTATCCGCCCATCTCGGACGTTTCCGGTTTTATGGGTCACGACCTAGATTGCCGGAAAGAGGACGTTTCCAGAGTCGCCTAAGGGCCAGTTGCGGAAGCTCCGGGCTCTAGCCGGGTTTGATCCGCCCGGTCTCGTCCTGCCAACTGATCTGAGCCCTTAAAACTGGATCGCTTTGAGTTAGAGTTTTCCGCGTCGTTTCCCATGGGCTGGGAGGAGCGGAAGGCCTCGTGCGCTCGTCCTCGAACCGGAGATAGAGGTCGGCATTCCAGTCTGCGCGCGCGGTCATCGTGTCGGTCCGTCGTTCTGTGGCAGGTGTTTGGTTGTAGGTTCAGCCAGTTCCGGTGGCCGCCAGATCCAACTCGGTCAGCGTCGTCATATCGTCGCCAAACCAGGCCCGGATCGATACTTTGCGCTTGCCGAGGTATTGTGGCTTGCCGTCGACGAGGACCATCGGCAGGTCATGGCCGGGGACGACGACCGTGCCGGGACGGGCCCGCCAGCGTTCCCAGATCATATCGATCGAGGCGCGGCTGATTGCGGCGTTGTAGGTCATATCGGTGTCCCGTGAGACCAACTCCGCGCGGTTCTTCGCAGCATCGCCGGTGAAGATGATGTCCCGTGTCGGCGTCCGCCAGTGGAAGACCAGGCAGCCGGGCGTATGCCCGGGCGCAAGATGCGCGGTCATTCCCGGGAACACTTCGGCCCCATCGGCGACCTTCTCGCAGGTCGGCCAGTCGGACAGGGCGCGCACGTAGAGCTCGGGAACCGGGGTCTCGCCCCAGGGTTCGTGGAGCGCCCAGTCCAACTCGACGGCGCCGACCACGATCCGTGCATCCCGGAACAGCGTCCAGTTCACCGAGTGGTCGTAGTGCGAGTGCGTCAGCAGCAGGTCGGTGACTTGGACGGGTTTCAGCCCACGCTGGCCGAGCTGTTCGAGGATCAGCTTGCGCATCCCGAAATTGCCGGCGTCGACCAGCGCGATCCGGTCGCCATGCCTGAGCATAGCCACGGTGCTCCAGCCGAGGCCGCCATGGCAGGCGGACTTGCCGGGGAAGCCGCAGATGACGAGGTCGAGATCGGCGCTGGCGAGTTCCGGCGGCGTGTCGAATGGCTTGGTCATTGCTGGAATCCATAAAGTCGCGCGGAATTGTCGACGAGGATGCGGTGGATCGTAGCGCGATCGCCGATTGCGTGCGACAGGGCCGCCAGCGAGGCCTCGTCATCGACCTCGGAGAACGGCTCGACTTTATCGACCGACCGGTTGCCGCGGCCGCCGCCGGTATGCGGCCAGTCCGAGCCCCAGACCAGTCGGTCGGGTCGGGTATTGACCAGCGCGCGGATAAAGGGGGCAATTTGATCCTGCGGTCGCGGCCCACACAGGCGTCCGATCGAGGATAGCTTGACCCAGACCTTGCCGGTGCCGAGCAGACGCAGCAGGGCCGGGAAGCCGGGTTGATCAATGGGGCCGTCGATATCCGGACGTCCGAAATGATCGACGACGAGGGGCGCGGGCAGGGTCCCCATGCGGGACTCGAGCGCGTCGATCACCGAAAGGCGGGTCAGGATCTGTGTGTGCCAGCCCAAGCGCGCGCAGCGTTCGGATTCTGTGGCGAGCGCTGCCCAGATTGCGTCCGGATCGACGACACCCCCGGTGTCGACATTGAGCCGCAGGCCGGAGACGCCCTTCGCCTTCATCGCGGCCAGATCCCGTTCCGGGACGTCGGGGGACAAGACTGCCACGGCGCGGGCACGCTCGCCCAGGCGGTTGAGGGCGGCCAGCATCCGGGCGTTTTCGAAGCCGTAGGGGCTTGGCTGAACCAGCACCACCCGATCGATGCCGAGGCGGCGATGCAGAGCCAGCAGCATCTCCTCGTCCGCCGTACCGGGGGTGTAAACCCGATCCGGAGCGAAGGGATAGCGCTCCGGCGGACCGAAGATGTGGACGTGGCAGTCACAGGCCCCCTCGGGCAGTGCCATCGCCATGTTCAAACCGCTCCCTTCGCCAGCTCGGGCTCGTCCAGCAGTCCCGACAGAACGTGCGGGATCAACCCGCCGGACTTGAGGAGAGTGACCTCGAGGGAGGTCTCGATCCCGGCTCGCAATACGAAGCGCTCCCTGCGGCTGTTTGCCCTCACGATGACGAATGCGACGTCGCAGCGTGGGGTCAATCCGTGCGGGGACAGGTCAATCTCGAAAACGTCCGTCGACGCAATTTCGAGCGAGCTCGGAGAGACACCCTCCGGCAGCAGGAGTGGCAGCACGCCCATGCCGATCAGGTTCGTGCGGTGGATGCGCTCGATGCTCGACGCGATTACCGCGCGCACGCCGAGCAGGGCGACGGCCTTGGCGGCCCAGTCGCGTGACGAACCCATGCCGTAGCGCTCCCCGGCGAACAGCAACAGCGGCGTGCCCTCGCGGTGATAACGCTCGGCGGCTTCGGTCAGCGTCACCACTTCGCCCGAGGGTTCGTGTCGCGTCATCCCGGCGGGCGCTTCCGGGACGAGCCGGTTGATCGCCAGACGGTTCGTGAAGGCGCCGCGCACCATCACCTCGAAGTTGCCGCGCCGCGACGCGTAGACGTTGAGATCGGCGGGATCGCCACCGCGCTCGACGATGTGGCGCCCGGCAGCGCTGTCCGGTCGGATCTGGTTGGCGGGCGAGATGTGGTCGGTCGTGACGTCGTCGCCCAGCACGAGCAGGGCGCGGGCAGGTCCTTGGGGCGCTGGCAATCCGGTCGGTCGCACGAAGGGCGGCCTACGCAGATAGGTGGAGGACTGATCCCAAGGGAAACGTGGCCCCGTGGGCGCGTCGAGTTCGACCCAGAGCGGACGTTTCGCAGCCTCGCGGTAGGCGGCGTCGAAATCTCCGACGTCCCAACCGCTTGCGACGGCAGCGTCGATCTCCGCGCCTGTCGGCCAGATGTCGTGCAGCATCACTGGCTGGCCATCAGACGCGATGCCGATCGGCTCGCGGGCAATGTCGATATCCACCGACCCGGCCAGCGCGAAGGCGATCACGAGCGGGGGCGAGGCAAGGAAGCCGTGTTCGAGGTCTGGATGGACACGGCCCGGGAAGTTGCGGTTGCCAGACAGAACGGCGACCGGGCGGAAGCCGGGCCGCCCGAGTTGGGCCCGCACCACATCCGGCAGCGCACCGGAATTCCCGATACAGGTGGTACAGCCATAGCCGACGATGCCGAAGCCGAGTTCCTCGAGATGCGGCATCAGCCCTGCACGGCGCAGGAAACGCTCGGCCGTCGGCGATCCCGGTGCGAGCGAGGTCTTCACGTAGGCTTTGGGGCGAAGCCCCAGAGCCCGGGCCTTGCCAGCGAGAACGCCTGCCGCAGCCAGCATGCTGGCGTCCGAGGTGTTGGTACAGCTCGTGATAGCGGCGATCACGACTGCGCCGTCTGGGACCGGATCGTCGCCAACGGCCAAGGGCGGGGTGAAGCAGGCCCTGGTATCGCCCGCGGCGTGTCGGTCCTGGGGGCGTCGCGGCCCAGCTACGCTCGCCTCGATGGCGTCGAGATCAATTTCGAGATCGCGGGTAAAGCGCAACCTGGCGCCTGGATCGAACCAGAGCCCGGCTGCCTTCGCATAGGTTTCAACCAGCCGACACTCGGCCGCCGAGCGGCCAATCTTGGCGAGATAGGCCAGCGAGGCCGCGTCAATCGGGAAGTATCCCGTCGAGGCACCGTATTCCGGCGCCATGTTGGCGATGGCGGCGCGTTCGCCGACCGCGAGCGTGGCGATGCCGGGACCGTGAAACTCGACGAAGTCGCCGGTGACGCCGATCTCGCGGAGGGCACGGGTGACCTCGAGCGCCAGGTCGGTGGCCATCGCGCCGCTGCGCAGCCGTCCGGTCAGGCGCACCCCGATCACGTTCGGGATACGTAGCACCACGGGCACGCCGAACAGGGCGCCCTCCGCCTCGAGGCCACCGACGCCCCAACCGAGTACCCCGAGGCCGTTGACGGTTGGGGTATGGCTGTCGGTTCCGATCAACGCGTCGGGATAGGCGTAGTGCCGGCCGCCACGCGTCTCCCGGACGACCACGCGTGACAGGCGCTCCAGGTTGATCGTGTGCATGATGCCGGAACCCGGCGGATGGACGCGAATCCCGGGCATTGCCGCGGACGCCCATTTCATCAGCCGATAGCGTTCGGCGTTTCGCCCGAACTCTTTCTCGAGGTTGCGCTGGAAGGCGTCGGCGCGGCCGAAGAAGTCGACGCCCGAGGAGTGATCGGTCGATACGTCGACTGGAATCCGGGGCCTCAGAAGGTCGGGGTCACGGCCGTGTTCGCTCAGCACGTCGCGCATCGCGGCAACGTCGACCAGGGCGGGGCCACAGGTCGTGTCATGCATCATGATGCGATTGGGCAGAAACGGAATCTCCGCGAGGCTTGTGCCGTCGGCCAACCACTCCCGGAATACTTGCGGCAGATGGCGCGTTTCCGCCGTCGGAGTCGTCCGCATGGCGTTCTCGAACAGGATGCGCAGTACATGCGGCAGCCTGCGGTAGTCCGGCCCGAGTAACGATGCGCAATCGAGGCGGAGGATCGTCTCCCCTCCGACCTCGAAAGGCGTCCAATGTAGAGTTCCGACTGCGTCGTCCACGTTGCCTAATCGGGCTTGAAGCCCGCCTTGTTGAGGATCTCGGCCCAGCGGTCGATTTCCGAGTTTACGAGTTTCTGCATCGTTGACCCGCCGCGTTCGTCCGCATTCGGCACGCGCGCGCCAATGGTGGAAAGCCGCTTCGCCACCTCAGGGTCGTTGAGCGCAGTTGCTATGGACTTCTCCAGGATATCCAGGATCGGCTTGGGCGTATTCTTCGGTGCGAAGAGCCCGGTCCAAGTCTCCGACACGAATTCGGGGAGGCCCGCTTCCGCAGCCGTCGGAACCTCAGGCAGTGTCTGTGAGCGATCCTTCGCGGCCACCACGAAGGCTTTCACCAGTCCCGACTGGACCTGCCCGGCAACCGAAGCGACCAGATCACAGGACCCGTCGATTTTGCCTGCAATGATGTCGTTGATCGTCTGGCCGAAACCACGATAGGGCACATAGGTCGGAGGTGCCTGGATCAAGCCAAAGAATTGAAGGCACGTCATGTGAGAGGCTGCTCCGTTTCCGGAATGGCCAAATGTCAACAGATCCTTCTTCTGCTTGGCGACAGCGATGAATTCTTTCAGATCGTTCGCAGGGAAGTCCTTGCGAACGAAGATGATGTTCGGGGTCGCCGCAACGATGCCGAGGTACGCGAAATCCGACCGCGGGTTATGTGGCAATTTTGGCATCACGGTTACCGCCGCGGCGAGTGTGCCCGTGTGCCCCAACCCAATGGTATAACCGTCAGGCTGGGCATTCTTGACGCGAGCCGTGCCCGTTGCTCCGCCCGCGCCGCCTGCATTCTCAATGATGACGGCCTTGCCGAGCGCCTTGCCCATGCCCTCGGCGAGGATCCGACCAGTTGCATCGGCGGCGCCGCCGGCCGCGAACGGGACGATCATCGTGATCGGCCGCTCCGGGAACGCCTGTGCACCGGTAGACGCGAATACTGCGCATAAGAGGACACCCGCAAGGATTGCTCTGGCTCCGGCCGCCGTCATTGTCATTTAGGCCTCCCTGGTTACGGCTCAGCTTCGCGAGCTTCGTTCTTCAGTTCTCCAGCAGGCGCCGGAGTTTCCGGACAGCGGCATCGGGCGATGACAGGACGGGACGGGAGGTCGCGGCCTTGCACGCCGCGAGTGCCCTCGACGTCGAAAAGTGCGCGAGCAGAAGGGCGTCGCATTGCCCGATTTCGGTCGCACCCTCCGTGACACGGCGGTTGTGCGTTTCCGCGTCACCGCCGCGCAGGGCCTCGATCGCCCCGGCTGCAAGGTGCGTCCTGATCCGGGCGGTCGGTCTGATCCGCTTCGCTTCCTCGAAGAATTCCTCCTCCATCCCGGCGATCGCGGGTCCGAAGGTCGCGACCATGCCGATGTCGTCACCGAAGCCGAGTGCTTCCTCGAACATCGCCTCGTTCGGCTTGAGCACCGGGATCGGCAGTGCTCGGGCCGCTGCCTCGATCGCCGTGCCGAAGGCCGAGCAGGTGAAGAGGATCGCCCGTGCGCCAGTCGAGGCGCCGTAGGCGGCGAGCGCTACGATGCGGTTGGAGAGTTCCTCCGTCAGTGCCCCCGCAGCGGCGCGATCGATGGCCAGCCCGTCGTCGAGGACGCCGAGCGGCTCCGCTTCCGGCCAGAGGTCTCGGAGCGACTGCGCGATCGGATCGACGGCCACCATGGTGGCATGGATCAGGGCGATACGGGTGCGCTTGATCATCGAGCGAACTTCACGGGTTGAACAGCCAGGTTGCCGAGGCCGGGATCCGGCAGTGGGCGACTGGGCCGGGGAGTTCGTCATGGCCCTGGGCGCGCAGGCGCAGGTCCCCGCGCTTCAGGCGGTACTCCCATTTCTCGCCGAGATAGATGCAGCCCTCGACATCGAACGGAGCACTGTCCGGAACGGCATCCGCCGTGACCGAGATCGCCTCCATCCTGATGACGGCTTTGACCGAGGCAGGATCGGCCGGGGGGTCTCTGTCTTTCCAGATGCCTGCAAGGGACAGCCCGGCACAGTCGATCGCGTCAGGCTTATCGGCGTCACGGACGAGCTTGCCTGCGAGGACGTTATTCGCACCCATGAAATCGGCGGCGTAGAACGTCTCCGGCTTGCCATAGATTTCGCGCGGGCTGCCGGACTGCACGATGCTCCCACCCTTCAGGAGCAGCACCTGGTCGGCAATGGCAAGAGCCTCGGCCTGATCATGCGTCACCATAATCGCGCAGATTTCCAGCTCTAGGATCAGCTTGCGGATCCAGAACCGCGCTTCCTCGCGCAGTTTGGCATCGAGATTGGAGAGCGGCTCGTCGAGCAGCAGGACCTTGGGTTCGTAGACGAGAGCCCGGCAGATCGCGACACGCTGCTGCTGTCCGCCGGAGAGCTGGTCTGGATAGCGCGCGGCAAGATGGGCAAGCCCGAGTTTGTCGAGGATGGCCTCAACCTTCGTCTTGATCTCGCTCTGGGGCAGATTCCGGAGCTTCAGTCCATAGGCGACGTTGTCGAATACGGATCGGTGCGGCCATAGGGCATAGGATTGGAACACCAGCCCGATCTTCCGTTGTTCCGGGGGCAGGGCGACGCTCGCCTTGTCGTCCAGAACGGGTGTGCCGCCGATCGCGATCCGCCCGATTTCCGGCTGTTCAAGGCCGGCGATGCAACGCAGCAGTGTGGTCTTGCCGCTACCGGAGGCGCCGAGCAGCGCGACGATGCGGCCCTTCTGTGCGGTGAAGCTGGCGCCGGAGAGGATTTGAAGGCCGCCCAGCCATTTTTGGACGTTGTCGACAACGAGATCAGTCATGGATCTTGGCTCCGAGGCGCAGGGCGAGCGTGAGCCCGACCGCGGTCAGCAGGATCGAGATGAAGGAGAGCGCGGCGATCTGGTCCATCGCGCCGGAGGTCAGAAGGGAGACCATCAGAGAGCCGATGACCTCGGTCCCGGAGCTCATCAGGTAGACGCCGGTGGCGTACTCCCGGAGGAAGACGATCATGATCATCGCCCAGGCCCCGGCGAGGCCGGGCCTGACCAGCGGGATCACGACGTCGCGCCAGGTCCTGAAGGTGGTGGCGCCGGCGGTACGCGCCGACTCCTCGAGTTCGGGAGCGACCTGCAAGAGTGTCGCCTGGATGATGCGCAGCCCGTAGGACAGGCCGACGATGATGTAGGCGATCAGCAGGCTGAACAGCGTCGTGCGCAGCGGCACGAGGAACGGCACGAATAGGAACAGCCAGAAGAAGGCGAGGCCGACGATCAGTCCCGGCAAGGCGCGCGGGATCAGGACGGAATAATCCAGCAGCGTGCCGGTCTTGCCGTGGTTGCGGTGACCTGCAAGGCCCACCATCAGATAGAAGCCGACGGCAACGGCCCCGCCGACCGCTGCGAGCAGGATCGTGTTGATGATGCCGCGCGAGAGGCTGGGCAGCTCGAAGATGCGCCTGAAGTTGTCGAGCGTCAGTTGCTCGGTGATGCGGATGCCTTCACCCCAATTCTCGACGAATGCACGCAGGATCACGCCGCCGACGGGGAGGAAGACCGAGACGATAAGCCAGATGCCGATGATCGAGAGCGCGATGATCTGTCCGGCCCGACCGAGTTTCAGCAGGTTGGTGCGCGCACCCTTGCCACCGACGGCCGCGAAACGACGGGCATGGCGCAGCAGCCTGCGCTGGATGAAGACGAGGGGCAGCGTGATCAGGATCAGGAAGACGGTGACCGCAGCCATCACCTGGTAGGTCGGCGCGCCGAAGATGGTGTTGACCTTGTAGATATAGGTCGTGAGCACCAGGATGCCGTTGGGATCGCCGAGGACGAGCGGGATACCGAAGGTCTCGAAGCCCAGCAGCAGGTTCAGCGCCGCGCTGAAGACCAGCGCCGGCAGAACCATCGGCAGGGTGACATCGAGCGAGACGCGCCAGACGCTGGCGCCTGCCGTGCGTGCGGCTTCCTCAAGATCGCTGGGGAGCCGCCGCATCGCCGAGGCGACATAGAGATAGACGGTCGGGACGTGGCTGAGGCCACCGATCAGGATGATGCCCGGCAGCGTGTAGATGCTCCACGGCGCCGATCCGAAGATGCTCTTGAACGCGATCGTGACGAAGCCGGACGGTCCGATCGCGACCGTGTAGCCGAAGGCGAGCACGATCGAGGACAGGAACATCGGCACGAGCACGAGAGGCTCGAGCCAGCCGCGCCCCTTCAGATCCGTCCGCGTGATCAGGAAGGCCAGGATTCCGCCCAGCGGCACGGCGACGAGCACCATGCCGAAGGCGTAGAGCGTGGTCGTCCAGAGCGCCCGGTAGAACTCGGGATCGGTGAGGATGAACTCGTAGGCTTCGAGACTCGGCCGGGCGGCTTCGTCGAAGAACGGCGCATTCAGGAAGCTCTGGTAGATGATCAGGACGGCCGGAGCCGCGACCATCGCGAACAGGGCCAGGATGACGGTGGCCCTATAGCGCGGCGCTTGTGCAGCGAGTGACATGATGACGGCTCCGGGAACTGCGCGGCTCAGCCGCGCAGCGCCTCCTTCCAGCGGCGGAAGAATTCAGCGCGGTTCTTCGGCTCCGTGGCCTCCAGCAAGGCGGTCGTGATCGGGATCGGCTTCAGATTGCCGTTCGCCATCTCGTTGAGCTTGGCGAGGTTGAGGCCGCTGGTGACGTCGGTGCGGATCGATGGAGCCCCGTTGGCCGCCAGCGCGGACTGCCCGGCGGGCGAGAGAAGGAAGTCAAGGAAGACGCGGGCCGCGTTGGGATGGGGAGCGCCCTTCGAGATATTCGCCACGCGCGAGAAGGCCGCCGTATAGTCCGAGGTCAGGATGTAGCCGAGTGCCGGGTTCTTTGCCGCCCATTCGATGGCGTAGGAGGCGATGATGTTGAAGGCGAAGACGTGCTCTCCGGAGACGATCTTCTCCCGCATCGCACCCGAGCTGCCGTAGATCTTGCCGTCGGCGGCGCCGAAGGCCCGGACGAGATCGAACGTGTCGGACCGCGTCTTCGCGTCGTTGTTGAAGAACAGGAACCCGGTCCCGCTCTTCTCGGGATCGAAGGTCGCGAGCTTTCCCTTCAGCGCGTCCTTGTTGTCCTTCATGAAGGCGAGCAACTCGACGCGCGTCTTCGGCAATTTCAGCGATGCCGTCTGCGCCTTGTTGTATAGGATCCCGACCGGCTCGGCCGTCGTGCCGTAGAGCGTGTCGTTGAAATTCGCCCAGTCCGGCAGCTTCCCGGTCTCCGGAGACTTGTAGGCTTCAGCCAAACCACGCTGCACGAGCACCATTTGGAGATCCATCGCGGACGTCCAGACGACGTCGGAGCCGACCTGCTTGGCGGCGGCTTCGGAGATCACGCGGTTGTAGGCGCCGTTGGTGCCGATGTCGTTGTAGTCGACGCGGATGCCGGGGAAGGCGGCCTTGAAGGCCTCGACCAGCGGGCGCCCCTGCACATCGTCAGTCGATGTGTAGATCGACACCGCGCCCTCGGCTTTCGCCTTCTCGACGACGTTCTTGTAATCGGCTGGATAGCCGGTGGGGATCGTTTGAGCCCCGGCGGAGTACCCGAAGCTCAGTGCGCTCACACCAGCCGCGGAGCCGAGAACGAATTGGCGACGATTGATCATGCTGAAGCCTCCCGCATGGTTGTTGTTATCGGGGCAATTTAGCAGCAGGATTGGTTTTAGCAATATCTAAAACCAACTGACTTTGTGCATAGTTCGTCTGGCCTGGAAACCGGGGTGTATGGGGGCGGGAGGGAGGCGGGGTAGGCTCTAACTCGGCTCGTGCCGCGGGTGAATGACCGGCGACTTGGATGCCAGGGCGCCGCTCAGGTGTCGCCGCATCAGATGCGCGGCTTCAAGATTGTCGCCGCGGGCAAGGAGGTCGAGGATCTGAAGGTGCTCGAGGCTTTGCAGCGAAATGCGCTTAGGATCGACTTTCAGGCGATACTCCGCCAGGCGGCGCAACTGGTTTGCCCGTTCCAGGGCCTGGAAGAACATTGGATTGTTCGACATCCGGATGATCGCCTCGTGAAACTCGGCCCCTGCGGCGGTCATCGCTGCCGGGGCCATTCCTTCGAGCTTACCGGACGCAAGTCGCTCCTGGGTCTTCCGGAGAGCCGCGGCAGAGCGCTTATCGAAGCAGAAGGTCGGTTCCAATAGGGCTGCCGGTTCGATGACGGCACGAAACCGGTAGATCGCTTCAAAGGCTTCGGCTGTCTTGGCGACCTGACGCAGCTTCCAGCCGTAGCCCGGCTTGGGCTCGGCCCATCCTTCTCTCGCGGCTCTCAGCAGAAGTTCCTGGGCCTGGGCGCGCGAAAGGCCGTACCGATCCCGGATTGCCTGCTCTGTCTGGTCTGCGCTGATCCTGTCGTGCAGCCAATCCTCTGCGAAAAGGTAATAGGGCTCATCGACGGCCGGAACCAGTGGCTCGATCGCGCTCGCGCGGTTTCCGGAGGGTGTCGGGAGAACGAAGAAGCCACGATTCCGGCGGCTTTCGATCAATCCTTTGCTGGACAGAAGCGATAGCGCTTCCCGAACAGGCGAGCGCGAGACTTCGAAGCGTGCTGCCAGCGCCTCCGTCGCCAGATGTGAGCCGGGCTCGAGCTCGCCCATGCCGATCTGGGCGACGATGTCGTTGGCGATACGAAGGGCGAGGGGGCTGCTTGCCATGCGCGGGGCGTGTGACCGTGGTGTTGGGCTTGTACGTCTATAGCGATCCAAATTGGCTAAGGCCATCTTGACCGACGATTGGTTTTAGACGATGCAATAGCCAATTCTAAGGCCTGGGCCCGAAACTGAGGAAATACCATGAAGGTTCTTGTCTTGCCATGTGACGGCATCGGGCCGGAAATCGTTGCCGCGTCGATCGGAGTTGTGGAGGTCGCCAGCGACAAGTTCGGCCTCGACCTCGCCTTCGACTACGATGATGTCGGGTTCAAGAGCCTCGAGAAGCACGGTACCACGCTGCGCGAAAGCGTGCTGGACAAGGCCCGCGCCGATTACGACGGGGTAATCCTGGGCACCCAGTCCCATGCTGACTATCCGGCGCCGGAGAAGGGTGGCCGCAACGTCTCGGCGGGCTTCCGGATCGGACTCGACCTTTACGCCAACGTCCGCCCTGCGCGCACACGCCCCTTCATCGAATCCAACATGAAGCCCGGCAAGACGATGGACCTCGTTATCATGCGCGAGGCGACCGAAGGCTTCTATCCCGACCGCAACATGCATCTAGGCTGGGCCGAGCTGATGCCGTCGCCGGATATGGCGATCTCGCTCCGCAAGATCACCGCCCACTGCTCGAACCGCATCGCCCGGCGCGCCTTCGAGCTCGCTGCCAAGCGCCGCAACAAGGTCACTGCCGTCCACAAAGTCAACAGCTTCCATCAGACCGATGGCCTGTTCCTGCGTGAAGTGCGCAAGGTGGCGCTGGAATTCCCCCAGGTGCAGCTCGATGACTTGCTAATCGACGCCTCCACCGCGCATCTGGTGCGCAATCCCGAGCGGTTCGACGTCATCTGCGCGACCAACTTCTACGGCGACATCATCTCCGATCTGGCAAGCGAGCTCTCTGGGAGCCTCGGCCTGGCGGGTTCGATGATGGCGAGCGACACCCATTGCTGCGCTCAGGCCCAGCACGGGTCGGCACCGGACATCCAGAACCAGGACAAGGCGAATCCGGTCTCGATGATCCTTTCCTGCGGCATGCTCTTGCAGTGGCTGGGCGAGAAGCGTGGTCTGCCCGTGTTCGAACAGGCCTTCCACGGCATCGACAAGGCGATTGACGAGGTCTTAACCGATCCGGTATCTCGCACCCCGGACCTCGGCGGCAAGACCGGCACGAAGCGCTTCGGCCAGCTCGTCGCCGAGACGCTGAAGGCCGCCTGAGATGTCCGTGACTGTGGAGAGCCTGAAGGCCAAGCTCGGGCCTGCTCCGATGGAGGTCCGCGCGGCTCTCTCGCGGCACGGCAAGCTCCGGGCTGGGATCAACCTCTCGAACTTCCTGCTCGTTTCCAGCCGGACGCCCGACGGCGGTCCGGCCGGGGTGTCCCCGGACATGGCGGCGGCCATGGCCGCCTGTCTCGACCTGCCGCTGGAATACGTCTCGTACGAGAACCCGGGCAAGCTCGCCGATGCGGCCGAGCGCGACGAGTGGGATGTCGGGCTGGTCGCGGCCGAGCCGCAACGTGCTGCCGTGATCGACTTCACCTCGGCTTATGCCGAGATCGAGGCGACCTATCTGCTGCCGCCGGGATCCACCCTCCGGGAGATCTTGGAAGTCGATCGGAAGGGCCACCGGATCGCGGCCGCAGCGCGTACCGCCTACGGCCTTTGGCTCGAGCGGAACGTCCACGAGGCCGAGATGGTCTGGGGCAATGGCTTCGAGGAGACCTACAGGTTGTTCATCGACGGCAAACTCGATGCTCTGGCCTGTCTTCGCCAAAAGCTGATCAAGGAGCAGGCCCGGCTGCCTGGATCAAAACTGCTTACGGGCCGCTTCATGTCCGTGCAGCAGGCGATCGGAACGCCCAAAGTATCCGGTATTGCTATCGACTATCTCCGCGCCTTCGTGGAGGCAGCAGTCGACATCGGCCTCGTTGCTGAGTTGATCGCGAAGCATGGCGTGATCGGTTTGACGGTCGCTACCCGGGAAGCGGGTCGAGCGGCCTGAGCCCCTCGGCCAATCCGTTCAGCAAACTACGGATGAGTGCGACATGCTTATCGGCGTCATCGCGGACGACTTCACCGGCGCGAGTGACATCGCGAACACCCTCGCCAAGGGTGGCGGGGGGCCCCAGGCCTCGCAACAATGCAATTTCTCGGCGTACCGTCGCGGCCCGCCGATCGTGAATGCCAGGCGGGTGTAGTTGCATTGAAGAGCAGGTCGATCCCTGCCGGAGAGGCAGTGGAGCAATCCCTCGCTGCTCTCGCCTGGCTCCGGCAGCAGGGCTGTCTTCAGATCGTCTTCAAATACTGTTCGACCTTCGACTCGACGGCCGAAGGCAATATCGGTCCCGTCGGTGAGGCGATTGCCGCGGAGCTCGGGGTTCGTGGCGTGGTTGCGTGCCCGGCCTTCCCGGGCGCCGGTCGCAGCGTCTACATGGGTAATCTCTTCGTCGGCGACGTGCCGCTCAACGAGTCGGGCGTCCGGCATCATCCGCTCACGCCAATGACGGACAGCGACATCCGTCGCTGGCTGCGCGCCCAGTCGAGCCAGCCGGTGGGTTTCGTACCCTGGACCACGGTGTCGAAAGGTGCCGCCGAGTGGCGCGCCGCGTTGGCCAAATGCGCCGCCGATGGCGACACGCTGGTCATCGTCGATGCTCCCACCGATGAGGACCTGCTCGCGATCGGAGAGGCATGCGCTGAAGCACCTTTCATCACCGGAGGATCGGGAAACGCGATCGGCCTGCCGCGGAATTTCCATCGCGCCGGTCTGGTCGAGACGGCGCAGAGGACATTCCGTCCCGTACAGGGGCGCGAAGCTATACTCGCCGGAAGCTGTTCGCAGGCGACGCTCGCGCAGATCGCCGAGCACGAGAGGGCGCATCCGGTGCTCCGATTGCCCGTGGTCGAAATCGTCGAGGGGGGCGTCACCGCGGCGGATGTGATCGACTTCGTCGAGCGCAACGAGGGCAGGGCGCCTCTGGTCAGCACATCGCAGCCTCCCGGAGTCGTTCGCGCCTTGCAGGCCCGCTTCGGAACCGAAGTTGTCGCGCACGCGATAGACAGCCTGTTCGCGGAAGCAGCCACGGCCCTGGTTTCGAGAGGGCTCCGGCGTCTGGTCGTTGCCCGACGTCGCAATCCGTCTCGTCAAGAGCGGCCCGCTCGGGGGCGATCAGCAGATCAGCGCGATGATCGCACAGGGTGAGCTGGACGTGCTGCTCTTCGTTCCGGATCCGCTCGCAGCGCAGCCGCACGATGTCGACGTCAAGGCGCTGCTGAGGCTCGTGCTCGTATACGATATTCCCGCTGCGTTCAGCCCGAGCACCGCGACGGCCTTGGCCTGCTCCGGCCTATTCGACCGGCGAAAGTGACAGGATGCGACGCACACGCCATGCCAAGACCGTTGCGACGATCGGTTCTGCAAACTCATCGAGACCGCATTGTCAGACACGGCCGAGTGCCGCTTCGACGGTGACACGCTCGTTTTCGATCGGTCGGTGAGCTACGGCAAGGATCCGCACATGTTTGGCGACCTCGTGCCAAGGGATACCTAACCCCGGAGCGCGCAGAGTTGTGCGGCGGAGAGTATCAGCAGGTGAGGTACGCGATCTCGCGCCTGATCGTGGCCAATCTGATAGGCAACCGGCGAACGGTCGCGCGAGGTCGTTGACCGCGTTAGGGTCGCCCCCGCGCATGGTATCGCAGCGCGTTGAGCATGGTTGGGTGGTCCGGTTCTGTGCACGACAGTAACTTCGGCTCTCGACCCAACATGGGCGTAGCCGTTACCGAGGACGGTTGCGAGCGAAGCCATAAGGGAGTTCGACCTCATTCTCGTCAGCGCGAGAGTATAGCGGCATAACTCTCAAGCTGATCCTTCTTGGGCTGCGGAACGTCTGCGTACTTTTCCAAAATCGCTTCAACAGCGCGCCTATCAACCGTCTCCATGCCCCCTTGTCGGCTTTCGTAAATCTTTAGTACAGCTATGAAATCCTCTTCGGAGAAGGCATCGCAAACCTGACGTGCTGTTTCGTAAATGCTCATTCGCGATGTCTCCTGCGGCGATCATTATCGCTGGTTGAAAGGCTGACTACGACCCGTTGCGGAAATCGCTCAATGGAGGAAATGTGCAGCGAGATATGATGTCGTTGAGGATCTCGGCCGCTCCGATGTTCAAGCTGCTTATGCCTATCGCTATCAGCGTCGGTCTGTGCGCGCCGATGGCATGGGGGCAATCAACTGACACGCGGGTCACGCCAGAACGTTCCTGCCCGGCTGCTCAGCCGTACTGCAATAACGAGTGGGAAGTCACAGCCGCAGACGGTAAGCGCTACTGGATGGCGCGCTGGGCCAAAAGCTCCGTTGCTGACATTGTAACTCTCCGTTTTCCGCTCGAGTTTATCGAGCCCATAGGGCTAATTAACTGTTCTGCGTTCGGGAAGGATTTCCCCCAGCCAAGTTGTCAGCAACCGTTCAATACCTCGCTTCTCATTGGAGCTACATATCCAGATCTTCAAGATTTCCTAGGATCGAAAGACGTAAATATTCACACTTTCGATGGACGAATTTCCATTCTTATCAATTCTTCTATAAATCATCTACCAACAACTAGTATCGATCAAGCTTTCATTGGATCTATAGATACCTATTCGAGAATAGGAGAAAGAAAACAATATCAACGAGAATATAAAATAACCGAATTTGGTCTCACGAAAATCGGTCCTCGCCGAAATATATATGGCAATGAAGCACTTGGTCTTAGAGATATATATTATGATGGCAGGGATTTTTTAAGATCAAAGAATATGATATCATGCGCATATGATAATTCTCCGGTATCAAATCGTCGCTGCACTCAGATTTTTATGATCAGAGAATTCAATTCGATTGTGAAGGTAACTTATGGAGCCGAGCATTTACATCAATGGGAAAATATAAATTATCTCGTGAATGAAGTGATAAAATCGGCCGCGCAGGAGAGATAGGCGAACAGGCGGTCTATCTCGATCGGATTGTGTGATGGTGCAGGCTCGCTAATGTCTGCAATCGACCCATCTGCGACCTTCGGAACGTCTGCTCAGGGTCGAGATCGCTGCGACCTTCCAGGAGCCGGTGGATGCTGGCGGGGTGGGCGCGCGGAGCATGCGACGTAGACGAGGCGGGTCGGCTTACGGCGACGTTACTGTGCGGGAGCTTCAGCACCTGGAAATCGGACGGCTGCGAGGCGACGCCGAGGTTCGGCGTGGTCAGGGGCGACGGGTATACGTGGCCTCGGTCGCCTTTACCCGTTGAACGGGCGTCGGATCCGAGGCCTAATGCCGGGCTGGACGGTGAAACCTGCATACGAACAGACAGAGCTGCGGCGAGCTCATCTCCTGCCAGACAGGACAAAGATTTTGCGATTGCTTGCGCGCCTATTCCAGAGGTTGCTCATTTTCTGCCTCGGCGCCTTCAGCGTCTGGCTGATAGTCTTCGTCGTATTCGATACGGCGGACCACCGACTTCCGTGGATCCTGGCAGTAAGCCTCACTTACGGGCTGGCAGCCTATGTCATTTTGCCAAACGTGGTCCGAATGGGGCTGAAGGTTCTTCACCGGAGACTTATCCCTAGATACACGATCACCGGAGATGGCTTGGCTGGCGATCCGGTAAACCTCGTCCTCATCGGCACCCTTCAACAGCTCTGCGATGCGTTTGCAACGGCGGGTTGGTCAACAGCCGATCGATTGGGAGTCGCGAGCTCGTGGCGAATGATACGCGCGTTTTTACTCAACTCTCCGTATCCCACAGCTCCTTTCAGCTCCCTGTATCTCTTTGGACGGAGGCAGGACATTGGTTTCCAAGAGCCGATCAACAACAGCCCGCGCAAGCGCCATCACGTCCGTTTCTGGGCGTTGAGCCTCGCCCACTCGGAGGATGATATGGCAGCGGCGAGCTTCTGGTTGAACACGGATAAACCGTCGACCGATCAGCGCGTGCTGTGGGTTGGGGCGGGCACCAGAGACACCGGCCTATCGCTGGCCCGACTAACGCTCCAAGTCACCCATGCGACCGATTCAGACACGAATGCGGAACGCAACTACGTCGTCACCCAGTTAAAGGCAAAGCGGGTGATCGGGGAGGTCGCATTGCACCAATCCGGATCACGGTTGCAGACCGGAAAGGTTAACCACTACATTACCGATGGTGAGATCGCCTTCGCTAGCCTGATGGAAAATTGAACAAGGATCTGTACGACCGCTACTCTCGCTCGGATTCGTGGATCCGCGCTGGAATCGGTAGGCACCGAAGGCGGCAGTCGAGCTCGAAACCGCATGTGCGACGAAGGCCGATGAGAATTACACGACCAGCGACGTTCTGGCTCGCGGTCTCTGCGCTCGCGTTGGTCACGTTGGTGCTGTTGCGCCAAATCCTGCTGCCGTTCGTGGTCGGTACGTTGCTCGCATACCTGCTCGTTCCGGTGGTCGACAGGCTGGAGCGGCTCGGGATCAACCGTTCTTTGGCGGCTCTGGCCGTCTTCCTTCCGCTGGTCGCGGCTCTCATCGCCTTTCTGCTCGTGATGCTTCCGGCCATCATTGGCGAGCTCAGATTTTTCGTTGAGGAGTTTCCCGGCTACGTCACAAGACTCCAGTCGCTCACGAGCGATGCAAGCCGCCCCTGGCTGCACAGTGTCATGGGCGGCGAACTCCACATCGAGCAATCCACCGCCGAAATCGCGAAGACGATGGGCAGCAACTGGCTCGATGGTTTCCTTCGCTCGTTGTGGTCGAGCGGACTGGCCTTGATTTCCCTTCTTTCGCTCATCGTCGTCACGCCGATCATCGCCGTCTATCTCGCAATTGACTGGCAAAGAATGATTGCGACGGTCGATGGCTGGTTCCCCCCGGCATACCGCGACGATATGCGGGCGCTTGGGCGTGAAATCCACGATACGGTCGCTGGCTTCGTGCGTGGGCAGGTCGTCATCTGTCTCGTTCTTGCCGTGCTTTATGCGACAGCTCTGAAAATGACAGGGCTCAACCATGCCATTTTGATAGGAACGACCGCAGGCCTCATCAGTTTTGTTCCCTATTTCGGGGCCGCCACCGGGTTCTTAGTTGCGGCCTGTGTTGCAATGGCCCAATTCTGGCCGAATTGGGCACCGGTCGCCGTGGTGGGGGGCATCTTCGTCGTCGGAGAAATGCTTGCCGATTATGTGCTGTCGCCGCGCTTCATTGGTCGCCGCGTCAAGCTCAACCCGGTCTGGATGATGTTTGCGCTGTTCGCTTTTGGATGGCTGTTCGGCTTCATCGGCGTGTTGTTGGCGATACCTCTCGCGGCATCGCTGGGCGTGATCCTGCGGTTTGCGAGGCGGCAGTCTCTAGTTGGATCGTAGTTAATCCGATCTGGCCGGGATCATGATCCTGCGCCCGACCGTGGGGCGGCGATCCAGCAAATCGAAGACGTGATCTCTCAGATCATCGAATTGCGAGATGTCGCTTCGGCGTGGGCATCGGGAGCGTGTCCTATTTTCTCGATATGGCACTGGCAGAGGCGAGAGTTCAAAGCCATCGGTTGGCAGAGAAGAGATCGACTGAGGGATCGTCCTCGCATCCCGAATAGCTGCGACGGCTCATTGCGGCGCCTCGATCAGGCGAGGAAATCGACTTGAAAACCGCGATTGAAGCGCCGCTTTTCAAACCGCTCGACCTTGCGGAGCTTAATCTCCACATGCGTGCATCCGACGAGTAGCGTTGGGAATACCGCATTTCACCGCTAGCCGACGTCGGAAGCCGCATCCTGCTTTCGACCCGAGATTGATGTTGGCCACCTCATCAGGTTGACCAAAAAATGGCCCAAGCCGACGTCTGGAACGTCTGCTTTCGGGCTCCAAGGAGGCCGAAAGCAGCACAGCCGGAACTCGCCCTTGGCTGACACGTCACCTTTCGGGGCACTGCCATGGCGACGGGCACGTCAGGGTTCGGATGCTTGGCCTACACGGCGATTACGGGCCTTGTCGGTCTGATCTCGAAGGTGAACTCGCAATAGCCGCCGTTCCAAGACATGTTCGCCGGATAGAGCCCACATTCATTCAGTTCAAATATCTGGACGACTGGACGGTTTACGAAATGTAATACTACAAGCGGTCCACATTCCCAGACTTAGCCGGGCGCTCCCCCAAAACAGCGTCGAAGGCTACTCAATTCTGAATTGATGAAACATCTGTCCGAAAGCCGCCCCGCCCATAGGTATAGCCCCATCCTCTTAGGAGTTTGGAGCCTCATTTGAGGGGCAAGCCTTGCCTGAACACCGACCGCTAAGGCGGCGCCCAGGCCGCAGTATCGGTGACATATTTCACACATACGCCCGGCTAATGGGCCACAAGCTTCCGACCCATCTTGCGAGCGTGCGGACCGGCTGTATCCCTGTAGTCTCGCACGGCTCAATGGCACGCCCGATGCTATTCAATTCTACCGAGTTCATCTTCGTCTTTCTTCCGCTTGCGGTGCTCCTGCATTTCGTATTGGCGCGCGTGAGCGCTTCGGCTGCGATCCTCGGCACGACGCTGTCGTCGCTCGTCTTCTATGCATGGTGGAATCCGCCGTATGTGCTGCTGCCCGCGGCGTCAATTGTCGCGAATTTCTGGTTCGCACGGCTGATCGCGGCAGCGGAGAAGCCTGCGGCGAAGCGGCTCCTGATCTTAGGAATCGTCTGTAACATATTGGTCTTATGCTACTGGAAATACGCCGATTTCCTTCTCTCGATCGTTCATTCCTACAAGGCCGCGCCGCCGGTCGTGCCGCTCGCCTTGTCATTCACGACTTTCGTGCAGATCGCCTTTTTGGTCGATGTCTACCGCCGCAAGGTCCCGCTCCATTTCAGCCGCTACGCGTTCTTTGTCGCCTTCTTCCCGCATCTGATTGCGGGACCCATCGTGCGCTGGAACAGCTTCGGCAGGCAGCTCGGCGATGGTGCGCGCTACCGGTTCGATTGGTCCAATGTCGCGCTTGGGCTCACGATTTTCATCATCGGCCTCGCCAAGAAGGTGGTGATCGCCGATTCGCTTTCGCCGCATGTCGGTACCGTCTTCGATGCGGCGACGAGGGGCGAACCAGTCACGGCCATCGCCGCCTGGGGCGGGGCGCTGGCCTTCTCGGCCCAGATTTATTTCGATTTTTCCGGCTATTCCGAGATGGCGATCGGCCTCGGGCTGTTGTTCAATTTCCGGCTTCCCGTGAATTTCGCGGCACCGTTGCGCGCAACCAGCATTCTGGACTTCTGGCGGCGGTGGCACATCACGCTGTCACAGTGGCTGCGGGATTATGTTTACGGGCCGCTGACATTCGGCCGGCCGATGGGATGGTGGCGCGCCATCGCGGTGATGATCACGATGACCCTGGCCGGCCTCTGGCACGGAGCCGGGTGGACCTTCGTGCTGTGGGGCGCCTATCACGGCTGCCTTCTCACCATCAACAGCATCTGGCAGAGGATCGTGCCCGAGCGCGACGAGCCGACACAGGCCGGCCGGCTTGTCGGATGGGCACTGACCTTCACGGCCTTTGTGCTGGGTTCGGTCCTCTTTCGGGCTACAGATATCGAAACATCCGGTCATCTTTTCGCGGCCATGGCGGGCATGGGCCAATCCCCGGTCGCGGAGGCGCTCACGCTGCAGCACGATTGGTGGGCGATCCGCGAGGGCTGGATCTCGGAGGCCTTCATCCGCACCTGGCTCGGCAGCACTTGGTCGCTCACCGGGACCGCGCTGACCTTGCTGGCGCTGGCGATTGCCCTGCTGCTGCCGGATCCCATGGAGATCACCGGTTATCGGGAAGGAGACGCTCAGTCGAATTGGCGAAGAAACGTCGGCGCGCTGGCCTGGCGCCCCTCGCTCATCGCTCTCGGCGCCGCTTTTCTCCTCTTCGGCGAGGTATTCTTCCGGCTCGGGCAGGTGAGCGAGTTCCTCTATTATCAATTCTGACGGTCGGCGTGGGAGCGTGGCGTTTGATGGCAACTGACAAGGGCGAAGCCGAAATCATCGCGTGGTGCGTCGCACATCTCGCCAAGGGGCTTCGACGTGCTGAGGAAAAAATCGATCCGCAGGCCAAGTTCACGCGCCTCGGGCTCGATTCGGCGATGGCAGTCTACCTCGTGGCCGAGCTCGAAGAATGGCTCGGACGCGAATTGCCGCCGGAACTGGCCTTCGAATACCCCAGCATCGCAGCGCTCGCCCATCACCTCGCCGGAGAGTCGAATTGAACCAAATCGCAGCAGTTCATAAGAGCCCGGCGGTCCTCGGGACTGGCTACGACTCGATGGTCGAGCTGTTGCGTGCGCGCGCCGCGKAGCAGCCGAACGAGCGTGCCTATGCCTTTCTGTCGGATCGTGGCGGCGAGGAATCGTCGCTGACCTTCTCCGAGCTCGAACGGCGCGCTCGTGCGCTGGCCGCAACGTTGATGGAGCGTGGTCTCTCCGGCGAGCGAGCGCTCCTGATGTTCCCGCCCGGGCTCGATTTCCTTGTCGCTTTCTTCGGCTGCCTCATCTCCGGCACGATCGCGGTCCCGATGATGCCGCCCCGGCGCTTGGGCGCGCGCAATTCGAGCGCCAGCATCGTCGCTGACTGCACGCCGCGGATCGCCTTGACGAGTCCTGCATTGCAGGTGACGCGGGGCGATCTCGCGGAGCGTCTTCAGGCGCCGGCGCTCGCGTTCCTGGCCGTCGATGCCACGAAAGAGGCCGACGCCCCCGTGGGAAGCATCTTCCCCGAGCCCGGACAGCAGGACCTAGCCTTCCTGCAATACACTTCGKGTTCGACATCGAATCCCAAGGGCGTGATGGTGACCCACGGCAACCTTCTCGCCAATAGCGAGATGATCCGGCGCGTATACAGCAACACGCGCGCGACCACATATGTCAGCTGGGTGCCGCTCTATCACGATATGGGTCTCATCCTAAACGTGCTGCAGACGCTCTATGTCGGGTCGCTTTGCGTGCTCATGGCACCGGTGAGCTTCATGCAGCGTCCGTTGAACTGGCTGCGCGCGATCAGCGACTACCGCGCCGAATTCGCAACGGCCCCGAACTTTGCCTTCGATCTTTGCGTCGATCGCTTCCGCCCCGACCAGATGGCAGGAATCGATCTGTCCGGCTGGAAAATTGCGCTCAACGGCGCCGAGCCGGTGCGCGCGGAAACGATGGAGCGCTTCACCGAGACCTTCGCGCCCTATGGCTTCGCGCCGGGAGCCTGCTCGCCGGCCTACGGGCTCGCGGAGGCGACGCTTCTCGCCTCCGGCGGCGGACGGGGGCGAGGGCTCGCAAAGCGTCGGGTAAGCAGCGAGGCGCTGCAACGGCTTCGCGCGGCGGCGCCGACGAGCGAGGACGACGCCCGCTTCGTCGCGGGCTGCGGCAAGGCCCTCGTCGGTGAGGGGCTCGCGATCGTCGATCCGGAAACATGCCGCCGCCTTCAGACCGGTCATGCCGGCGAGATCTGGATTTCCGGTCCGAATGTTACCCAGGGCTATTGGCAGAACGCCGAGGCCACCGCCGCGACTTTCTGGCCGGGGATCGAAGGGGAAGCCGAGGAGCGCTGGCTTCGTACCGGCGATCTCGGGTTCCTCGATGACACGGGCGAGCTCTTCATTACCGGGCGCATCAAGGACGTGATCATTATTCGCGGCATCAACCATTATCCGCAGGATCTGGAGGACACCGTTCAGGCGAGCCATCCGGCCTTGCGCCGGCATGGCGGGGCTGCTTTCTCGATCCTGGACGACAATGGCGAAGGGCGTCTGGTCGTGGTTCAGGAGGTCGAGCGGACGCTGATGCGCCACGTCTTGATTGATGACATCCAGGACACGATCCGCGAGGCGATCGCAACCGAACATGAGCTTTCCATCGAGGACATCGTGCTGATCCGCCCCGGCAGCCTGCCGAAGACGACGAGCGGCAAGATCCAGCGCGGCCTTGCCCGCAGCCTTTTCCTCGACGGACGCCTTTCCGAGCTCCAGCCGGGCCAGCCCGATGCGCTGGCGTAAGGCAAAGTCGGCTTCTGCCGCGTCCGGGATGAACCCCCGGACATATGCGCTGGCACTGATCCTGGGCGCTGCGGCGCTCTTTGTCAGTGTCGTCGTCGCGAATGTCGTGATCGATCCGCAGGGCGTGTTCGGCACGAACGTCCTTCCGCGTACGCCCAATATCAATTACCATTACCGTAATCTCGCGGCCTATGACGCTGCGCCGGACGGTTTCGACGGCGTGGTGTTTGGCTCGTCTCGCGCCCAGGCCACTCCGCCCGCGGAGCTGTCCCGCCACCTGGACGGGGTGAATTTCGCCAGTTTCTCGGTCACGCGCGGCATGTTGCCGGACTTCCTGCCCGCGTTCGAATATGTCCTCGCCGACAAGGTTAAACGCGGGCAGCGCTTGCGGGCCGTGTTCCTCCTGCTCGATATCGATACTTTCGGAGATCCGCCGTCGACCAACCGCTACATCGAGACCCTGCTGCCTCAGGCCCTAAGCGGTGAAACCGGTGTATATTTCTGGTGGCGGAATCTGACGGCGATGCAGGTCAGGAGCTGGCAGCGAATCCTGCGCGAGGCCCGGGCTGCGATCGAGGAGAGAGATCGCAAGTCGCCTTCCATCGTCGACAAGATGAAGCTGGCTTTCGTCCGTGTGGCCTCGTGGAGCGCCTTGGCCGGGCGCGGCGCGCAGGCGGGCAGCGACTACAACAGGCCATTCGCACAGCGCGCGTATTTTGCGGATCAGTTGCAGATCCTGCAGCGCATCGCTACGCTTTCTCGGCAGAACGGCACCAGGCTGATCGTGGCTGTCAGCCCGCTCCATCGGGCCGTCGAGAGCCGTTATTTGCCGAAGGATCTTGAGCAGGCCCTTGACCAGGTCGCGCGCGTCACGCCGCTCTGGGACTTCACGGGCGCCGACTGGCTCTCGGACGATCCGAACTATTGGATGGGCGATCAGGCTCACTATTCTGCCGAGGTCGGACGCATGATGCTGACCCGCATCTTCGGTGGCCCGATGCCGCCCAACTGGGAACGGTTCGGCCGGTTGAGGGGAGCGGAGGGCACGGTTGCGTCGGAGGCCGTGGCGCCGCGTTAAAATTTGGCACTGTTGGCCGGCGTCGGATTCCCCATTCTCCCGCCGTCACCGGTTCCCAAGTGCTGACCGTGGAACCCACAGAAATCTCGCTACGATTGATGATGGTCAGCAGGAGACCGTCCTCAATCGCAGACATCGCATGAGCGTCCATTCAAAGTCCGCTTGCTGGCGATGGCCCAATGTCCAGTTGTGGCGCAAGTAAGCCCCGGACGTTGCTTTTCAAAGGACAGCCGATGACGAGTTCGGCAGCGGCACCGCGATTTCGGTAAACGTCCCGGATTGCAATGGCGCAGCCGGCGCGCGGTCATCGACAGCCTCCAGCTGCGACTGGCTTGACCCGCGCGCGGACCGCCATTGATTTTGACCGGCAGGCCGAACATCACTCGAGGTGCGCCCCGACGTCGTCGGCCAGCTTGGCCCGGATCGGGCCAAGCGCTCAGTGAGCGCCAGCCTGCACGAAGTTTCTGAGTTCAGGCGTCTGCGGATCTGAGAACAGCGTCTTCGACGCTCCCTGTTCCCAAATCTTCCCCTGATGCATGAACACCGTCGTGTCGGCGACCGTTCGGGCGAAGTTCATCTCGTGGGTGACGAGCAGCATGGTCATGCCGCCCTTGGCGAGCTTCTCCATCACCAGCAGGACTTCGCCGGTCAGTTCCGGGTCGAGCGCCGAGGTCACCTCGTCGAACAGCATGACCTTGGGCTTCATCGCCAGCGAGCGGGCGATGGCCACGCGCTGCTGCTGGCCGCCGGAGAGATTGTCCGGATAGCTGTCGAATTTCTCGGAGAGGCCGACCTGCGCCAGCACCTCCTTGGCGAGGGACAAAGCTTCCGCCTGCGGCACGTTCTTGGTGATGCGCGGCGAGAGCATGATGTTCTGCCCGACGGTCAGATGCGGGAAGAGGTTGTAGCTTTGGAAGACGATGCCGACGTCCTTGCGCAATTCGCGCAGCTTCTTCGGGTCCTGGGTCAGGCTGTGGCCGGCGACCTCGATCTTGCCGGCGTGGAAGCTCTCGAGCCCGTTGATGCAGCGCAAGAGCGTCGACTTGCCCGAGCCCGACCGCCCGATGATCGCGACCACCTGGCCGGTCTCGACGCTGAGCGAGACGCCCTTCAGCACCTCCAAGGAGCCGAAGCGCTTGTGGATGTCTTCAATGAGAACGGCTGGCATTCATCACCTTTTCGAGATGGCGGCTGAGCCGGGACAGCGGGAAGCAGATCGCGAAATAGATCAGGGCAACCAGGCTGAAGATCTGGAAGGCCTGATAGGTCGCGTTGTTGACCAGCATGCCGGCCCGCATCAGGTCGACGAAGCCGACGACCTGGACGATCGAGGTATTCTTCACGAGCTGGACGAGGAAGCCGACCGTGGGCGGCAGCGAGATGCGGACCGCCTGCGGCAGGATCACATAGCGATAGGTCTGTGCCGTCGTATGCGCCAGCGAGGCCGAGGCCTCCCATTGTTGGCGCGGCACGGACTCGATCGAGCCGCGCCAGATCTCGGCGAGATAGGCGGAGACGTAGATCGAGAGCGAGGCGGAGGCTGCAAGGAAGGGCGGCAGCTCGATGCCCAGCGCCGAGAGCCCGTAATAGCTCATGAACAGCACCATGAGCACCGGGATCGACTGGATGATCAGGATGTAGCCGGCCGCGAAGCGGCGCAGCCACCGGATCCGCGAGAGGCGCAGGATCGCGAAGATGCCGCCGATGATGCTGCCGATGAAGAAGGCGATGGCGGTGAGCGCCAGCGTCCAGCCGGCGGAGCGCAGGATGAAGAGGGCCTCGGGCCAACCGAAGGTCTGCATCAGGCGGCCTCCCCATGCGCTTCGGTGAGGCGGGCGAGGCCCGAGACCTGCGGGAAGAGTTTCCGGCCGAGCCAGTTCAGGAAGAGTTTGAAGGAGAGCGCCAGCACGAGATAGAGCACGGTCACGACGATATAGGTCTCGAACGAGCGGAACGTGTCCTGCTCGATGATCGCGGCCGTTCCGGACAATTCCTGCACCGAGACGAAGGAGCAGATGCTGGAGGCCAGCATCATCAGCACGAACTGGCTCGACAGCGCCGACCAGACGCGGGCGAAGGCCGGCTGCAGGATGACGTGTTTCAGCACCTGCCATTTGGTCATCGCCAGAGCGAGGCCGGCTTCTATCTGCGATTTATGGATGGAGTCGACGCCGGCGCGGATGATCTCGGTGGCGTAGGCGGCGAGGTTGAGCGTCATCGCCAGGACGGAAGCTTCGAGCCCGTTCAGCCGGATGCCGAGCTGCGGCAGCCCGAAGAAGATCATGAAGAGCTGCACCAGGAACGGCGTGTTGCGCATCAGCTCGACATAGGCGTCGACGATATAGCCGGCCCAGTTGCCGGCGAGGCTGCGCAGCGCGGTCATCGCCGTCGCTAGGACAAGGCCGAGCGCGATCGCGACGAAGGATAGCGCGATCGTAAGCCAGACCCCGTGCAGGATCATCGGCCATTTGGAAAGGACGTCTTGGAAGAGCAATGGCGCGCTCCTTCGGCCTGTGAGTGAGGTCGAGGGTTGCCGGCGCGCAAGGGCGCGCCGGCTGGTCAGCAGATCCGGTCAGGAAGGGGGATCAGAAGGTCGGCAGCGGCGGCAGCGGGCTACCGACCCACTTCTGCGCGATCGCGTCGAGCTCCCCGTTCTGCTTGACGTAGTAGATGAAGTTATTGAGCCACTGGCGCAGCTCCCAGGCGTCCTTGCGCATGGTCATCGAGTTCGGCTGCATGCCGAAGACAAATTTGAGCTCGGTCTCGGTCTCGCCGCGCGCCTTCATCGCGGCATTGGCCTGCGCATCGGGGCCGGCGATGGCCTCGACCTGGCCGGAGAACAGCGCCTGCATGGTGGTGGCGTCGTCCTCGAAGCGCAGGATGGTGAGGTTCAGCTCCTTTTCCCGGTTGGTGAACTCGCGCTCGACGCTGGAGCCGCGGTTGACGCCGACCTTGCGACCCTTGAGATCGTCCCAGGTTTTGATGGCGACGTTCTTCTTGGCGTAGATGCCGGTCTGGAAGGCGCTGTAGGGGATCGAGAACATCACCGCCTTGGCGCGCTCGGGCGTCGGCGCCAACGTAGCGACGAGGAAGTCGACCTTGTTGGCTTCCAGCGCCGGGATGCGGGCCGGAGGGGTGAGCTGCACCATCTCGACCTTGACGCCGAGATATTTGCCGATCAGCGCGATGACGTCGGCATCATAGCCGATGGCGTTGCCCTGCGAGTCGACCGAGCCATAAGGCGGAGCACCGATCAGCACGCCGATCTTGACCGAGCCCCGCTTGATGATGTCGGTAATCGTCTGGGCCGAAGCCTGGCTGGCGGCCAGCATGCCTGCCCCCAGCGCCAGCAGCGTGCCGGCAATCCTGAAATGCTTGAAAAGACCCATGGTGCGTTTCCCTGCTGTTGGCGGATTGCCCGCGGTTGGCCCAGCCGGCTTCTTGGCGTCCGGCTCGGAAATCGAAGATCAGTCTGCGCGTTTGCCCTGGCGTACGAGGTTGATCAGAGGCTCGCCGGCATAGCAGCGCCGGATATTGTCGGCGATCGTCTGCTGGCGGCGGCGGATCGTGCCGCTTGTCCATCCTGACATATGCGGCGTCATCACGATGTTCGGCAGCTCTTCAAAAGGCAACGAGCCCGGCAAGGGATTCATGTCCCCGGGGCCGGGATATCGGTACCAAGTGTCGATCACGGCGCCGCCGATACGTTCCTGCTTGAGCGCCTGGTATAAAGCCGCCTCGTCGAGCAGCGGGCCGCGCCCGACATTGAAGATGGTCGCATTTCGGCGCATCGCGGCGAAGGCGTCGGCGCCGACAATGCCCCGCGTCTCGGGAGCCAGCGGCAGCGACACCACGATCGCGTCGGCCGAGCCCCAGAATTCGCCGAGCCTGTCGAGCGTGAAGGAGCGGTCGACGACCTCGGAGGTCGCGACCGGGCTGCGATTGGCGACATTGACCTCCATCTCGAAGGCCTTGGCGCGCCGCGCAACCGCCTTCCCGATATGTCCGAAGCCGAGCAGGCCGATGATCTTGCCGGCGATCTCGCCATGGACACGCTCGGGGGAGCCGGCCCAATAGGCCCAGTCGCCGCGCCGCAATCGCTGATCGGCATCGGCGAGCGGGATGTGCCGCGCCAGCAGCGCGCTCATCACATATTCCGCGATCGCCTGCTCATGCCCGAAGCAATTGCAGAGGTTTGCCCCTGGCGGAAGCTCGTCGAGCCGCACAGCGTCATACCCAGCTCCCGGCACATGGAACAGGCGAAGGTGGACCGGCGTCGGGAGCGCGGCGTCGAACTTCACGCCGATGATGACGTCCGCCCCTGCGTAAGCGAGACGATCCGCCTCGGCCTCCAATTGATCCGGAAGAATCGTGATGTCTGCGTCCGCACCCGCCAACTCGGCAAAGCCATGGCTGAAGGAGGCGGCATTCTCACCGTGGAAGACGATGCGCATGATCGGGCAGCTTTCCTTAGGTCAGGTATTTAGCAGCGGCTCGACGCTGCAATCCAGCAACGAAGGGTCGATGGCAGCTTCCATCTCGTCGAACATGCCGTCGACGAAACCGATCAGCGCATCAGAGGCTGCGACGGCGCGGTCGCCATGGCGCGTCGCGATAGCGTTCAGCACGGCGAGATGGTGGTCGATCGTGCCTTCCAGGCCGGCGCGGCGGGGCATGTAGTTGTGATAGATGAAGCCGATGCGCCTGAAGATCGTATGCAGGGGGCGCAGCGTATGCTCGAGGAACGGCTCGGCAGCGGCCGACAGCACCATCTGGTCGATGCGCCTGTCGAGGATGTTGAATTCGGCAAGCGTCAGCTCCGCCCGGCGTTCCCTCAGCAGACGCTCCATATGGAGCATCTGGTTGCGGTGCGAAGGCCCGGCACGCTCGGCGGCGAGGCCGATGACGAAGCGCTCGAGATCGCGCCGAAGCTTGAGCAGCAGACGCTCGCGCGCGAGGTCGATCGGGGCGATCTGCAGGCCATGGCGCGGGCGGATAATAATCAGCGTGTCGGCCGCGAGCCGGTTGACGGCATTATGGACGGGGGTCCGGCCGAAGCCCGTCAGATCCTGCAGGTCCTGTAGGGCAAGAAAACGGCCCGGGCTGAGCTCGCAGGTCACCAGCATCTCCTCGATGCGGCCATAGGCGAGCTCGAACAGGTTGACGCGATTGCGCCGCTTCGACGTTGCCGGATCGTCGGCCGAGACCAGTCGCGGCTGGTTATGGCGCCTCGCCATGCCGTGCTCCTCCCATGTTCGTTTCGAATCCCGCGTGACGCTTCGAAACGGCGCCATCTTGCTCTTGACGATAAACATGTTGTGAAATTTTACAAGCGCTCCTATGGTCTCGCCATGCGAGGCCGCCAGCGCTCATGGGCAGCCCGCGCAGCAAGCGAACAAGGCGCTCCCGAGATCGTCTCGCAGAAGAGCGCAGCTCCGGGAGGCCGATTTGAAGATCACCGCGATCGAAACGCTGCGGACGGACGAGTTCGCCAATGTTCTCTGGGTCCGCGTGCACACCGATGCCGGAGTCATCGGCCTCGGCGAGACCTTCTACGGTGCCGCCGCCGTCGAGGCGCATCTCCATGACACGCTCGCCATGCGGTTGCTCGGAAAGAACCCGCTGCATATCGAGGCGCTGCACAAGGAGATGACGAACCTGCCGATGGCGCAGGCCTCGACTGGCGTGGAGTCTCGCGCCACATCTGCGGTCGACATTGCGCTGTGGGACATCTTCGGCAAGGTCTGCGGCCAGCCGGTGCATCAGATGCTTGGTGGCCTGTGTCGCGACCGGCAGCGCATCTACAATACCTGCGCCGGCTACCGCTATGTCCGCTCGCAGAACATCAAGCCAGTCTCGACCTGGAACCTCGGCGAGACGCAAGGCCCCTACGAAGATCTGGACGGCTTCATGAACCGCGCCGACGCGGTGGCCGAGAGCCTGTTGGAGCAGGGCATCACCGCGATGAAGATCTGGCCTTTCGATCCGCCCGCGATCGAGAACCAGGGCCTTTTCATCACGCCCGAGCAGATGCGGAAGGCATGTGAGCCTTTCGAGAAGATCCGCAGGGCGGTAGGCGACAAGATCGAGATCATGGTCGAGATGCATTCGCTCTGGAACCTGCCGACCGCGATCAAGATCGCGCGGTTTCTGGAGCAGTATGAGCCGAGTTGGTACGAGGATCCGATCCGGATGAACTCGCCGCAGGCGCTGGCCGAGTTCGCGCGCTCGACGACGGTCTCGGTGACTGCGAGCGAGACGCTGGGCTCGCGCTTCCCCTACAAGGACATGCTCGACCGCGACGCGATGCATGTGGTGATGGCGGATCTCTGTTGGACCGGCGGCCTGACCGAGGGCCGCAAGATCGCGGCGATGGCCGAGACCTATCACCGCCCCTTCGCGCCGCATGACTGCATCGGCCCGGTCGGCTTCGTCGCTGCGATCCATGCCTCCTTCAGCCAGCCGAACACGCTGATCCAGGAATCGGTTCGCGCCTTCTACACCGGCTGGTACAAGGAACTGGTCACCGAGATGCCGCGGATCGAGGGCGGCTATGTCTATCCGATGGAGGCGCCGGGCCTCGGCGTCGAATTGCTGGAGGCCGTGTTCCAGCGGCCTGATCTGCATCATCGTCGGTCGAGCCTCTGAGGTTTCCGGGATGACCAATCCGTTGTTCGATCTCACCGGGCGCACCGCCCTCGTCACGGGTTCCTCACGGGGCCTCGGGAGGGCGATGGCTGAAGGCCTTGCGGCCGCCGGCGCAAGCGTCCTGATCAACGGCACCGACTCCAGCCGCGTCGACGTAGCGGTGCGAGAAATGCGCGAGGCCGGCTTCCAGGCCGCTCCGGCGGTATTCGACGTGACCTCCGAGGAGCAGATTGTGCAGACCTTCGCCGGCTTCGATGCTGCCGGCATCGCGGTCGACATCCTCGTCAACAATGCCGGCATTCAGTTCCGCAAGCCGATGGTCGAACTGGCGACGGCCGACTGGCAGCGCGTGATCGACACGAACCTGACGTCGGCCTTCATCATCGGCAGGGAAGCGGCAAAGCGGATGATCGCGCGCGGCCACGGCAAGATCATCAACATCGGCTCGCTGACCAGCGCGCTGGCGCGCGCGACCGTCGCGCCCTACACCGTCGCCAAAGGCGGCATAAAAATGCTGACCCAGGCCATGGCGGCCGAATGGGCCGAGCATGGCATTCAGGCCAATGCGATCGGCCCCGGCTATATGCTGACCGATATGAACCAAGCGCTGGTCGACAATCCGACCTTCGATGCATGGGTCAAAGGCCGCACGCCATCAAAACGCTGGGGTAGGCCCGAAGAACTGATCGGTGCGGCGGTATTTCTTGCTGCCCCTGCATCGAATTACGTCAACGGGCAGATCATCTACGTCGACGGAGGAATGAGTTCGGTTCTGTAAGATGCAGATGCGCTCCATAAGCCAGATATTCCGGGCGTTCGATATCGTCCGAGTTATCCGGGCAGGGCGCGCACCGCTGCCCCACGCAGATGATCAACATCATCGCCGGCACCGCCCAGCGCAAATGCCAGCGCAGGTCCGCGGCGTGGCCGCGCCAGCGAGAGCCGGGGTGGGCGATGGCGACCGAGAGGACGATCTCGAACATCAGCACCACTACAAGATAGAGGTAACCGAGCGAAATCATCTCGGCCACGGGTGTTGAGAGAGATCGAGCCGGGAAACGAGGATTCGAAGGTAAAGCTGATTGCGGCGAGGGCCAGCAGCGAGGAGAAGATCAGGCCGCCCTTGTCCTGCTCTTTCAAGCCCGGGGACCACAGCACGAACAATGAGACCGCGAGCACGGCGATGATGGGAATGAAAACGCGCAGATGATAGCGCTCCGCATAGCGCGCGATCGTCACCGTCGTGTTGAGGCGCGAATAGGAGCGCGCGTTCCAGCCGATCGCCAGATCGTTGGTAAAACGCAAGCCGACGGGCCGCCGGTCGACGACCGAAATCCTCGACTCCCGAAAACGGCTGGTCCGCCCCTGTCGTCAGAACGATCGCCGCCAATGGTGTCGATAGCCGGGCGCCGACCAGGGATCGGGCGGAGGTCTGGTTTTGGCCGCGCAAGGTCAGGGCGAAAGCGCCGGCCTGGGTCTCGGTCAGGCTGTGCTGCTGGAAATAGTTCAGGCTGACGCCGGCTTCAGGCGACAGGTCGAGACCGGCAAGCGAGGCGAGCCGATAACCGGCGATCATGGCCGAAGACGCCATAGCCGCTGCCTTCGCCATGCGCGACCCGCTGGATGTTGCCGAGCTGGATCGTGCCTGCGGAGGTCCGTCTTGCCGTAGCTGGCCCCGATCGAACCGCGCAGCGTCAAGGCACCGAAATCGGCACGGCCATAAGTCGCCATGCCGTAGCTGTCGAGCGCGACATGACCAGCCGCATCTGCCTTCGGATCTCTGTTCGACCGCGTATAGCCCAGAGCGGCGGCGCCCAGCCCGGCCGTCCGGTCGTCGCGGGAAGGGCATGTCCGCTTTCTGGAATTCAGCCAAGTTCCGCTCTTGGCGCAATTCAGCTATTCGTCAACGATCGGAGCAACGCCCACTTCCAACTCAAATGAAACGCGGGCCGCCTGGAGTGATCAAAACAAGCTGCCTTGGGGCGGTGATTCCTTAAGGGAAGGGGGTGAGTCCGACTCTGGTTCGACCGGCTCCGCTGTAGCGGGATCGTCGTCGCCGACCTTTGCGTTGTTCATCCGGCTGTTGACGATCCACTCCCGCAGTTCGGGCGGGGGGTGGTCCAAGAGATCCTTTCCACCAGTGCAGTCGAGCCAGGCATCGAAGTCCTTGGGATGCAGCATCGTGGGCATCCTTGGTGGATGGCTGACATCCATTTGTCGGCATCCCGCGTGATGACGTGCAGGAAACGATCTCGACACTCGTTTCCGGATCGGTCCATCGGTCCCACAGGCCAGCGAACGCCAGCAATCCGCCGTCGGCAGCACTGATCCGATGCGGGAACTTCTCCCCCTTTGCACCCGTCCACTCGTAGAACGCGCTCGCGGGCACGATGCAGCGCCGCTTGACGAAGGCCGAGCGAAACATCGCGCTGTCGCTCATTCGGTCGGAGCGAGCGTTATGGGTCGACCCGCCCTCCGAAACAGTCTTCTTCCACCACGCCGGAACCAGGCCCCAGCGGGCTTTCCGAAGCTCCCGACCGGCCTCGGTCTTCACGATGATGTCGATTCGGTGGTCGGCGCGACGTTGCACCGGGCCTGAATGTTCGGCCGATCCGAGCGCACGGTCAGAGGTTGGCTGAAGGCGACGATCTCGTCCCAGGTGTAGGCTTGGCTGAATCGTCCGCACATCCGCTGATGCCCTATTGGATTGGGGAAAGCTTGGCTTGTTCCTCGTTGGCCTTGGCGAGGAAGGCTTCGAGCTTGGCCAGCAACCCGGGACTGAAGACCAAGTTCATGACCTGGCCGCCGGCCATCTCCAGGCTGATCATCGTTTCTCCCAGAGGATCGGTCGTTATCGCCACCTGCCTCACGTCGACGACGTCGAGATCGATTTCAGGCAGTTCGGCAGGCTTCTTCGCCATCAATCCCGGTCCGTAGTCGGTCGCCATGACTCATCCGGTACGCACTCGCCGATCACTTGTTCCTCGGCTATGCGGCCGACCTGAAGCTCGGCTTCGGATTGTGCGATCTCGAGGAAATATGCGAGCGTTCCGAACGCGCGCGCGTCGGCATCGATCTTCAGGGCGATGATGCGTTCGAGCAGATCATCGACACGACGAAGGGGAACGCGCGGTACGCCAGAGCTGAGCCGAACGACATCCGTCATTGCCCCTCCATCGTCAGCCTGGGTACTCTCCAGCCAAACGGCTATAGAAAGCATCATCAAGAGCCGCTGCAATTTCATCGGCGGGGACGATCCGGCCGCCGTGATAGTGACGGAGTGCCCTGGCGAACTTCTCTTTAGCGAAGCACACTCGCATCCTTCCGATCGGGCCGGGCGAGGACCCGATACGATAAGGGATTTCCCATTCCTGCAACCACACCTCGATCGACCGGAGTTTCATATCGAACCCGGCGCGAGGAACTTGGATTTCGACTCGGTGAGGCCAATTTTCGGCCACGCCGATTATCTCCACATGCCGCGCATCTTGGCTCGAACGTCGACCTTCGGGGCACCGCTCGGCGTGCGACCGGGTTCCGTCGCGGGAGCGTGCGGCCAAGCGACCCGCTCGAAATGACCGAGCAAGCCATTCGGGATGAACCTCGTGCGGTTGGCGTAGACGTGGCGGTCACCGGTTCCGGATTGGCCGGATGTGAAAAAGCGCTGTGGCACGATCAGGTGAAGGTCGTCCTTCGCCCGCGTCATCGCAACATAGAGCAAGCGGCGCTCCTCCTCGATCTCGTCCCTCGTTCCCGTTCCCAGGTCGATGGGCAGGCAGCCGTCGACGGTGTTCATGACGAAGACCGACTTCCATTCCTGTCCCTTGGCTGAATGGATCGTCGACAGGATCAGGTAGTCTTCGTCGAGATGCGGAACTCCGGCCTGATCGCTTGTCGCATCGGGAGGGTCGAGCGTCAGCTCGGTCAGGAAGCGCTCCCGGGAAGGATAACCACTCGCGATCTGCTCCAATTGGACGAGGTCGGCCTGCCGGGTTGAAGCATCCTCGTGGATCCGTTCGAGATGCGGCTCATACCAGCGCCGCGCCCGCTCGATCTCTCCGGGCCAGCCAGCACGGCCCGAGCGGATTTCGGCGACCGCGGCGAGGAATCCGGGCCAGTCTTCGCCGGCGCGCTGTGGGGCAGGGGCGTTCTCCAGTGCTTCGATGGGCGAGGCGGCCTGTGCGATGTGATCGAGGACGCGCTGCGCTGACATCGGCCCCAGCCCTGGGAGAAGTTGCAACACGCGGAATCCGGCGACCTTGTCGCGCGGATTCTCCACGAACCGGAGCATCGCCAGAAGGTCCTTGATGTGGGCGCTGTCCAAGAACTTGAGCCCGCCGAACTTCACGAACGGAATGTTGCGACGGGTCAGTTCGATCTCAAGGGGCCCGCTATGATGCGACGCCCGAAACAGCACCGCCTGCTGCTTTAGGGTCGAGCCGCCTTCGCGGTTCTCGAGCACCTTCTCGGCGATGAAGCGTGCCTGGTCGGCCTCGTCCCGAACATGCACGAGCTGGGGAGGGGACCCGTTGGCGCGGTCCGTCCAGAGGTTCTTCGTGAAACGTTCCGTGGCCAGATCGATCACCGCGTTGGCAGCCGAGAGGATGGCCTCGGTGGAGCGGTAGTTCTGGTCAAGGGTGACGACCTCGGCAGGGGGCGAGAACGCGGTGGGGAAGTCTAGGATGTTGCGCACCGTCGCGGCGCGGAAAGAATAGATCGACTGCGCGTCGTCGCCGACCACGGTGAGACCGCGACCATCCGGCTTGAGAGCGAGCAGGATCGAGGACTGAAGGCGGTTGGTGTCCTGGTACTCGTCGACCATGACATGGTCGAAGCGCGAGCCCACATCGGCAGCGATGTCTGGGTCGGTCATCGCCTGCGCCCAGTAGAGCAGCAGATCGTCGTAATCGAGGACGTTCTGCTGCTGCTTGGCCTCGACATAGGCGGCGAAAAGGTCCTTCAGCTCCGCCGCCCAGGCGACGCACCAGGGATAAGACCGGCCGAGGACTTCCTCGATCGGCGCTTCCGCGTTCACGCAGCGCGAATAAATCGCCAGGCAAGTGCCCTTGGTCGGGAAGCGCGCTTCCGTCTTCGAGAAGCCGAGTTCGTGCCGCACCAGGTTCATCTGATCGGCAGAGTCCTCGCGATCATGGATGGTGAAGGCCGGATCGAGGCCGAGCTGATCGGCGCAATCTCGCAGGAGCCGGGCGCCGATGCCGTGAAACGTCCCTGCCCAGGTCAGGGCGTCGCTCAGGACCCCGGCACCCTCGCCGAGAACCTTGCGGGCGATCCGCTCGACGCGCTTCGCCATCTCCGAGGCCGCGCGGCGGGAGAATGTCATCAGGAGGATCCGGCGGGGATCGGCGCCGCTGACCAATAGGTGCGCGACGCGATGAGCCAGCGTGTTGGTCTTGCCCGATCCGGCGCCCGCTATCACAAGCAGGGGAGACACGGCCTCCGAGCCGACGCCGTGGACGACGGCTCGCCGCTGGGCCGGGTTGAGCGTGTCGAGATAGTTGATCGGGGCAACGGCGTTCATAAGAGTCTGCTGATAAGTGATTCGCTCGACCCTACCATGTCGGATGATAGGGGTGCGTCAGGATTGCCGACGCTTGGCCTCGCGCGCGGCTCCACGACCTCGGTACCATGTTCCCCAATAGGCTCCGCGGCCGCGATCTCGAGGATCGAAGTCGAATCCGCCCATGATGCCTTTGAAGCGCACGGCCTGGTCCGGATCGGAGAAGCAGAACACGCGATATCGTTTGCCGTCATAGGCAACCTCATGGCCACGAGGAGCTAGCGACGAGAGCGGTCCGGTCGCCGGCACGATGCCGAGCCCATGACCCGGTGGGATCTCGACTGCGACCTGGTGAGGCCAGCGACGGTCGACCTCCGCGGGTGACAGCTCACCCTTGCGTCTCATGGTTCATCGACGAGGCGAGGGCGGCGTCTTCCTTCCGAAAAGCGACCGCGCAAGAAGCCGCGTGACGAAGCGGCATCGGCGTCGGCTGCCATGACGGCAAGGTCTCGGAGGATCATCCGGATCGCCTCCCGGAAATCTCCGCTGGCTTCCTCCAGAACCGCATCGACCTCTTCATCGGAAACGGCAAAGGGGTCTGGTTCAGGCGGGAGGGAAGCCTCGACTGTTGCCATCGGTCATGCCCTCGATTAAGAGAACATAGAGAGAACAAACGGGATGGCGAGTCAAGCCCGCCTTACCGACAGCGTCTCCTACATTGTGCGAAATCACTCCTGAACTGAGCGGCTCGTTCGTCGCGTTTCCTGAGCACGCTCCAAGGACCTCGCCGCGCGCCGGGCCGCACGCAGTTCCTCAAGCGTGGGCTGCCACCATCCGCGGAGGAGGGCGTCCGGCGCGGTCGGGCGTCGCGCAGGCCAAGTCTTGACCAGTTCCTCATGGGTCGCGCGCCGCCACAAAGCCCAGACCAGATCCTCTGACTGTCCGGAGCTCCAAGGATAATGCCGGGCGGCGGTTTCCATGGGCACGATCTCGCCGGTTACCTCAAGGACGACGAGCGGCCCCTCATGTGACATCAGCACCCGATCTGTCGGCGGCAATTCGCTTGCAGGCACGGGATAGCGTCGACGTCGGCGTTCGGCCGCGGTTGCTTTCGCGCCTTCGTATTCGGGCTCGGATTTCGCTGCCTCGCGCCGCTGCCTTCGAGCTTCCGGCTCACTGCGTTCCGCTTCGGCTTCGATCGCTGGCCATCTCTTCCGAAGTTCATCGATCGATCGGAACGGAACGTGCCAGGCTTTGTCTTCGCCGTTCCACCACGCCCACGGCACCGCACGCAATTCCTCGACGATGGTTCGAGAATACGGGGTGCGCACGACGATCTCATCGGCGACCTCCAGGTAAGGGCTGACGATCGGTTCGAACGAGAAGGAATCGCGACCGCGTTCATCGGCGAGGCCGAATGCTCCCGGGAGCTCCCGATCGAGCCATCGTGTCGCGCGAAGCAGTGCCGTCGTGCCCGGTATTCGCCAAGCAGCTAGCTCGTCGTTCCAGCGCGCTCTCGGAAAAGCTTCTCGAAAGCGTTCCACGGCGGCGGCATCGAACGGGAAGGAGACGATGGCACCCCGGCCTTCCTCATCATCGCGAATTTCTATGTCGTTGGGTTCGTGCCCGGCCATCGTCCTATGATCCCGCGGTACAGAGCGATGACGCCGGCTCGGGCCGGGCTTCAGCTCGGCAGCCCGGGTGATATCGGCTAGTCGACGAAGCGCACCGTCGTGCCCGGCCTGACGAGCTGGGCCAGTTCCTCGGCATCCCAATTCGTAAGCCGGACACAGCCATGCGATGCTGCCTTGCTGATTTTCGAAGGCTCCGGCGTACCATGGATGCCGAAGGTCGGCTTCGACAGCTCGATCCAGACCGTTCCGACGGGATTGTTGGGGCCACGAGGGAGTACCAGGCGACGCTTGTTCTTGCCCTGCTGAAAATTCTTGACCGGGTCGTAGTGATAAGTCGGGTTCTTCACGACCCTGATCACCCGGTATTCACCCTCTGGCGACGGCGTATCCTCGCTGCCGATGGTGGCCGGATACATCGCGATCACCTTTCCCGTTACATCCAGCGCGCGAACCATGCCGTTCGTCTTGTCGGCCTCCACTGTCCGTGCCTCGTCGGGAGGAACGGTTCGCCCGACCGAGACGACGTGTAGCGTTTCCTCGCGCTTCCGATAATGCGTTCGCGGGTTGAGCACCCTGAGAAGACCTTCGCTCATATGGAAGCGTTCGGCGAACATCTCCTGCGCGTTCCTGTAGCCGAGCCGCTTCATCCGGGCCTGGCGCGCGTAATCGCTAGGAATGCGCCTGACGAAGTGTGTTTTGACGTCCTCCTTCGTCACGACGTAATCCACGACGATGTCCGCGCTGACGTCTCCTTTGAGCGCCTGCCATGTCGCGGCGTCGATGATCTCGCCGTCTCCGAGATTTTCGCGGCGGCGGAACTGGTCGATGGCCTTCCGGTAGTTGTCGCCGTCGACCCCGTCGATCTCACCGGGAGAAACACCCTGACGCGCCAGCAAGACCTGAGCTTTGACGATCGACGCATTGGGGCGCGTCGCCTTGGTCTTCGTAATAGCGGGATGGCCTGCTCGATTCACCTCATCGCGGGTGAGAGCTCCGGCAGTCGCCGGAGCCAGCAAGACGCATCCGCACACCAAGGCTGCCCCGAACTTCTTGAGCAACTCGAAGGCGATTCGCGACACGGACATCCCCCTAGCTCGACCCATGCAGCGGCAACGCGGTGTTTTATCCCGGGGTTCCGCGACGGCATTGTGCGGTTGAGGAACTCCCAATAGCTTGCTTCCTGCTTGGCTTGGGGAGGCGAAGTGTCGAAACGACTTTGGAAGCCGATGCTGGATTTGAAGCTCCGCTCGTCGGACGGAAAATCTTTCCAGGACTTCGTCGCAGATTTTCTCAGCAGGCTATATCCTGGGGACTTCATCCCGGTGCGAGTCCATGGAAACCGCGGCGACGGCGGCATGGACGGATTCCGTCCGAGCGACGGCACGCTCTATCAGTGCTACGGAGCGCGGCAGGGATTCGTAGAGCGGATCGACGGTGTCTGCGGCAAGATGAAGGCGGACTTCGAAACCGCCCGGGCCAACACTCCCGGCATGAAGCGGTGGCTCTTCACGCACAATCTGATCGACGTGCCGCGTCCTTTGGTGGACGCCTATTCAGAATTGCGTACGGCCGCTGAAACTCACGGGATCGAGGTCGGTCTGCTGGGGCCGCCGATGTTCCGGCAATTGCTGGACGGGCTGAACGAAGAAGATCTCGAGGATCTGATCGGGGTCGGTGTCTACAATGCGGATACGGTCGAGCGCCTCCCAGAGGCCGTGAACCAGATCATCAAGCGGATGATCGAAAGTCTCGACGCCGCTCCTCCCCGCGATCGCCGACAGGGAAAGCCCCCCGTCGAGAAGTTCGACTACAACGACATTCCTTCACGCTGGAGGGCCAACCTGACCCTCTACCTGCTGCATGCCCCGATGGTAGCGGGAATCCTCGGCTCCTTCCCGGACGGAACGGCCCCGCTCGTGCTGCCCGATTTCATGCACATGCGTTACGTGGCTCTCAAGGCGGAGGGTTTCGATGCCGGAGGGATCCTGAAGCACCTGCACGAGGAGCTGGCCGGTTACGTCAACGAGCATGATGGGCGCTACGAAGCCGCCATGGCTGTCCTCGCCTCCATGTTCGAGTCCTGCGTGATCTTCGAGGACAGGCTCGCGGTGGCTGTGGAGCCGGTGCAGTGATCCTACCCAGCAAATTCCTTCCGGCGGACCGGTCGCTGGTGTTCATCGGCGGCGAGGCCCTGGTCGTCATCAAGGACGGGCCGCGCTCGGTGAGCGAGGTGTGGGAGGGAGTGCGGGCCCGCCGCAAGCTCGCCGGGAGGGGCCTGACCTTCGACTGGTTCACGCTTGCCCTGACATTTCTCTTCGCGACCGGGGTGGTCGAACTGCGCGACGGGCTTCTCGCGATTGCGGGGCGGTCCCGGCCATGATCCACGGTATCGGCAGTTCGATCAGCACCTTTCGCACGCTCGCGTTTAGCCCCGGGTTGAATGTCCTGCTGGCCGACCAGCACACCAGTTCGTCTTCGAAGGACAGCCGCAATAGCTTGGGGAAATCCAGCGTGGTGGAGATCGTCCATTTTCTGCTCGGCAGCCGCATGGACGGGGATTCCGTCTTCAAGGCGGATGCCCTCAAGAACGCGTCGTTCTGGGGCGAGTTCACTTTCGGTGGCGCGCGCCTGCGCGTGGAGCGACGGGTGTACGATCGCGAGAAGGTCTTCGTGACGTTCGAGTCGGAGCCGATCGTTCCGCTGCGTGCCGAGGGCGACCTGTTCGCTCCCCATGTCGCAATCAAGGATTGGACCGCCTGGCTCGGGCATTTCTGCTTCAAGCTTCCGTTGACGGTCGAGGGCACCGTCTTCGAGCAGGGCGGGCCGACGTTTCGTTCGTTGTTCGGCTACTTCGCCCGCCGCCGCGGCGACAACGGCTTCAACAGCCCGGCGAAATACGCCAGCGCCATTCCCGATGCCGAAGGACATCTCGCCCTGTCCTACCTCTTCGGTCTCGACTGGACGATCGCGCGGGATTTCGAGCGCCGAAAGCTGGTTCGGAAGGACCTCCAGGCGGAGTCCAGGCTGGCCACGGCGCGCGATCCGAAGCTCGGTACGCTCGCCGCGGCAACGGCGGAGCTTGTGCTCGCCGAGCAGCGGGCGGAACGCATCCGGGCCGAGGTCGAGGGCTTCGAGGTCGAGGCCCATTACGATGATCTCGTGGAGGAGGCGGCGGCCGCCAAGCGCGCGGCGGACCGTCTGAGCCGGTCGGCGATCGAGGTCCGAAACGTGATTGACCACATCGAGGCGAGCCTTGCTGCCGAAACCGCACCGGGCATCGAGGCCGTCGAGATGCTCTACGCCGAGGTCGGCATCCAGCTTCCGGATGCTGTCCGCAGGGGCTTCGAGGAGGTCCGCGAGTTTCACGAGGCGGTGATCTCGAACCGCCGGACGCACCTCGCGACGGAACTGGAGCGAAGCCGCAACCAGCTTTCTGTCCTGGAGACCGAGCGCCGAACCAGCACGTCGCGACGCACCGAGATACTCAGGGACCTGTCCGGCAAGGGCGCCTTCGCCGATCTCGCCGACATCCAACGGCGCCTGGCGGAAGCGGAGCAACGCTTGAGCCAACTCAGGGATCGGAAGGAGACGCTGCAACGTCTCGAGGCCGACAAGGCGGGCGAGAGAATCGAGCGCATCGCGCTGAAGCAGCGGCTCGACCGTGACCTGGAAACCCGTCTGTCGGCGGTGACCGCAGCGGTGCTGGCGGTGAACGAGGCGCTCATTGCGCTCTACGGGCCGGAATCCGCGCCGAAATTGTCGCCGTTGGGGCTGTAAGTGAAGCGGCGAGGAGTGCTGAGCCAGTCTAGCCGTTTGATGGTAGCGCTTATCGCGCGTTCGCGATCGTAGGCGGCTTCTGTCGTGGTCACTCACCACGCACCGCATCCAAAATCCATTCAGGTGCGCCATGAGGGAAGTCCACTAACGCCGGCATTTGTTTCTGACCTTGGGCATGTGATCGAAAAATTTCAGCCAGAACTTTGGATCCACGGTCATGATCACGGTTCGCACGATTACATGGTTGGGCGCACACGTGTCTTGGCCAACCAGGCCGGCTATCCAAATCTGCACGGCGACCGAGAGAATCCGTGGTTCGATCCGCTTTGCGTCGTGGAGGTCTGATCGAGCGATGAGCGGCTTTGATCCAACTCCGTTGAATTGGTCCATCCTGAAGTATGTCTTTTGGCAGACAGGAGGACCGAGATGCCGAAGAAGCGCCACAAGCCCGAAGAGATCGTCGCGAAGCTRCGCCAGGTCGATGTGYTGGTCTCGCAGGGGCAATCCGTTGCCGACGCGATCCGMTCGATCGGCGTGRCGGAGGTGCCGGAGCATGTTCGTTCAGATAACGGGCCGGAATTTGTCGCCAAGGCCGTGCAGGAATGGATCGGCGCGGTCGGTGCCAAGACTGCCTACATCGCTCCCGGCAGTCCCTAGGAGAACGGCGTCATCGAGTCGTTCAATGCCCGGTTGCGCGGTTCCACTCCCCCACGGCAAGCTCCTCTTGACGACAGGTAGCTCGCTTCGGACCAGTACATGTCGGACTTCTCGGTCCAGGGAATACGGGCAAATCGCTCAGCATAGTCTGCAAAGCGGCCTTGTGAGACCGTGTCGCGGTCTAAGTATCCTTGACCGTGAAGTGATCCTGTGTCCAAAATGAATTCGATATTCAAATATCGAATTGGCTTCGGACTTCCGATCACTAACTGCGAGTAGCAGCGCTCGAAGCGCAGAATCTTCAGTTCGCCGGCAGAAGCAGATTGCTGAACTCGACCGACAATCGCGGCAACACTATGACCCTCTCTCCCACGTGGGGCGGTCGCGCTCTAGAAGTCGCTGATCAATGCGTATCCAACAGCCGTCTTTGAAATAAGACCTCGCCGCTGGTTAGCGGCGCGGTGTTTTGAGGTGCGGCGCTCTTCCGGTCACATCGAGGCGCGCTTTGGGTCAAAACGGCCATCTTTCGGGAGCGCCTTCATCAACAAGCATCAACTCGGCATATCAGGAACAGCCGGTCGTGGATCCGCAGGTGTTGCACTTCAGGCAGGTTCCGTTCCGCACCAGCGTGAAGTTGCCGCATTCGCCGCAGCTGTCGCCGACATAGCCCTTCATGATCGCCTCGGCGCGGCGCTCGGACTGGGTCGGCTGGGCAGCTGGCGCCGCGAAGCCCAGCTTGGCCATCTCCGCCTCGCCATAGGCCTCCGGTTCCTCCTTCAGCGCGGTCGCGCCGGCCGTGGCCAGCGCCGTCACGGACGAGGCCGAGCGGGCGACCGCATCGTTCGCCGCCCCGCCGCCCTGAATGGCGAGCAGGTTGATCGGCTTGCCGCGGCGGAAGCCGGTGGAGGCGAGGGGGGTCGAGGTGATCGGAGCCGCAGCATCCGGCGCCTTGTCCTGGCCGACGCCGCCGCCGATCACGTCATGGCCGATCTCGCTGGGATCGACATGGGCGAGGTCGTTGCGGCCGAGATAGGAGATCGCAAGCTCGCGGAAGACGTAGTCGAGGATCGAGGTCGCGTTCTTGATCGACTGGTTGCCGGCGACGAAGCCCGAGGGCTCGAAGCGGGTGAAGGTGAAGGCCTCGACATACTCCTCCAGCGGCACGCCATATTGCAGGCCGAGCGAGACCGCGATGGCGAAGTTGTTCATCATCGCCCGGAAGGCGGCGCCTTCCTTGTGCATGTCGATGAAGATCTCGCCCAGGCGCCCGTCCGAATACTCGCCGGTGTGGACATAGACCTTGTGGCCGCCGACCACCGCCTTCTGGATGTAGCCGGTACGGCGATCGGGCAGCTTCTCGCGCTCGCGCTTGCGCTCGATACGCTCGACGATGCGTTCGACGATCTTCTCCGAGATCTGCGTGGCACGTGCCGCCATCGGCGCCGCGACCAGCGTCTCGACGGCGTCATCGGCCTCGTCGTCCTCATCCGAGATCAGCGCGGAGTTCAGCGGCTGCGAGAGCTTGGAGCCGTCGCGGTAGAGGGCGTTCGCCTTCAGCGCCAGCTTCCAGGAGAGCATATAGGCGCTCTTGCAGTCCTCGACCGTCGCGTCGTTGGGCATGTTGATGGTCTTGGAGATCGCCCCCGAGATGAAGGGCTGCGCCGCCGCCATCATGCGGATATGGCTCTCGACCGAGAGATAGCGCTTGCCGATGCGGCCGCAGGGATTGGCGCAATCGAAGACGTTGTAGTGCTCGGTCTTGAGATGCGGGGCGCCTTCCAGCGTCATCGCGCCGCAGACATGGACGTTGGCGGCCTCGATCTCGGCCTTGGTGAAGCCGAGGAAGGGCAGGAGCTCGAACGACATGTCGTTGAGCTTGTCAGTCGGGACCTTGAGCGTGCCGGTGAGGAAATCCTCGCCCAGCGTCCACTTGTTGAAGACGAACTTGATGTCGAAGGCGCTCTTCAGCCCCTTCTCGACCGCCTCGATCTTCTCGTCGGTGAAGCCCTTGGCGCGCAGCGTCGAGGGGTTGATGCCCGGCGCCTGCTTCATCGAGCCGTGGCCGACGGCATAGGCCTCGATCTCGGCGATATCGGCCTCGCGGTAGCCCAGCGCGCGGAGCGCATCGGGAACGGCGCGGTTGATGATCTTGAAGTAGCCGCCGCCGGCGAGCTTCTTGAACTTCACCAGCGCGAAGTCGGGCTCGATGCCGGTGGTGTCGCAATCCATGACGAGGCCGATCGTGCCGGTCGGCGCGATCACGGTCGCCTGGGCGTTGCGGTAGCCGTAGCGCTTGCCCTGCTCCAGAGCCTCGTCCCAGACGATGCGCGAGCGCTCCGCCATGGTGACGGCCGAGCCGCCGAGGCGGGCGAGCGTCGCATGGTCGAGCGGGACCGGGGTGACGCTCAGGCCCTCATAGCCATCGGCGAGGCCATGGGCTGCCGTGCGGTGGTTGCGGATGACGCGCAGCATGTGGCTGGCGTTCTTCTTATAGCCGGGGAAGGGGCCGAGCTCGCCCGCCATCTCGGCAGAGGTCGCATAGGCGACGCCGGTCATGATCGCGGTGAGGGCACCAGCTAAAGCGCGGCCCTCGTCCGAGTCGTAGCCGAGGCCCATGGTCATCAGCAGGCCGCCGATATTGGCGTAGCCGAGGCCGAGCGTGCGGTACTCGTAGGAAAGCTCGGCGATCTCGCGGCTCGGGAACTGCGCCATCGTCACCGAGATCTCGAGCACGACGGTCCAGAGCCGGCAGAGATGCTCATAGGCCGCGACGTCGAAGGACTTGGTCTGCGTATCGTAGAACTGCAGCAGGTTGGCCGAGGCCAGGTTGCAGGCGGTGTCGTCGAGGAACATGTACTCGGAGCACGGGTTGGACGCCCGGATCCGGCCGGAAGCCGGGCAGGTGTGCCAGTCGTTCATCGTCGAGTTGAAGTGCAGCCCGGGATCGGCAGAGGCCCAGGCGGCGTAGCCGATCTTCTCCCAGAGGTCGCGGGCCTTCAGCGTCTTGAGCGTCTTGCCGGAGGTGCGGGCCGTCAGGTTCCAGTCATTGTCGTTCTCGACGGCGCGCAGGAAGTCGTCGGTCAGCGAGACCGAGTTGTTCGAGTTCTGGCCGGAGACGGTCAGATAGGCGTCGGAATCCCAGTCGGTGTCATAGGTGTCGAAGGAGATGTCCTTGTAGCCCTGCTTGGCGAACTGGATGACGCGCTTGATGTAGTTGTCCGGCACAAGGGACTTGCGGGCGAGCTTGATCTCGCGCTTCAGCGCCGGGTTCTGCTCGGGATCGAAGCAAGAGTCGCCGTCGCCTTCGCAGTTCACGCAGGCCTTGAGCACGGCCTTCATGTGCTTCTTGACGGTCTTGGAACCGGTGACGAGGGCGGCGACCTTCTGCTCCTCCTTCACCTTCCAGTCGATATAGGCCTCGATATCCGGATGGTCGGCATCGACCACCACCATCTTGGCGGCGCGGCGGGTGGTGCCGCCCGACTTGATGGCGCCGGCGGCGCGGTCGCCGATTTTGAGGAAGGACATCAGGCCCGAGGACTTGCCGCCGCCGGCGAGTTTTTCGCCTTCGCCGCGCAGCATCGAGAAGTTCGAGCCGGTGCCGGAGCCATACTTGAACAGGCGGGCTTCGCGGACCCAGAGGTCCATGATGCCGCCCTCGTTGACGAGGTCGTCCTGCACGCCCTGGATGAAGCAGGCATGTGGCTGCGGATGCTCGTAGCTCGACTTCGACTTCACCAGCTTGCCGGTCTTGAAGTCGACGTAGAAATGGCCCTGGCTCGGGCCATCGATGCCATAGGCCCAGTGCAGGCCGGTGTTGAACCATTGCGGCGAGTTCGGCGCGACGCGCTGGGTGGCGAGCATGAAGCGCAACTCGTCATGGAACGCCGCGGCATCCTCCTCGGAGGAGAAATAGCCGCCCTTCCAGCCCCAATAGGTCCAGCAGCCGGCGAGGCGGTCGAAGACCTGCTTCGACGAGATCTCGGAGCCGTAGCGCTCGCCTTCCGGCAGCTCGGCGAGAGCGGCCTCGTCGGCAACGGAGCGCCAGAGGAAGGAGGGGACGCCGTTTTCCTCGACCTTCTTCATGCGCGCCGGCACGCCGGCCTTGCGGAAATACTTCTGAGCGAGCACGTCGCTCGCGACCTGGGACCAATCCTCGGGAACCTCGATGCCTTCGAGCCGGAAGACGACGGAGCCGTCCGGGTTCTTGATCTCGCTGACGGCCGATCGGAACGGGATCGCGGCGTAGGGCGATTGTCCGGCGGAGGTATAGCGGCGCTCGATGCGCATGATCTTCGTCCTTGCATGCCGCGGGTGGATACCCCGCGCGGCCGGTTGATCGCCGGCTCCTGATGTCAGTCCAAACTCGGTTCGATGCCTCGTGGGTCCTTGGCGGTGTCGCCCCGCTTGCAGGCCCGGACGCGCCCAAAATGCCCGTGCAAATCCGTTCGCTTCCGCTGATGTCGGCGGATGCGGCGGCAGGCCCGTAAGCACTCTGGAAAACTAGGGTTCGCAGTCATCCAGAGGGGGTGCCGCCGGCCGTCATGCGATGGTCAAAATCTAGCGCCGTTCGCGCTGCTCCGTCAAGGAATAGTGGAGTGACATCCTTGTGGATACGACATGTGGTAGGGATGTGTGGGTTGTGGGGATAAGTTTCAAGGCCCTGGCTAAGCCTTGGAAATGGCGAAGAGAATCGCTGCCCCGCGGCAACATTGCCACAGCGCTGTGCGAAGCGCAGTTCCTAAAATCCCCACTATTCACGGTAAATGAAGTGTGAGCCTCGGGTGACGAGCGCGGGCTTGCAGATAGCGGTTGCGGGGAGCGCTCCAAGTACTTGAAGTCGGTGCGCTTCGGCGCTGAATCATGGCGGCGAGCGAGCCTAATCGCGGCGAAATTCCGGCGGAGCGTGGGCGGGAATCAGCAGCCGATCGCAGGAGGAATCAGGCCGCGCGCTGCGCGGTCTGGGCGACGACCGGCTGGACCATCGTTTTGCACGCTCTTGTGGATATTGTTGGAGACCATCCAGCGCCGCCGGCGCGGCGAAGCGACCCGGCGGCAGCGTTCCGGACTGGACAGAGCAGGGCCCTGCCGCCATAAGTCGGGCCAAGACGCGCCGGCCTCTCCGCACGGCGCTGCAAGCGCATGGACTGAAGGCAATGAAGGACTGGCTGCTGCAGATCTTCACCTGGTGGAACGGCCAAACCATCGGCACGCGCTTCCACACCTGGCGCTTCGGCGAGAAGATGGGCGAGGACGAGTTCGGCAATGTCTATTACCGCACCGCAGGCGGGGTGAAGGACAAGGCGCTCGGCTTCCAGCGCCGCTGGGTGATCTACAAGGGCGAGGCCGAGGCCTCCAAGGTTCCGCCCGGCTGGAATGGTTGGCTGCACCACACCGTCGACGTCGCCCCCTCGGAGGAGAGCTACCAGCCGCGCGAGTGGCAGGAGCCGCACCAGCAGAACTGGACCGGCACGGCGCTGGCCTATCGCCCGCAGGGCTCGACGCTGGCGGAGGGCGAGCGCCCGGCCGCGACCGGCGACTACCAGGCCTGGACACCGGGCCGCTGAGGCAAGGCCGCAAGGCAGGTTGCGAGATATCGGGGCCGCTCCTTTCGGGGCGGCCTTTTTGCTGGGTGGCAACGCAGCGGCGGCCGCTGCCGAATTGGCCGTTTCGGGCGCGACGCCCTTTTTCCGCTGCCTTTGCCGTGTTACTGCGCCCCGTCGCGGTCTTTCCGCGCTGTGGAAGAGATTCGCGCCAGCATGCCGTCCTTGTTCCGCCTTTCGACCCTGGCAGGCCTCGCCACGAGCGCGGCCGCGTTGCTTGCTGCGATGGGGCCGGCGCAGGCCGACCGCATCCGCAATCCGACGGCGGTCTTTGCGGGGCTCGACAAGATCACCGGCCGCATCATCTCGTTTGAAGTGGCGGTGGACGAGACGGTGCAGTTCGGCGCGCTGCAACTGACCCCGCGCGTCTGCTGGAGCAGGCCACCGACGGAAGCACCGCAGACGGATGCCTTCGTCGAAGTCGACGAGGTGACGTTCAAGAACGAGTACCGGCGCATCTTCACCGGCTGGATGTATGCGGCGAGCCCCGGCCTGCACGGTGTCGAGCACGCGATCTATGATGTCTGGCTGACCGAGTGCAAAGGCGGCACCGAGCTCGTCGTCGATCCCAAGGAGCCCGAGCCACCGCCGGCGCCGGAAGATCCGCGCCGCCCGCGCACGCCGCCGCGCGATCCGAATCTGCTGCCGCCCTTGCAGCAGCCCGTGCCGCCGCCCGGCGGGCGCATCGATGTCGAGCCGCCGCGCGGCGTGCCGGTGCAGCCGCAGCGGCCGAGCCAGCGCTTCTTCCCGACCAATCCGGGACAGGGCCGCGACCCGACCGGCGGCGGCTGACCCGTGCCGCCCGACGGCGCTGACAAGGGAGCCGGGCGCGAAACGACGCGCATCAGGCGCCTGCGCCGTCACCTCGCCGATCTGCGCAAGCGGCGTCCCGCCGGGCGGCGCTTCCGCGACGGCCTCGAACACGCGCTGATGTCGAGCGCGGCGGCGTTCGCTGCCTATCTGCCGACGCAGGCGCTGGGGCTGCGCGAGGGCTTCTGGGCCGCCATCACCGCGATTGCCGTGGTTCAGACCGAGTTCGGCGCGACGCGGACGACGGCGCGCGACCAGTTCGTCGGGGCTGCCATCGGCGGCGCGATCGGCGTCGCGGTCGTGCTCATCGCCGGCCAGACCATCGTGAGCTATCTGTTGGCGGCGGCGCTCTCCGTCCTGGCAGCCTGGATGCTGAACGTCGCCAGCGCCGCGCGCCTCGCCGGCATCACCGCGACGATCATCCTGCTGGTTCCCCATCCCGGAACGAGCGCGCAGCAGATGATGCTCTCGCGCGTCTTCGAGGTAGGCTGGGGCGTCAGTGTCGCGATCGCCGTCGTCTGGCTGGCCGAGCGCCTCGATCCACGCCGGCCGACCTCAGACTAGAGTTCGGCGAGCGCCTGCCTGCCGCTCACGACCGGCTCCCTTGGCCAAGCTTCCCAATTGCCCTGGTGGCGCAGCGCATCGTCGAGCTTGAGCCGATAGGCGTCGCGCGGGATCTCGACGGTGCCGAACTGCGCGAGATGGCCGGTCTGGAACTGGGTGTCGAGCAGGCGATACCCGCCGCGCCGCAACCGCGCGACGAGATGGACGAGCGCGACCTTGGAGGCGTCGGTCTCGCGGTGGAACATGCTTTCGCCGAAGAATGCGCCGCCGAGCGACAATCCATAGAGCCCGCCGACGAGGCGGCCCGCGCGCCAGCATTCCACCGTATGGACGTGGCCGAGTGCGAAAAGCTCGCCGAAAATCGCGCGGATGCGGGTGTTGATCCAGGTTTCCGGCCGGTCGGGCCGGGCCTCGCCGCAGGCTTCGATCACCGCTTCGAAATCGCTGTCGACACGGATCTCAAAGTGGTCCGAGCGGACCGTGCGCGCGAGGCGCGAGGAGAGATGGAAGCCGTCGAGCGGGATGACGCCGCGCAGCTCCGGCTCGACCCAGAACAGGCCGGGATCATCGGCGCTTTCCGCCATCGGAAAGATGCCGGCGGCGTAGGCGCGCAGCATGATCTCCGGCGTGATCGCGGGCGAGCGGACGGGCACGGAACGAGCCTTCATGGACGCATGGGAGCGCGGGGGGCGTTGCGAGTCAAACGAAGCCGCGCGTCATGCTCGGGCTCGACCCGAGCATGACGCGACGGAGAGGCGCTGCTTCCTGCCAGAGATTCCCGGGTCTACGCTTCGCGCCACCCGGGAATGACGGGCATCGTCAGCGCCGAGCAGGCGGCGAGGCAGAGCTTAGAGGTAAGCTGAGAAACTCGCCGTAAAAGGCTGATCAATCAGCCTTCCGCCTGCTCCTCGCCCGGAGCCTCGTCGCCGGCCTCCTCGCCATTCTCGCCGTCATCGTTGATGCACTCCACCGATACGACCTTCTCGTCCTTGGCCGTATTGAACACCGTCACGCCCTGTGTCGAGCGGCCAGCGATGCGGATACGGTTGTCCGGACCGGCATCGACAGGAACGCGGATGACCTGGCCGCCATCGGTGACGAGCATTAGCTGGTCGGTATCGACAGCCGGGAAGGAGGCGACGAGTTTGCCGTTCCTGTCGTTGACGACCATGGCGACGATGCCCTTGCCGCCGCGCCCGGTGACCCGGTACTCGAAGGACGAGGTGCGCTTGCCGTAGCCCTTCTCCGAGATCGTCAGGATGAACTGCTCGGCCGCGCCCATGGCGGTGTACTTATCGAGCCCAAGCTCGATATCGCCGGCGCTCTCCTCGGCATCGGCCTCGACTGGAGCGGTTACCTCCGCGCCGTCGTCGACCTCGCCGGTCAGGGCGCGGCGCGCCGCAGCCGCCCGCTTGAGATAGGCGGCGCGCTCGTCCGGTGTGGCGTCGAGATGATGCAGGATCGCGAGCGAGATGACCTCGTCGCCCTTCGCCAGATTGATGCCGCGCACGCCGGTGGAGTCGCGGCCCTTGAAGACGCGCACCTCGGGCACCGCGAAGCGGATGCACTGGCCGTCCGCTGTGGTCAGCAGCACGTCGTCATTCTCGGTGCAGATCTGCACGTCGACGATGTGGTCGCCCTCGTCGAGCTTCATCGCGATCTTGCCGGCGCGGTTGACGTTGACGAAGTCGGAAAGCTTGTTGCGCCGCACCCCGCCCGAGGCGGTGGCGAACATCACGTCGAGCGTCTCCCAGCTCGCCTCGTCCTCAGGCAGCGGCATGATCGTGGTGATGCGCTCGCCCTGTTCGATCGGCAGCATGTTGACCAGCGCCTTGCCGCGCGCGTTCGGCGCCGCCAGCGGCAGGCGCCAGACCTTCTCCTTGTAGACCTGGCCTTCGGAGGAGAAGAACAGCACCGGGGTATGCGTGTTGGCCACGAACAGCCGCGCGACGAAATCCTCGTCCTTGGTCGCCATGCCGGAGCGGCCCTTGCCGCCGCGGCGCTGCGCCCGATAGGTCGAGAGCGGCACGCGCTTGATGTAGCCGCCATGGGACACGGTCACGACCATGTCCTCGCGGGCGATCAAATCCTCGTCGTCGAGGTCGGAACCCCAGTCCTGGATCTCCGTCCGGCGCGGCGTGGCGAAGGCGGCCTTCACCTCGGCGAGCTCGGTCTTGACGATCGACTGGATGCGGGCGCGCGAGCGCAGGATGTCGAGATAATCAGCGATTTCGGTGGCGAGCTTCTGCAACTCGTCGCCGATCTCGTCACGGCCGAGAGCCGTGAGGCGGGCGAGGCGCAGCTCGAGGATCGCCTTGGCCTGCGCATCCGACAGGCGGTAGGTGCCATCGGCGTTCATCGGATGGCGGGGATCGTCGACCAGCGCGATCAGCGGAGCGATGTCTTCGGCAGGCCAGTCGCGGGCCATCAGCGCTTCATGCGCCGCGGCTGGGGTCGGCGCAGTGCGGATCAGGCGGATGACCTCGTCGATATTCGCGACCGCCGTGGCGAGGCCGCAGAGCACATGGGCGCGCTCGCGGGCCTTGTTGAGCAGGTAGCGCGTGCGCCGGGAGACGACTTCCTCGCGGAACTCGACGAAGGCCGAGATGAAGTCCTTGAGGTTCAAGACCTCCGGGCGGCCGCCGGTCAGCGCCACCATGTTGGCGCCGAAGGAGGTCTGCAGCGGCGTGAAGCGGTAAAGCTGGTTCAGCACGACATCGGCGACGGCATCGCGCTTGACCTCGATGACGACGCGCACGCCCTCGCGGCTCGACTCGTCGCGCAGGTCCGAGATGCCCTCGATGCGCTTCTCGCGCACGAGATCGGCGATCTTCTCGACCATCGTCGCCTTGTTCACCTGATAGGGAACCTCGGTGACGATGATCGCCTCGCGCTCCTTGCGCAACTCCTCGATATGCGTCTTCGAGCGCATCACGATCGAGCCGCGGCCGGTGTGATAGGCCGAATGGATGCCGCTGCGGCCCATGATCGAGGCACCGGTCGGGAAATCCGGGCCAGGCACGATCTCGATCAGCTCGTCGATCGAGATCTCGGGATTGTCGATATAGGCGACGCAGGCGTCGATGACCTCGCCGAGATTATGCGGCGGGATATTGGTGGCCATGCCGACCGCGATGCCGCCGGCGCCGTTGACGAGCAGGTTCGGATAGCGCGCCGGCAAGACCGTCGGCTCGTGCTCCTTGCCGTCGTAGTTCGGCTGGAAGTCGACGGTGTCGAGGTCGAGGTCCTCGAGCAGCGGCATGGCCGCCTTGTCGAGGCGCGCCTCGGTATAACGATCGGCGGCGGCGGAATCGCCGTCCATCGAGCCGAAATTGCCCTGGCCGTCGATCAGCGGCAGGCGCAGCGAGAAATCCTGCGCCATGCGCACCAGTGCGTCATAGACCGCGAGATTGCCGTGCGGATGGTATTTACCCATCGTGTCGCCGACGATGCGGGCGCATTTGGTGTAGGGCCGCTCGGGCAGGTTCTTGTTCTCGTGCATCGAGAACAGGATGCGGCGATGGACAGGCTTCAGGCCGTCGCGAACATCGGGCAGAGCGCGGCTCACGATCACGCTCATGGCGTAATCGAGATAGCTCTTCTTCATCTCGTCGGTGATCGCGATCGGCTTGATGTCGCCGCCGAAATCCGGGGCGTCGTCACGCCTGTCGTCGGTATCGTCGCTCAAGGAGAAATGTCCCGATTCCTAGTATTTTTCAGGCTTCTGGCTACCCGATTCCGGCCTTTCGCGCCAGCAAAAGCGGGCGCTGTCCAAGTAAAAAATACCAAAGCGATATCAATATGTTGTCGGCGATTTTTGCGGGCGTCCACAGCTGCTGCCACAATCCCGCCTTTCTTCGCGGGTGACGGCGGCCGCAAGGCGTGGTGAAGTCGCCTCCGCATGTTCATCGAATTCGTCACATCCGCCCTCGTCACGATGCTGGTGACGCTCGACCCGCCGGGTCTGGCGCCGATCTTCCTGTCGCTGACGCGTGGAATGTCGGAAAGCGAGCGGAAGCAGGTCGCGATCCGCGCCTCGATCATCGCCTTCTGCATCATGGCTTTCTTCGCCGTGGCGGGCGATGTCGTGCTGAAGGCGCTCGGCGTCTCGCTGCCGGCCTTCCGCATCGCCGGCGGGCTCCTGCTGTTCTGGATCGCTTTCGAGATGGTGTTCGAGCGCCGGACCGAGCGCAAGCAGCAGACGGCCGAGACCGCGATCACGCTGGATCATATCCGCAATGTCGCGGCCTTTCCGCTGGCGATCCCGCTGATGGCGGGGCCGGGGGCGCTGACCGCGATGATCCTGCTCGCTGGCCGCGCCGGCGGCGATCCGCTGCTGCTGGTCGCGCTGGCTGTGATCTGCGGGCTGGTGATCCTGAGCTGCCTTGCCGTGTTCCTGGCCGCGACGCCGATCGCGAAGCTCCTCGGCGTCACCGGCAATGTCGTGCTGACGCGGCTGCTCGGCGTGATCCTGGCGGCGCTCGCCGTACAGTTCGTGATCGACGGGTTGAAGGCCGCTCTGGCGGGATAGGGCGGTCAAGGAAGCGTGTTTGCTGTTTGCCGTAGGCGTTCGACCCAAGGGGGACGTGGCAATGGAAATCGCGACGATCATCGCCGAGCGCAGCATTCTGGCCTTCGCCATCTGCCTCTTCCTGGCTCATCTCGTCTTCTATGAGCTGGGCTACCGCACTGGCCGGCGGCTGCACGACAGGACGGGCAATGCACCCGAGGCGGTCGGTGTCGTCGTCGGCGGCATGCTCGCGCTCCTGGCCTTCGTCCTGGCGCTGACGCTGAGCTTCGCGAGCGCTCGCTTTGCCGAGCGGCGCATGGGCGGCCTGTCCGAAGCCAACGCCATCGGCACGGCGTGGCTGCGGGCCAAGGCGATCGGGACGCCGCGCGGCGACGAGATCGCCACGCTCCTCGAACAATACACCGCCATCCGGGCCGATTTCGTCAGGGCGGGCCGCGATTCCGAAGCGGTCGAGAATCTCAACGGCCGGACGAGCGCGTTGCAGTCGCGGATCTGGGGCCATCTTTCGGCCATCGTCCGCGAGCGTCCGGATGCCATCTCCGGCGCGTTGATGGCTTCGCTCAACGAGGCCTTCGATGCCAGCACCAACGAACGCTTCGCCTTCGAGACGCGGCTGCCGATGCAGCTCTTCTGGCTGCTCGTCGGCATCACGCTCATCACGCTGGCATGCCTCGGCTACCAGTTCGGTCTCAGGGCCAAGCCGCTACGTATCCTCATCGCCTTGCTAACGCTGATGTGGATGTCGGTCATCGTCGACATCCTCGATCTCGCCTCCGGGCGCCTCGGCAAGTTTCGGACGGGAACGGCGGCCTATGAATGGGCCTTGAAAGGCTACGAGGGTGGAATAACCATACCGCCGCTGCCGGCGCCGCAGTGATCCGCCCGGGCAGGCGCTGTAACCGTTACAGCTTCGACGGAACTTGACAGAAGCTGCCCTATGGGCAGCGGCGAGGCACCCGTTGCGATGCCCCGCCGGCCCATGCGGGTCAACGTGGCGCGAGACGCTCCAGCTCGTTGAGGCGTTTCAGGGCCGCCTGCTGCTGCAGCAGGCCGTAGTTGATGCCGGCGGCGTTCAGCGAATTGCCCGTTTGGTAGGGGAACTGCTCGAAATCGGAGAAGAACTCCTTCACCTTCCCCTGGATCGGGACCAGCAGCCATATCTGCCTGGCGTAGAAGTCCATCGCGTTTCCGCCTTCCTTGGCCCCGCGCTCATAGGGGTCCATTCGCAGGTTGGTAATGCCGGCCCATGACGTCACCTCGCGCGTGGCCGTCGCAATATTGCCTTCGCTGGCAATGGCGAAGCTGACCTTCCAGTCGTTCCAGCGTATGGCGTTGAGATTCCCGCCCTGGTCGAAGTAGTAGATCGCGTCGCGCGGAGGGCTTTTGTCGTCGCCCTTCAGATAGGGCATGAAGTTGTAGCCATCGAGATGCACCTTGAAGGTCTTGGTGCCGCTCTGGAAGCCGGTTTTCATCTTCTCCTTGATATCGCCAAGGCCGGCCGCGGCGCAGAAGGTCGGGAACCAGTCGATCAGGGCGATCATTTCGTTCACCTGGGTTCCGGGCTTCACCACGCCCGGCCAGCGCACCATCATCGGGATGCGGAAGCCGCCTTCCCAGGTGGTGCCCTTCTCGCCGCGGAACGGCGTCATCGCCCCGTCCGGCCAGAGCGCGAGTTCGGCGCCGTTATCGGTGGTGTAGAGCACGATGGTGTTCTCGGTGATGCCGAGATCGTCGAGCTGCTTCAATAGCTGTCCGATATGGCCGTCATGCTCGACCATGCCGTCGGCATGGATGCCCTTGCCGGTCTTGCCAAGCGACTCCGGCTTGAGATGCGTGAAGACGTGCATGCGGGTCGAGTTGAACCAGCAGAAGAACGGCTTCTGCGCCTTGACCTGCCGGTCGATGAAGTCTTTGGCACCAGCCAGGAATTCCTCGTCGACGGTCGGCATGCGCTTGGTGTTGAGCGGCCCGGTATCCTCGATCTTGCCGTCCGCGCTGGACTTGATGACGCCGCGCGGGCCGAATTGGCGCCGGAAATTCGGATCCTTCGGATAGAAATAGCCCTCGGGCTCCTCCTCGGCATTGAGGTGGTAGAGATTGCCGAAGAACTCGTCGAAGCCGTGCCGCGTCGGCAGATGCTCGTCGCGGTCGCCGAGATGGTTCTTGCCGAATTGACCGGTGGCGTAGCCCGCCGTCTTCAGCGCGTCGGCGATCGTCGGCATCCAATCCTGGATGCCATGGGGGTCGCCGGGCATGCCGATCGTCAGCAGGCCGGTCCGGAACGGCTCCTGTCCGAGGATGAAGGAGGCGCGGCCGGCGGTGCAGCTCTGCTGGCCATAGGCGTCGGTGAAGATCGCGCCCTCGCTGGCGATGCGGTCGATATTGGGCGTGCGGTAGCCCATCATTCCCATCGTGTAGGCGCTGACCTGGGGAATGCCGATGTCGTCGCCGAAGATGACGAGGATATTGGGCTTCCTGCCGCCGGCCGACGCGGGCGCCGGCTGCTGGGCCTGCGCGGTCTGGACGGGCGCACTCGCGAGATAGCTCCCCGTCGCCGCGAGAACGGTTCCGCCGAGGAGCATTGAGCGTCGATTGAGGGCAGCCTTCTGCGAAGAAACTTCATGCTTGGGTTCCACGACACGTCCTCCAGCATATCCTTCAGGGGCGGCGTCTATGCCTGCGCCTTGCGCCCGAGGAGCGTAGGATGCCGTCGTCTGCCGCGCAGCCTTGTTACGGTTACGGAAGCCGCACCGGGAGCCGGAGCTCAATTCCGCAGCAGGATCGCCTCTCGCTCCGCGCGGGAAGCGGCCATGCGGCGGCGGGCCTCGGTCACGATGGCCTGCGTCGCTTCCTCCGGCGTGCCGGATCGGAACGGCGGCGAGGGGGCGTATTCCAGCGAGAGCTGGATCGTCTCGGCTTCGGCCTGGCTGGTCAGCGCCGCCACGGCCGTAAGGCCGAAATCGATGCCGGAGGTGACGCCCCCGGCCGTGATGAGGTTGCCGTCCTGCACGACGCGCTCTTTGACCGGGATTGCGCCGAGATGGCCGAGGAAGTCATGCGCGTTCCAATGCGTGGTGGCGCGCTTGCCGGATAGCAGGCCGGCGGCGCCGAGCACCAAAGAGCCTGTGCAGACCGAGGTGAGGTAGCGCACGAGCGGCGCCTGGCGGCGCAGGAAGTCGAGCACCGCTTCGTCTGTGAGGAGCGCGTTGACGCCGCCTCCACCGGGAACGCAGAGCACATCGAGGGGCGGGCACTCCGCCAGCGTGATCGTCGGCGTGAAGGGAAGCCCGGTCGCGGACCGGACGGGCGCGAGCGTCTTCCAGATGAGATCGACACGGGCTCCCGGCAGCGAGGCGAAGACCTCATACGGCCCGGTGAGATCGAGCTGCTGAACGCCGGGGAAAACGAGAAGGCCGAAATGAAACGACATGGAGCGGCTCCTGATTGACAGGCCCACGATAGCGGACCAACCTTTGGCTGTTCTGTCAAACATCCCTCGTTTCATGCCAAAGACGCCGCGTCGTATCGAGATCCTCACCTTTCCGAAGGGGCAGGTCCTCGACATAACAGGACCGTTGCAGGTCTTCGCCACGGCCAACGATCTCGCCGCCATGGCGAGAACTGACGTGCCCTACGAGACGCGGGTGGTCGCCGCCGAGCCCAATGTGATGACCTCGGCGGGACTTGCGCTGCTGACGGAGCCGCTTTCCGGGCCGGACCAACCCGTCGATACGCTGGTCGTCGCCGGCGGCTATGGCATCCAGGCCGCATGCGACAGCCCGGCCCTTGTCGCATGGCTACGCGAACGGGCCGGTGCGGCACGGCGCGTGGCTTCCGTCTGCAGTGGCGCATTCCTGCTGGCGACCGCCGGATTTCTCGACGGCAGGCGTGCCGTCACCCATTGGGGGCGTTGTGCCGAGTTCGCCGCGCGCTTTCCCGAGGTCCGGCTTGATCCGAACCCGATCTTCATCCGCGACGGCAAGGTCTGGACCTCGGCCGGGGTGACGGCGGGGATCGACCTCGCCCTCGCATTGGTCGAAGCCGATCTCGGCCGCGAGACGGCATTGGCGGTGGCGCGCCAGCTCGTCGTCTTCCTGAAACGGCCAGGCGGGCAGTCGCAGTTCAGCACCACGCTCGCGTTGCAGGGGCGGGATGAGCGCTTCGACGGCCTGCACGCCTGGATCGTCGAGAACCTCCGCAGCGACTTGTCGCTTGAGCGGTTGGCGGCGCGGGCCAATATGAGCCTGCGCAGCTTTGCCCGCCATTACCAGAGGGCGACGGGCCGCACCCCGGCCCGCGCCGTTGAGGAGATCAGGATCGAGACGGCGCGCCACCTGCTGGATCAGGGGCATCCCGTCTCCCGCGTCGCCGGCCGCTGCGGCTTCGGTTCGGAGGAAACGCTGCGGCGCGCGTTCCTCAGGCGGCTCGGCACGACACCGCAAGCCTATCGCGAGCGGTTCGCGGGATAAGCCGGAGCCGCGTACAGCCTGGACGAAACAGGTTCTATTTCGCCAGGAACGCCCGGATCGCGCCTTCCGCCTGCTTCATCGACATCACGCCGTCGAGATGGCCGCGGGCGCCGTCGATGGTGACATGGGTGATGTCGCGCCCGGCGTCCTTCGCCGCTTTCACCGTGCGCTCCACCGCATCAGGGGTGAAGACCAGATCCTTTGGCTGAGTCACCAGCAACATCGGCGCCCTGGTCTTCGCCATGCCCTCGGCCAGCGAGTTGCCGCCGGCCGCGAAGAGCTGGTTGGCCTTGACGAGATAGAGGAAGTGATTGGCGTCGGAGACTTTGGCGCGGGCTGCGCCGGCGTTGTCGAGCACGCTCTGGACCTGGAACTTGTTGGCGAGCGCCTTGGCCGGATCTTCGCCTTCCTTGGCGGGGCGGCGGCCGAAGGTGGCGTTCGCCCAATCCTGATGGTTTGCCTGCAGCGTCACCGCGGTCAGCGCCTTGGCGAGGCCGGCAAGCGGCGGCGTCCTGCCGTAATAATCGCCGTTGTTCCAGTTGGGGTCCACCAGGATCGGCGCGGCCCAGACGTCGAGCCAGCCGATCAGCATCGCGTCGGCCTCGGCCGCGCCGATCACCGGCATCGCCTTGGCCACCATCTCGGGATGGCTCGCAGCCCATTCGAAGGTCTGGAGCGAACCCATGGAGGGGCCGGCGACCAGTGCGAGCTTCTTGATTCCAAGGCTTTCGACGAGAGCCTTCTGCACCTCGACGAAGTCGCGGACGGTGACGATCGGGAAGTCCAGTGCATAGGGCTTGCCGGTATCGGGATTGATCGAGGCCGGGCCGGTGGTGGTGGTCTTCGGGTCGCCGGTGTTGAGGTTGACCAGCGTGTCCGACGAGATGACGAAATACTTGTCGGTGTCGATCGCCTTGCCCGGCCCGACGATCGCGTCCCAGTAGCCGGGCTGCGCGTCCTTGGCGTCATATTTGCCGGCGGCGTGCGAGTTACCCGAGAAAAAATGGCAGATCAGCACGGCATTGGATTTGTCGGCGTTGAGCGTGCCGTAGCTCTCCCAGCCGGTACGGACCTGCTTGAGCGTGCGTCCCGATTGGGTCGTGAAGCTCGGCAGCTCGAAGACCTTCTTTTCGGTCATCAGATCCTGTGCGTCCGCCATTCCCGCTGCAACCCATCCTGCAAGGGCGAGAACGCCCGTGATCCATTGCCTCATCACCACTTCCTCCCTCCAGCCGTCACGCGGCCTTCGCCGCATCAGAGCGGATTTCCATGCGCGGCGGAAGCGCCTTCGCTCAGCGCAGAGGACCAAAGAGGGGAATTCGCTTTTCGGACAGATCCGATGCCTTTGGCCGAGGGAGGATCGCCACCACCCGTCCGTCAGGACGCATGGCGATCAGCGCGTCAGGAGAGACGGGAAGGGCGTGCCGCTGGCCGGGCTCAGGAAGGCCTCGGTCTCGAGCTCGAAGAGCGGGGCGTCCACTGGCCCCTTGAGGCTGAAGGGCAGCTTCAGCGCGCTGGTCGTGGACGCCAGCGAGGCCGCCATATCGAGGATGCGGGTGCGCAGCGAGGCGTTGCCGCTCAGGTTGAAGCGAAAGGCCTGTCCGCTCATCTGGGCGTCGGTCAGCACCAGTAGCCCGCCGGCGATGCCGGCATTGGCCGTCAGGTTCTCGAACGGCGTCTTGCCCTGGTGCCAGTCGCGCCAGGCCTGGGAGGGATTCCGCTCGGCGCGGCGCAGCATGTCGACGAAGGCGACGCCGGCGAGCTCGCCCTGTTTGACGGAGAGATTGGCGCGTCCGGCCAGCGAGCCGAGGAGCTCGTCAAAGGTCCGGCCGACACCGTCGAGCGCAAGCTGGAAAGTGCCATTGCCCGTGAGGCGCGACAGCTGCGGCAGGTCGCTCGACGCTTGCCCGAAATTCACGCGCTCGAGGCCGGCCTGGAGCTTGACATCGACCCCCGCGGGAGCGCTGACCGCTAGGAGCCGCGTCTTGACGCTGCCGCCATAGGCGCTGGCCCGGACCAGCCCGGTCTCGAATCGTCCCTTCTTGATCAGCAGGTAGCTGGCGACGTCGTTGAGCCGGGCGCCGTTCAGCTTGGCGGCGTCGACCGAGATTCTGAGATCGACCTCGCGCCCTGTCCAGCCGTCGAGATCGAACGGGCCGGGATCGCCGGCATCGATGGCCGGGATCGGCAAGCGGTTGACGAGGCGGCCGATATCGAGCGTCGCCCCTGCCAGCGTCCCCGAGAGTGCGAAGCGTCCGGCCCCGGTTTCGGACAGCGTGAGGACGCCGTCGAGGCGCTCGCCGTCGAGGCTGGCGATCGCATTATTGAAGGAGGCTTCATGCGGCTTGAGCTGCAGATCGGCCGACAGCGTCAACGCGCCGAGGGCCGCCGCCAGGCGCGAATCCTCGCCGAACCAGCGCAAGAGCTGTGGCACGGACGGGGTGGACAGGGCGAGAAGGCCATTGAGGACCGGCTCTTCCGGTCCTGACCGCGTGCCGTCGAACCGGAGCTTCAAAAGCGGCGAATTGGCCGAGAGCGCGGCCTTGGCGTTGCGGCCATCCATTGGCCAGAGCAGGCTCACTTCGGTCGGGACGCCGCGCCAGGTCAGGGAGCCCGACAGTTCCAGCGGCTCGTTCTGGCTGCGTTCGTCGATGACCAGACGGACGTCGCGGACCACGCTCTGGATCGCGCCGTTCGCGCGCAGGAACAGCGAACCGCCCTGGATGACGATCTTGCTTTGGTTGCGCAGCCGCTCGAGCTCGGCCATTGGCGTCGCAAGCCACTCCGCCACGCCGTCGCTGCCGGGCGCGACCGCCACGTCGATCTGCGGCGCGACGAGATCGATCCTGTCGAAGCTGAGCGTGCCGACCAGCAAGGGCAGGAGGCGTAGATGCGCCCGCACTCGAACAGCTTGGCCCGAAAGCGCGCCATCGCGCTGGCTGAAGCGAACCTGGGACAGGCTGATGCGCGGCAGCGGCAGCAGCGCGATCTCGGCGCGCTCGACGGTCTCGACGACGAAGCCCGTCTTCTTGGCGATTGCGGCGACGACGCTCCGCTGCACCCGCCCGAGCGCAAGGTCCCACGGCTGCAATCCGAGCAGGCCGATCAGGACGACAAGGCTGAAAGCGAGGATCGCTGCGCGTCTGGTCATGGACTTCCGAATCGGCGCCGGCCGAAATCAGCCAGCCCCCTGGCGGCGGATGGTGTATGCCGATGTTGATGGCTTGTCGAGGCGGGGAAACCCGCTATCCCGCACGATTTGTGCCGGTTTTAGCCAGAAGCATGGCAGGATAGAGGCCGGCGAGGATGATCAGCAGGGCAGCGAGTGCCCCGTCCTCGAAGACGCCGCGCGAGGCGTGGCCATAGACCACGGTCGCCAGTGTTTCGAGATTGAGAGGGCGCAGCAGCAGCGTCGCGGGCAGCTCCTTCAGGCAGTCGACGAAGACGAGCAGCGCGGCGGCTGCCACCGCCGGGCGCATCAGCGGCCAGTGGATCCGGCGCAGGATCTCGGGCTGGCCGGCGCCGAGCGCACGCGCGGCATCGTCGATCCGCGGCGAAACACGGCTCAGGCCGCTCTCCACGCCGGCGATGCCGATGGTCAGGAAGCGCACGACATAGGCGATCACCAGCGCCGCGCCGGAGCCGATCACCAGCAGGCCGGGCTTGATGCCGGACAGGGACGTGATTGCGCTTGCCAGCACATTGTCGAGCGCGGCGATCGGGATCAGCAGTCCAAGCGCGAGCACGGTGCCGGGCACGGCGTAGCCGAGCGAAGCGAGGCGGGCGAGGGGCTTCAGCCAGGTTTCGCGGCCGGCACGGCTCGCCGTGGCGATGCCTAGCCCCAGCAGCAGCACGATTGCGGCGGCAATGCCGGCGAGCAGGAGAGCATTGGCGAGCAGCCGCAGCAGCGCAGCGTCGAGTTGCATAAGCAATCCGCGTCGCAGGATCTCTGCGGCGAGATAGGCGACCGGCAGGATGGCGCCGAGCAGGACGGGGAGAGCGCAGGCGATCGCGGCCAGGAGGGCCGCGCGTGGCCGCAGGGCCCTGCGCCCGAGGGGACGAGGCTGGCGCACGGGGAGGGCGAAGCGGCGCTGGCCGCGCAGGCGAGCCTCCGCCCAGATCAAGAGGAAGACGACGACCAGCATCACGCAGGCAATCTGCGCCGCCCCGGGCAGCGAGCCCCGGTTGATCCAGGTGGTGTAGATCGAGAGGGTGAGCGAACGGACGCCGAGATATTCGGTTGCGCCGATGTCGTTGAGCGTTTCGAGCAGGACGAGCGTCAACCCGGCCGCGAGTGCGGGCCGTGCGAGCGGCAGGCCGATGCGCCAGAACAGCCGGCCCGGCGTTGCGCCGAGATTGCGGGCCGCCTCGACGATGGTCGCGCCCTGGATGCTGAAGAGGGCGCGCGTGCTGAGGTAGACGTATGGGTAGAGCACGATCGCCATGATCGCGATCGCACCGGGCAGGCTGCGCGGATCGGGAAACCAGTAATCGCGCAAGGAGCGCCACCCGGTCAGCGCTCTCAGCGCACTCTGCAATGGCCCCTGGAAGCCGAGAAACTCGACGTAGATATACGCCATCTGATAGGTCGGCAGCGCCAGCGGCAGCACCAGAAGCCAGTCGAAATGGCGCCGGCCCGGAAATTCGAACTGCGTCACCAGCCAGGCCGTCCCCACACCGAGAACGGCACTGAGGAGGCCGACACCGGCCAGCAGGAGCCCGGTCTGGACCAGCGCGGTCGGCAGCACATTGGCGGCGAGATGCGGCCAGATCTCCGCGGCCTGCGAGGACGAAAGCGCCGTCGTGAGGAGCGCGAGCAGCGGAGTCAGCACGAGGCCCGCCCCGATCAGCGAGGCCAGCGCAAAACGCGTCGACGGCCGCCACGTGAATGGCGGCCGTCGCGAGGCGGTGAGCGGAGCGCTCAGGCTCAATTGTCGAAACCGACCTTGTCGACGAGATCGGCGGCGGGCTTGCGCTGCTTGGCGACCTCGGAGAGCGGCAGCTTGTCCGGCGTGACCGCGCCGAGCAGCTTCACTGCGGCCGAGTCGGTGACGGCGGTGTTGACCGGGAACTCGAAATTGCCGTTGGCGTAGAGGGCCTGCGCCTTCTCGCCGAGCATGTACTCGATCAGCTTGACCGCGTTGTCCTTGTTCGGGGCGTTCTTGGCCAGCGCCGCGGCCGAGACGTTCACATGGGTGCCGCCATTGGCGAAGGTGGTCTTGAGGGGCTTGATCGCGTCGTACCAGCCCTTCTGCTCGTTCTTCGCCTGGCTCATCAGGCCGATATAATAGGTGTTGATCACGGCGACGTCGCAGAGGCCGGACTGGATGTCGCGCGCAACGTCGCGATCGCCGCCGCCGGGCTTGCGGGCGGCGTTCGCGCGCAGGGCCTTCAGGAAGGCCTCGGTCTTATCCGGGCCGTTATGGGCGATATAGGCGGCGAAAAGCGCGTTGTTGTAAGGGTGCTGGCCGGCGCGGATGCAGAACTTGCCCTTCCACTTCGGATCCGCGAGCTCCTCATAGGTGATCGCATCCTGCGCAACGCGCTCCTTCGAGGCGACGACGATGCGGGCGCGCTTGGTCAGCGTGACCCAGTTGTTGTCGGGGCGCAGCTGCGCCGGGACGATCTTGTCCACGGTCGGCGAATGGATCGGCTGCGTGACGCCGGCAGCGACCGCGGCATTGATCTCGCCGACATCGACCACCAGCATGACGTCGGCCGGGCTGTTGGCCCCCTCGGCGCGGATGCGCTCCTGCAGGCCGTCCTTCAGGAAGACCGCATTGACCTTGATGCCGGTGTCCTTGCTGAAGGCTTCAAGCGCCGGGTTGAGCAATGTGGGCTCGCGCGTCGTGTAGAGATTGACCTCCTGGGCGAGGGCCGGCGCGGCGAGCAGGCAGGACGACAGCGTCAGGGCCTGGAGGTGCTTCTTCTTGATCATTGCTTCGCTCCGTCGGTTCAGGGCGCCAAAGCGCGACGGGCGACGGTTAAAGGGCGGTGGACACTGCTGTCAACGGAATCATCCTTTAGAATCAGCGTCTTGGATGATTTCCAGACTGGTTCTTATTTTGATGAATTCTAATATCCGGGCCATGATGTTGGAATGGCGGGACGATTCCGCACCATGCGAGTCGTACGACTTCAGTCTAGCTCATTCCGCGGCGTCAGCGTGACGCGGCCGTGATCGGGATCAGGCGCACGGCAACGCGCGTCTCCGGATCGATCGAGCCACGCAGCACGGCGTCGCTGGCCACGGTCTCATCTTGCAGATGCGCCTCCCGCACCAGCATCTGCCGCCGCAGGCTGCGCGCCTCCGCCTCCATGCGTGAAACGCCGACCCGTTCGTCGATCTGCTGGCGCTGGCCCGTGCTCAGCTCCGGCGCCGTGCGAAAATCACGGAAGTCGCGCCGGCTATAGGGCCAGCTCGATCCGCCGGTGAAGGTCGAAACCTTGCCGTCGAGGACGACGCTGTCGCCGGGGCGGAGCGTGATGTCCCGCAGCAGCGAGATGCGCCGCTCGCCGACCTGGACGATGGCCGGCCGGCAGGCCGGATCGGCTGCCTTCTCGTGGCTATAGGCCATCGGCAGCGCCGCATAGCGCTGGCCGTCGGCTGCGACGGCGGCGTCGATGCTGGTCGAGCCGGCGGCCGCACGAAAGACCTTGACGGGAATGCCGGGGTTCATCGCCTTGCAGAGAGCCTCATGGGCGCTGAGATCGCTGGCCGACCGCAGATGGCCGATCGGGGCATGGAAGCCGTCGCAGAGCCGCACGCAGAAAGTCTGCGCATTATTGGCGGAGACCAAGGCGGCGCTGCCTTCGACCGGCCTGTGCGGGCGGGCCGCGACCTTTTTCGGGCTTCGCTTGAAGGGGTTGAGCTCGATCGCCGGGTGAGCGATGCGTCCGTTCGGCCGTATCTGCATCAGGGGCAGGCGCCAGCCATTCGTCGCCGGTGCATAGGCGGTCGGGCGCGTCGATGTATAGGCAGCGCTCTGCGCCGGAGCGCGTGCAGCCCTGCGCGCCGCCTCCTCGAGGAAGAACGAGCGGATGCCTGCATCGTCGTCGGCCTGGACCAGCGAAGCCGTCAGCACCATGCCGCCGCAGCCGACGGCAATGCCGAGGATGGTCGCCGCAGCCCAGCGACCGGCACGCGAGCGGGCCGGGGCCTTGCTGACAGAGCCGGCGTAACCGGTCTCGCCGCTGCGGGGCAATGCCCGCACGGGGATCTCACGGACACGCAACATCGCGTCACTCCAACCTGCGCTTGTTCACCGTCCGCCGCAGGTTGGGTGTAGTTTACGTTTCGTTAAGATTCAACGTTTTCGCTGCGCCTCGCTCCGCAAACGCCTGAAATGCTTAACGACAGGCGGCAAGGCGGCGGGCGAGGGCGCTCAGACGACGGCGAGCAGGACGCCGATCCACATGCCGACCAGGGCGAGGGCGCCGATGCCGTAGACCGCTCCGCGCACGGGCAGCTTGTTGGGGCCGATATGGATGAGCGTGTGGATGACGCGGGTCGCGACGTAGAGCCACGCCAGCACCGCCATCGCATAGCTGGTGGCGCCCACTTCCATCGCGAGCATGATGAGCGCGAAATAGATGACCGGCGTCTCGAACTGGTTCGAGAAGTTCGCCGAGGCGAGCCGGGCGGAGACGGGGTAACGCTCGGCCGAAACCTGGACGTCTTCCTGCCGCACGGCGCCGGAGGTGAAGGCGTCCTTCCGGCGCAGCATCAGGATGACGCCGACGATGAAGATCCAGAGGATCAGGGCCAGCGTGGGATAGACGAGCTTCAGGGTCATGGTCGCGGTCGCCTCGTGTCAGGGCTGGCCAGGATGGTCCCGGCCAGTGCTGCACGAAGCCTGCGCCGACTCAAGACCGGGTCGGATAGTTCGGGCTCTCGCGCACGATCGTCACGTCATGGACATGGCTCTCGCGCAGGCCGGCGCTGGTGATCCGGATAAAGCGGGCCTTGTTGCGATAATCCTCGAGGTCGCGGCCGCCGACATAGCCCATGGCGGCGCGCAGGCCGCCGGCGAGCTGGTGGAGCACGGTGGAAACCGGGCCCTTATAGGCGACCTGGCCCTCGATGCCCTCCGGCACGAGCTTCAGCGCGTCCTTGATGTCCTGCTGGAAGTAGCGGTCGGCCGAGCCGCGGGCCATGGCGCCGACCGAACCCATGCCGCGATAGGCCTTGTAGGAGCGGCCCTGGTAAAGGAAGGTTTCGCCCGGCGTCTCGTCGGTGCCGGCGAGTAGCGAGCCGACCATGGCGCAGGAGGCACCGGCGGCGAGTGCCTTGGCGAGGTCGCCCGAATACTTGATGCCGCCGTCGGCGATGACCGGCACGCCCGCCTTCGACGCCGCCGAGGCCGCGTCCATGATCGCGGTGAGCTGGGGCACGCCGACGCCCGCGACGATGCGGGTCGTGCAGATCGAGCCCGGGCCGATGCCGATCTTGACCGCGTCGGCGCCGGCATCGATCAGGGCCTGCGCCCCGCCGGCGGTGGCGACGTTGCCGGCGATGACCTGGACCGCGTTGGAGAGCTTCTTCACCCGGCTGACCGCGTCGAGCACCTTGGACGAGTGGCCATGCGCCGTATCGACGACGATGAGGTCGACGCCGGCGTCGATCAGCATCTCCGAACGCTCGAAGCCCTGGTCGCCGGTCGTGGTTGCTGCAGCGACGAGCAGGCGCCCTTGCGCGTCTTTCGCCGCGTTGGGGTGAGCTACCTGCTTTTCCATGTCCTTGACGGTGATCAGGCCGATGCAGCGATAGTGGTCATCGACGACGAGCAGCTTCTCGATGCGGAACTGGTGCAGCAGGCGCCGCGCCTCCTCCTGGCTCACGCCCTCGCGCACCGTGATCAGCCGCTCCTTGGTCATCAGCTCCGAGACGGGCTGGGCCGGGTTGGCGGCGAAGCGCACGTCGCGGTTGGTCACGATGCCGACCAGTTTGCCCTTGTGGCCCTGCGGTCCGCGCTCGACGACGGGGATGCCGGAGATGCCGTTGTTCTTCATCAGCGCCAGCGCATCGGCCAGCGTCTCGTCGGGATGGATCGTGATCGGGTTGGCGATCATCCCTGATTCGAATTTCTTGACGAGGCGCACCTGCGCCGCCTGCTGGTCGATATCCAGGTTGCGGTGGATGACGCCGAGGCCTCCGGCCTGCGCCATGGCGATCGCCATGCGCGCCTCCGTCACCGTGTCCATCGCCGAAGCGATGATCGGCAGGTTGAGCGAGATCGACTTGGTGAGCCTGGTACGGATGTCGACATCCGCGGGCATGACCTCGGACGGGCCGGGCTCAAGCAGCACGTCGTCGAAGGTGAAACCGTCGCGAATCAGACCGTCGAGGGAAAGCGTCATCGTCAACTCCGACGCCGGGCGGAACCGGCTTTCCAGGGAAGGCAGGGCAAGAGGCCCGATGCCGAGTTGACGAGGCCCGTTAGCATGCGCCCGGCGCCTTCGCTAGTCCGGCGGGCGGGATTCTTTTGCAGTGCGACAACGGTCCCCGGCGCATGGCTGCTCCGGGGACCGTCCGCAAAAAAGCCGGTTCGCGTCAGTAGCGCGACCGCGCAGGGGCAGCCGAGGCATCCGGCATCACGCCGAAACAGCCCATGGCCATCGTCATATGCCCCATCTGGTTCGCCAGGCGCTCGCAGTCCCGCTGCCGCACGCAGTTGTTGTAGCGAATGCTTTCGCCATAACCCTGAGGCGCGGCCTTGTCCTGGCAGGCCATCTGCCAGTCGGTCATGGCGGCGGAAGCAGGCGTGGCGGCTGCGCCGAAGCTCAGCCCGGCCACCAGTGCCAGGCCTGCCAGCCGCACGCCGACGAGAATACGGCGCGCAAGCGCCGAAATTGTTGAAACAGGGGTCATGTCAGCTCTCCGGAGGTTACGACGCGCGCCCCTCGCGCCGATCCGGACCCAGGCCGGATGGAAGAAAGATGGTGACTTCCCAATGCGTGTAGGAGTGCGGCGGACGCATGGCGGATTTGTGTTTGATGATGGGGCAGAAGGTGCGTGCATGGCAGGAGCGCGTGGCGATCGCGTGAAATGGCCGGAAAAAGCAACTTCGCCTCTCGTCACGTCGTGGTGCTCGCATTAATAACCTAGCTTATGAATTCAACACGCGCTCACACAACAGCGTGAGCGTGGAAGGTTACCGCCTTGCAACGCGCCAGACTGCTTCCTCTCATCGTCGCTTGTGCTCTCTTCATGGAGAACACCGACTCGACCGTGATCGCGACCTCGTTGCCGGTCATCGCCAGGTCGCTGGGGGAGGACCCGATCGCGCTGAAGCTCGCTCTGACCYCCTATCTCGTCAGCCTCGCCGTCTTTATCCCGATCTCGGGCTGGATGGCCGACCGGTTCGGCGCCCGCACGATCTTCCGCTCTGCGCTGTGCGTCTTCATGCTCGGCTCGATCCTCTGTGCCGTATCGAACTCGCTCGGCGCCTTCGTCGGCGCGCGCTTCGTTCAGGGCATGGGCGGAGCGATGATGGTTCCGGTCGGGCGCCTCGTCATTCTGCGCAGCGTCAGCAAATCCGAGATCGTCGGCGCGCTGGCCTATCTGACGGTCCCGGCGCTGGTCGGACCCGTGGTCGGGCCGCCGCTCGGCGGCTTCATCACCACCTATTTCGACTGGCGCTGGATCTTCTTCATCAACATCCCCATCGGCTTCGTCGGCATCGTGCTGTCGAGCCTGTTCTTCGAGGATATCCGCGAGGAGGATGTCGCTCCTCTGGATGTGAAGGGCTTTCTGCTGTCCTCCTTCGGCTTCGCCAGCCTGATGCTCGGCCTGGCGACCGGGGGGCGGCACCTCGTCCCTGTCTACGTTTCCTATGGCTGCGTGCTGGCCGGGGCGGCGGCGCTTGCGGCCTATTGGTTCCACGCCCGGCGCGTGCCCTATCCGGTACTCAACCTGTCGCTGTTCCGGATACCGACCTTCCGGATCGGCGTCGTCGGCGGCTCGATCTTCCGCACCGGCATCGGAGCGATCCCCTTCCTGCTGCCGTTGATGCTCCAGCTCGGATTCGGGCTCGACGCCTTGCAGTCGGGCCTGATCACCTTCGTTTCGGCAGCCGGCGCGCTGATCATGAAGACGTTGGCGAGGACGATCCTGGCGCGCTTCGGCTTTCGCAGCGTGCTGGCAATCAATGCCGTGATCGGCGCCGCCTTTCTCGCCGCGTCGGGCCTGTTCACCCCGACCACGCCGCATGCGATCATGCTCTCCGTGCTGCTGATCGGCGGTTGCTTCCGCTCGCTGCAGTTCACCGGCATCAACGCGCTGAGCTATGCCGACGTCTCCAACCGCGACATGTCGAGCGCTACAAGCCTGTCGAGCGTCGCCCAGCAGCTCTCGCTCAGCATGGGCGTGACCATCGGCGCCTTCGCGCTGGAGGCCGCCAATACCTTCAACGGCGGCAAGGCTCTGGCAGCCGGCGATTTCTGGCCGGCCTTCGCGATCGTCGGGCTGATCTCGGCATCCTCGGCGCTCTGGATGGTGCAGCTGGCTCCCGATGCCGGCACGGAAGTCTCAGGCCACGTTCCGGTGAGCGCGCGCAAGGTCACAGCCGAGGCGCTCGCCGACCAGAAGCCGCTGGAGTGAGCGCTCCGGCGCCCTGATATCGCCGGCGTGCGCGCCCTTCAGGCGTCGGCGCTTTCGTCGGCCGTCTTCCGGCGATAGCCGGTCGCCAGCACATAGAGCTCGGAGGAATCGGCGCGGCTCGCTGCCGGCTTGACGTTCCGCACGGTGGTGAAGTCGCGCTTCAGCGCGGTGAGGAGCTCGGCGCTGTCGCCGCCCTGGAACAACTTGGCGAGGAAGAAGCCGCCCGGCGCCAGCACGCTGTGCGCGAACTCGACCGCGGCTTCGGCCAGCGCGATGATCTTGAGATGGTCGGTCTTCTTGTGGCCGGTGGTGTTGGCGGCCATGTCGGACATGACGCCGTCGGCTTGGCCGCCGAGGCGCTCGGTCAGCAGGGCCGGGGCCTCCTCGGCCATGAAGTCGAGTTGGATCAGTTCGACGCCGGGGATCGGATCGACCGGCAGCAGATCGATGCCGATGACGCATCCCTTGCCGCGCTCAAGCCCGATTCGCTTGGCCGCGACCTGGCACCAGCCACCGGGGGCGCAGCCGAGGTCGACGAGGCGCTGACCGGGCTTCAGGAACTTGTAGCGGTCGTCCATCTCCTCGAGCTTGAAGGCGGCGCGGGAGCGATAGCCCAGTTCCTTCGCCCGCTTCACATAGGGGTCGTTGAGCTGGCGCTCGAGCCAGAGCTGCGACGAATGCTTGAGCTTGCCGGCCTTCTTCACCTTGACGCRCATGTCGCGCGCGCCGGCGGAGCCTTTGCCGCTGCCGGCCTTGCCGCCCGATTTTTCGGTGCTCATCGCCTCAACCTATTTCCGTCGCCACCAGGCACGGTCCTCGTGCATCATGCGCAGCAAGATGCCCTCGCGCAGCCCGCGATCGGCGATGCGGACGCGCTCGCTCGGGAAGGCGCGATGGATCGCCTCGAAGATCGCGCAGCCGGCCAGCACCAGATCCGCGCGCTCGCGGCCGATGCAGGCATTGGCCGCCCGGGCGGCATAGTCCATATCGATCAAGCGGTCGATGACGGCCGCGACATCGTGCTGGTGCATCCACAGCCCGTCGACCTCGCGGCGATCATAGCGAGGCAGGTCGAGATGGATGCCGGCGACGGTCGTGACCGTGCCGGACGTGCCGAGCAGGTGGAAGCCCTTGGAGCCGCAGGCGGCGGCGGCCTTTTTTGCAAAAGGTTCAAGCGCTTGCGTGCAGTCATCAACCATTTGCTCGAAGAGCTCGCGGCCGACCTCGATGCCGCCATAGCGTTCAGCCACGGTAACGACGCCGATCGGCAGAGAGGCCCATTCGCGGATACGGGCAGCGGGGTCGCGCGCCTCGCTGCGCCCGCCGAGCCAGATGATCTCGGTCGAGCCGCCGCCGATGTCGAAGACGATGACGCTCTCGGCCGCCGGGTCCGTCAGCGCTGCACAGCCGGAGACGGCGAGCGCAGCCTCGGTGCGCTGGTCGATGATTTCGAGCGCGAGCTCGGCCTCTGCAGCGACACGGCGGATGAAGTCCAGTCCATTGGTCGCAGCACGGCAGGCTTCGGTGGTGACGAGGCGGGCGCGGGTGACGCCGCGATTCGCCATCTTGCCGCGGCAGATCTTCAGCGCCTCGACCGCCCGGTCCATCGCCGCATCGGCCAGGCGGCTGCTGGCAGCGAGCCCTTCGCCGAGGCGGACGATGCGGGAAAACGCATCGACCACCCGAAAGCCATGCTGCGCCGGGCGCGCGATCAGGAGGCGGCAGTTGTTGGTGCCGAGATCCAGCGCCGCATAGGTCGCGCTGGGCTGCTGATGGATCAATGCCGGGTTGCAGCTCTTGAAGGCATCGGAAACCAATGCGCCACCGGCCCGTTGCGGATCGGTGGTATGCCTATGCGGCGGCGCCACATGCGTGACGTCCCGTTGCTGCCGGTCCTCGACCGCCACCGTTTTCCAATCCCTCGACCTGTCAGCACAAGGCCGGACAGGGGCCGCAGCGTCGCGCGGCCGGTTGCTTCGTCGTCAAGGTAACTGCACGGCAAGCCCCGTGCCAAGCGGAACCTTGCAGGGATACCGGCCGGCCTTGCATCCGCGGCGGCTGATCGGCCAGTGTCCGCCGGCCGGCCTGCCGGCCAGGACGCATGAAGGGCAAGGGATTCGCCATGGCTGCCAGACACATCCTCGCCATCGACCAGGGCACGACCTCCTCGCGGGCGATCCTGTTCGATGCCTCGCTCGCGGTCGTCGCGTCCGCCCAGCAGGAGTTTCCGCAGCATTTTCCGGCGTCGGGCTGGGTCGAGCATGAGCCTGAGGACATCTGGGAGAGCGTGCTGGCGACGGCCCGGGCAGCGATCGGCAAGGCGGGGCTGAATGCGGGCGACATCGCCGGTATCGGAATCACCAACCAGCGCGAGACGACGCTGATCTGGGACCGGCGGACAGGCAAGGCGATTCACCGCGCCATCGTGTGGCAGGACCGGCGCACGGCGCAGGCCTGTGCCGATCTCGCGGCCGCCGGCCACGAAAACCTCGTGGCCCAGCGTACCGGGCTGCGCATCGACCCCTATTTCTCGGCGACCAAGATCGCCTGGTTGCTGGACAATGTGCCCGGCGCGCGGCGGCGGGCCGAAGCGGGCGAACTCGCCTTCGGCACCGTCGATTCCTTCCTGCTGTGGCGGCTGACGGGCGGGGCGGTACATGCCACCGATGCCACCAATGCGGCGCGCACCATGCTGTTCGACATCGGCCGTGGCATCTGGGACCCCGAACTGCTCGGCCTCTTCGACATTCCGGCGGCGATCCTCCCGGAGGTGCGCGACTGTGCCGCGCATTTCGGCGACACGGTGCCGGAGCTCTTCGGAAAGTCGATCCCGGTGCGCGGTATCGCGGGGGACCAGCAAGCGGCCACCATCGGCCAGGCCTGCTTCACGCCGGGGATGGTGAAGTCGACTTACGGCACCGGCTGCTTCGCGCTGCTCAATACCGGCGACACGCCGGTCCGCTCGAAGCATCGCCTGCTCAGCACGGTCGCCTATCAGCTCGGCGGCAAGCGGACCTACGCGCTCGAAGGCTCGATCTTCATCGCGGGTGCTGCGGTGCAATGGCTGCGCGACGGCCTCGGCATCATCGAGAAGGCCAGCGACACCGGCCCGCTGGCGGAGGCGGCCGATCCCGAGCAGGACGTCTATCTGGTGCCGGCCTTCGTCGGCCTCGGGGCACCGCACTGGGACGCCCACGCCCGTGGCGCGATGTTCGGGCTGACCCGCAATTCCGGCCCGCGCGAGTTCGCCCGCGCCACCCTCGAAAGCGTCTGCTATCAGACGCTCGACCTGATCGAGGCGATGCATGCCGACTGGCCGGAAGCCGGGCAGGGCGGTCGCTCGGTGCTCAGGGTCGATGGCGGCATGGTCGCGTCGGACTGGACGATGCAGCGCCTCGCCGACATCCTCGATCTGCCGGTCGACCGGCCGACAGTGCTCGAGACGACGGCGCTGGGCGCAGCCTATCTCGCTGGGCTCGACGCCGGGCTCCTCCCGGAGCCTGGGCGCTTTGCCGACCAATGGCGGCTGGAGCGCCGCTTCTCGCCGGCCATGGCGGCCAGCCAGCGCGAGCGCAAGGTCAGGGGCTGGCAGGACGCGGTGCGGCGCACACTGAGTGCGGGATAGGCGCGTCTTGCGGCGCCTGTCGCCGTCCGCAGGCGCAGCCGCTTGAATGGCGCTGTTGGTGGAGGGGCAACTGGCTATCGCCGCTCTTTCGCAGATGTCGTCGGCGCGCATGTCCGAGTTTGTACTCCATTGGCCGAGATGCTCCAAAATTTGATGGACACCTCAATTTTGTGAGGAATTCACCAGTCTGCTTGGCAAGAAAGTCTAATTAAATCAATGTATTGCGTGATGGCACGACGCTTGCCATTGGCAGCTCCGCGAAACGGGAGCTTCCGCGCAGATGCAATGGCAGGCCATCGTCGATTTCGACGGGACGATTTCAGAGAAGGACACGACGGATTGTGTCCTAGCCCGCTTCGCCGAGCCCGGTTGGGAAGCGATCGAGGATGACTGGGTCGCCGGACGCATCGGTTCGCGGGAGTGCATGGAGCAACAGGTCGCGCTGCTGCGCGCCTCGCCCGATGCTTTCGACGGCTTCGTCGAAAGCTTCGCGATCGACTGGGGCTTTGCCTTCTTCGTCCGGGTCTGCCAGCGCCACGGCGTGCCCGTTACCGTGGTTTCGGACGGGCTCGACCGCACGATTCATACCGTGCTTCGTCGGGCTGGGCTCGCCGGGCTGCCGGTTATCGCCAATCACCTCGAACCGGTCGGAATGGATCGCTGGCGCCTGACTTCGCCGCATGCGTCCCGCGATGGAAGCTGCAACAGCGGCACCTGCAAATGCAGCGTGGCTACCAGCCTGGGGCGGCCTGCCACCATCCTCGTCGGCGACGGCCGGTCCGATTTCTGCCTGGCCGAGCGCGCTGACATCGTCTTCGCCAAGAACGGCCTGATCGCCCATTGCGATCAGGCTGGGGTGGAACACCGCCCATTCTCCCGGCTCGCGGAAGCGGCGCGTGCCCTCGACGACATGCTGACTGGCGTCGTCCCGGCCGCAGCGAGCCATCACATCAAGGACTTGATCAATGGATGACGGATTTCCCCAGCACGGCCGTACTGCAGCCGCTCCTGCTGCGGTGAACTTGGCCTCGGTCACCGCCGAGGAGGCCCGCCTGCTCGCACTCGAGGCGGAGTTCTGCTCGCATGGCGATACCGTGCACTACACGCAGTTCCCGAAGATCTTCTCGGGCTGCGAGGGCTCCTTCATGCTCGATGCGGCGGGCAACCGCTTCCTCGACCTGCAGATGTGGTACTCGGCCGTCAATTTCGGCTACGCCAATCCGCGCCTCAACAACGCGCTGAAACGCCAGATCGACAAGCTGCCGCAGGTCGCCAGCCAATATCTCCACCGCGAGAAGATCGAGCTCGCGGCGATGATCGCCAAGGATGCCCAGCGCAAGTTCGGCACCAAGGGGCGCGTCCATTTCAATGTCGGCGGCGCGCAGGCGGTCGAGGATTCGCTCAAGCTCGTGCGCAACGCCTCGAACGGCAAGAGCCTGATGTTCGCCTTCGAGGGTGGCTATCACGGCCGCACGCTCGGCGCCTCCGCCATCACCTCGTCCTATCGTTATCGCCGCCGCTTCGGCCATTTCGGCGAGCGCGCCCACTTCATCCCGTTCCCCTACCATTTCCGCGGGCCGAAGGGCATGAGCAAGGAAGAGTATGGCGAGCACTGCGTGCAGCAGTTCGCCCGGCTCTTCGAGAGCGAATATAACGGCGTCTGGGATCCCAAGGCCGGCCAGGCCGAATATGCGGCCTTCTATGTCGAGCCGCTGCAAGGCACTGGCGGCTACGTCATTCCGCCGCCCAACTTCTTCACCGGCTTGAAGAAGGTGCTCGACGACCACGGCATCCTGCTCGTCGTCGACGAGATCCAGATGGGCTTCTACCGGACGGGCAAGCTCTGGTCGATCGAGCATTTCGGCGTCCAGCCCGACGTGATCGTCTTCGGCAAGGCCGTCACCAATGGGCTGAACCCGCTCTCCGGCGTCTGGGCCAAGGAAGCGCTGATCAACCCGACCGTCTTCCCGCCGGGCTCCACGCATTCGACCTTCAACGCCAACCCGCTCGGCACGGCCGTCGCGCTCGAGGCGATGAAGATGATGCAGGAGGAGGATTACGAGACCATGGTCATGGCCAAGGGCGCGTATTTCCTCGATGGGCTGAAGGACCTTCAGAAGCGTCACAAGATCGTCGGCGAGGTCGACGGCCTCGGCATGGCCCTGCGCATCGAGATCTGCGAGCCGCATGACAGCTATACGCCGTCGAAGCGGTTGGTCGACCTGATGTGCGACGAGGGCATGAAGGCCGATCTGGAGCTCGATGGCCGGCGCTACGGCCTCGTGCTCGATATCGGCGGCTACTACAAGAACGTCATCACGCTCGCGCCGGCCCTGACCATGAGCTACGAGGAGATCGATCTGGCGATCGCCCTCCTGGACCAGCTCTTCGCCCGCGTGGCTGGCGCCTGATCTGACCGGAGACGGCTGTTGCGCCTGCAGGTGATCGATCTCGATGGCAGCGTCGCGCGCCAGGAGCCGCTGCGCCGCCGCATCGACGCGGGAGAAGCTTCCCGCATCGATGTGGCGCATCTTGCCGCGCGCCTGCGCATCGTGGCGAGCCGCGGCGCGCGCGCGCGCCTGCTCGAGCAACTGGCGGCCGAGGACAGGGGCGGGAGCGGACCACCCGTCTACTTCTACGGTTCCGGGGATTTCCATCACGTCGCGGCGCTGCTGATCGCAGGAGTCTCCGAGCCGGTGACGGTCGTCCATTTCGACAACCATCCCGACTGGGTGCAGTTTCCGGCGACGGTCAATTGCGGCGCCTGGGTCAACCGGGCGCTGGAGCTGCCCCAGGTCCGCAAGGTCATCACCATCGGGCCCTGCAGTAGCGATCTCGTGCGCCCGGAATGGCAGTTCGCCAATCTCAGGGCGGTCGCGGAGGAGCGGATCGCGCTCTATCCCTGGCGGCACGCGCCTTCGCGCGTCTGGGGTCGATACGGAACGGTTGCGAGTTTCCGGCAGGAGGGAAACCATCTGCATTGGCGCAATCTGGCCGATGAGGACTGGGCTCATTTCCTCGACGACCTCGTCGCCACGATCCCGACCGGGGATATCTGGCTCAGCATCGACAAGGACGTCCTCGGGCGGGACGAGGCGCTGACCAACTGGGACCAGGGCGATCTGCCGCTGACTCATCTGGTGGGCGCGATCGAGCGCCTGGCGGGCGCGCGTCGCGTCGTCGGGGTGGATGTCTGCGGCGACTGGTCCGAACCGCGCTTCTCCGACCCGTTCCGCGCGGCGCTCGCCTATTTCGATCATCCGCGGCCGCTGCGGCCTTCTTCGGAAGAGCTCGGCGTCAACGCCCGGGTGAATGCCGAACTCATCGACTGCTTTGCGCGGGTGCTGCCGTGACCGTGAACATCGTCCTCTGGTTCATCCTGTCGATCGTCTGCGACGTCGTCGGCCAGCTCTGCCTCAAGCTCGGTGCCAACAGGTTGCCGCAGGGTGCGGGGCTGCGCGAGCTCACGGTCGCGCTCGGCCGCTCCGGCTGGGCGATGGCCGGCGTGCTGACCTATGTGGCGGAATTCTTCATCTGGCTGCGGATCCTCGCTGAGGTGCCGCTCTCGATCGCCTTTCCTATTGCCAGCCTCAATTTCCTCGCCATCACCTTCGCCAGCGCGGTTCTGCTCGGCGAGCGTGTCGGTTCCCGGCAATGGTTCGGTGCTGTCCTCATCACCTGCGGCGTGGTCATCGTCGCTCGAACAGTCTGACGGAACGAGACGTGACGACGCGCGATTTCAGCCTTCGCTATGCCGGTGGCCGGACCGGCTTCCTTCTGATCCACGGTTTGGGCGGAACCCCGACCGAGATGCGCCTCGTAGCGCGCGCTCTCAACCAGGCCGGCCATACGGTGCACTGCCCGCAACTCGTCGGCCACTGCGCCGGAGAAAGCGAGCTTCTGGCGACGGGCTGGCGCGATTGGGCCCAGAGCGTCATCGACGAACTCGACCGGATGCACCTGATCTGCGATCGCGTCATCGTCGGCGGTCTTTCGATGGGTGCCGTCCTGGCGATGCATGTCGCTGCCGCGCGGCCCGAAGCCGTCGACGGGCTTGCGCTCTACGCGCCGACGCTCTGGTACGATGGCTGGTCGATCCCGCGCTATGCCTTCCTGTTGAAGTGGCTGATCAACACGCCCTTCGGCCGCCGCTACAGCTTCGTCGAGCGCGAGCCTTATGGCGTCAAGGATCTGCGCACGCGCGCGCTGATCACCGCCGCGATCACGCGCGGCGACAGTTCCGAGGCAGGTCTGCTCGGCACGCCGTCCGGCGCACTCCAGCAAATGTGGGCGCTGATCGACCAGACGCGGCGCGAGATGCCGACGATCACCTGTCCGGCGCTGCTCGTGCATGCCCGCGAGGACGATGTCGCCAGCCTGTCGAACGCGTTCTACATCCAGCGCCGCCTGGGCGGCCTCGTCGATGCTGTGATCCTCGACGACAGCTATCACCTCGTCACGATCGACCAGCAGCGGGGCATTGTCGTCGAGCGTTCGCTTGCGCTCGCGGCCCGGTTGGCGAAGCGGGAGGTTCGGGAGAAGGCGGCGGGACTGCGCGTCGTCGCAGCCGAATGAGCCGGCTTGCCGCCCGGATCGTCGCAAGCGTGGCCGCAATCGAGCCCGCGGCCTGGGATGCGTGCTTGCCCGGCGAGGCGGAGTGCCACGCCTACTACAGCGCCTGCGAGGTGGCGGCGGCCGCTTCCGGGGTCGGGTTGCGCATGGCGGCGATCGTCGTCGAGGCGCAAGGCGAGGTGATCGGGGTCGCGCCGTTCTTCCGGCTGAACTACCGACTCGATACACCGCTTCAGGGCCCGCTGCGCGGGCTTGGCGAGGCGCTGTTCCGGCATGTGCCCGGCCTTGTCACCCTCAAGGCCCTCTGCGTCGGCTCCCCCTATGGCGAGCGCTGCCATCTCGGCTTGTCGCCGCGGCTGGATTTGGCCGGCCGGGCCGCTGCCTTTCGGCAAATGGCTGAAACCCTCCAGCGGCAGGCCGTGGCCGAAGGCGCGCATCTGGTCGTCTGGAAGGATCTGGCGCCCGAGCAGGAACGGGAGGCCGGCGCCTTCCTGGGCGGGGCAGGCTTTGCACGCCTGGCGAGCCTGCCGGTCGCCGTGCTCGACCTGCCTTTCCCGGACGAGGCCGCCTATCTGGCGTCGCTGTCGGCGGCGACGCGCAAGGACGTCAGGCGCAAGCTCGCGAAGGCAGGCGGTGTCCGGATCGAGTTCCGCACCGACATCTCCGGGTTCGAGCAGGAGATCGACGCCCTCTACGAATCCACGCGCGCGCAAAGCGGCCTGGACTATGGCGAGCTCGAGCTGCTGCCGCCCGGTTATTTCGCCGGAATTTCGCGGGCCTTGGGCGAGCAGGCCGTTTTCGTGCTGTACTGGATCGGAGGCGAGCTTGCGGCGTTCAACCTGCTGCTGGTCGAGGCGGATCGCGTCATCGATAAGTTCCTGGGCATGCGCTACCCGCTCGCGCGTGAGCACAATCTCTACGTGGTGAGCTGGATGGCGAATGTGCGCTTCTGTCTCGAACGCGGCATCCGCCTGTTCCAGAGCGGCCAGACCGCCTACGCGTCCAAGCTTCGCTTTGGCAGCCGGCTCGTTGCCTCCACCATCCATGTCCGCCATCGCCGTGCGCCCCTGCAATGGGCGCTGCGTCGCTTGAGCCCATGGCTCGGCTTCGACCGCTTCGATCCCGATCTTGCCGAACACGCCGGAAAGAAAGCTGCATGACTGCCTTCACACCCGCCGAAGCGCCGTCGCGCTGGCGCCAGCTTGCGATCTGGCTGGCTTTCATCGGGCTCGACACCGGCACGCAGCTCGCCTTCAAATGGGGCGCGGATGGGCTTGGCGACATGGATTTCGGCCTCGCGATGCTGACGCGATCCATGGAGCTTCCCGGCGTCTGGCTCGCTATCGTCGGCTATCTCGGAACCTTCGTGGTGTGGATGGCGATCTTGCGCGACATGCCGCTTAGCCGTGCCTTCCCGATGACGGGATTGGTCTATATCACCGTGCCCTTGTTCGCCTGGGCGGCTTTCGGCGAGCGGATCGATCTCCTGCGCGCCGTCGGCATCGCCCTGATCATCGCCGGAGTGATCCTGCTCGGTGGGGAGCATGAAAATGAGCACCCGTAGTTTGCGGATTGCGCTCGCCGTTGCCGCGCTCCTGGGGGCCCTGCCGGCCGGCGCCGGCCCTGCAACGGATGTCGTCGGGCGCTGGCGCGATTCCGACGGGGAGTCGGAGATCGCGATAGCTCGCTGCGGCGCAGCGCTGTGCGGCCGCATCGTCTGGCTGAAGGAGCCGCGTTTCGACCAGTTCAATCCCGATGCCAGACTGCGCGCGCGCTCGCTCCTCGGCATCCAGGTTCTGAGCGGGTTCACTCCGGGCGGGGACGGAAAGCTCGTGGGCGACGGCTACAATCCCGCCGATGGCAAGAGCTACCGCACGACGATGGAGCTCGCGGCGCCCGGCACATTGGTGGTGCGCGGCTGCGTCCTAGGGGGCCTGATCTGCGACGACGACACCTGGACGAAGCAGCCGTGAACGACGCGAGCTCGCGTACCGCAGAACGGGGAGGCGGCCCGCCGCCGTTGCGGGGCTCGTCGTGACCACCCGCATGACCACGCTCAGGCTCAGGCTGGTGATCGGATTCCTGCTGGTGATCGTGCCGGCGATGCTGGCCTCGGCCTTTGTCGCTGCGAAGCTGATTTCCAATGCGTTCGAGGACAATGTCGGCCATTGGCTGGGCGAGACGTCGCGCTTCTTCGGGCTGGAGGTCTCGGAAGCCGCACAGGAGGCGCAGCGCGTCGCCGGGGTCATCGGCAGCCGGCTGGAGCGGAGCCCGAGCGACGTCAAGATGCAGCATACGGTCGAGCGCGAATTCGGCGTGCTGAGCTCGGTCGGCTACGATCTCATCGCGGTCTATCGCCCTGGCGGCGAAATCATCTTCTCCTCGCGCCGTTTCTCCGCCGTCGGGTCTCTGCCCGAGAAGACGGGGCAGGGATTGTTCAGGATCGTTGCCGACGGCCAGCGCTGGATCATGGCGGGAGCCGTCCAGTCCATCCAGATCAACGGGCAGTCCGCCAATCTTCTCGTGGGCTCATGGCTCGACGACAACTACCTGGGCGGGATCAAGGTCGTCACGTCGCTGGAAGTGCGGTTGTTCTCCGACTTCGACGGCGAGCTCGAACCGATCGTGCAGACGCATAGCGATCGGAAGGTCGTCGTGCCGAAGGCGATCCTGGCACGGCTTGATGCCGGCGAGGAGGAAATCTTCGATGCGGACGCCGAAGGGGGCGCCTACCGCGCCGTCTATACCGGCTTTCGCGGCATCGACGGCAAGCTGGTGGCGATCAGCTTTATCGGCCTGCGCAGCGAAGCGGGGTTCTTCGAGCAGCTCGGCCGCGAGCGGCTGTTCCTCGGCATATTCCTCTTCGGAAGCTGCATCGCGATTATCGTCGGCATAATGATGTCGGAGGTGCTCGTGCGGCCGTTGCGCGCCCTGACCCGCGGCGTCCGGGCGATTGCAGCGGGTGATTTCGGTCAACGCGTCACCGCCGGCGGCGGGCGCGAGATCGCGCAGCTCGCCGCGGGATTCAATGGAATGGCCGAGCAGCTGGGCAAGCTGCACGATCTCGAAATGGAATTGCGCCGCCGCGACAGGCTTTCCGCGCTGGGGCAGGCGGCGATGGTGATTGCGCACGAGGTTCGCAATCCGCTCGGCATCATCAAGACGTCGACGGAGGTGGTGCGCAATCGCTCCAAGCTCGGCGCAACCGAGAGCAAGATGCTCGGCTATGTCATCGACGAAGTCCGCCGGATCGAGACCCTGATGCGCGACTTTCTCGACTTCGCCCAGCCGAGGCCGCTCGTGCACAGCCGATTCCCGTTGCGCAATGTCATCGAGCGGGTCGCAGCCATTGCGGCTCCCGAGCTTGCCCGGCGCGGCATCACCCTTCAGATCGACGACCGAAGCAAGGGCGCCCTGATCAGCGGGGACCCCGACCAGCTGCACCAAGCCTGCCTTAATCTGGTTCTCAATGCCATGGATGCCATGCCTTCGGGCGGCGCCATTCACGCCAGCCTGGCGGTGAATTCAGACACAGTGTCGCTGACGATCCGCGACGAAGGGCCTGGCGTTCCCGAAGCGATCCGCGGCGAGGTCTTCAATCCGTTCTTTACCACCAAGGCGAAAGGTACGGGGCTGGGGCTCGCTAAGGTGCAAAGCGTGGCGGCGGCGCATGGCGGAACGGTCGCTTGCGAATGCATGGCGGGCCAGGGCGCGGCCTTTACGCTCGCATTGCCGCGGGTCAAGACGGGAGAGGACGTGTGAGCCACACCATCCTGGTGGTCGATGACGAGGAGCGTCTGGCGGACGTGCTGGCCGCCGCGCTGGAGGATCTCGGTTATCGCACGACCGCGGTGACGAGCGTGCAGGCGGCCCTCGTGGCATTGGACCAGTCGCGCTTCGACCTCGTGCTCACCGATCTGCGGCTGCCGGTGATGGATGGGCGCGACTTGCTGCGTGAGGTGCGCAGCCGCTGGCCGGATATTCCCGTCATCATCCTGACGGCCTTCGCCGCCGTGCGCGATGCGGTCGAGCTCATCAAGGAAGGAGCGTTCGACTACATCGCCAAGCCCTTCGAGATGGAGGATGTCGCGGCGACGATCAGGCGCGCGCTGCGCCTGGCCGATGTTGTGCGGGACAATGAGCGCCTGCGCAGCGAGCTGGAAGGGCGCCACAGCTTCGATACGCTCATCGGCAACAGCGCGTCGTTCCGCCGCGTGATCGAGCAGGTCACCGAGGTCTGCGAGACCCGGGCGACCGTCATGCTGAACGGGGAGAGCGGCACAGGCAAGGAACTGGTCGCCCGCGCGATCCATTTCAACAGCCCGCGCCGGGGGCGGCCCTTCATCGCCGTCAATTGCGCCGCCATTCCGGAAACTCTGCTGGAGAGCGAGCTCTTCGGCCACGTCAAGGGCGCCTTCACCGGCGCGCTGGCCAATCGGGTCGGCCGTTTCGCCGCAGCCGAGGGCGGCACGCTCTTCCTCGACGAGATCGGTGACATGCCGCTTGCGATCCAGGCCAAGCTGTTGCGTGTCGTCCAGGAGCGCAGCTTCGAGCCGGTCGGCGCGAATCGCAGCCAGAGCGTCGATGTCCGTCTGATCGCGGCGACGCACAAGGACATGCGCGAAGCGGTCGCTGCGGGCAGCTTCCGGGAAGACCTGTTCTATCGCCTCAATGTCTTTCCGATCCAGCTGCCTGCATTGCGCGAGCGCCCTGAAGACATTCCGCTTCTGGCGACGCATTTTCTGGCGACGCTCTCGGAAACGATCGGCAAGCGGGTTGCCGGCTTCTCGCCCGCCGCGCTCGCGGCCATGGCGGGACATGACTGGCCGGGCAATATCCGCGAGCTGCACAATTGCGTCGAGCGGGCGCTCATCGTTGCCAAGACTTCACAGATCGATGTCCAGGATCTCCCGCGCGATCTGTTCGAGGGGCCGCGCCGGGCCGGCCGCGACGCGCTGCCGCGCGATCTCGACGCCGAACTGGAACGGATCGAACGGGATTTCATCGTCGAGGCGCTGCGCCGGAGCGAGGGCGTGCAGGTGAAAGCGGCAAGGATGCTGGGCATTGCCGAACGCAGCCTCTGGCATAGAATCAAGAAGCTCGATATTCGGGTTGGTCGGACGGTAATCGAATGATTGGCGGGCATGTAGCGGCACTGTCGCGAAAGCGCGCCAGAATGATGTTTGGCGCGTTTGCCGCGCATGGAGGAACCGTGTCGCGTATCGGTTTTGGACAGATTGGCTGCCTCGTTCTGCTGTCGGCGACGTCCGCGGCGGCTGCCGAGCCGAGCCCGGCTTTGACGGACGCAACGCCAGCCAAGGGCTGGATCGTGACGCTCGGCGGATCGTTCCAGATGGGTCCCAAATACGAGGGGGCGAATGCCGTGGGCCCGTCCTTCATGCCCTCGCTCAGCTGGCGCCGCGTCGGCGAGCCGGAAGGCTTCAGCGCGCCCGACGACAGTCTCGATTTCGCGCTCTATGAAACCAACCGCTTCAGCTTCGGCGTGGCGGGGAGCTGGAAAAGCGGGCGCTATTCGTCGTCGAGCCCGAAGCTTTTCGGCATGCGAGACGTTCCGTGGGCGATCGAGGCCGGCGTTTTCGCCGAGTTCTGGCCGATACTCGATCGCCTGCGCACGCGCATCGAGGTTCGCCAGGGCTTCAACGGGCACCACGGCATCGTTGCCGACCTCTCGGCCGACTGGGTCGAGCGCCTGGGTCGCTTCACGCTGTCGGCGGGCCCGCGGCTCTCGCTGGGTAACGCGTCCTACATGCGCACCAATTTCGGCGTGACGGCGCCGGAAGCGCTGATCAACGGCTATCTGACGCCATATCGGCCCTCGGGCGGCGCCAAGAGCCTGGGCGTCGCGACGGCGCTCGAATACACTTGGTCCGAGCAATGGTCGACGACGCTGTTCGCGCGCTATGACCGGATGATCGACGAGGCCGCGCGCTCGCCGCTTGTCCGCACGATCGGCCAGCGTGACCAGTTCACGGTCGGGCTTGGCGCCAGCTACTCGTTCAGAATGGACCTCTGATCCGACGACTCGATTCCGAGGTTGCCAGACGGCAGCCTCGGATTCCGGGCGTTATCAGGCATCGGACGTCGCTGGATCAAATCGGGCTATCGGCGTGACCTGTTCGGATCCAGGATTGCCTGCTCGCGCCCTCGGCGCCAACGCTTGCCACTTAAAAGTGGCTGGGGGACTAGGATTCGAACCTAGACAACCAGAGTCAGAGTCTGGGGTCCTACCGTTAGACGATCCCCCAACGATGGGGCGCTTCGGGGCGCCGCGTTGGTGAGCCGGGGTCTAATCAATGCGGTCCGGCTTGGCAAGAGCTGAATTCACGTTGCCTGCGAAACAGTTCACAGGAAGATGTCGTGCGCTCCGGCACCGCGAGGATCGCCCGCGATCGCGGCGGGGCCGCCTTGCCTGCGCATAGCTATGCTGTTGGTCCGCAGCATGCCAAACATGCGCTGCTTCCCTCCGAAGGGCAGGCTGCCTGCTCTTCGACATCCTCCGCCTCGACCTGGTTCCGACAACATCATGGCTCGCACCCTTTCCGCCCTTGCTGACGATCTCGCCTCCGGCCGGACCACCTCGCTTGCCCTCGTGCGCGAGGCGCTCGCCCGGATCGACGCGCCGCAGGGAGAGGGGAAGCTCGCCTTTATCAAGGTCCATCGCGAGGCGGCGCTCGCCGCGGCCGAGGCGATGGATAAGCTGCGGACGGCCGGGCTCGCGCCGTCGCCCTTCGCAGGCATCCCGATCTCGGTGAAGGATCTGTTCGACCTCGCCGGCGAGCCGACCACGGCCGGCTCGACCGTGCTGGCCGATGCGGTCCCGGCCGAGCGCGACGCGCTGGCTATCGCGCGGCTGCGGCGCGCCGGCTTTGTCGTGATGGGGCGGACCAACATGACCGAGTTCGCCTTCTCGGGGCTCGGCCTCAACCCGCATTACGGCACGCCGGCCTCGCCCTATGACCGCACGACGCGCCGCATTCCCGGCGGCTCCTCCTCGGGTGCGGCGGTGTCGGTGGCGGACGGTATGGCCTATGCCGGAATCGGCTCGGACACCGGTGGCTCCTGCCGCATCCCCGCGGCGTGCTGCGGCATCGTCGGCTACAAGCCGACGGCCGCGAGCGTGCCGCGCGAGGGCGCCTTCCCGCTGTCGCAGACGCTCGATTCGATCGGCCCGCTCGCCAACAGCGTCGAATGCTGCCGCGTGCTGCACGAGATCATGAGCGGCGCCGAGCTGCCGAAGGACGTCCCGGCCAGCCTCGAGGGGCTGCGCATCGGCGTGCCGCAGACGATCGCGCTCGACGGGCTCGACGCGCATGTCGCGGCAAGCTTCGACCGGGCGCTGGAGCTGCTTGCGAAGGCCGGCGCCGCCGTGATCGATGCTCCCCTCGAACGCTTCGCCGAGGTTGCGCGGCTCAACGCCAAGGGTGGCTTTGCCGCCTCGGAGGCCTACGCCCATCACCGCGACCTGATCGAGGCGAAGGGCGATGGCTACGACCCGCGCGTGCGGACGCGGGTGCTGCGCGGCCGCAATCAGGATTGCGCCGACTATATCGAGCTCACCCACGCGCGGGCCGCCTTCGTCGCGGCGATGCGCGAGGATATTTCGGGCTTCGACGTGCTGGCGATGCCGACCGTGCCGACCGTCGCGCCGACCATCGCCGAACTCGTGGAGGACGACGAGGCCTTCACCCGCATCAACCTGCTGATGCTGCGCAACCCGACGCTGATCAACATGATGGATGGCTGCGCGATCTCGCTGCCGATGCATCGTGGGGGCGAGGCGCCGGCCGGGCTGATGCTGGCGCGGGCCGGCGGCGGCGATGCGGCGCTGTTTGCAATCGCAGCGGCGGCTGAAGCCGCCCTGGCGGGACGCTGAGCCGCGCCGGGTGCCAGCAGGAGATGGCCTTCCGGGCCACCGCATCTTTGGAGAGAATGACCCCATGAATCAGAACGATGCCGCCGCCGCGCTCTCCGTCTGGGTCGCGCTCGAGAGCCCAACGAGCCATCCCGCCGGGCTGAACGGCATGATGGACCTCGTCCAGAAGGATGTGGCAGGGCTGCCGATCGCGGTCGAGCGCATCCCGGGTCGTGACGGGCTCGGCGACATGGTCATGCTGCGCGCCGGCCTCGACAACGGCCAGCCGGCCGTCGCGGTGATGTCGCATCTCGACACGGTGCATCCGGTCGGCACGAGCGCCAAGGAGCTGCCGGTCAGGATCGAGGGCGACCGGCTCTATGGTCCCGGCGTCTACGACATGAAGGGCGGCGCCTGGCTTGCCTTGCAGGCCTTCAAGCAGGTCGCGTCCGCCGGCAGCGCCAAACGGCCGCTGGTCTTCCTGTTCACGCCTGACGAGGAGATCGGCTCGCCGACCAGCCGCGGGCTGATCGAGGAGATCGGCCGGAAATCGGCAGCGGTGCTCGTCACCGAGCCGGCGCGGCAAGGCGGCAGGATCGTCACGGCGCGCAAGGGCGTCGGCCGCTTCGATGTCAGGCTCGAAGGCCGGCCGGCCCATTCCGGCTCGCGCCATGCCGATGGGCGCAGCGCCATCCGCGAGGCGGCGCACCAGATCCTCGCCGTCGAGGGCATGACCGACTATGCCCGCGGCATTACGACGAGCGTCGCGTTGGTCGGCGGCGGCACGGCCGCGAACGTCATCCCGCAGCACGCCTGGTTCAGCGTTGATTGCCGCGTGACCACGCTCGCCGATGGCGTGATGATGGAGAACCGCATCCTCAGCCTCAAGCCGCACGATCCCGATGTGAAGCTGCGCATCACCGGCGGCATGAACAGGCCGCCCTATGAGAAATCGGCGATGGTGGCGGAGCTGTTCGGACAGGCGCAGAAGGTCGCGGCCGGCATCGGATTCGACCTGCAGGACTGCCCGATGACGGGCGGCGGCTCGGACGGCAACTTCACCGCAGCGCTCGGCGTGCCGACCCTCGACGGTCTCGGCATTGACGGCGACGGCGCGCATACGTTGCAGGAATACGCGCTGATCTCCTCGATCGCTCCGCGGCAGGCGCTGATGAAGGGCCTGCTGGAGACGATCTGAGCGACGTTTGAGAATCGAGCCATCATGCTAAGGAGCTGCGGAACGCGGCGTCTCGAAGGATGATGTCTCGGGAGCCTCCCGGAATATCCTTCGAGATGCGCCTGTGGCGCTCCGCAGGATGAGGGCTCGGGGACTTCCCGGGCTCAGGCCTTTGGTCCGCCCGGGAATGGCGGTGCGGTTCCGCTGAGGAGAGCGCGATCGTCAAAACAAAAGCCCCTCGCGATGCGAGGGGATTCGTCGTTTCGGGCCTACCCGCCGCTCAGGCTTCCGGTTCGCCCATGCCGCCGGCGGCGAGGAATTTCTCGAGCCAGTGGATGTTGTAGTCGCCGTTGAGGATGTCCGGGTTGCGGACCAGCGTGCGGAACAGCGGCAGCGTGGTGTCGACGCCGTCGACGACGAACTCGTCGAGCGAACGGCGCAGGCGCATCAGGCACTCGTCGCGGTTCCGGCCGTGCACGATCAGCTTGCCGACCAGCGAGTCGTAGTGCGGCGGGATGGCATAGCCCTGGTAGGCGGCGGAATCGACGCGCACACCGAGGCCGCCCGGCGTGTGGAACGAGGCGATCTTGCCGGGCGAGGGCCGGAAGGTCGCCGGATGCTCGGCATTGACCCGGCACTCGATGGCGTGGCCCTCAATGACGATGTCCGACTGCTTGAGCGAGAGCGGCGCGCCGGCGGCGATGCGGATCTGCTCGTTGACGAGGTCGATGCCGGTGATCATCTCGGTGACGGGATGCTCGACCTGGATGCGGGTGTTCATCTCGATGAAGTAGAACTTCCCGTCCTCGTAGAGGAACTCGATCGTCCCGGCGCCGAGATAGCCGAGCTCGGACATCGCCTTGGCGCAGACATCGCCGATCCGGTCGCGCTCGCCGGCATTGAGGGCAGGCGAGGGGCCTTCCTCCCAGACCTTCTGGTGGCGGCGCTGCAGCGAGCAGTCACGCTCGCCGAGATGGATGGCGTTGCCCCGGCCGTCGCCGAGCACCTGGATCTCGATATGGCGCGGCTTTTCCAGGTATTTCTCGATATAGACCGCGTCGTCGCCGAAGGCGGCCTTGGCCTCGGTGCGGGCGGTCTGGAGCGCGACGAGGATTTCCTCCTCGCTGCGCGCGACCTTCATGCCGCGCCCGCCGCCGCCGGCCGCGGCCTTGATGATGACCGGGAAGCCGATCTCCTTGGCGATGCGCAGGGCGTCGCCATCATCGCTGACGCCGCCTTCCGAGCCGGGAACGCAGGGGATGCCGAGGCGCTTCGCGGTGCGCTTGGCCTCGATCTTGTCGCCCATCACGCGGATATGCTCGGCCTTGGGGCCGATGAAGGTGATGTTGTGCTGGTCCAGGATCTCGGCGAAGCGGGCGTTCTCGGACAGGAAGCCGTAGCCGGGATGGACCGCGTCGGCGCCGGTGATCTCGCAGGCGGCGATCAGGGCGGGGACGTTGAGGTAGCTCTCGCGCGCCGGCGGCGGGCCGATGCAGACACTCTCGTCGGCCAGGCGCACATGCATGGCGTTGGCGTCAGCCGTGGAGTGAACCGCGACGGTGGCGATTCCGAGCTCCTTGGCCGCGCGCAGGACGCGCAGCGCGATCTCTCCACGGTTGGCAATCAGGATCTTGTCGAACATCTTGAAACCCAAATCCGACCGGGCGGCGAGCGGCGCCACGCTCACTCGATCACCAGCAGCGGCTCGCCGTATTCCACGGGCTGGCCGTCCTCGACGAAGATGGCCGTGACCTTGCCGGCGCGCGGCGCGACGATGTCGTTGAAGGTCTTCATCGCCTCGACCAGCAGGATGCGCTCGCCCTGCTTCACGACGGTGCCGATCTCGACGAACGGCTTCGCCTCGGGCGAGGGGCGGCGATAGGCGGTTCCGACCATCGGCGAGTTGACCGCACCCGGATGGGCGGCGGTCGGCTTGCTTTCGACGGCAGCAGCCGCGACGGGGGCGGCAGCGACCGCCAGGGGCGCTGCGGCCGGGACCTGCACGGTCGTGGTGATGCTGCGGGCGACGCGGACGCGCAGATCGCCCTTCTCGACCTCGATCTCGGTGAGATCGGTCTGGTTCAGGAGCTCGGCGAGCTCGCGGACAAGTTCGGGATCGATCGGGCTCTTGGTCGCCATGGCGGGTGTCACCGTCTTCTTTAGATTCTCGGATGGGCCGCGGCCTGCGCCGCGAGCCCGTTCATTCGGATTCAGATGGCCTTCGCCGCCCGCCCGTCCGGCAGCAGAGCTAAGGCGTCGAACACGGGTTCAGCGTGCCCGCCGCCGCAGCTAGCCGTCCCGCGTGGTGCAGGCGGATTGGGGTGGGGTCCGTTCAGGACGCGGACGGAGACCATGGAAGGGCGTTGATTCCGGCGCCGCGCGCAGGCGGCAGGAGCCGCCCTCATAAACGTTGCGGGCCGGCAGGGGAAGCCTGAACGGCGCCTGCCAGCCTGGCATGTCTCATTGCAGGGGGACGGTGACCGGCCTCAGCCGGCGCATTCGGTCTTGCCGCAGCGGCGCACGGAGTCGATCTTCTGCTTGAGAGCGGCCTGTCCGACGGCGCCGAAGACGATCTCGTCGCCGACGATGAAGGCCGGCGTTCCGGTCAGGCCGAGCCTGTCGCCGAGCGCGACAGTATCTTCGATCGCGGCCTTGGTGGCGGGCGCCTCCATATCCTTCTTCAGTTGCGCGACATCGGCACCGATCTCCTTGGCGATGTCGAGCGCCTTGGCCCCGTTGACCTTGCCCTTCACGGCCATCAGCTTGTTGTGGAAATCGAAGTACTTCTGGCCCTGGAGCTGGTTCTTGGCGGCGACGGCGACGCGGCTCGCCTCGACCGAATCCGGTCCGAGGATCGGGAAGTCCTTCAGCACGACGCGCAGCTTCGGATCGCTCTTGGCGAGGGCCGTCACATCCTCCATCGCCCTTTTGCAGAAGCCGCAGTTGTAGTCCATGAACTCGACGAGGGTGATGTCGCCCTCGGGGTTGCCGATGATGACGGAGGTCGCCGGATCGCTGATCCGCGCCTTCTCGGCGGCGACGGCACCGCGCTGCGCCTCGGCCTGGGCGACGGTGTTACGACGCTCGAGCTCGATCAGAGCATCCTGGATGATCTCGGGATTCTTCAGCAGCGTCTCGCGGATCAGGTCCGTCACCGCCTTGCGCTGCTCGGGCGAGAGAGGCTGGCCCTGCGCCATGGCGGGCGCGGCGGAGGCCGCGAGCCAGAGGCCAAGCGCGAGGCCGGCAGGCCGCAGGCAGGCGCGCGCCAGGCTGGTGAGGGTCCGGAAAGCCATCTGGTTGTCCTTTCAAAGCCGCTGGGCGCAGAACGATCCAGCGGAACAAAGCACTCGTATGCGCGAGCTTGTGTGTGTTCGCCGCCCGAAGGTCAAATCACAGCTCTGCCAGCAGGGTGGCGGTTGCGGGCCGGCGCTGCCTCGGCTACGCGGGCTCGGCCCCTCGATGAACCGGACAAGTCGATGCAGAAGCCCCCGTTTTCGCCCGCTGCGCTGCCTGCCCTCGCCGAGCGCGCCGAGCGCGTGGCCCCCTTCATCGTCATGGACGTGATGAACCAGGCGGCCGCGATCGAGCGTCGCGGCGGCTCGGTGGTGCATATGGAGGTCGGCCAGCCCTCGGCGCCGACTCCGGCCTCGATCCGCGCCGCCGCGGCGCGGGCGCTCGAGGATGGGCGGATCGGATACACGCAGGCGCTCGGCACGGATTCGCTGAGGGATCGCATCGCACGCCATTATCGCGAAGCTTATGGCGTCGACGTGGCGGCCGAACGTGTCGTGGTGACGACGGGCTCCTCCGGCGGCTTCATTCTCGCCTTCCTCGCCTGCTTCCAGCCGGGCTCGCGGATCGCGATCACGGCGCCAGGCTACCCGGCTTATCGCAATATCCTGATCGCGCTCGGGCTTGAGCCGGTGGCGATCGAAGTTGGGCCCGAGACGCGCTTTGCGCTGACGCCCGAGCTGATCGAGCAAGCCCATCGCGAGAAGCGGCTCGCCGGCGTGCTGACGATGAGCCCGGCCAACCCGACCGGCGTGGTGATGGCGCCGGACGCGATCGCCGAGGTCGCGGCCTGCTGCCGCAAGCTCGGGCTCTGGTACATTTCGGATGAGATCTATCACGGGCTGACTTATGACGCGCCCGCCACGACGGCGCTCGCGGCCGATCAGGACGCGATCATCGTCAACTCGTTCTCGAAATACTATTGCATGACCGGCTGGCGCGTCGGCTGGCTCATCGTGCCCGAGCGGCTTGTGCGCACCATCGAGCGGCTCCAGCAGAATTTGTCGATCTCGGTGCCCTATCTCAGCCAGGTGGCGGGAGAGGCGGCCTTCGATGCGACGCAGGAATGCGAGGCGATCAAGGCGGGCTATGCACAAAACCGCGCCTTCCTGCTCAAGGCCCTGCCCGAGATCGGGCTCGGCGACTTCCTGCCGGTCGACGGCGCCTTCTACATCTATCTCGATATCGGCCGATATTCGAACGATTCCATGGCCTTCTGCCGCAATGTCCTCGAAGAGGCCGGCGTCGCGATCACGCCGGGGCTCGACTTCGACGAAGGGCGCGGCGCCCGCACGGTGCGGCTCTCCTTCGCGGGCTCATTGGCGGAATGCGAAGAGGCGGTCTCCCGCATCGGTGGCTGGCTCAAGATACGCTGAGGCATAGTGCCTCGTCCCCCTTGCCAGAATCCGCAGAAGCTCCGCATTCTCCGCTTCGGAGAAGGGGGAGATTGGCCATGGACGTCGCTGCAGCCGGCAGGGCTTCTGCGAGGCGCCTTTCAGCGCTCTCCTCAGCGATCCTGATCAGTGCGCTCGTTTCGCTCGCTCTTCTGCTCGGCTTCGGCTTGGCGGGGACGGCGCGCGCCGAGACCGAGGCCCCGGTCGTCCTTAACCTGCGCGGCGACGAGACGCCCGAAACGATCCGCAGGATGGTCGATGCGCTGTCGGGCCGGCCCGTGGAGATCCGGGTCGGCGGCGTGCCGGCCGCGGCGCCGCCGCCCGCGCCCGCGCCGACCGCTAAAACCAAGCCAGCTGCGGCAGCTCCCGCACCGGCCATCTCGATGGCGGATGAGGAGGGTTTCCAGGCCGAGGCCAGTGCGCTCGTCGACCGTTTCGTCGACGGCGTCGAATATAGTGGCGCCTCCATTCCCTCGGTCACCGAGCTGCCTGCCGACTGGGAACGCTCCTGGCAGCGCAATCTCAACGGCCGCGACGGGCCCACCGCCGGTTGGCGGATCGTCGGGATCGTCTGCCTCGCGCTCGCCATCGCCTTCGCGTTCCGGATCGCGACCGCCCGTTGGTTCGGGCGCAAGCGTCGGCCTTTGGGGCCGGAGTTCACTCCGCGCCTCATCGCCTCCTCATGGGGGCTACTCCAGGATGTCGCGACGATCCTGCTGGCACTCGCCGTGGCGAGAACGGCCCGCAACGCCTGGCTGCCGGCGGACGACCTCGCCATGCAGGCCCTGACGACGGCCGCAAACGGCGCCGCGATCGGCGCGCTCTATATTGCCGTCGGCCGGTTCCTGATTTCGCCCGATGCTCCCGAACGCCGTATCATGCCACTGCCGCGTGCCGAGCGGCATTTCCGCCGGCTGGTTGTCTATTCCGTTCTGACGCCGTTGATCGTGACGGGCATTCTGCTGGCCAACCAGGTCAGTTCCGGGCCGCGGCCCGTGACGGGGCTCATCGCGCTGACAGGGCTCGCCATCACGCTCTTCAAGATCTGGTGGTTCTATGACGGCCGGCATGATCTCGCGGTGCTGGTCCTGTCCGGCTCCTCCGAGCCCGGCCCGATCCGGCGGCTGATCGCGGCCGGGACAGCGTGGTTCTATATCGCGACGACGGTCCTGTTGTGGATGGTCAGCAGCGCCGCGGCGATGATGTCGAATGGCGGGCGCTGGGCGGAGGCCTCGGCGCTGACCCAGGTGGCGATCGTGATCATCCCTATCGTTGCCGTCGGGCTTGCCAGCTGGCTTCGGTGCCGTGCGGCTCGGCGTGAGGCAAAGCACGGTGTCACACCGATCCTGAGCGCCGGCAGTGCCGCTGTCCGGGCCGCCGCTCTGGGGGTGATCTGGGCGGCCGGCTTCTACATTATCGCACGGCTTTGGGCCGGACTTCTTCTCGGAGTCAGCTCCGCGCAGTTCGCCGCCGTCATGCGGCAAACGGTCGGCGTCGCCGTGTTCGCCTTCGCCGGCTGGGTTGCGCTCGTCTTCCTGCACGCCTTCTTCGATGCCTACACGCCGCAGCGCCGTGTCGTCGGCCCCGCCGACGAGGACGTAGCCCATGATGAGGGGGTGCCGAGCCGGCTTGCGACGGTGCTGCCGGTGCTGCGCGGCGTCGTCCTGGGCGCAGTGCTCGGCCTCACCATTCTGGTGGTACTGTCGCGGTTAGGCGTCGACATCGGCCCGCTGCTGGCGGGTTTCGGAATTCTCGGCCTTGCGATTTCCTTCGGCTCGCAGGCCCTGGTGCGCGACATCGTATCCGGCGTGTTCTTCATGCTCGAAGATGCCTTCCGCGTCGGCGAGTATGTCGATACCGGCCGGCTCAAGGGAACGGTCGAGAAGATTTCGCTGCGCTCGATGCAACTGCGTCATCAGAGCGGCCAGATCCACACAGTGCCCTTTGGCCAGGTGCAGTCGCTGACCAATGCCAGCCGCGACTGGGCGACGGTGAAGTTCAACGTCCGCCTCGATCACTCCGCCGATATCGAGCAAGCCCGCAAGGCCATCAAGAAGGTCGGCCTCGCGCTGCTGGAAGACCCGGAATACGGGCCGCACTTCATCGCGCCGCTCAAGATGCAAGGCGTGGCTGATATCACCGACCAGGCGATCGTGGTCCGGCTGAAGTTCACCGGGAAGCCCAATCAGGCGTCGATGCTGCAGCGCGAGGCCTTGAAGCGCGTCTATCGTTCGCTGAACGAGGCCCACATTCCCTTCGCTTCCAACGCGGTCACGGTGCGCGGCGGCGAGGGCGGGGCGCAGTCCAGCGCGGCAGCGGCGATCGCGACGGTGCCGCCCCCGACACCGCTCGCACCAGCGGCGAGCTGAGCGGGTCTCGCTTCTAAAGCAGGAAGAACAGGCCGAAACCGATAACCGTCAACCCGCCGCCGAACAGGCTGGCGAGGCGCGCGGCATGGGCGAGGGCGCCACGTTCGGCACTGCGATGCGCGCGCTCGGCGTGGTGCAAGCCCGCCTCGGAGCGATACTGTTCGGCGTGGAGATCGGGCGTCATTTGCGGGCCGATCGGCCGATTGCCTTCGAGCTCGATCCTGACGGCGAGGAAGGCGACGAAGAGCCCGACGAGCCCGACTCCGAACCAGCCTACCGCGCGCCAGGCGAGATAGGCCAGACCGATCAGCCCCACCGCGCACAGGAGGAGCAGAACGTCACGTTCCCTGTTTCGAGGCGGCGGCATCTGCTTCCTCCCGTCCCGGCGATCAGCCGGCGACCACAATGCCGGGTCGGGACGCGGCCGCCAAGCGCCGCCGAAAAACAAAGCCCGCCGCTGGTGGCGGCGGGCTTTGCATCGATCGTTTCGGAAGCGAGCGCTCAGGAGCGGCCGGCGAGCCTGTTCCACCAGCCGCCGCGCTTCGGGCGGTTCGGGTCCGGCTCCGTCAGCACGACCGCAACGGGCTCTTCCGCGGGGGCCCGAGCGGGAGCCGGCTCAGGCGCCGGAGTGGGCTCGGCCGGGGCTGCAACTGGCTCGGGCACTGCGGCCGGGGCCTCAGGCTGCGCCTCGGCAGCGGCCGGAGCGGTCTCGGCAGCGGCTTCCCCGCCTTCGGTGATCGGCACGACCTTCTTGCGCGAGCGGCTGCGCTTGGGCTTCTCCGCCGGCGCGGCTTCGGCCGTGGCCGTCTCCGTCTTGGCTTCAACCTCCTTGGCCTCGGCCTTCGGCTTGCGGGCGCGGCTGCGCTTCGGCTTTGCCGGCTCCGCAGGCGCCGCTTCTTCGGCAGCCGGTTCCGGCGCGGCCTCAGTGGCAGGAGCCTCGATCACGGCCTCGGCAACGACCTCGACATCCGTGCCTTCGGCCGCGTCGTCTCCGTCCTCGCCCTCATCGCCCTCGGCGTCCTCGCCGTGACCCGCTTCGAGCTGCTGGCCCTGGTCGTCGCGCTCTCCGCCACGCCGCCGACGGCGGCGACGGCGGCGGCGGCGATTCTCGCGGTCGCCTTCGCCGCGTTCGTCCTGGGCTTCGCTGGCAGTCGTCTCGTTGTCGCCGGTCTCGGCATCGAGCGCGGCAGCCTCGGCCGCAGCATCCAGCGCCTCGTCATCGACATCGGAGGCGATGGCTTCAGCCTTGAAGCTGGTCGGGATCACACGGCCTTCATTGCCGACGAACTCGCCGCGCTCGACCTCGAAGTAGCGGGTGCCGAGCAGGTTCGGATCGGTCGAGATCGTGATCGCGATAGCGAACCGGTTCTCGAGATCGGCCAGATGCGCGCGCTTCTGGTTGAGGACGTAGAGCGCGACCTCCGGCCGGGTGCGGACGGTGAGATTGTGCGAGGCGCTCTTGATCAGCGTCTCCTCCAGCGCACGCAGGATCTGCAGCGCGACGGACGACGTCGAACGGATCATGCCGGCGCCGGCGCAATGCGGGCACGGGACGGAGGAGCTTTCGAGCACGCCGGTGCGGATGCGCTGGCGCGACATCTCCAGCAGGCCGAAGGCCGAGATGCGGCCGACCTGGATGCGGGCGCGGTCGTCCTTGAGGCACTCCTTCAGCTTCTTTTCGACCGCCCGATTGTTCCGGTTCTCCTCCATGTCGATGAAATCGATCACGATGAGGCCTGCAAGATCGCGCAGGCGGAGCTGGCGAGAGATTTCCTCTGCCGCTTCGAGGTTGGTCTTGAGAGCGGTGTCCTCGATATTGTGCTCGCGGGTCGAGCGACCCGAGTTGATGTCGATCGCGACCAGCGCTTCCGTCTGGTTGATCACGAGATAGCCGCCGGACCTGAGCGTGACGGTGCTCGAGAACATCGCGTCGAGCTGGCTCTCGACGCCGAAGCTGGCGAAGAGCGGGGTCTGGTCGCGATAGGGCTTCACGCTCTTGGCATGGCTCGGCATGAGCATGCGCATGAAGTCCTTGGCCTCGCGATAGGCTTCCTCGCCGGCGACGTGAACCTCGTCGATATCCTTGTTGTAGAGGTCGCGGATCGAGCGCTTGACGAGGTTGCCCTCCTCATAGACCAGCGCCGGGGCGACAGAGGCTAGCGTCAGCTCGCGCACGCTCTCCCACATCCGCATCAGATATTCGTAGTCGCGCCGGATCTCGACCTTGGTGCGCGAGGCGCCGGCCGTGCGCAGGATGAGGCCCATCCCCTCGGGAACCTCGAGCTCCTGGGCGATCTCCTTGAGGCGCTTGCGGTCCTCGGCGTTGGTGATCTTGCGCGAGATGCCGCCGCCCTTGCCGGTGTTCGGCATCAGCACCGAGTAGCGGCCGGCGAGCGAGAGATAGGTGGTGAGCGCCGCGCCCTTGTTGCCGCGCTCTTCCTTGACGACCTGGACCAGGATGATCTGGCGGCGCTTGATCACCTCCTGGATCTTGTACTGGCGGCGCGACTGCCGGTGCGGGCGCTCCGGCATGTCGTCGAGGGCGTCGCCGCCGCCGAGCTGCTCGGGAGCCTCTTCGGCCTCCTCGCCGTTCTCCTCGTCGTCGCCATCCTCGGAGCCTTCGTCCTCGGAAGGCTTGCGGGCCTCGACTTCCGAAGCCTCGGCGTCTTCCGCGGAAGCCGAGCCCTCATTGGCCGAGGCGGTCGCCTCGACCGTCTCGAAAGTCAGCGGCGCGGCATTCTCGGCGGCGTCCTCGGTCGTCGATTCGGCAACCGCCGGGGCGAAGTACTCGCCGAAGGCCGGCGCGCCCTCGTTGACCATGGCGGCTTCCTTGCCGTCGGTCTCGACGTGGTCTTCGCCATTCGCCTCGACCTCGGCCGAGACGGTCTCGTCGGCGGCAGCCTTCTTGGCGCGGTGGTCACGGTCGCCACGGCGCCCGCGATCGCGGCGGCCGCGCTTCTCGCGGCGCTCCTCGTCGCGCTCCTCGTCGCGTTCGGCACGCGCCTCGTCCTCGATGAGCGCCTGCCGGTCGGCGACGGGGATCTGATAGTAGTCCGGGTGGATTTCGGAGAAGGCGAGGAATCCGTGCCGGTTGCCGCCATATTCGACGAAGGCAGCCTGAAGTGACGGCTCAACGCGCGTCACCTTGGCGAGATAGATATTCCCCCGCAGCGGCTTGCGGCTGGCTGATTCGAAATCAAACTCTTCGACGCGGGATCCGCGGACCACCACGACCCGGGTCTCCTCCGGGTGGGTGGCATCGATAAGCATCTTGTTGGCCATATGAAACTTCCATTGGCGCGGTCGCCTGTGCAGGCGCGGCTACGGATGAGAATCCGCCGCCGCGGCCAGGGGCGCCGCGCTGAGGCCGGAACGAGCCGGCATGTTGCAGGAGGTGGGAAAGACTAGCCTGGACAGGAATACGGCTCGGGAGCGCTGCTCGGGCTTGAAGCCCGGCGCGGTCCCGCAGGTTCGGACGGTTCACCTCAGGTGCTAGCGTCGTCTTTTGCCCCGTCATCTGTCCTGACCTGCGATGCGTCTGCCTGGCGGCCGGCCCATCGCGTTTGCACGCTCGCGAGACAAGGTGGGGCGCAGAACACTCGCAATCCCCATACCAATCGTCTGCGGACGATCCGTTGTGGCTACCCGCCGCCGCTCCCGAGGGAGAAGGTGGCACAGCCTGACCGGACGCCGACGGATCGCTCGATCCGGGTGTGTCCCATGGGCAGGCTGACGAGCAGCCAATTCCATTACAGACAGGTGATGGTGATTTGCAAGTCACATGACAGCCGCATTTCGCCGACCCGGTCCCCGAGCGGTTCACGCCCTCCTTGAGAGGTGGTAACCGCCTCTTAAGATTTCACCCCCGTTATGGTTAAGCCTTGGTAATATCGAACGGGATTTTCCAGCTGTTTCCGCGCATGCGCCACGCTGTTCAGGGTCCGGAAGGTCGATCGTCCCGCAATATCCTGCGGGGTGCCGCCTTCATCGCCTTGGCCTGCGGGCTCATATTCGCCTCCGTGCCGGCGCGCAGCGAGAGCAAGCCGCAGAACGAGTATCCGGTCGCGACCGATGCGCGCCTCGAGCAGAGCGGCGACAGCGTGCGCCTGACCATGACGATGTCTTCGATGGTCGAGATCGAGGCTTGGGTGCAAGCCTCGCCGGACCGCGTCATCGTCGAGATGCCGTCGACCAATTTCCAGATCCAGGGCAGCGCGAAAAAGGCTGCCGGCTTCGTCAGCGCCTATCGCTACGGCCTCTTCACCGCCGACAAGGCCCGAATCATCATCGATCTTTCGCAGCCGGCCACGATCGCCAGGACCGAGGTGAAACCCGTGCGCGGCGGCTTCGGCGAGCTCACGATCGAGCTGAAGAAGGTTGCGCGTGCCGATTTCCTGGCCGAGGCGGCCAAGGCAAAGAAAGTGCAGGAAGCGCCTGTGCCGGCACTTCCCGCCGCCAAGCCCCGCGGCGAGACGCGCCGTGTCGTCGTCATCGATCCCGGCCATGGCGGTATCGACCCCGGCACTATGGTTGCTTCCATCTCCGAGAAATCGGTCGTGCTCGCCTTCGGCAAGGCGCTCAAGGAGCAGTTGGAGGCCTCCGGCCGCTATCGCGTCGTGATGACCCGCGACGACGACCGATTCGTCTCGCTTTCGGACCGGGTGCAGACGGGCCGCGACGAGCAGGCCGACCTGTTCATCTCGATCCATGCCGATTCGCTGATGCAGGCGCAGGATGTGCGCGGCGCCACCGTCTATACCCGCTCCGAGCGGGCGACCGACGCCGAGGCAGCCAAGCTCGCCGCCAAGGAAAACGAGGCGGATGCGGCAGCAGGCTTGGAGACGCGCGAGGAGGTTCAGGATGTTGCGGGTATCCTGATGGATCTGGCACGCCGCGAGACGCGGACCTTCACCGGCGTGTTCGCCCGCAACCTCGTCGACAAGCTCGGTGGCTCGATCAAGATGCACAAGATTCCGCTGCGCTCGGCTCGCTTCTGGGTGCTGAGCGCGCCGGACGTGCCCTCGGTGCTGATCGAGCTCGGCTACATGTCGAGCCCAAAGGACGCCGAACTGCTGAATTCGCCCGAATGGCGCGGCAAGGCGGTGACGGCGGTCTCCGCTGCGGTCGACGACTATTTCGCCAGGGAGCGCGCCTCCGTCGGGAAAGCAGCGGAGAATCGCAACTAGAGTAGCTTCGAGTGAGGCGAATACTGGTCACGCGAAAAAAAATGCGACCAAACAGGGAGATGGAGCGTCGCGGCGATTCGGAGAAGCCGCGGTGGATGCTCCGGTATCGCGGTGGTGCCGCTGCGTTCCGACCCAGTGTCGGATCATGCCGAATGTGGTCGCAAGGCCACGGTTCCGCCATCTACGTCATGTTATAGCTCTGATTTGCGACGCGCCCCGATTTGGCGCCCGTCGGGTGGCAGAGATGGGGTCCAAGGCCTGAGATGCGGTTCATTCTGCGAATCTTCGGATGGTTGTTCGCCGCCGGCGCGATCGCCTTTGTGATCGTTGCTGCCTTGGCCGGCGGCCTGATCTGGCATTATTCGCAGGACCTGCCCGACTACGCCCAACTTCGGAATTACGAGCCGCCGGTGATGACGCGCGTCCATGCGGGCGACGGCAGTCTGATCGCCGAATATGCCCGCGAGCGGCGTCTGTACCTGCCGATCCAGGCTGTGCCGAAGCTCGTCGTCGACGCCTATATCTCGGCCGAGGACAAGAATTTCTACAAGCATATGGGCGTCGACCCCGAAGGTCTCATCCGCGCCGCGATCTCCAACTATCGCAACCGCAGCGCCAATCGCCGGCCGCAGGGCGCCTCGACCATCACCCAGCAGGTCGCGAAAAACTTCTTCCTGAGCCCCGAGCAGTCGATCGAGCGCAAGATCCGCGAGGCGCTCGTCGCGCTGAAGCTCGAATCGACCTATTCGAAGGACAAGATTCTCGAGCTCTATCTGAACGAGATCTATCTCGGCGCGCCGGCCCCGGGGCAGGGCAGCTATGGCATAGCCGCCGCCGCACTGAACTATTTCGGCAAATCGGTCCACGAGCTCAACCTGCAGGAAGCGGCCTATCTCGCCGCCCTGCCGAAGGCGCCCTCCGATCTGCATCCCTTCCGCAACCGCGACCGTGCGATCGAGCGCCGCAACTACGTCATCGACCGCATGGTCGAGAACGGCTACGTCAAGCGCGAGGTCGGCGAGGAAGCGAAGAAGCAACCGCTCGGCGTCAATCCGCGCGCGGTTTCGCCGAACCAGATCGCGGCCGGCTATTTCGCCGAGGAGATCCGGCGCGAGCTTCAGGACCGCTACGGCGAGAAGAAGCTGCTTGAGGGCGGCCTGTCTGTCCGCGCCACCGTCGATCCCAAGACCCAGCTGATGGCGCGCAAGGCGCTTGTCGATGGCCTCGTGCGCTTCGACGAGGCGCGCGGCTGGCGCGGCGCGATCCAGAAGCTCGACACCGGCAAGGACTGGGGCGGCGCCATCGGCGAACTGCCTGTCCTCGGCGACGTCGCGCCCTGGCGGCTTGCGGTCGTGCTCGAGTCCAATGGCGACAGCGCCAAGCTCGGCCTGCATCCGCTGCGCGACAATGCCGGCCACCTCAACAAGGAGCGCCAGACCGTCACGCTCGCTGCCGACGGCATCAAGTGGACGCGCCGGGCGCGTGTCTCGCAGGCGGTTTCGGTCGGCGATGTCGTCTATGTCGAGCCGATGGAAAGCCGGCCCGGCTTTGCGCGCCTGCGCCAGCTGCCCGAGGTCAATGGCGCCATCGTTGTGATGGACCCGTTCTCGGGCCGCGTGCTCGCCATGGTCGGCGGCTTCTCGCACGACCAGTCGGAATTCAATCGCGCGACGCAGGCGCTGCGCCAGCCGGGCTCCTCCTTCAAGCCATTCGTCTATGCGACGGCGCTCGACAACGGCTACACCCCGTCGAGCATCGTGCTCGACGCCCCGATCGAGATCGACCAGGGCCCGGGTCTCGGCATGTGGCGCCCGGAGAACTACGACGGCAAGTTTACCGGCCCGCGCACGCTGCGCTACGGCATCCAGTTCTCGAAGAACCTGATGACGGTGCGCCTCGCCAAGGATGTCGGCATGCCGCTGATCGCGGAATATGCCCGCCGCTTCGGCGTCTATGACGATCTGCAGCCCGTCCTCTCGATGGCGCTCGGCGCTGGCGAGACCACGGTGATGCGCATGACGGCGGGCTATTCGATGCTCGTCAATGGCGGCCGGCGCATCCGCCCGACGCTGATCGACCGCATCCAGGACCGCACGGGCACGACCATCTATCGCCATGACCAGCGCGTCTGCGAAGGCTGCAACGCCGACAAATGGGCGAACCAGTCGGAGCCGCGCCTGATCGACAACCGCGAGCAGGTGCTCGATCCGCTGACGGCCTACCAGATGGTCTCGATCCTCGAAGGCGTGGTCAACGCCGGCACGGCGACGGTGGTCAAGTCGGTCGGCAAGCCGCTCGCCGGCAAGACCGGCACGACCAACGACGCCAAGGACGTCTGGTTCGTCGGCTTCTCGCCGGACCTTGCGGTCGGCGTCTATATGGGCTTCGACAAGCCGAAGTCGCTCGGCACCTCCGCCACCGCCGGCCAGTATGCCGCGCCGATCTTCCGCGACTTCATGACGGTCGCGCTGAAGGACAAGCCGGCGACGCCATTCCGCGTGCCGGCCGGCATCAAGCTGATCCGCGTTGATCCGAAGACCGGCATGCGGGCTGGCGGCGAGGGCGGCATTCTCGAAGCCTTCAAGCCCGGCACTGCGCCGCCGGACAGCTATTCCGTGATCGGTGCGGCGGGTGACGGCAGCGCGCCGCTCTCCGTCGGCCCCGGCGCCGGCGGCCGCGCCATCGGTTCGGGAACCGGCGGCCTCTACTGAGCGAACGACCGTTTTGCGGTGCCCGGAGCTCTGCTCCGGGCATTTTGCTATTCGAGATGCATTCGCCCTCGCAGGCTCAGGCCAAGGCGGGCGTTTACAGCCGCGGCTTTCACCCCTATCTCAACGCTCGAACACAGAGCTCACAAGGACGTTTCGACGGAATCATGCGCCCCGAAATCCAGACGCAACTCGATAACGCCAAGCAGTCGATCGGACTGCTGAGGAGGCATCTTTGACTGGGATCAAGCCCAGCGCCGCCTAGCGGAACTCAACGCCCTCTCGGAGGGACCCGATTTCTGGAACGATGCCGAAGCCGCGCAGAAGCTGATGCGCGAGCGAACCTCGCTGGAAACCCAGATCGAGGGCATCACCAAGCTCGAACGCGAGCTCGACGATGCGCTGACGCTGATCGAGCTTGGCGAGATGGAGGAGGACGAGGCCACCGTCACCGAGGGCGAGCAGGCGATCAAGGCCATTCAGGACGAAGCGGCGCGCCTTCAGGTCGAAACGCTGCTCTCCGGCGAAGCGGACATGCTCGACACCTATATCGAGATCCATCCCGGCGCGGGCGGTACCGAGAGCCAGGACTGGGCCGAGATGCTGCTGCGCATGTATCGGCGCTGGGGCGAGCGGCGGAAGTTCAAGGTCGAGACGCTCGAATATCAGGACGGCGACACCGCCGGCATCAAGTCGGCGACGCTCCAGTTCAAGGGGCATAACGCCTATGGCTGGCTGAAGACGGAATCCGGCGTGCATCGGCTGGTGCGCATCTCGCCCTTTGATTCGAACGCGCGGCGTCAGACTTCCTTTGCCTCGGTCTGGGTCTATCCGGTTGTCGACGACCGCATCGTCATCGACGTGAAGGAGTCGGACTGCCGGATCGACACCTATCGCGCGCAGGGTGCGGGCGGGCAGCACATCAACACGACCGATTCGGCCGTGCGTATCACGCATCTTCCGACGGGGATCGCGGTCTCCTGCCAGCAGGAGCGCTCGCAGCACAAGAACCGGGCCAAGGCCTGGGACATGCTGCGCGCACGGCTTTACGAGGTCGAGCTGAAGAAGCGCGAAGAGAAGGCCAATGCCGAGCAGGCCTCGAAGACCGATATCGGCTGGGGCCATCAGATTCGATCCTATGTGCTGCAGCCCTATCAGCTCGTGAAGGATCTGCGCACCGGAGTGGCCTCGACAGACCCTTCCGCGGTGCTCGACGGCGATCTCGACCCGTTCATGGAGGCATCGCTGGCCCAGCGCGTCTACGGGACCGAGGTCGAGGTCGAGGACATCGACTGAGCGATCCACCGCTTCCAAACAGAAAAGCCGCGCGACCTGCGCGGCTTTTGTCGTTTCGGCCGAGGCTCAGAGCGCGTTGGCGAGGAGCTTGCCGCCGGCGCGCAGGAAGCGCGTGGGATCGACCGGCTCGTCGTTGATGCGGGTCTCGTAGTGCAGATGCGGGCCGGTCGAGCGGCCGGTCGAACCGACGCGGCCGAGAACCGAGCCGGTCTTCACGATTTGGCCGACAGAGACCGAGATCGCCGACATATGGGCGTAGCGCGTGCTCAGACCATTGGCGTGCTCGACTTCGACCATGTTGCCGTAGCCGCCATTGTACTCGGCGGCGACAACCTTGCCGGGCGCGGTGGCGAGGATCGAGGCTCCCGTCTCGGCCCGGAAATCGACTCCGGTATGCAGGGCGAGCCCGCGGGTGAAGGGGTCGGTCCGGTATCCGAAGTTCGACGTGAAATCGTGGTCGCCGGCCATCGGCCGGGCGAGGGGGAGCTGATCGATCACGCCGCGCAGGCGCATGACCGAGGCCATGCGCGGCTGCAATGCGGTCAGCGTCGCCTCGAACGGGCCGGCGGCAGGGTCGAGCTTGACCGGGACGAAGGGGCCGCCGACACCACCTGCATTGCCCGGGGGCGAGAGGCGCTCGGCGTCGAGGCCGGTTTCCGCCAAAGCGGTGCGGAGCCGCTTCTGGGTCGCGGCCAGCGTTTCGTCCATGTCCTTCAGCGCGGCGATCTGGGCTTCGGTCGTGCTCGCCATGGCCTTGTCGAGCCGGGTCAGCGTGGCTTCGACGCGCTTGGCGGGCGGCTCGGCCGGCGCCTCGCCCGATTGCCAGCCCTCGGCGGCATTGGCCTCGGCGCCGCGCAGCGGCGGCGCTTCCGGGGCCGGCATCGGCTTGGTCGGCATGATCGGCGCGAAACTCGTGACGCCGGAAGCGCGGATCGGCTCGGCCGGCTTGATGACGTTCGCGCGCAGCGGCAGCTTCGCGGCCGGCGCGAGGCCGTTCGATTGCAGCGAATCGGCGAGGGCGGTGACGAGAGACTGGCGCGATTCGAGTTCGGCCTGCCGGGTTGCGAGCTCGTCGACTCGTGATTCGACGCCGTCCTGGTCGAGCAGGGCGCGGCTGGCATAACGGTCGATATCGGCGCGCAATGCGGCGATCCGGTCCTCATAGGCGTATTGGCGGGTGGTTTCGCGGGCTATCAGCCGAGCGGCGAGGTCGTCCCGGCTGAGGATGTACCAGGCGGCGCCGCCAGAGCAGGCCGTGGTGAGGGCGAGCCATGCGAGCCCGGCGAGCATCGTCGAGCGGCGGATCGTGTAGGTTTTGTGGGTGACCAGGCCGACGGCCGAGAGAGCGGGGCCCGTTTGTGACTGATGATGCATACGCGGAACCGGAAAGAACGCTGCCGATGCCGCAATTAGAGATCGTTAGGGTTAATCTTTCGCAAATTCTGACGCAGCCGGCTTACAAGTCCCGCGCTGCAGCCAGCACGTCCTCGGCATGGCCGGCGACCTTGACCTTGCGCCAGATCCGGGCAAGGCGGCCCTCGGCGTCGATCAGGAAGGTCGACCGTTCGATCCCCATGAATTTGAGGCCATATAGGCTCTTCTCGACCCAGATGCCGTAGGCGGAAGCGAGCTTCTGCTCCTCGTCGGCCAGCAGAGCAAAGTCCAGCTCATATTTGCGCTTGAAATTGCCGTGACGTTTCACAGAATCCGGCGACACGCCGATAATCTCTGTCCCGCAATCCGCGAAGGCCTGCCGCAGGCGGTTGAAGGCGATCGCCTCCTGCGTGCAGGCCGGGGTGTTGTCTTTCGGATAGGCGTAGAGCACGACCTTCCGGCCGCGCAGCTCCGACAGGCTGATCTCGCCGCCACCGTCCCGCGGCAGCCTGAAATCGGGGGCCGGATTACCTTCCTGCAATGTCATGGCCGTCGCCTTCCTTTTGTCGCCTTCTCGCTGCATGGACCGCCGAACACGATAAGGCAGGCCGGCGATACTATCGGCCAGCGAAGCAAGTGGCATGTCCTTTCCGGATTGCCGAATCGCTTCGTCTGGCCTCATCGACATGCATGCCGTCTGGCGGGATTGCGGCAAGAGGCGAACAGACGCACTCTGCGGCAGGCCGATGCCCGGCGCCGAAAAGGACCACGCGCATCTTGGCGGATGAGGAAGTAGGGGCCACGGCTTCGCGGCGTGCTGAAACGCAGGCCGAACGCGAAGCCTGTGAGGTCGAGATCGTGAAGCGCGGCGCGAAAGCCGGGCTGGCGACGATCTGTGTCGCGATTACGGTGGCCATCCTGGTTCTGGCGGGCGCAGCGGTCACGCTTCTGGCGACCGGGATCATTCCGCTGTCGGGGCTGGAGGGGCGCATCTCCGCGGCGATCGAGGAGCGGCTGGGGCCCGGCTGGACGGTCGAGGCTGCATCGGCGGAGCTCAGCCGGACGGATGGCCATTCCCAGCTCAAGGTTCGCCAGGTCCTGTTCCGGCATGCCAGCGGCGCGATCATCCGCGCGCCTGAAGCCGTTCTCGGCTATGAGCCCCTCGCGCTGCTCAAGGGCGATATCCGGCTGGTTTCCGTCGATCTGCGCGGCGTCAATGTCCGCCTCGGCGTCAACAAGGAAGGCGTTCTCGTCGTCAACGCCGACGCGGCGCCCGCCGAGACGCCGCCGACGCCGGTGCTGCCGGATGCCGCGCAATGGAACGCCTTCACCGGTATCATGGGGGCGATCTCGATGCTGGCGCGCGGCGACGGGCTGCTCGGCTCGCTGGAGACCGCCGGCATGAATGGTGCCCGCCTGGCACTCGTCGATCCCGACGGTCGTCAGAAGGCGGGCCTCGAGGATGTGGAGATCAGGCTCACCCGCACCGGCGAGCGCGGAACCCGGCTGACCATGAAGGGACGCACTGGCCAGCGCTGGAAGGACATCGCCGTCGATCTGTCCACCGAGGCCGATGGCACGCAGCGAGCCGACATCGACATCCTGCGCTTCGAGCCGGCCGAGATCGTGGCGCTGGCCCTGGGCACCGGGGTGAGCCTGGAAGGCCTGCCGCTCCAGGGCAAGGCGACGCTCCGCCAGACGCCGGACGGACGCAAGTCGATTACCGCGCAGATCGATATCAGCGCCGGCCAGGTGCGTTTCCCGGATGGCCCGATGCCGCCGATGGCGGTCGATTCCGTCCATCTCGAACTGGCGAGCGGCGCCGACCTCACGCAGCTCGACATCCGCAAGGCCGAGTTCAAGGCCGGTACGACGCAGTTGATCGGGACCGGCTCGCTCCGCGCCGACAACGGGGCCTGGGTCGCTGCGATCGATGCCGGGGGCCAGGTCGCTGGCCTCGATGCCACGGACCCTGCCGTTCGCATCGACAGCCTGAAGGCAGCGCTGAAAATCGACCCGGCGAACGCCACGGTGACGATCGAGCAGGCGGCGATCCGCGGACCTGCCGCGACCGTCGACATGACCGCCTTTGTCCAGAAGCAGGGCGAATCCCCGCAGCAGCGCTTCACGATCAAGGCGCGTGATTCCGACGTGCGGGCGCTCCTCGCGATCTGGCCTGAATTCACCTCGACCCATGTGCATCAGACCTTGCACCATCAGCTCGCCGCTGGCCGGATGAAGTCGCTGTCGGTCGATCTCGACCTGCCGGCGGCCGATCATGCCCGCCTGATCCGCGGCCATGGTCTGCCGGACGGCGCCCTTTCGGTCCTGATCGATGCCGACCAGGTGCGCTATCTGCCCGATCCCGGCCTGCCGCCGCTGGCGGATGCGACCGTCACCGGCAAGGTGACGGGACGGACCGTGCAACTGGCGATCGGCAATGCCACCGCCGAGCTTGGCAACGGACGGCAGCTGCTGCTCAGCGAAGGCAGCTTCGCCATGCCCGACTACGCGGTGCACCGGGCCCCGGCCCGGATCGGCTTCCGGTCGCAGGGCTCGATGGATTCGCTGGCCGCGCTGTTCGCCTTTCCGTCCCTGAAGGATTTCAATCTGGGCCAGATCGACCCTGGCGCCATCAAGGGCACCAGCGACCTCAAGGTCACCATCGGCCTGCCGCTCGCAAATGATCTGAAGCCGGACGAGATTACGGTGGCAGCGACAGGGACGCTGACGAATGTCAGCTCGGATACGCTCCTGGGCAGCGAGAGGCTCGAAGGCGGCAATCTTTCCGTCAATGTCGATCGCAACGGTCTGGCCCTGAAGGGCGATGCGCGCATCGGCGGCGACAAGGCCACCATCGAGCTGAAGCAGAGCGGCAAGGGGCAGGGCGAAGCCACCCTCCAGCTCAACCTCGACGCAGCAGCCCGGCAGAGGCGTGGCTTCGGCGCGGATTCCGGCATTTCGGGAACGCTCCCCGTGAAGGTCACGAAGGTTCTCGGCAAGGGCGGCGATGGACCGCCGCGCGTCGAGATCGATCTGACCAAGGTGGCGCTCGATGGCGTCATTCCCGGCCTGAGCAAGCCGGCCGGCCGCGCGGGCAAGCTGAGCTTCCTCTATGTCAACGACGCTGACGGGCCGGATCTGGAGGATTTTACGCTCGATGCGGCGCCCGCCCTGATCAAGGGGCGCGTCGAGCTGAACAGACAGAACGGCCTCGACGCCGCCAGCCTGTCGCAGTTCCGTATCTCTCCCGGCGACAATCTGAAGCTCGACCTGAGGCGGGACGGCAACGTCACCAAACTCTCGGTGCGCGGCGCCGTCGCGGATCTGCGCCCCTTCATCAAGGATATCCAGGGCGCAGCCCCATCGCCCAAAGGCGGGGACAAGGCGGGAGCCAGGGATGGCGACTACGATGTCGACCTCGACGTGCCGATCCTGACCGGCTTCAACAACGAGGCCATCACCAACGGCACGCTCAAGCTTTCGAGGCGGGGCGGCGAGATCCGGACGGCAAACTTCCAGGGCCGGATCGGCAAGGCCGATGTGACGGCGCGCCAGGGCCGACAGGGTGAGCGCCTTGTCGTGCAATCCGAGAATGGCGGCTCGCTGCTGCGCTTCCTCGATCTCTACAACAGGGCCCATGGCGGTGATCTCGTCCTGACCATGGGGGCGGGACCAAGCCAAAGCGGCGATCTGATGTTCCGGAATTTCATCGTGCGCGACGAGCCGGCCCTGCGCCGCGTGGTCGGGGCCCAATCCGCAAGCGCTTTCTCGGGGGACCGCGCCGAGGAGCAGCGTATCGACACCTCCGAGGTCGCCTTCACCAAGCTCAAGGCCGAATTCACTCGCTCGACCAGCCGGCTCGACGTTTCCGAGATGGTGATCTGGGGCCAGCAGGTCGGCTTCACCTTGCAGGGCCATGTCGACTACGGGCGTGACCGCGTCGATATCGGCGGCACCTTCGTGCCGGGTTATGCCTTCAACAACGCCTTCGCCCAGGTGCCGGTGGTCGGCGCCTTGCTCGGTGGCGGCAGCCAGTATGGCGGCCTCTTCGCGGTGAACTTCCGGATTTCAGGCCCGGCCAGCGCGCCGACCATGACCATCAACCCGCTCTCGGCGATCGCACCGGGCATCCTGCGCCGCTTCGTCGATCCGCTCGGCGGCGCGCCGGCTCAGCGCCCGGTCCAGCCCGGGCAGGCGCCGCCGCGCTGAACGCAGTGCTGCCGAGGCTTATTCGGGCCGCAGCAGGATGTGCTTCTTCTTGCCGAAGGAGAGCTTGATCGCGCCATCCGCGGACAGATCGCCGAGGCCGAGCGTCGCACGCTCATCGGACACCACCGCATCGTTGACGCGCAGGCCGCCGGCCTTCACCTGGCGGCGGGCCTCGCCGGTCGAAGGCACGAGGCCTGCCTTGACGAAGGCCGTCAGCACGCCCAGTCCCGGCTCGATCTCGCCGCGCGGGATCGCCACGCTCGGCAAGTCGGCGGCCGTTTCGCCTTCCTCGAAGGTCCTGCGCGCCGTCTCGGCAGCGGCTTCAGCGGCCTCGCGACCGTGAACGATGGCGGTGATCTCGGTGGCGAGGATCTTCTTCGCTTCGTTGAGCTCGGCGCCGCCGAGCGCGGCCAGCTTGGCGATTTCGTCCATCGGCAGCCGCGTGAACACCTTGAGGAAGCGGCCGACATCGGCGTCCTCGGTGTTGCGGAAATACTGCCAGAAATCATAGGGGCTGAAGACATCGGCATTGAGCCAGACCGCGCCATTCGCGGTCTTGCCCATCTTGGCGCCGGAAGAGGTCGTCAGCAGCGGCGTCGTCAGGCAATAGAGCTGCGGGCCGCCCATCCGGTGCGAGAGATCGACGCCGTTGATGATGTTGCCCCACTGGTCGGAGCCGCCCATCTGCAGGCGGCAGCCATAGCGGCGGTTGAGCTCGACGAAGTCGTAGCCCTGCATGATCATGTAGTTGAATTCGAGGAAGGATAGCGACTGCTCGCGGTCGAGCCTGAGCTTCACCGAGTCGAATGAGAGCATGCGGTTGACCGAGAAATGCCGGCCGACATCGCGCAGGAACTCGACATAGTTCAGCTTCAGCAGCCAGTCGGCATTGTTGGCCATCATCGCGTCGGTCGGCCCGTCGCCATAACGAAGGATGCGGCCGAAGACGCGCTTGATGCTTTCTATATTGGTCGCGATCTCCTCGACCGTCAGCAGCTTGCGCTGGTCGTCGCGGAAAGAGGGGTCGCCGACCATAGAGGTGCCGCCGCCCATCAGCGTGATCGGGCGGTGGCCGGTCTCCTGGAACCAGTAGAGCATCGTCAGCGAGATCAGGTTGCCGATATGAATGCTGGTCGCGGTCGCGTCATAGCCGACATAGGCCGTCTGCGTTCCCTGCCGGCACAGAGCATCGAGGCCCTCCGCATTGGAGACCTGATGGATGAGGCCGCGCTCGTCGAGCACGCGCAGGAAATCGGACTTGTAGGTGGTCATGGCGGCTTGCGATCTGATGGAGGTCGTTCCGCCGTCGTCTAGAGCATCGGGCCGAAAAGTGGAAATCGCTTTTGCTGTGAATGCGCTCCCGACCTTATCCCGGAATGCGATTGAGCCACGGATCGATGGCGTCTCGTGGATGGGGCGGGTCCACGACATCACGCGGAAGGCCGAGTTCGCGGAGCGCGCGATCGTCAAGTGCGGCCAGGCGGTGCTGCGCGCGGATGCCGGCCGCGTGGCGCTGCCAGAGCGTGAACAGGCCGTGCAGAAGGGACGAGCCGCCGGACGTCTCCAGCGGCGCCGCAGGGGAGGCGCAGGTCATGATGTGATCCTCTCGGAGGCGAGCGCTGCCACCCGCTTTGTGCGGATGAAACTGGGCCAGACAGAACGCGGCGACAAAGCGGAAGATTGTCACCTGCCATAAAGAGGGCTTATGCTTCGATATGCCCGTGCAACCGCCACCGCCGAAGCTTCCGCCCCTTGCAGCAGTCCGCGTCTTCGAGGCTGCGGCGCGTCATCAGAACTTCACCCGCGCGGCCGAGGAACTCGGGATGACGCAGGCTGCGGTGAGCTATCAGATCCGTTTGCTGGAGGACCGCGTCGGGGCGCCGCTCTTCGTGCGTCAGCCGCGCCAGGTCGTGCTGACCGCGATCGGCCAGCGGCTCGCCGGGCCAGTAGGCAAGGCGCTCGCCGATATCGGAACGGTGTTCCGCGACATCTGCGAGCAGAACCAGACCGTCCTGACGATTTCCTCGCTGCAGACCATGGCGATCACCTGGCTGTCGCCGCGCCTGGCCCAGTTCCAGGTCGAGAATCCGCAATTTGAGGTGCGGGTGGGAACGACAGAGCACCTCGTGAATTTTGCGACGGAATCGGTTGATGTCGCGCTGCGCTACGGGCTGGGGGATTGGCCCGGCCTCGTGGCGGAAAGGCTGTTTGCCTGTCATTACGCGCCGCTATGCACGCCGGAGCTGCGCGAGCAGCTGCAGCTGCGCGAGCCTCGGGACCTGCTGCGGGCGCCGATGCTGAGTCCGATGGATATCTGCTGGAAGAGCTGGTTCGCCGACGTCGGCGTCGATGTGCCCAAGCTCGGTGGGCGCGCGACGATGGCGCTGCAGATGCAGGCGATGAGCATTCAGGCGGCGCTGCGCGGGCATGGTGTCGCGATGGCGATACCGGAACTCTTCGCCTACGATATCGCAGCCGGGCGGCTGGTCTTCGCCATCGACCATGCCGTTCGCGACGAGCGTTCCTATTGGGTCGTCTACCCGCAGGAGCGCCAGCGCGAGCGCAAGATCAGGCTGTTCCGCGACTGGGTTCTCGGGGAAGCCCGGGCAGCCTGCATGAAGCTGCCCGTTCTCGCCGGAAGCCGGGGCGTTGCCGTCCCGGCGGTCTGAGCGTCCGGGTCAGGCCTGTTCCTGCTCGGATTTGAGGATCTCGGGGCCGACCTTGCGGTCGAGATAGACGCCGACCTGCTCCATCAGCTGCTCGACGCGGCCGTCGAAGAAGTGGTTGGCGCCGTCGACCACGGCATGCTCGATCTGGATGCCCTTCTGGGTCTTCACCTTCTCGATCACCGCCATGACTTCCTTGACCGGGGCGACGCGATCCTCCGAGCCATGGACGAACAGGCCCGAGGACGGGCAGGGCGCGAGGAACGAGAAGTCGTAGCGGTTCGCCATCGCCGCAATCGAGAGGAAGCCCTCGATCTCCGGGCGGCGCATCAGCAGCTGCATGCCGATCCAGGCGCCGAAGGAGACGCCGGCGATCCAGCAGCTCTTGGCCTCCGGGTTGAGCGCCTGCATCCAGTCGAGCGCGGCGGCGGCGTCCGAAAGCTCGCCGGCACCGTGGTCGAACTGGCCCTGGCTGCGGCCGACGCCGCGGAAGTTGAAGCGCAGCGCCGAGAAGCCGCGGTTCACGAAGGTGTAGAACAGGTTGTAGACGATCTGGTTGTTCATCGTCCCGCCGAATTGCGGGTGCGGGTGCAGGATGATCGCCAGCGGCGCGCCGCGCTTCTTGGCGGGCTGGTAGCGGCCCTCGATCCGACCTGCCGGCCCGTTGAAAATCACCTCTGGCATCGTCTCACCGCTTCCTGTCGGGGACGCCGGCGCAGGCGGGCAGAAAGCGGGCGCATGCCCGCTCGAAACCCGGCCACCCTTGACGGCGCCACCATGCGCGCCCTAGATGAAGAGCGCTTAGAATAGTTCTAACAGCCGTGAACAAGTCGAGAACAAAACGGTGGATCGCTCATGCGAACCGCGCTTCGACCGTTCCGGCCAGTTCGGATGGGCGGCTATAGCACGGCGCACAGGTGCAATTTCAAGCATTTCGTATCGGCGAGCCGAGCATTGACGAAGATGGAGCAAGCAGGATCGTGACGGCGGGACGCGCCTATCTCGACCACAACGCCACAACCCCGGTCCGGCCGGAGGTGGTGGAGGTGGTTGCGCATGCGCTTTCGCTGCCCGGCAATCCGTCTTCCGTCCATGGCGAAGGCCGCGCCGCACGCGGCGCGCTGGAGCATGCGCGCGAGCAGGTCGCGGCGCTCATCGGTGCCAAGGCCTCGAACGTCGTGTTCACGAGCGGCGGCACCGAGGCCAATGTCACGGTGCTTTCGCCTGGCCTGATGGATTGTGACGGCGGCCGCGATTGCATTCGCACACCCGCTTCCCTGCTGCTCTACAGCGCCACCGAGCACGCCTGCGTGCGCGAGGGGCATCGCTTCCCCTCTGGCGCAGTCGAGGCGATCCCGGTCGACGGGAACGGTCTGGTCGATCTCGCCTGGCTCGACGAACGGCTCGCCCGCTTCGTGGCGGATCATCCCGGCGCGCGTGCGCTCGTCTCGATCCATCTCGCCAACAACGAAACCGGCGTCATCCAGCCGATCGCTCAGGCAGCCGAGATCGTGCATCGTCATGGCGGCCTGCTGCACAGCGACGCCGTGCAAGCGGCGGGCAAGATCGCGATAGACATCGCGACGCTTGGCGCCGATGTGCTGACGCTCTCGGCACACAAGATCGGCGGGCCCAAGGGTGTCGGCGCGATCGTCTTCCGCACCGGCGCGCTCGAACTTGCCGACAAGCCGATGCGCGGTGGCGGGCAAGAGCGAGGCTGGCGCGCGGGAACTGAAAACCTGCCGGGAATCATTGGCTTCGGCGCAGCGGCTGATGTCGCGCGCGAGCTTCTGACCGAGGAGGCGGAGCGGCTTGTGCAACTGCGGGACTGGCTGGAAGCGGGGCTTGCGACTCTCTCGCCGGAGACGGCGATCTTCGGCCAGGCGGCACCACGCCTGCCCAATACCAGCGCCTTCGCGACGCCGGGCCTCAAGGCAGAGACGCTGCTGATCAAGCTCGATCTTGCGGGGGCAGCGCTATCCTCCGGTTCGGCCTGCTCCTCGGGCAAGGTTAAGCGCTCGCATGTGCTCGACGCGATGAAAGTCGACCCCGCCATGAGCGCCGGGGCCTTGCGGGCCTCGCTCGGATGGACCACCTGCGAGGCGGATATCGATCTTTTCCTCGCGGCCTACGGCAAGCTCGTGGCCGCGGACACCAATCGGAGCGCCCGGGCTGCCGCCTGAGCGTTCCGCAACACGAAGACTGAACCGGCGGGCCCTTGAACCCGCACTGGAGACTGAACATGGCAGCGGTCCAGGAGACCATCGATCAGGTCAAGTCGATTGACGTGACCGAGTACAAATACGGCTTCGTCACGGAGCTCGAGGTCGAAAAGCCGGCCAAGGGCCTCACCGAGGACACCGTCCGCTACATCTCGGCCCGCAAGAACGAGCCGGAATGGATGCTCGAATGGCGGCTGGACGCCTTCCGCCGCTGGAAGACCATGACCGAGCCGGTTTGGTCGCGCGTGCAGTACCCGCCGATCGACTATCAGGCGCTGTATTACTACGCCGCGCCGAAGAAGGGCGCTTCGCCGAAGTCGCTCGACGAGGTCGATCCGGCGATTCTGGATGCCTATAAGAAGCTCGGCATTCCGCTCCGGGAGCAGGAGATCTTGGCCGGCGTCGCGCCGGAGAACCGCGTCGCGGTCGATGCTGTCTTCGATTCCGTTTCGGTGGTGACGACCTTCAAGGCGGAGCTCGCCAAGGCCGGCGTGATCTTCTGCTCGATCTCGGAGGCGATCCAGGAGCATCCCGAGCTGGTGAGGAAGTACCTCGCGACGGTCGTGCCGGTGACGGACAACTATTTCGCGACGCTCAACAGCGCTGTCTTCACCGACGGCTCCTTCGTCTACATCCCCAAGGGCGTGCGCTGCCCGATGGAGCTGTCGACCTATTTCCGTATCAACGAGCAGAATACCGGCCAGTTCGAGCGCACGCTGATCATCGCCGACGAAGGCGCCTATGTCAGCTATCTCGAAGGCTGCACGGCGCCGAAGCGCGACGAGAACCAGCTCCACGCCGCCGTGGTCGAACTGATCGCGCTTGATGATGCCGAGATCAAATACTCGACCGTGCAGAACTGGTATCCGGGCGATGCCGAGGGCAAGGGCGGCATCTACAACTTCGTGACCAAGCGCGGCGACTGCCGCGGCAAGAACTCGAAGATCTCGTGGACGCAGGTCGAGACGGGATCGGCGATCACCTGGAAATATCCGTCCTGCATCCTGCGCGGCGACGGCTCGCGCGGCGAGTTCTACTCGATCGCCGTATCGAACGGGGCACAGCAGGTCGATAGCGGCACCAAGATGCTGCATCTCGGCAAGGACACGACCTCCAAGATCATCGCCAAGGGCATCGCGGCCGGCAAGTCGGACTCGACCTATCGCGGCATGGTCTCGGCCCACCGCAAGGCGACCGGCGCGCGCAATTTCACCAATTGCGACTCGCTGCTGATCGGCGACCAGTGCGGCGCGCACACCATCCCCTATATCGAGGCCAAGACCGCGACCGCGATCTTCGAGCATGAGGCGACCACCTCGAAGATCGGCGAGGACCAGATGTTCTACTGCCAGCAGCGCGGTCTCTCCGAGGAGGAGGCGGTGGCGCTCATCGTCAACGGCTTCGTCAAGGAGGTGCTGCAGCAGCTCCCGATGGAATTCGCCGTCGAGGCGCAGAAGCTGATCACCATTTCCCTTGAAGGCTCCGTGGGCTGACGCCCGGTCGTTTCCGAGATGCCCGGGTCAAGCCCGGGCATGACGCCAGGATGAAGCGCGTCATGGCCGGGCTTGACCCCACCATCTCCTGCAGAATGGAACTCTGAACATGCTCGAAATCCGCAATCTGGTCGTCAAGATCGCCGACGAGGACAAGCAGATCCTCAATGGCCTCAACCTCACCGTGAATGACGGCGAGGTCGCCGCCATCATGGGGCCGAACGGCTCCGGCAAGTCGACCCTGTCCTATGTCATCGCTGGCAAGGAGGACTATGAGGTTCTCGACGGCGAGATCCTGCTCAACGGCCAGAACGTGCTGGGGATGGAGGCCGATGCCCGCGCCGCTGCCGGCATCTTCCTCGCCTTCCAGTACCCGCTGGAGATCCCCGGCGTCGCCACCATGACCTTCCTGAAGGCGGCGATGAACGCCCAGCGCAAGGCGCGCGGGCAGGACGAGCTGCTGACGCCGGACTTCATCAAGCAGGTGAACGCCGCCGCCGACAAGCTCGGCATTGCCAAGGACATGCTGCGCCGGCCGCTCAATGTCGGCTTTTCCGGCGGTGAGAAGAAGCGCATGGAAATCCTTCAGATGGCTCTGCTTTCGCCGTCGATGTGCATCCTCGACGAGACCGATTCCGGCCTCGACATCGACGCGCTGCGCATCGTCGCCGAGGGCGTCAACGCGCTCCGCGACAAGAGCCGCGGTTTCCTCGTCATCACCCATTATCAGCGCCTGCTCGACCATATCGTGCCGGACACCGTCCACGTCATGTCGCAGGGCAAGATCGTGAGGACCGGCGGCAAGGAGCTTGCGCTGGAGCTCGAGAAGAGCGGCTATGCCTCCTATGGGGAGGCGGCGTAATGGCCATCGTCACCCCGCTGAAGACGGCGGCCGAGCAGACGCTGATCCAGCAATATGCGGACAGCAAGGCTGAGTTGCCGGGCGGCCCGGCCGTGCGCAAGCTGCGCGAGGATGCCTTCGCCGGCTTCGAGGCCAAGGGCCTGCCGCATCGCCGGCTCGAATCCTGGCGCTATACCGACCTCCGCACGCTGCTGCGCGAGGCGCGTCCGCTCGCTGACGGCGCGGTCGCTACCGAGGCGGTCAAGGCGCGGCTGGCCGCGCTGAAGCTCGGCGGCCTGCGCCTCGTGCTGGTCGACGGTGCCTTTGCGCCGGAGCTGTCCACGCTCGACGCGATCCCCGAAGGCGTCTCGGTGCAGTCGCTTGCCGATGCGCTGGTTTCGCCGCGTGAGGACCTGACCGGCATTCTGGCCGGCCCCTCGGTCGGCAATGACGACACCGGCCTGATGCTCAACACGGCGCTGATGCGCGATGGCGTCTTCGTCGAGCTGGCCGATGGCGTCGAGCTCGAGCAGCCCGTGGTGATCGTCTCGCTCGCCTCGGGCGAGGAGGAGCGGGCGGTGTTCCACCGTTCGGTCGTGCTCGCCGGCAAGGGCGCCAAGGGCACGATCGTCGAAGTCGGCGAAGCCGCGGGCTCCGCCGCACAGCAGATCAACGGCGCCATCGTCTTCGAGACCGGCGACAAGAGCGAGATCCAGCATGTCCGCGTGGTGACGCGGCAGTCGGCGGCAAGCGTGCAGGTGCAGAGCCTGCTCGCGACCGTCGGCGCTCATGCCAAGTTCGATTCCTTCGCGTTCGTCGCCGAGGCGGGCACGCTGCGCCAGCAGCATTTCGTCCGCTATGCCGGCGAGCACAGCGAGATCGGCCTGCGCGGCGTCAACCTGTTGCGCGGTTCCGAGCATGCCGATGTCACGCTGATCGTCGACCACGAAGTGCCTCACGGCACCAGCCGCGAATTGTTCAAGACGATCGCCAGCGGCGAGTCGACCGGCGTCTTCCAGGGCAAGGTCATCGTGCGCCAGCATGCGCAGAAGACCGATGGCAGCATGAAGAGCAACGCTCTGCTGCTGAATGACGGCGCGACGATGTTCAACAAGCCGGAGCTTGAGATCTTCGCCGACGACGTGGTCTGCGGCCATGGCGCGACGGTCGCGCAGATCGACGGAGAGCAGCTCTTCTACCTGATGGCGCGCGGCCTGCCGCGGCCGCAGGCCGAGGCGCTGGTGCTGCAGGCCTTCGCCGGCGAGGCGGCCGAATTCATCGCCGACGAGAACGTGCGCGATCTGGTGATGGTCGAGGTCGAATCTTGGCTCAGGGCCCGCGAGGCCGCTTCCGAGGTGAGCACCGTCTGATGCCCTACATCAACCTCCAGATCACCAAGGGCGCGACGCGCGACCAGAAGGCGCAGATCGTCAAGGAGTTCACCGAGACGCTCGTGAAGGTTCTCGGCAAGAACCCGCAGAACACCCATATTGTGATCCAGGAGATTGAGCGGGAGGATTGGGGGCATGCCGGCGCGCTCGTCGCCGACCGGCAGCCCGGTTCCGGAAAGGCGTGAGGATGAACGCGGTTACCGGCCAGCCCATGCTGAAGCCCTATGACATCGAGACCATCAGGCGGGATTTCCCGATCCTGTCGCGCGAGGTCTATGGCAAGCCGCTCGTCTATCTCGACAATGCCGCCTCGGCGCAGAAGCCCGAGGTGGTGATCGAGGCGATGACAAAGCTGATGCGCGAGGACTATTCCAATGTTCATCGCGGGCTGCACTATCTCGCGAACGCTTCGACCGAAGCCTATGAGGCAGCTCGCGAAAGTGCCCGTCGCTTCCTCAATGCCAGGCATCTCGAAGAGATCATCTTCACGCGCTCCTCGACCGGGGCACTCAACACGGTCGCATCCTCGCTCGGGCGCCATCTGGACCTCGGCGAAGGCGACGAGATCATCGTCTCGATCCTCGAGCACCATTCCAACATCGTGCCCTGGCATTACTGGCGCGAGCGCCACGGCGCCGTGTTGAAATGGGCTGCTATCGACGAGGACGGCAATTTCCTCATCGAGGAATTCGAGAAGCTGATCTCGCCGCGCACCAAGGTGGTGGCGCTGACGCATATGTCGAACGCGACCGGGACCATCGTGCCGATCGCCGAGGTCGCGAAGATCTGCCGGGCGCATGGCATTCCGCTCGTCGTCGACGGCAGCCAGGGCGCGGTTCATCTGCCGGTCGACGTGCAGGCCCTGGGCTGCGACTTCTACGCCTTCACCGGCCACAAGACCTATGGGCCGACCGGCTCCGGCATCCTCTGGGGCCGCAAGGAATGGCTCGACAAGCTGCCGCCCTATGAAGGCGGCGGCGAGATGATCGTCACCGTCACCGAGGATACGGTGACCTATAATGACCCGCCGCATCGCTTCGAGGCCGGCACGCCGGCGATCGTCGAGGCGGTGGGGCTGGGCGCCGCGCTCGACTACATGATGGCGCTCGGCCGCGAGAACATCGCGGCGCATGAGGCCAGGCTCGGCGCCTATGCGATGGAACGTCTCGGCGAGATGAATTCCATCCGCATCTTCGGCAAAGCGAAGGAGAAGGGCGCAATCGTCGCCTTCGAGATGAAGGGCGCCCATGCCCATGACGTCGCGACGGTGATCGACCGCGCTGGTGTCGCAGTTCGCGCCGGCACCCATTGCGCCATGCCGCTTTTGGCACGATATGGGGTGACATCGACCTGCCGCGCCTCCTTCGGCCTCTACAACACGCTGGAAGAGGTCGACAAGCTGGTGGAAGCCCTGCGGAAGGCGGAGAGCCTTTTTGCCTGATAATCGAGGATTTTGAGCCTTGGCCACCTCCGAGCCCATCGCGTTGAAGGAAGACGGCTTGAAGCCGAACGAGCCGCAGGTCGGCTCCGGCACGTCGCTTCCGCCCGAGGAGATCGACCGCCTGACCGACGACATCGTCGCGGCGCTGAAGACGGTCTACGATCCCGAGATCCCGGCCGACATCTACGAACTCGGCCTGATCTATCGCGTCGACATCGCCGATGACCGCCAGGTCACCATCGACATGACGCTGACTGCGCCGGGCTGCCCCGTTGCCGGCGAAATGCCGGGCTGGGTCGAGAACGCTGTCAGTACCGTGCAGGGGATCGCGGGCGTGACGGTCAACATGACGTTCGATCCACCCTGGGATCAGTCGCGCATGTCCGACGAGGCCCGCGTCGCGCTCGATATGTGGTGAGAGGCGCCGGCCGCATGCCGGCGTGATGGATCGCATTCCATCGCTTCATTGGCATTCCGCGCGCTGCACTGGCAGGAAGGGCTGAAGCATCGGACCGAAAAGTGGAATCCACTTTTCGGAGGACATCCGATGCTTAACAAGGGACTGGATCGCCACTTCGCGTCCGATAGGACGCCCGGCGATCTGGAGCCTGAGCCGCCTTCCGGAGCCCGCCATGCCCAGCTATCCCTACGAGACCGTCGACGTCTTCACCGACCGCCCCTTCGGTGGCAACCAGCTCGCCGTCTTCACCGATGCGCGTGGTCTCTCGGACGCCCAGATGCAGGCGCTCGCTGCGGAGATGAACTACAGCGAGACGACCTTCGTCCTGCCGCCGGACGATCCAGCCAATGACGCCAGGGTCCGGATTTTCACGCGTACGCATGAGATGCCTTTTGCCGGACATCCGAATGTCGGAACGGCTTTCGTGCTCGCGCGCCACGGGCGAGACCGCGGCGGTGTGCTGCGCTTCGAGGAAGTTGCCGGGCTGGTCGAGGTCAAGGTCGCACGCGATGCTTCCGGTGCCGTCACCGGCGCGACGATCGCCGCGCCGCGGCCCCTGACGAAAAGCATCGAGCTTCTGGCCGACGCGATCGCGGCCTGCGCAGGTCTCGCGCCGTCGGATATCGTGGTGACGAACCACCAGCCGCTTCGTGCGTCGGTCGGCGTCTTCTTCGTCCTCGCCGAAGTGACCGTGGAAGCGCTTTCCCGCGCCACGCCGGACCTGAGCCGGTTCCGGGCGGTTCGCGACAGCACGCCCGGGCTGGAGGGGCGCTTCTCGCTGTTCCTCTATGCCCGGGACGGCGTCGCCGATATCCGCGCCCGGATGTTCGCGCCGATCAGCGGCACATGGGAGGATCCCGCTACCGGCAGCGCCAGCGCCACGGTCGCGGCCCTGTTGCTCTCTCTCAATAGCCAGGACGATGCGAGCTTCACGCTGACGCAGGGCGTCGAGATGGGCCGCCCGAGCCTGCTGCACCTGACCGCGCGCCGCGGCGAGGACGGTATCCGCGCCACCGTCGGCGGCTCCTGCGCACAGATGTTCCGGGGCGAAGCGCTCCTATAGGCCCAGCTCGGCGCGCACCCGCTTCGTCAGCCCGGCGGCGGCGAGGCGGTGGCTCTCGCGCAGATAGTCCTGCAAGGCGTCGTCCGGCATGCTTTCACCGGTGAGCCACTGGATCCACTTCATGCCGCGCGAGGCGAGATAGGGCGCGGGCCTGAGGCCCGGCTGCTCCCTGAGGATGTCGAAGGCCATCGGCGAGCATTTGAAGCTCACGGCCATCTCGCCGTCCTCCTGCTGCCGAGCGATGGCGAAGACCTTCTCGCCGACCTTCCAGACATCGGCGCCGCCCCACTGAACGACGTGGCTCGTCGCCGGCAGCGCGGCGCAGAAGGCGTTGTAGGCGTCGGGCGACATCGTGGCCTCAGTAACTCTCGGCGTCGATGCCGTGGCGCGCCGCTGCGGCCTTGATCTGAGACCAGGTCTCGTCGTCGAGCGGGATGCCCGCGGCGCCGCGCTCAGCCCGGACCCTGCGCTCCTTGTCTCCCGGCGCCAGCACCGGATTGGCAGGGTCCTGCGGCTTCGCCGCGCGCACGAAGGCGAGGTAGCTTTCGGTGCGGCTCCTGCGCAGCTCGGCGTCTGGCTCCAGCCGGGCCGGGTCGATGATCACACCGAAGAGCGAATTGATGATCCAGGTCTTCTGCGGCTTCTGGTCGATGCGCGCCGCGCCCATCAGCCCGGCCGAGAGCAATTCGGCGATGAGCGAGAGGCCGGCGCCCTTGTGGTCGCCGAAGGGCAGCAGCGCGCCGAGCGGGTGGTCCGGGCTGATGAAGACATGGGCCGGGTCGGTCGTCGGCCGTCCCTCGCCATCGATGATGTAGCCGGGTGGCACCTGCTCGCCCTTGTTGAGAGCGACGCGGGCCTTGCCATGGGCCATGCGGCTCGTCGCGAAATCGAGGATGAGCGGCTCGCCTCCGGGCACTGGAATGCCGATCGCATGCGGATTCGTGCCGAAGCGCGCCTCCTTGGCGGCATAGGGCGCGACGATCGGCGGCCGGCCGGCGACATTGACCCAGAAGAACGAGATCAGACCGGCGGCGGCGGCGACCTCGGCATAGTGGCCGATCCGGCCGATATGATGCGAATCGAGCAGGTTGACGATGGCGACGCCGCCGGCCCTGGCCATCTCGACAGCGCGGTCCACGGCCTTGCGCGCATTCGGCTGGCCGAGCGCGACCGCTCCGTCGATGATCAGGAAGGGCGCGGCGTCGACCCGGGCCTGTGGCTGCGATTTCGGATCGAGATTGCCGTCCGCCAGCGACTGGAAATAGAGCGGGATCATGCCGACGCCATGGCTGTCATGCCCGCTCAGATTGGCGAGCACGAGATGCTCGGCGGTTTCCTGCGCCTCCGCTTCCGTCCAGCCGGCCTTCACCACCATGTCGTGGACGAGGGCGCGCAGCGATTCGGGGCGATGCAGGCGATGAGGCATGGTTCTTCCGGGAGTTTGGCGGACAGATCGGATGAGGAAGCCAGAGTGCATGCCCCGGCCCGATGCGCAATGCATCTGGCGATGGGCGCGAGGCCGGAGATTGCATGGCTGGCATCGGACCGAAAAGTGGACTCCCCTTTTCGGAGAATCCTGTGCTCGGACAAGGCCGAGATCGCCACCTTGCGTCCGAAAGGACGCATGGCGATCTAGGCGCGTCCATCTCGACGCGAGCCGCCGCGATCCCTATGTTAGGGCAGCAATCTTGCTTCACCGGGCCTTGAACCCGGTCGAGGAGGGACGAGGAATGTTTTCGATACCGGGCCTCAAGGTCATCTCGCTGACCGACGCCGCGGCTGCCCGCATCCGTGAGATCATGGCGCAGTCGGCCGATGGCGATGCGTCGGCACTCGGCTTGCGCGTCGGCGTCAAGAAGGGTGGCTGCGCCGGGATGGAGTACACCTTCGAGATCGCGCGGGCGGTCAACAAGGGCGATGACGTCGTGACCGAGAAGGGCGCGACCGTGGTCGTCGACGCCAAGGCGGTGCTGTTCCTGCTGGGCACCGAGCTCGACTTCAAGACCGACCGCTTCTCCTCGACCTTCGTCTTCAACAATCCCAATCAGGTTTCGGCCTGCGGCTGCGGCGAGTCGGTCGAGATCAAGCCGCGCAGCGAGAGCGCACTCACGGCTTCTTGAGCGGTGGAAGAGGCCGCGGTCAGGCGGTTCTTTGCGCCAGTCATCAGAGTCCGGACAGCACCCCGCGTATCGAGGGCGCTGGAACCGAGCCCTTCAGCGACGAAGCCAAGGGCATGCCGCGCCGGACGAGCTATTGGTCGCTGCCGGACGACGCGCGCGAGAGCGGCGAAGCCCTCCCCAGCTGGACCGGGTTCGCTCTGGAGACGGCCCGCGAGGCCGCCGCCGGAAAGCTCAGGCTACCCGGCTCGTCGTCTCCAGCACGTCCTCGGTGACGGTGCGGTTGCGGCCGTCGCGCTTGGCCTGCATCAGCGCCTGATCCGCCCTGTCGACCAGCGAACCTGCGGTGTCGCCGCGTCGATAGGTCGATACGCCGAGCGAGATGGTGATGCGGCCGAGATTTTCGTTGGTCGAGCGCTTGATCAGCTCGCGGGTCAACAAGGCCTGCCGCACCGTTTCGGCGCCGAATTTGCCGGCGATCAGGTCGGCCTCCGGCAGGATGATCGCGAATTCCTCGCCCCCGAACCGGCTGATGACCGCCTTTTCCTTGAACTTGTCCTTCATGGTGCGGGCGACCAGCCGCAGGACCTGATCGCCGGTGAGATGGCCATGGGCATCGTTGAAGCGCTTGAAGAAGTCGATATCGGCCATCACCAGAGCGAAAGGCTCGCGCCGCAGCGTCGCCTGATCGATCGACTTCTGCAGCATCTCCTCGAAATGGCGGCGATTGGCGAGCCCGGTCAGCGGGTCGGTCAAGGCTTCCGCACGGGTCGATTCCAGCGCCTCGCGTAGGTTGCGGATCTCGTTGGAGCTGTTGCGCAACTCGGCTTCGAGCTGGGCCTTGCGCGTCACCTCTTCGCGGGTCGAGAGCACGAGCGCCTCGACCCATTCGCGCAGCTTCTGCCGGTCGGTCATCGGCGGCACGTCTTCCGACATCGCCGTCAGGCGGCCGTGAAAAAGTTCGCTGGACCCCAGGGCCTTGTCGACCAGCTCCATCATGGCGTCGATCTCGCCGAGGACCTGGAGGCTGGTGCGCTCGGCCTGACGGGAAAAGCGTTCCGTGCTGATGAAGCGCTCGTACAGGCTGTCGATGTCGGCAGCGGTGACATTGCCCTCATTGCCGGCGATGATGGCGTTCATCGCCATGCTGACGGCGGGCATCTCGCCGCTCAGATGCGCGTACCAGACCTCGAAAGCGCGAGGATAGCTCGGCGAGCCGTGGTGCCGCATTGCGGCGACGACGCGCTCGGCGAGATCGTTGGTGCGGGCGGAAACCGAAGCTTCGTCGTCCATGCCTTCGCCATTCCGGTATGAAGCCGGGTCGTGGCTTTCGGCCACGTCAGCTTCGATTGATCCAATCGAAGCGGGACATCCTGTCCGTCTATACGGCGGCATGCGCCCGTCCGCCGCTGCGGTGTTCCCGCAGCAGCGACGACCAACTTAGTCAGACGACGTTAAAATCGGGTTGATGACGCAAGGTTATCCGACGCGGGCCGGGCGGAGCAGAAATGCCGGCACGTGATCGCCCAACCCCTTGACCTGAGGCCCTTCATCGTCGTCGCGCGAGCGAGAATTCCGGCCGCGGCGCGCGCTGTCCTGCTCGCGATGAGCGACGGGCGCAGTTGCAACCTCGGCGTCCGGCCTGACGGGCTGGCGGCGACCGGCATTGCGCGGGCTGTCCTCGGCCTTCTCGGCCGCTTGAGGGCGGGGGGCCGGTTCGGTGGCAGCGCGTGGCCCGCGTTCCGGCCGCCCGCGTCCGCGCGCTGGGCGCTTGTCGTCGCGGCGACCGCGCCGTTCCTCGCGCGGCTCGCCGGGAGGCAGGTCGGCGACGCTGCCGCCTTCGAAGGCGATCGTCTGGCCGGTCAGCTTCTCGATCGCCGCGACGAGCTTGTCGTCATGGCGGGTGACGATGGTGAAGGAGGCGCCTTCGCGCCCGGCGCGGCCGGTACGACCGATGCGATGGACATAGTCCTCGGCATGGGTCGGCACGTCGAAATTGAAGACGTGGCTGACGGCCGGGATGTCGAGGCCGCGCGCGGCGACGTCGCTGGCGACGAGGATCGGATTCTCGCCGGTGCGGAAGGATTCCAGTGCCGCCATGCGGGCGTACTGGTCCATATCGCCATGCAGGGCGACCGCCGGGAAGCCGTGGCGCAACAGCGATTTGTGCAGCGTGGCGACGTCGCGCTTGCGGTTGCAGAAGACGATCGCGTTCTGCAGGTCGGTCGCGCCCTTGATGAGACGGCGCAGCGTCTCGCGCTTCTCGAAGTCCTGCGAATTGGAGGCGATCAGGCGCTGGGTGATCGTTGTTGCCGCCGTTGCCGGGCGCGAAACCTCGACACGGACCGGATTATGCAGGAACTGCTCGGAGATGCGGGTGATCTCGGGCGGCATCGTCGCGGTGAAGAACAAGGTCTGCCGCGTGAAGGGAACAAGTTTGCAGATCCGCTCGATGTCCGGGATGAAGCCCATGTCGAGCATGCGGTCCGCTTCGTCGATGACGAGAAGCTCGACGCCGGTCAGCAGGAGCTTGCCGCGCTCGACATGGTCGAGCAGGCGGCCGGGCGTCGCGATCAGTACATCGACCCCGCGGGTGATCTTGGCATCCTGATCGCCGAAGGAGACGCCGCCGATCAGCAGCGCCACCGAAAGCTTCTGGTTGACGCCATAGCGGACGAAGTTCTCCTCGACCTGCGCGGCGAGTTCGCGCGTCGGTTCGAGGATCAGCGTGCGCGGCATCCGGGCGCGGGCGCGCCCGTTCTCCAGGATGGTGAGCATCGGCAGCGTGAAGGCTGCGGTCTTGCCCGTGCCCGTCTGGGCGATGCCCAGAACGTCCTTGCGGGCAAGAACATGCGGAATGGCCTGGGCCTGGATGGGGGTCGGCGTGCTATAGCCTGCGGCCGTGACAGCCGTCAGGACCTTTTCGCTCAAGCCGAGTTCGGCAAATGACATCGCGTATGGCGCTTCTTCAGGGTCGGTGAAACGCGGTGGGACGACCTGCTCGACCACCGCGTTGGCGCGACAACACTTCCTGCGCGCCTTCGGACCCGTGTGGAATGCAAAGAAAACGCGGCAAAGTCAATCATCTAACCTTGAAGGGACTGCTTTGGCCTCATGAAGGAACCGCTTGTCCTCGTTCCCGGGCTGAGCGCCAACGCCGCGCTCTATGCTCCGCAATGGCCCGCGCTTGCCGATGGTCGCCCGATCCTGGTCGCCGAGCACAGTCTGGACGATGCGCTTTCAGGCATCGCGCAGCGCCTACTGGCGGCCGCGCCGCCCCGCTTCGCGCTCTGCGGGCTGTCGATGGGCGGCTATGTCGCTTTCGAGGTCCTGCGACAGGCCCCGGAGCGCGTGTCGCGCCTTGCCTTGCTCGGCACCACCGCCAAGCCGGCAACGCCTGAGACCAACGTTCCGCGCGAACAGATGATCGCGTTGGCGGAGAAGGGCGCCTTCGACAACGTCACGACCCTGCTCTGGCAGAAGCTCGTGGCGCCGGCGCGGCTCGCCGACGAGCCGCTGCGGCTCCTCGTGCGGCAGATGGCGGAGGATGTCGGGGCGGACGGTTTCGTTCGCCAGCAGCGGGCGATCATGCAACGGCCGGACTCGCGGCCGACGCTGGCCAGATCGACCTGCCCGGTGCTGGTTCTCGTTGGCGAGGAGGATGAGATCACGCCGCTCTCCGAGGCCCGTGAAATGGCCGCATTGGTCCACGGGCGCGGGCGACTGGCCGTGATCCCGGGCAGTGGCCACCTCTCGACGCTGGAAGCGCCCGATGGGGTCACCGCGGAGCTGCTGCGCTGGCTCGATTGAGCTCAGCGGGGCAGGGCGCAGGGATCGAGCCGGGTGTCGCCGGCCGCCTTCGTGATCGAGCCCGTGGTCAGCGGATCGACCGGCTGGCGCTTGGAGGCGGCGAGACTGACGGCCGCCATGCGCTCCCTGTCCAGCGGCTCGATGCGGCTCGACATGAAGTTGGCGGCGATCACCGACAGGAAGGCGATGGCCGCGCCGGCCTTGGCGACATCGGCGACCACCGTGCCGCGGTCGTTCTTCCAGAACAGTTCGATCAGGCGCATGGCGCACTCTCCGCGTCTCGTGACCTCACGAGAACCGCAGACGACCTTACGGAAGAGCCGTAAAAGCTTGGTTAGCCGGTTCTTGCCGGGAACCGCTCGATTTGAGTGATCCCCGCCGGCTTGATCGCATCGCCCGCCAGGAGCGATCGCTGCTCGCGGAAGAGCTTGCGCAGCGCGCCGAGCACGGCGACGACACTGGGCCGGCTGCGCGAGATCTCATGCGAGACAAGATAGATGTCGTCGCCGGTCCGCTCCGGCGGCGGCTCCAGCCGGCGCAGGGTTGAATCCGCATCGCCCATAAAGCAGGGCGCCATCGACAGGGCGCCGGCGGAACGGATGCTCTCGTAGCGCGCCGCCGAGTCGCCGACGCGCGCTGCGATCGGCCGGCCCGCGGCATAGGTCATGATGTAGTCGTCGATCCGGGACGAAGTCTCGCGGTTGACCGAGATGATCGGGGCCGTGGCGGGATCGATGTCCTGCCGGATATAGAGTGCCTGCATCAACCGGCCGAGCTTCTGGGCGTAGTGGCCCGGCTCGGTCGGCGGCTTGCTCATGCGCAGCGCGATATCGGCCTCGCCGCGGGCAAGGTCGAGCCTGCTGCGCGTGCTGATGATGACGATCTCGACGCCGCCGGCCGCGGCCGAAATCGCGGTCGCATGCATGGTCAGGAGGAGGCTGATCGACGTCGTCGCGGTCACGCGCACCGGAGCATTGGCGAGCGGCTTCGCAGCCTCTGCGCGGATCGCGAAGCGGCGGGCGGCAGCCTCGATCTCGCCGGCTTCAGCGGCAAGCCCCTGTCCGATCGCCGTCGGGGCGAGGCGATTGGCCTCGCGCGTGAAGAGCTGAAGGCCGAGATCGCGTTCGAGCGCCTTGAGCCGGCGCGCGACGGTGGCTTCGCTCAGCCCGAGCTGCGCCGCCGCCACGGCCATCGACCCGCCGACGGCGATGGCGTGAAAGATCCGGATGTCGTCCCAGGAGGCGCTCCCGGCGGCTGCCGCCAGATCGCCGTCGCGTCGAGATGGAGATGGAGAAGGCTCGGCCATAGGGTCAGCGGCCAGTCGCCGGGCGCGGTCCGGTGCTTGCGGTCATGGCATTCGGTTGGGTGAGGCGGGTTCGGCATGCGCGAACCCTGCCTGCAACGGCCGCGTCGGACAGCCCGGCGGCCGTGAAGCCCAGCCCCCCAGAGTTGCTGGGCTCGCTCCTCACAGGTCGATCAGCTCCCCGGCGAAGGCAGCCCGCTCCTGGATGAAGGTGAAGCGTGCTTCCGGCTTGTTGCCCATCAGCCGCTCGACCGTATCGGAGGTTTCTTCCTTCGCCTCATGGTCCACCATGACCTTGAGCAGGATGCGCTTGCTCGGATCCATGGTGGTTTCCTTGAGCTGGGCCGGCATCATCTCGCCGAGGCCCTTGAATCGCGAGATCTCCGGCTTCTTGCCTTTGAACGCCGTCTCCAGCAGCTCGTCCTTATGAGCATCGTTGCGGGCATAGATGCTCTTGCCGCCATGCTGGAGCCGGTAGAGCGGCGGGACGGCGAGGTAGAGATGGCCCTTCTCGATCAGGCGCGGCATCTGGCGCCAGAAGAAGGTGACGAGCAGCGAGGCGATATGAGCGCCGTCGACGTCCGCGTCTGTCATCACGATGACCTTCTCGTAGCGAAGATCGTCCTCGCGGAATTGCGCGCCGATACCGCATCCCAGCGCCAGGATCAGGTCGGCGAGTTGCTGGTTTGCGTGAAGCTTCTCGCGCGTCGCATTGGCAACGTTGAGGATTTTGCCGCGCAGCGGCAGGATCGCCTGGTTGGAACGGTTGCGCGCCTGCTTGGCTGAGCCGCCGGCCGAGTCGCCCTCGACGATGAAGAGTTCGGAACCAGCCGCGCCGGCATTGGAGCAATCGGCGAGCTTGCCGGGCAGGCGCAGCTTGCGCGTAGCGGTCTTGCGCGAGACCTCTTTTTCGAGGCGCCGGCGCAGACGCTCCTCGGCACGGTCCACCGACCAGTCCAGCAGGCGCAGCGCCTGCTGCGGCGCGGCCGCAAGCCAGTGGTCGAAAGCGTCGCGAACGGCGCCCTCTACGATGCGGGAGGCTTCGAGCGTCGCCAGCTTGTCCTTGGTCTGGCCCTGGAATTCCGGCTCGCGGATGAAGACCGAAAGCATGGCCGCGCAGGTTGCCATCACGTCGTCGGAGGTGACCTGCGCCATGCGCTTGGACTGGCCGATGCGCTCGGCATGGTCCCGCAGTCCGCGCAGCAAGGCGATGCGCAGGCCTTGCTCATGGGTGCCGCCCTCGGGCGTCGGGATCGTGTTGCAATAGGAGGAGGAGAAGCCGTCCTCGCCGGTCGCGAGCCAGGCCACCGCCCATTCAAGCGAGCCGTGGCCGCCTTCCTTGGTGATCTTGCCGGAGAAAATCGGCTCGGCGACGAGGTCCTTACCCTCGATCTCGCGGCCGAGATAGTCGCGCAGGCCCCCGGGGAAACGAAACACGGCCTCCGCCGCGACATCGCCTTCCGGCTTCAGCAGCGACGGCGCGCAGGTCCAGCGGATCTCGACGCCACCGAAGAGATAGGCTTTGGAACGCGCCATGCGGAACAGGCGAGCGGGCGAGAAATGCGCGCCCTCGCCGAAAATCTGAGGATCGGGATGGAAGCGCACCTTGGTGCCGCGCCGGTTGGCGACGGCGCCGACGGTCTCCAGCGGGCCCTGCGGCAGGCCGCGCGAGAAGATCTGGCGGTAGAGCGTCTTGCCGCGCGCGACCTCGACCTCGAGCCGGTCGGACAGGGCATTGACGACGGAGACGCCGACGCCGTGCAGGCCGCCCGAAGTCTCATAGGCCTTGGAATCGAATTTTCCGCCGGCATGCAGTATCGTCATGATGACTTCGAGCGCGGACTTGCCCGGGAATTTCGGATGGGGATCGACCGGAATGCCGCGGCCATTGTCCGTCACCGCGATGGAGCCGTCCTCGAACAACTCGACATCGATGAAGGTGGCGTGTCCCGCCACCGCCTCGTCCATGGCGTTGTCGATCACCTCGGCGAAGAGGTGGTGCAGTGCGCGCTCATCGGTGCCGCCGATATACATGCCGGGCCGGCGCCGGACCGGTTCCAGCCCCTCGAGCACTTCGATCGCGGAAGCGTCATAGCCGGTCTCGGAAAGCGTGCCGTTGCGCGCGCCGTTTCCTGCGGGCGCGGGCGCCTTCGGAGCCGCGGCCGGCGAGCGCGCTTCCGGCTTGGGATCAGCCGCGCGAGGCCGCTCCGGCTCCCCGCCGAAAAGATCGCCGTTCTCGTCCATCACTGCCTAACGTTTCCTGATTCGTTCCGTCCAATTCTAGTGCATGAAGGACGGATTTTGCGATGTGCTTGTTTCATCCGGAGTCCGATCCGGCTCGGTAGCGGCGTCGGGCGTCGCGCCTCGTCGCTCCGCTTATAGACAGTCCCCCGAGACATCGGAACTCTCTCGTTGGAACGGTGCACCGGTCGTCATCGGCATGTGACGTTGCCCTGGCATAAGGGGCATCGGAACTGGCGCGTTCAGTCTGCGTTAACCATCGCCGTCGAGGATCGGAAACAGATCGGGCCTATGCGGACAGCCGCAATGAGCTATGATCGGGGCAGGGGGAAGAAATGGCCGTGGTGTCGCGTCGCTCAGTGCCGGTTACGGGAATCGCAGGGCTGCAGCGTGCCGCGCGGCTTGCGGGAGAGAGCTTCGGACATGAGGACGTCATCGGCGCGCCGCTGACGCAGGCCGAAAGCCATGCGGGCCGCTGGTTGTGGTGGCTCGCTGCGATTGCTGCATCGGCCGGCCTGACGGCCCTGCATTTCTACTGATCCTTCAGGCGGACAGCGCGGAAGTATCAACCTTTTTGCCCTAAGGCCTTTGGCCGGAGGGTTGAATTTCCATGGCTTCCGGTATCGGTTTCGGCGGGACTCGAGATGGCTCCGCCGCGCGCATCGCAGGCGGAGTTGCCGCCTGATGGCCAAGATCACCGCATTGGGCGCGTATTTCTATCAATCGCTCCTGGCTTTCGGCCTTCTCATCGTCGTCTCCAATCTGCTGCCGGCGTCGGACTACGCTGCCTACTCGCTCTTCGCCTCCATCGTGCAGTTTGCCGATATCGCGTTTTTCCACTGGATCCGCGCCGCCTCCAGCCGCTTCTATCCGGGCCCGGACAAGACCAGCGAACAGGCCGAGCGTGGAGTCATCATGGTCGAGCTCGCGGGAAGCGCGGGCCTCTGCCTGCTCGCAGCCTTCCTTGCCCCGCTCCTCGGCGCTCCGGTCTGGCTGGGATTGCTCGGCGCGATGGCGGCGATCCTGCAGGGTGCGGGCGAACTGCATCTGACCATGCTGCGTTTCCGGCAGGAGTTCAGGCTGTTCTCCTGGCTCCAGGGTGCACGCGCGACGATCCTGGCCGCGGCAACGATCGCCGGCGCTGCGATCAGCCCCGATTTCGCCCATGTGCTGGCCGGGGTGCTGGCCGGCAACATCATCTACTGCGTCATCGCCTGGGCCCGGTCGCGCCGGGTGATGCCTCTTGCCATGCATTGGCAGGCCGATATCGCCACGCGGCATCTGGTCTATGGCGGGATCACGGCCGGCGCCGGCGTCGCGACCCTGCTCATGCCGCTCGCTCTCAAGACCGTCTTGCTCGGCTCGCTCGGCCAGGCCGCTGCGGGGCCCATGTTGGCGCTCGATCTGTTGCAGCGGCCCTTCATCATGATCACCTCGTCGCTTCAGGCGATCCGCTTTCCCGAACTGGTCGCCCAGTTCGATCGCAAGGGCGATCCCAAGGCGATGCAGGCCGAACTGGGCCGCTATTACGCGCTGCTGGTGGGCCTCTCGCTGATCGGAGCCGCTGGAATCATCGCCGTGCTCGGCTTCGCCACCCAGCTCGTCATTCCCGTGGGGCTGCGCGAGGCCTTCCTGCGGACCGCGCCGTTCGTCATGCTGATGGCGATGCTGCGGGCACTCGCCCAGACCGTGCTGCCGGCGCCCGTGCATCTGCAACGCCGCTTGACCGCCATCCTGGGGCTCGCAGCTCTCGACTGCGTTTTGACCTGTGCGGGTGCGCTCGTCGCGATGTGGTTCTTTGCCGGCACCGACACGGCGATCGTCGCCGGCGCCGCGGCCGGCGCGGCGGCCGCGCTGGCGCTCGGATGGTTCATGCTGCGCCTGGAGTCCTTCGCCATGCCTTGGCCGCCGATCGCCCTGTCGGGCACCGCGCTCGCACTGTCCTGGCTCTGCACGATCTGGTTCGCGGGCAACCTCATGCTCGCGACCGGTGCCGCGCTCGCCATCGCGCTCGTCATGAGCGCCTACCCCTTGCTCATCCTTGTCCGCTGGATCGCTCGTTGAGACCGCCTGGCCGCACAAGCCTGCTCGCGCCACGTCGAGGCTCCCGCCATCCTTGCCGCTGGAATGATCTCTGGAGTTCTTCATGCGCGTGGTCATCGTCAGCGATTTCGGCTCGATCAACGGCGGCGCCGCCAAGGTGGCGATCGAGAGCGCCCGCGGCTTGGCCGAGGCCGGCGTCGAAGTCGTCTTCGCCTACGCGATCGGTCCGGTTTCAGACCGTCTCGATCACCCGCTGATCGATGTCGCGCATTTCGCCGGTGAGGAGGTCTGGCAGGTCGGCAGCAAGGTGGCAGCCGCGCGTCAGGGCATCTGGAACGCCCGGGCGCATGCCTTCCTGAGCGAACTGCTTGCGAAGCAGCCCCGCGGCGAGACCCTCGTCCATCTCCACCAATGGACCAAGGCCTTCAGCCCAGCTGCCATCGCAGCCGCAGGCGAGAGCGGGATGCCGGTCGCGATCACGATGCATGACTACTTCTCGTTCTGTCCGGTCGGCGGCTATTTCGACTTCAAGGCCCGAGCGCCCTGTCGGAAGAGGCCGATGTCGATCGGTTGCGTCACCGCCAATTGCGATCGCGCCTCCTATATCCACAAGCTGGTCCGCGTCGCCCGGCAATGGCGTTCGGACAAGGCGCTGCGGACCCTGGAGGCCCCGCTCTTCATCCATGTTTCGGACTTCGCCCGCCGGTTCGCCGAACCCTTCCTGCCGAGCGGGGCAAGGCATGCCGTGGTCGAAAATATGATGGAGGCGGAAAAGCGCGGGCCGGCCGATGTGGCGAAAAGCCGGCATGCGCTGTTCCTCGGCCGCTTCACGCAGGAAAAGGCGGGCGATCTCTTGGCCCGAGCCGCCCGCGAAGCGCAGATTCCGGTCCGCTTCGTAGGCGACGGACCACTGGCGGCCGAGATCGCAGGCATCAATCAGGATGCCGAGTTTCGCGGCTGGGTGCCGGCGTCGCGGGTCTTCGACGAGATCGCGCAGGCGCGCTGTCTCGTACTGCCCTCGCTCTGGTACGAGCCTGGCCCGCTGGTGATCGCGGAGGCGCGTTCACTCGGTGTGCCGGTCATCCTGTCGCGCACCACCGGTCCAGCGAGCTGGATCATCGATGGAGAAGACGGAATCCTGGTGGAGGGAGGAGATACCGGAGGGCTGACCGCGGCGCTCCGCCGCCTGAAGGACGATGCCGTGGCACGTGCAATGGGGGCCGCCGCCTACCGCCGCTACTGGGCCGATCCGCTGACCACGAGCCGACATATCGAGCGCAGCATCTCCGCCTATGCGGGCTTGCTCGAAAAGCCCGTACGCGTCGCGGCGGTCAGCTCTTGAATGTACCTTGCCAGTAAGAATTATTTCTTATGGCAATGAGGTTGTAGCCTTTTGTACGGTCGCGCTTGTGCTCGTGCAGTTGTCCAACATCCGTGATCGGCACTGCCCCATGCTCCAGCAGCAGATGGACCTGGAGGCCCCGGTCGACGAGCACGTGCCGCGTGAGTTCGTGGGACGCATCTGCACCGTGATCCTCATAGATCACGAGAGCATCATGATTCAGCGCTCGCTCCATTCCGAACAAGGCCTGGCGTTCGACGCCTTCGACGTCGAGCTTGACCAACAGGCGGCGCTCGCGCCAGCCGTGCATATCCAGCAGATCGTCGATCGAGATCGATTCCACGGTCTCGCCTAGCGACGCGGCACCGTCCTCGGCGATGCCGCGCGCCTCGTGAACTGCATCCGTGAGACCGACATCGATTCCCGAGCGATCGAGAATAGCCCGGTGCAGGCCGATGACGCGGTCCGCGTATGGCGCAATGTTGCGAGCCAGAATATCATAGGTGGACTTGGAGGCCTCGACTGCGAGAACCTGCTTTCGGCCTCCGCGGTCGGATGCAGCAAAGACCGACCAGTAGCCGATATTGGCCCCACAATCGACGAAGCTGTAGTCCTGAGCCGCGATGCCGCTCAGGAAGCGGGCGAGTTCCGGTTCGTGATCGTAACGCGTCAGCAACATCCGGTTCCAGTAGGGGTCGTCGGCTGGGAAAGTCACTGCTGCATCCGGGTCAATTTCGATCCGCGCCATTCCCCCGCGCCATACCGTCGATCCGATCATGCGGCAGAGCTTGTAGAGGCCCCGCTGCCGTATCGGCTGGGAGGTGGCAGCATAGAGATTCAGAAGGGCTATCAGCCTGCGGTCGATGGTGCGCCCGGCAGTAACTTGCCCAGTCACTCGGTCGATGAAGAGCGACGGCTGTCGGTTCGCTTGCAGGTTCACTGGCTGCTCCTTGTGCGACGCAGAGGCTAGCGACCAAACCTCAGCAATCGGTGAAGGGAGGCAGTGTGCTTGACAGGAAGATATGCCTATATTAGGAATGTTCATGTTATGTTCCTTTGGAGAACGAACTGATGCCTTCCTATGCCGTTTTCGATGATGTCGTCGTCGCCCGCGCCGGTGCTGCCAGCGCTGGCTGGACGGCTTTCACGAGCCTTCAGACAGTGCTCGATGCAGCGCGAAGCCAGGGGCGCCCCTTGTTCTTTCAGCCGGGAATCTATGACTCTGGAACGACGACCGTTCTAGCGACCAACGGAGGCGGCAAGCCGCTTCTGGCCCGTGCGGTGCCGGGGTCCGTGACCTTGCGGTTTGCCGGCTCCAATATTTTCCTCAGGATCGAAGGGCAAAGCGATGTTCGTTTTGACGGATTGATCTTTGACGGTCAGAACCAGCCTCTGACCGACTATGTCTCGCAGAGGCCCGCGTTGATCGCCGTCGCGGCGAACGCGAGGAACGTGGCGTTCGAGAACTGCACCATCATCAATTCGCCGGGCATCGGAATCTACGTCTCCAGCGGCGCCGAAGCCCTCGTCCGCGGCAGCGGCCTCTCCGCGCACTCGGTCGGAATCTGGAGCGAAAACGCAAAAATCAGCGTCCTTGCGAGTTCGCTTGCCAACATGTCGAACAACGGCATCGCTGTCTGGCGCGATTCTATTACCGGTGACAGTTCAACGATCTCCGGCAATCTGATCAATGGCATCGAAACGGCCGCGGGAGGGACCGGCCAGAACGGCAATGGCGTGAGTATTTTCAGGGCGGTCGGGGTGACGGTGACGGACAACAAGATTTTCGCCACCAAGTATTCGGCCGTGCGGTGCAACGGTGGTGGTCTCTACAATATCTGCAATAACAACATCTATAATACCCGTGAGGTAGCGATATTCGTCGAGGCGCCGGGGGCCGGAATCGATCTGACAGGTTGCGTCGTCTCGAACAACTGTCTCGATACGGTAGGAAACGGTATCAATGTTGCCAATTCCGGCCAGTTCAGCGACGGAACCGCACGAAGTGTGGTGATCGAGGGCAACAGAATATCGAACGTTCTGAACAATCCCATTCCGGATGCGGGCTACTATCCGCCCTCGACGATCGGCAACGGTATTACCGTCGAGCAGGATTGCGTCGTGTCCGGCAACCTGATCGAAGCTGTTTCCCGCGTTGGCATTCAGGCCGGTGTGAATACGGGAGCGCGTGACCTAGTTCTGACGGGCAATCTCGTGCGCAACGCGGCGATCGGCATCGGCGTATCGAACGATGCGGTCACTGGCTCTGACAGGTCGATCGTCGTCTCGGGGAACGTCGTCCGAGCCTGCAGCGTCGGAGGAATCGTGCCCAGTTCGTTCACGGGCACGACTTTCAACCGTGTGGGCACTGCTGAATATGGCAACGTGCTGGCGACCACGGCGGGCAGCGTGACGTTCGGTCACAACCGGCTCGCCTGAGCGCGAGCGGTTTCCGACAAAAAACCGGGGCGTTTCCGCCCCGGTTCACAAAGGTTGGCCACAAAGCGCGGCCGGGAGGAAGCGCGCGGCCGGTTCCCTGCGAAGCCGGCCGAAATCCTCAATACGAGTAGTACATCGCGAACTCGACCGGGTGCGGCGTCATCTCGAAGCGCGCCACATCCTGCATCTTGAGCTCGATATAGCTCTCGATGAAGTCGTCGTTGAAGACGCCGCCGGCCTTGAGATAGGCGTTGTCCTTCTTGAGCGACTCCAGCGCCTCGCGCAGCGAGCCGCAGACGGTCGGGATCTTCTTCAGCTCGCGCGGCGGCAGGTCGTAGAGGTCCTTGTCCATCGCCGGGCCGGGATCGATCTTGTTCACGATGCCGTCGAGGCCGGCCATCAGCATGGCCGCGAAGGCGAGATAGGGGTTCGCCATCGGATCGGGGAAGCGGACCTCGACGCGCTTGGCCTTCGGCGAGGTCGTCCACGGAATACGGCAGGAAGCCGAGCGGTTGCGCGCCGAGTAGGCGAGCAGCACCGGAGCCTCATAGCCCGGGACGAGGCGCTTGTAGGAGTTGGTCGAGGGATTGGTGAAGGCGTTCAGCGACTTGGCGTGCTTGATGATGCCGCCGATGTACCACAGGCACTCCTGCGACAGGTCGGCGTATTTGTTGCCGGCGAAGACCGGCTTGCCGTTCTTCCAGATCGACTGGTGGACATGCATGCCCGAGCCGTTGTCGCCATAGATCGGCTTCGGCATGAAGGTCGCGGTCTTGCCGTAGCTCTGGGCCACGTTGTGGATCGCGTACTTGTAGATCTGCATGAGATCGGCGGTGTGCGTCAGCGTGTCGAACTTCATGCCGAGCTCATGCTGGGCCGAAGCGACCTCGTGGTGGTGCTTCTCGACGACCACGCCCATGGACTGCATGGCCGCAAGCATCTCGCCGCGCATGTCCTGCGCCGAATCCTGCGGCGGGACCGGGAAGTAGCCGCCCTTGGTGGCGATGCGGTGGCCGAGATTGCCGCCCTCGTAATCGGCGTAGCCGTTGGTCGGCAGCTCGACGTTATCGAGCTTGAAGCCGGTATGGTACGGGTCGGCGGCGATCTTGACGTCGTCGAAGACGAAGAACTCGGCCTCGGGTCCGACATAGACGGTGTCGCCGATGCCGGTCGACTTCAGATAGGCCTCGGCCTTCTTGGCGATGCCGCGCGGGTCGCGGCCATAGGGCTCGCCGGTGCCGGGCTCGAGCACGTCGCAGTTGATGACCATCGTGGCGGCCGAGAAGAACGGATCCATCGTCGCGGTCGTCGGATCCGGCATCAGCAGCATGTCGGACTCGTTGATGGCCTTCCAGCCGGCGATCGAGGAGCCGTCGAACATCGTGCCCTCGGCGAAGATGTCCTCGTCGATCATGCCGACGTCGAACGTCACGTGCTGCCACTTGCCGCGCGGGTCGGTGAAGCGGAAGTCGACGTATTTGACGTCATTGTCCTTGATCGCCTTGAGGACATCCTTGGCGCTTTTCATTTCAGCATTCCTCTTGCCAGCAGTTTTCAAACTCGTGGGCCGTCGCTGGCTCCAATCCAGCCGCGGCCTTTGATTCCGTGATGCGGGGGAAAGATCTCAGATCGCGTCCGCGCCGGTCTCGCCGGTCCGGATGCGGATCGCCCCCTCGACCGTTGATACAAAAATCTTGCCATCGCCGATGCGGCCGGTCTGGGCAGCCTTGACGATGGCCTCGATGGCGCGGTCGACCATGTCGTCGCTCAGGACGATCTCGATCTTCACCTTCGGCAGGAAGTCGACGACGTATTCGGCGCCGCGATAGAGTTCGGTATGGCCCTTCTGGCGTCCGAAGCCCTTGGCTTCGAGCACCGTGATCCCCTGCAGACCGACCTCCTGAAGCGCCTCCTTCACCTCGTCCAGCTTGAAGGGCTTGATGATCGCTTCGATCTTCTTCATGCGCCGATCGACCTCCACTGCGCTTCAGGCTCCGGCGCGTGCCGGAAAAGAACTGCAAAAATCCGTCGGCGCGGGCTGGGAGCCCCTCGGCTTTCGGATGATTGCGACCGTACGTCTGCTCATAGCATTGGCGCAAACGCCCCGCCATGCGGCAGGCCCCATTCCTTCGCCTGTGTAGGAGGCAAAAAACAGCACAAAAATCGGTCATATGATTAATTCAGCAGCAATCGACCTGATCCGCATCGTCTTGCGATATAGGGCCAGACGGTCCCATCATGCGGCATGACGATCTCTCAAGCCGAAGCGACGCAGCCATCGGATCTCGCCCTGCTTTCGACCGGCGAGATGCGGCGAGCGGACGGCGTTGCGATTGGCGCCGGTATGGCGGGCATCACTCTGATGGAGCGCGCGGGAAGCGCCGTTGCCGAGGCGGCGCTGCGGCGCGTCGAGAAGGGCGCCACGGTCGCGATCGCCTGCGGTCCTGGCAACAATGGCGGTGACGGATTCGTTGCAGCCCGGCTTCTGCAGGCGCGCGGGCTCACTGTGAAAGTCGCGCTGCTGGGCTCGCCGGACGCCCTCCAGGGCGACGCCGCGCTCGCCTTCGCGCAATGGAGCGGGCCGGCTCTGCCGCTGGCATCGCTCGCCAACGGGGCCGTCGATCTCTATATCGACGCGCTGTTCGGCGCGGGCCTCGCACGGCCGCTCGCCGGCGAAGCCGCCGAAGCCGTCGCACTCATGAATCGCGCAGGCCGCCCGGTGATCGCCGTCGATGTCCCCAGCGGCGTGTCCGGGGATACCGGCCTGGCCGAAGGCCCCGCTGTTCGCGCGACTGAAACCGTGACGTTCTTTCGGCTCAAACCGGGTCACCTCCTGCTGCCGGGGCGTTCCCTTTGCGGAAGGATCGTCGTGGCCGATATTGGAATCCCGGCCGCGACGGCATTGTCCGAGATCGCACCCAGAGCTTTCCACAATGAGCCGGCGCTGTGGCTAGCTGCCTTGCCGCATCACGGCCTCGACACGCACAAGTTCCGGCGCGGAGCGGTCGCCGTCGTCGCAGGCGGTGTCGCGGGTGTCGGCGCGCCGCGTTTGAGCGCGCGGGCTGCGTTGCGGATCGGCGCCGGCCTTGCGACGATCCTGTGCGCTCCCGGGGCTCTGGCAGCCCATGCGTCGCGCGGCCCGGATGCGCTGATGCAGCGCCCGGTCGCGGATGGCGAGGCGTTCTCGGAATTCCTCCTGGACCGGCGAATCTCTGCGATTGCGGCAGGGCCGGCCCTGGGGCTTGACGAGCGCGCGGTCGCGTTGGTCCGCTCGGCCCTCGCGAGCGACAGGCCGGTCGTGCTCGATGCCGACGCCCTGACCTTGCTTGCGACCTCGTTGCGCGAGGACGTCTCGACCCGGAACTCCGCCTGTGCGCGCGTGTTCACGCCGCATGAAGGGGAGTTCCAGCGCCTCTTCGGCGGTGAACCTGCGATCGCGACGGAAGCCTCGAAGCTGGAGCGGGCGCGCAGGGCCGCCGCTCGCTCGGGCGCGATCCTCGTCTACAAGGGAGCGGATACGGTTATCGCCGCGCCTGACGGGCGGGCGGCGATCAATTCCACCGGCTCGGCCGCACTGGCGACCGCCGGCTCAGGCGATGTGCTGGCCGGGCTCATCACCGGCCTGCTGGCGCAGGGGATGAGCGCCTTCGAGGCGGCTTGTGCTGCCGTCTGGCTGCATGGCCGCGCTGGAGAAACGCTCGGCATGGGTTTGATCGCGGATGATCTGCCGGAGGCGATCCCGCCATTGCTCCGCGCCCTGTCCAGGGGCTGAAGCGTTGAACCGAAAAGAAGAAGGTTGGGCCATTGGGCTCGCGTCGCGGATGCGATGCGGCGGTGGCCGAAGCGATCTAGGCTCCACCGATCCAGCCCAGCGGATCAGGGAGAAGAGCGATGGAGTGCTTTGTCGGCTTGGACGGTTCGGTGAAGACGACGAGTGTCTGCGTGATGGACGCAGGCGGAACGATCATCCGTGAAGGCAAGGCGGAGAGTTCGCCTGAGGCGATCGCCGCGTTCCTATCCTTCTGTAGCGACCGCTATTCGCGGGTTGGGCTGGAAGCTGGCCCGCTCTGCCAATGGCTCTATGCCGGGTTGGCGAAGGCTGGCTTCCCGGTGATCTGCATCGAGACGCGCCATGTTCAGGCGGTGTTGAGCGCCCGGCCGAACAAGACCGACCGTAACGATGCGCGCGGCATTGCCCAGATGATGCGGGTCGGGCTCTACCGGCCGGTCCACGTCAAGACGCTGGCGAGCCAGAAGATCCGAGCGCTCCTAAGCGGCCGGCGCTTCCTTCAGGCCAAGCTGCTCGATGTCGAGAACAGCATTCGCGGACTGCTGCGCAACTTCGGTCTCAAGGTCGGTATGGTGACACGGGCTCGCTATGAAGCGCGCATCTTGGAGCTGATCGAGGATGTGCCGTCGCTGCAGGCGATCATCGGGCCGATGCTGGCGGTGCGCCGGGTCGTTCGTGAGCAGTATGTCGGCCTGCACAAGAAGATGTTGGCTCTGGCGCGCGCCGATGTCGATTGCTCCCTTCTGATGAGCGCGCCAGGCGTCGGCCCGCTCGTCGCCCTAACCTATCGCGCTGCCATCGACGAACCCGCCCGCTTCCAGCGCTCCCGCTCTGTCGGCGCCCATTTCGGGTTGGCCCCGCGAACGCATCAATCCGGCGAGATCGACAGGCGTGGCAGGATCACCAAGAACGGTGACGAGACACTACGATCAGCCTTGTTCGAGGCGGCTATGGTCCTCTTGCGACCGCAGGCGAAATCCTCGGCACTCAAGGCATGGGGGTTGCGTGTCGCCAAGCGGCGCGGCATGGCCAAGGCGATGATCGCAGTCGCGCGACGGCTCTCCATCATCCTCCACCGGATGTGGATCGACCGCGTGCCGTTCCGTTGGACGTCCGAGCCGGCCCAAGCCTGACCTCATCAACTGCGTTTCGAGATCCGTCGCAGGGCGGAGCGATGTCCCCCAGGGACCGAAGGGCGGTGAGATCGAGGGCGGGTTGGGGACCGCAAGGTCACTCCGCGAAAAAGCGTGATCCACCACTCGTCGAACCCAACCATGAAGCGGCCAAAGCGCCGACTTCGGAGAGAAGCCAGAGACCTGGCGGGACTGTTAGCTCACGACCCGTTGCGAAGCTCCGTCCGGCAACGATAGTGTCACGTCAGGATGCCAAGAGGCACGGCTACAACTGAGGCTATGACTGCCCACGCATACAATATTGCTGGCGCAAGCTTGATCGGTGGCGCGATCATGATGCTCGTTGCCGTTGGCTATTTCGCCCGCCGTTATCCATCCAGCTTCGGCGCAGGTAGTTTCGCTTCCTTGGTTCCTGCTCTCGCCATTGCCGCTGTATTGGCTGGGGTTTTCTGCTTGGTCAGCGCAGTTTTATCGGGCATCGGGCACCCATGAGCGGGGTCGCTTCCGACCCAACTGAGACAATCGTCACGTCGGGCAGCTTGACACCCATGGCCCAATAGAGAAGCCCGCCCTTGCGGGGCGAGCTTCGTCTGGTTTCCCGCGCGTGGGGCGGGCGCTCAGGTGCCCGAATAGGTGACGGCAGGCGCCGCGTGGAGCTGATCCTTCGTCATCGTGATCTTGCCGTGGTCCGGGTACATCGCGGGCGCCTTGGGCGCCGCTGCGGCAGGAGGGGTTGCCGGCATCGCTCCACCGGTTCCGGCCGCGCCGCCACCCGAAGCAGGCGCGGGCGCGGGGGAAGCCATGGGCTGGTCACTCCAGCTCACCTGATCGAAGGGGATCGCGACATCCTTCGTGCCGATGCCGAGGAACCCACCGACGCCGACGGTCACCATCTCGACCTTGCCGGTCTTGTCCATGATCACTTCCGTGACGTCGCCGACCTTCTTGTCGTCGGGCCCGTAGATATCCACACCGATCAGCTTGGTGGTGCGCCATTTGCCCTGGCCGGCGAGATTGGTTGGCGCCGGGGTGCTCTTCGCTGCCGAGGTCGAGGCGGACGGTGCCGAGGACGGCGGCGAGGGAGCGTTGGTCTGCGCAAGCGCACTGGCCGCGAGCAGGCTCGCTGCGACAGAAGCGAACACAACATGTCTGATCATGTTTTCCTCCTTAATATTTCCGCGATGATGCGGGTCGCTTCAATAACAACCGCGAGGCAGATTTGTTTCAAATTACGTGTTATCGAGTATTAATCGAACCGTTTCGACAGCAACATCCGCGCGAAGACAGTTGGCTTCGATTCGGTTCTGAAATAATTTTCTCGCAAAACGAGGCCGTGCTCGTATGCTGCGGAGGAAGAACGCCGCGAGCGCGGCCCTGTTCCATCCGAGGAGGAAACTGTGATGTCGCCGGCTATGGTTACGGTTTCGCTGAGCCGGGAGGTTCTGGCAGCGCTCGATCACCACATCACGATGCAGAATCCGCCCCGCACGCAGGCCGAGCTGATCGCCGAGATCGTCTCGCAATGGGCCGCGGCCCAAGGCGCGCAGGCCGGTCCGCCCGATGAGGGGCTGCGCCCCGAAGAGCTCAACGCCAGCAACGACTCCTAGGGCATTTCCGCGCTGCCAAGCGGCGCCATCCGCTTCGTGAGATCATGTTTGGGGGCGCCGCGCGAAACGATTTCCGTCGAGCGTCGGCTTCAATCGTCGGCGTCGTCGCGGCGAAGCTCGAAGGAGAGCATGGCTTCGGCGATGGCGTGCAACTCCTTCTCCTTGTCGGGAGTGTCCGGCATCGCGTTCAATTCCTTCACCCGCTGCTGGGCGCGATCGTAGTCCTCGTCGCTATGGATGACGATGGGCAGTTTCACGTTGCGATCTCCTTTGCTCGTCCGGCTCGCCGTACCGCCTCGCGGCGTACGCGGCGATCCTGCGCTCGTCGGCGCGCTTCGGTTCGAAGTCCCTGCTTAAGCGTTCGGCAAGGGCAGTCGGTCATCATAGGGTTCTGAGACTGGACGGGAAGAGGCGATGAACAGGTTGTTCCTCCTGGCGCTGCTGGCCGGCGGCACTTTGCCGGCTGCGACGCTGCCGGCCGCGGCCTTCTGGCAGCGTTCGCAAGTCTCCCGCTGCAACGACGCCACCACCGAGGCGGAGCGCCAGAGGCTGCGCTGCTGGGAGCTGAACGCCTATGCCGATCCGGGCTGGCCTGCCCTTGGGGCCGGCCTTGGCCTGGGCGGCGCCTATTATCTGGGCCCGCCGGCCCCGCCGGTGATCAAGGGTGGCGTCACGCGCCGGCTTGGCTAAGGCATACGGACGGCCATTTCCTCGCGCATAGGGGCTCGCAGAGCGGCCGGCATTCGTGCGAGAATTGCGTCGCGCGCTGACAAGGCCGGACGCCCGTTGCCAAGGACGCGCTCTTATGACGTGACCTGGCGACAGCCGCTCGGTGATGCGGCCGAGCTTGCGAGCCGTCTCCATGACGAAAGAAGAGCTGGAGGAAGCCATGACCCTGCGGATCAACGATACGGCTCCGGATTTTGCGGCCGATACGACGGAGGGACCGATCCAGTTCCATGACTGGATCGGCGACAGCTGGGCGGTGCTGTTTTCCCATCCGAAGAACTTCACCCCGATCTGCACCACCGAGCTCGGCATGATGGCCGGCATCAAGGGCGAGTTCGACAAGCGAAACGTCAAGATCATCGGCATCTCCGTGGATCCGGTGGAGAGCCACCATAAATGGAAGGCCGACATCCAGACCGCGACCGGCCACAACGTCACCTATCCGATGATCGGCGACAGCGAGCTCAAGGTCGCCAAGCTCTACGATATGCTGCCTGCCTCGGCGGGCGACACCTCCGAAGGCCGCACGCCGGCCGACAACCAGACCGTGCGTTCGGTCTTCCTCATCGGCCCGGACAAGAAGGTCAAGCTGACGCTCACCTATCCGATGACGACGGGCCGGAACTTCCAGGAGATCCTGCGCGCGATCGACTCGATCCAGCTGACGGCGAAGTTCCCTGTGGCGACCCCCGCGGACTGGAAGCCGGGCGAGGATGTCGTCATCGCCGGCTCGGTCTCCGACGAGGACGCGACCAAGCGCTTCGGCCTGTTCGAGCGCGTCCTGCCCTATCTCCGCAAGACGAAGCAACCTACGGCCTGAGAAGGCTCCGGCACCCGCACGGATGTGGCGGGTGCCGACCGGCCCGGCGGCAGTTGCCGTTGCCGCGGCCGCATCCAGCGTTGGCGCAGGCAGGGGAGCGTCGAAGTGGACATCACGCAGCTCAGGCCGTCGGTGCGGGGCTTTTACGACCCGCCGACCGGCTCGATCCAGTACGTCGTCGCCGACCCGGCCACGCGGCAGTGCGCGATCATCGACCCGGTTCTCGATTTCGACGAGAAATCCGGGGCTGTCGGCACCGAAAACGCCGATGCCCTGCTCGCCTACCTCGATGCCGAGGGCCTCGCCCTCCAGTGGATCCTCGACACCCACCCGCATGCCGACCATTTTTCGGCCGCGCATTATCTGAAGAGCCGGACCGGCGCGCCGACCGCGATCGGCGAGCGCATCGTCGACGTCCAGAAGCTCTGGAAGACCATCTACAATTGGCCGGACTTTCCGGCTGATGGCTCCCAATGGGACCGCGTCTTCGCCGATGGCGAGGAGTTCCGGATCGGCGAGCTGCCCGTCCGGGTCCTGTTCACGCCCGGCCACACGCTCGCTTCGATCGCCTATCTCATCGGCGACGCAGCCTTCATCCACGACACGCTGTTCATGCCCGACAGCGGGACGGCGCGGGCCGATTTTCCCGGCGGCGATGCCGGCCGGCTCTGGCGCTCGATCCAGGCCATCCTCGCCCTGCCGGACCGGACGCGGCTGTTCACCGGCCATGACTACAGGCCGGAAGGCCGGCCGGCCCGCTGGGAGAGCACGGTCGCCGAGCAGAAGGCCGGCAATACCCACATCGTCCAATGCCGGAGCGAGGCCGCGTTCGTAGCCCTGCGCGAGGCCCGCGACCGGACGCTGCCGATGCCGCGCCTGATCCTCCATGCCCTGCAGGTCAACATCAACGGCGGCCGCCTGCCGGAGCCTGAAGCCAACGGGCGGCGCTACCTGAAATTCCCGATCGATGCGCTGAAGGCCGGCGGAGCCTGAACGACCGAGGACAGCGCCCGCGCTTGCCGGCGGAAGACGCGCGGGCGAGGAACGGCGATCCGTCGCAATTGACGATTCCGCCGGCGGTGCCGCATGACACGGGCGATCGACCCAAGGAGGCCCGCCCTATGAAAGCCGTCGTCTACGAAGCCTTCGGGCAGGCCCCCGAACTGCGCATCCTGCCGGACCCGACCCCGGAGCCGCACAGCGTCATCATCAAGGTCGAGGCAACCGGCCTGTGCCGCAGCGACTGGCATGGCTGGGTCGGCCACGACCCCGATATCCGCCTGCCGCATGTGCCCGGCCATGAGCTTGCCGGCGTCATCGCCGCGGTCGGCCGCAGCGTCGTGCGCTTCCGCGAGGGCGACCGCGTCACCGTGCCCTTCGTCGCGGGCTGCGGCTCCTGCCCGCAATGCCATTCCGGCAACCAGCAGGTCTGCGACGACCAGTTCCAGCCCGGCTTCACCCATTGGGGCTCGTTCGCGGAATATGTCCGCATCGACCGGGCCGACTTCAACCTCGTGCGCCTGCCCGAGGAGATCGACTTCGCCACGGCCGCCAGCCTCGGCTGCCGCTTCGTGACCTCGTTCCGCGCCGTGGTCGACCAGGGCAAGGTCTCGGGCGGGCAATGGGTCGCCGTCCATGGCTGCGGCGGCGTCGGCCTCTCCGCGATCATGATCGCCAATGCGCTCGGCGCGAATGTCGTCGCCGTCGACATCTCCGACGACAAACTGCGCCTCGCCCGCGAGGTCGGTGCTGCGGTGACGATCAACGCCAAGACCCAGCCCGACGTCGTCGCCGCCGTGCGCGACGCGACCGGCGGGGGCGCCCATGTCTCGCTCGATGCGCTCGGCCACCCCCAGACCTGCTTCAACTCGGTCGCGAATTTGCGCAAGCGCGGCAAGCATATCCAGGTCGGGCTCCTGCTGGCGGAGCAGGCGACGCCGCCGATCCCGATGGCGCAGGTCATCGCCCACGAGCTGGAAATCCTCGGCAGCCACGGCATGCAGGCGCATCGCTATGGCGCGATGCTCGACATGATCAGCGCCGGCAAGCTCACCCCGCAGCAGCTCGTCGGCCGCCGCATCGACCTCGCCGAATCGATCCCCGCGCTGATGGCGATGGACCGCTTCGAGGGCACGGGCGTGACGATCATCGACCGGTTCTGAGGGGAGGGCGAGGGGGAACCGCGACGCCTTGTCTGCGAGGGAACCGCGACACCTCTTTCCTTCTCCCGGATGGGAGAAGGTGGCCCGGAGGGCCGGATGAGGGCCTGCCGTCGCTAGTGAAGGCGAGGCGGCGCCGTCGCGTTTATACTATTGGCGGCAGGCCCTCACCCCTGCCCCTCTCCCATCCGGGAGAGGGGTTCCCGCGCGTATTTCTGTAAGGGCGGCGGTTTTACTCGCCCTGCCGCGCACTCTCCTCCGCGACGCGCGCCTGTGCCCGCGCGATTGCCTCGTCGGCGTCGAGCCCCTTGCTGCGGTTCTCCAGCGCGTAGCGAAACTCCCGACGCTCCTCGTCCGGCACCGCCTGCATGAAGGCGGTAAGGCAGGCCCCGTCGCTGCGCTGGCAGCTCCGCGCCCGGATGCAGCTCTTGTTCTCGCAGGCTTCCCAGACGCCGATGATATCGCCGAGACGCTGCAGGATCAGCGGCCGCGCCCTCTGGCAGCTTTCGAAATCGGTGATCGGCGGGATATCGGCGAAGAGGTTTTGGCGTTTCGGCATGGCGGGGCTCCGGTCGGGTGAGGCACGCAGGATCATCCGCCCGCGCTGACGCGCGGCGGGGTCGCAAGGGTGACGAGACAGGGCTGGCGGAGCGCCGCGAGGCGCGTGGGACATCCGCAACCGTTGAGCCAGGCTGCGGCGCGGCGGGATTGAGCCACCCGTCGCACGCCCCGTGGCGCTCCGCCTTCGGCGATTTTGGGCCTCGGGCCGCGCTTATCGGGCAGGGCGGTTCAGGATGGGCGGGTTTTCGACGCCAGTTCCCCTCATCGGGTCGTCGCGTCCTGCCTTTGCCTCACCGTCACCGGCCGAGCCTTCCAGCGAGCTCCTCGCACAGGGACCGTAGTGTCCCCAGGGCGGTGCCCCGAAGCCTCCCGAGCCTGGCTTGTGAGACCAGCCGCAGGCGCCGACCCTCACCCAGCCACTGGCACACCTCCGGATGGCCGCCCCGTTTGGGTGATGGGCGAGGGCAGGATAGGGCGGGTGAGGAGGGGCGGGGATAAGTTTGCTGCCGGAAGCTCTTCCCGTCATGGTCGCCCGCCGCCGTCATGGTCGCCCTGGTGGCGACCATCCACGTCTTCACGCGGGAACGACTCGCCGCGCGCCTCGTGGTTGGCCGGCCCCCGCCATCGGCGCAAGACGTGGATGGTCGGGACAAGCCCGACCATGACGGCGGAGCCCTTGCCGCCGCCCCCGCGCAATCGCATCCTGAAGCCATGAAGCAGAAGGGCGGCTGGGTTTACATCGTGACGAACCGACCCAACGGCACGCTCTATATCGGCGTGACGAGCGATCTCGGCCGACGCATTCACGAACATCGCGAGGGGCTGATCGCCGGCTTCACGCGGCAATACGGATTGAAGCGCCTTGTCTGGTACGAATGGCACGACGAGATCGAGGCCGCGATCCAGCGCGAGACCTCGATGAAGCGCTGGTACCGCGCCTATAAGACCCGCACGATCATGGCCGGAAACCCCGAGTGGAACGACCTTTACGAGGAACTGGCCTGATCGAGGCGGTGGCTCTCGGCGTCGCGATCGCCCTCCGCCGTCATGGTCGCCCTTGTGGCGACCATCCACGTCTTCGCGCAGGAGCGACCGGGGCACGCCTTCATCGCTGGCCATCGCCCGCCATCAGCGTCTCAAGACGCGGATGCTCGGGACAAGCCCGAGCATGACGGCGAGGCGAGGCTGCTTTGTCACTCCCTGAAAGTAGTCATCCCGGACGGAGCCGTCGAAACGGCCGCTCGGCATGCAGCATTTCTTGAAATCTGCGCCCGGAGCCGCAGACACAGAGATCGTTGCGGCCGAGCTTTTCCTGCAGTTCGACATCGCCATGGACGATGCGGACGCCGCGCTTCACGCGGGTTTCGGACGGGTAGGACTTCCGACGCTTGCTCGTGACCTTAAAAGGACGGCTGGTCGGTGAAGTCGTGCTTGTTCCTGGTCATGGCACCCTCCATCGCGTTCTGTGGGGGCGCTCTCCTAACCCATGGAAGGCGCTTCCGCCAAGACGGAAGGCGAGGAACCGCGACGCCTTTGTCCTTCTCCCGGAGGGGAGAAGGTGGCGCGGAGCGCCGGATGAGGGTGTGCCGTTGCAAGAGAGGGCGGGGCGGCGCCGTTGCGCTTAGGTGATCAGCGGCGGGCCCTCACCCCTGCCCCTCTCCCATCCGGGAGAGGGGTTCCCCGCGCCTCTCGTCGAAGGGCGGTGCCCCGAAGCCTCCCGGGAGCAGGGCGTAACCCCCGCCCGCAGGCGCCGACCCAGCCTCCAGCATACCTCCGGACGGCCGCCCCGTTTGGGTGATGGGCGAGGGCAGGATAGGGCGGGTGACGAGGGGCGGGGATAAGTTTGGTGCTGGAGCCGGGACGCTCTCTCCCTTTTTCCCGGATGGGAGAAGGGCACTGAGTGCCGCAATATGCCCTGTGTTACGGATGAGGGTGTCTTCGTGTGCGTAGAGGCAGGTTTGAGTGCGGTGATAAAAGACGATTGGGCAGCACTGTTCCTTTAGGAAAGTAAACTCAATTAACGGTGGCGGGTCTATCGGTCGATACGGGCTTGGCGGTTAACCAGATTTTCTTGATGAATTCTCGGGCTTCTTTCAACTCAGGATCTGTTTCTAAGTTACGTTCTTCGAGTATCTTTTCAACAAATCCCGGCCCATGAGAGCCAACGCTACGACAAAATCCCTCGATTTCTCCAACGGGTACGATCCAAAGTCCTTTTTTACTGCTATTCTCACTTAGAGAATCGAAATGTTTGATTGGCTCCCCTGCTGGAAGCGCACTGCGTCCACTCCGCTTCATCGCACTCCAAGGAGATATCGTTTTAAACACCTCCTTAATCGCGCGTTCCTTTGTGACAGGGAATTCTCCCGTCCCTGAAATACCTTCAAGTTGCGTTTGAATGAGATTCGCAACTTGCTCTGCATTTAGCGGAGGACGCTGCTTTAGAACCGCCTCTGAAACAACCTTCCAGTGCGCAATTACCTCTGACCAATCGCCACCAAGTTTCTCAAAAAGATTTCTAAAAGTTGCCTCATCATTGAGCAAATCTATATCAGCAATTACTGACACGGGGACGTCTAAGGATCTCAGTGTGTCGGCAAGCTTTGCCATGCGGTGCTTACCTGCGCTATGAACGAAAAGAACGTCAGGCCGACGATCACCTGATATCGAAGAAAGGTTCAAAATAGATTGGTAGAACATGCAATCGGCATCAGATTCGCATATTATAACATGCTCGAAAAAAATCCCATCGAACACACGTGAGAACCGAGCTAAAGTATCTTTGGCGACAGCCTTTGTTTGATCCTTGCCTAGCTCTTTGACGCGATTAACGTCGCCCTCGCGGCGTAGGCGAACGATGCGTACTTTGTCGGATCCACCTTCAATTAAGCCATCCAAGACATCTGTGCTATGAGTAGCTATAAACAGTTGCGACTTACCTGATCTGTTCTCTGCAATGTAACGTCCAAGCAAGCGAGCTTGTGGTGGATGTAAAAAAGCTTCTGGCTCATCGAGGAACTGGATTGAGTGAGTTTGTGCTGCTAAGACGTGGAGTATAACTGCAGCAAAGCTGCGCATGCCATCGCCCTGAGTTTCAAGTATGACATTTGAGCTTTGCAATGATTCGATAAATTCCTTCGATAATTCGTCCTTGCCGGCCGGTATTTCCGGCTTTTGACCGACGTAAAGGGGGAAGCTGCTACCGCCCCCCCTGAACAGCGTAAGGTCCTTGCCAAAAGCATGCTGAAATTTATCGCTGATGTCCTTGGATAACTCCGGGTCCATCAGCAATATGTGAATTGGATGCGTTGGAGGTGACTGGAACAGCGCGAGAGCGGGTGCCGCATTTGAATCTTGTATTCGGCTCTCTGTGGTCAGGCGCTTGGCAAAAAATGGTGCGACCGGATGTCGGTCAGACGGTTGATCGAAATAGCTGATATGGGTGTGGTGAATACTATAACCGATACCGCCATAATATAAATTTGCTCTATCACCAGTTTTTTGTGATTTCACATTGAGATAAGCGCGCAGGTCTTCTTGCGTACCTGATTTACGCATATTGGCGCTTTTTACCACAACGCCGGGGATCGACCTTGAAACCCACGATTCGAGCTCGCGCAAGGTAGCGCTTTTGCCCGCATTGTTTGGGCCTACGAAGACGACAATGTCATCTTCTTCAAGTGTTAGCTGTGTGCCGTCCGAAAATGTGATCGTCTCAAATGTTAGGCGGGGTCGTAGAAGATTATCGTCTTTTATGAAAATATCACGATTGATTTCTTTTGTCATTATTCCCACCATAATCAATATTTATTTCGTATTTCAATCGCAGATTTTAGCTTTATCGGCTGCTCTGTAAAATGTAGCTATTATAGGGACATCTGATCGTCCAGGCAGGAGCAAGCGCGGTATTCTCCTCTACTCCGCCGCCTGCCGCTGCACTTTCCCCTTCTTGATCGGCCGGCGGTCCAGCACTTCCTTGAGGAAGCGCGCGGTGTGGCCCTTGCCGATGCGGACGATGTCCTCCGGCGTGCCCTCGGCCACCACCTGGCCGCCGCCGTCGCCGCCTTCGGGGCCCATGTCGATCACCCAGTCGGCGGTCTTCACCACCTCGAGATTGTGCTCGATCACCACCACCGAATTGCCCTGGTCGACCAGCTCGTGCAGCACCTCCATGAGCTTGGCGACGTCGTGGAAGTGCAGGCCGGTCGTCGGCTCGTCCAGGATGTAGAGCGTGCGGCCGGTGGCGCGCTTCGACAGTTCCTTGGAGAGCTTGACGCGCTGCGCCTCGCCGCCCGAAAGCGTCGTCGCCTGCTGGCCGACCTTGACGTAATCGAGCCCGACGCGGTGCAGCGTCTCCATCTTGTCGCGGATCGAGGGCACCGCCTTGAACAGGATCTTGGCCTCCTCGACCGACATGTCGAGCACGTCGGCGATCGATTTTTCGCGGTACTTCACCTCGAGGGTTTCGCGGTCGTAGCGCTTGCCCTTGCAGACGTCGCAGGTGACGTAGACATCCGGCAGGAAGTGCATCTCGATCTTGATGACGCCGTCGCCCTGGCAGGCCTCGCAGCGTCCACCTTTCACGTTGAAGCTGAACCTGCCTGCTTGATAGCCGCGCGCCTTCGCCTCCGGCAGGCCGGCGAACCATTCGCGGATCGGCGTGAAGGCGCCGGTATAGGTCGCCGGGTTCGAGCGCGGCGTGCGGCCGATCGGCGACTGGTCGATGTCGATGACCTTGTCGAGATGCTCGATGCCCTCGATGCGGTCATGCGGGGCCGGGTGCTCGATCGAGCCGTTCAGCTTGCGCGCCACCGCCTTGTAGAGCGTGTCGATCACCAGCGTCGACTTGCCGCCGCCGGAAACGCCGGTGATGCAGGTGAACAGGCCGAGCGGAATCTCGACATCGACATTGCGGAGGTTGTTGCCGCGCGCGCCGACGATCTTGAGGCTGCGGCCCTTCTGCGGCTTGCGGCGCTTGTCGGGGATCGCGACGCTCAGCTCGCCGGTGAGGTATTTGCCGGTGAGCGAATTGGGATCGTCGAGAATGTCCTGCGGCGTGCCCTTGGCGACGATCTCGCCGCCATGGATGCCGGCGCCGGGGCCGACATCGACGACATAATCGGCCGTCAGGATCGCGTCCTCGTCATGCTCGACCACGATCACGGTGTTGCCGAGGTCTCTTAGCCGGCGCAGCGTGCCGAGCAGGCGCTCGTTGTCGCGCTGGTGCAGGCCGATCGAGGGTTCGTCCAGCACATAGAGCACGCCGGTCAGGCCGGAGCCGATCTGCGAGGCCAAGCGGATACGCTGGCTCTCGCCGCCCGAGAGCGTGCGCGAGCCGCGTGCCAGCGTCAGGTATTCCAGCCCGACATCGAGCAGGAAGGTCAGGCGGTCGCGGATCTCCTTGAGGATGCGCGGGGCGATCTCGTTCTGCTTCTTCGACAGGCGCGAGGGCAGGGCGGTGACCCAATCCAGCGCGTCCTTGACCGAGAGCTGCGAGATCTCGCCGATATGGCGCATGTCGATCTTCACCGCCAGCGCCTCGGGCTTCAGGCGGAAGCCGTTGCAGGCGGCGCAAGGCGTCTCGGACATGAAGCGGCCGATCTCCTCGCGCGCCCAGTCCGACTCCGTCTCCTTCCAGCGCCGCTCCATATTGGTGATGACGCCCTCGAAGGGCTTCTTCACCTCATAGGAACGCAGGCCATCGTTATAGGCCATGCGCACGGCTTCCGTGCCCGTGCCGAACAGGATCGCCTTGCGCGCGCTCTCCGGCAGCTCCGACCAGGGTTTCGTCATCGAGAAGCCGAAATGCTTCGACAGCGATTCCAGCGTCTGGCCGTAATAGGGCGAGGTCGACTTGGCCCAGGGCGCGATCGCGCCCTTCTTCAGCGTCAGCGCATGATCCGGCACGATCATGTCCGGGTCGATCCGCATCTCGTGGCCGAGACCGTCGCAGACCGGGCAGGCGCCGAACGGGTTGTTGAACGAGAACAGCCGGGGCTCGATCTCCGGGATGGTGAAGCCGGAGACCGGGCAGGCGAATTTCGAGGAGAAGGTGACGCGCCTGGCCTCCCCGTTCTCCTCTTTCTCGTCGGCATATTCGAAAACGGCGATGCCGTCGGTCAGCTCAAGCGCCTGCTCCAGCGAGTCGGCGAGACGGGCGCCGAGATCGGGCCGGATCACGATGCGGTCCACGACCACGTCGATATCGTGCTTGAACTTCTTGTCCAGCGCCGGGGCGTCCGGGATCTCGTAGAACTCGCCATTGACCTTGACGCGCTGGAAGCCGCGCTTCAGCCAGTCGGCCATCTCCTTCTTGAACTCGCCCTTGCGGCCACGCACCACCGGCGCGAGCAGGTAGCCGCGCGTCTTCTCCGGCAGCTCGACCAGGCGGTCGACCATCTGCTGGACGGTCTGGCTTTCGATCGGCAGGCCGGTCGCGGGCGAATAGGGGATGCCGGCGCGCGCCCAGAGCAGGCGCATATAGTCGTGGATCTCGGTGACCGTGCCGACGGTCGAGCGCGGGTTCTTCGAGGTCGTCTTCTGCTCGATCGAGATCGCCGGCGAGAGCCCGTCGATCTGGTCGACATCGGGCTTCTGCATCATCTCGAGGAACTGGCGGGCATAGGCCGAGAGCGACTCGACATAGCGGCGCTGGCCCTCGGCATAGATCGTGTCGAAGGCGAGCGAGGACTTGCCCGATCCGGAGAGGCCGGTGAACACCACGAGCTTGTCTCTGGGAATCGCGAGGTCGACATTCTTGAGATTGTGCTCGCGCGCGCCGCGCACGGTGATGGCGCGGCTGTTCGGATCGGCCACGCGGTTGCGGTCGAACATGTCTTCCAGCGCAGCAGCCTGGGCGGCGGCGGTATCGGTCTTGCGGGCCATCGGGGCGTCCGTTGCGATGAAGCGCTAGAGATAGGGCAAATGCCGGGCCTTTCCAGCCTCGCTGCGATCTGCCCGGCATGAATAGCACGCAGCCGTCCCGGCTGCTGCCGTCGTCCTGACAGAAAGCGTCAGGAGCGGCGAGGGTCTGATATGGGGACCACCGCGCCGATCGCAATCGACTCCGGCGTGCCGTTGAATTATCTATAAAATATGACGAAGCCTGCCGACACCATCGCCGTCCGCATCGCCAGGGCTTTGGCGGAGCGGATCATCGCCGGAACGATCGAGCCGGGAGCGCGGCTGCGGCAGGACCATATCGCGGAGGAGTTCGAGACGAGCCATGTCCCGGTGCGGGAGGCGTTCCGGCGGCTCGAGGCGCAGGGGCTGGCGATCAGCGAGCCGCGGCGCGGCGTCCGCGTCGCCTCCTTCGACCTGTCGGAGGTGAAGGAGGTCGCGGCGATGCGCGCGGCGCTCGAGGTTCTGGCGCTGCGCCATGCCGCGCCGCACCTCACCGCCGCCATTCTCGACAAGGCCGAGCAGGCGCGCCGCGACTGCGACGCCGCGACCGACGTCCGGGCCTGGGAGGAGGCGAATCGCCGTTTTCACCGCACGCTGGTCGCGCCCTGCGGCATGAAGCGCCTGCTCGCGACGATCGACGATCTGCATGCGGCGAGCGCCCGCTTCCTGTTCTCGGCCTGGCGCTCGGAATGGGAAGCCCGCACCGATCACGACCATCGCACCATCCTCAACGCGCTCCGCAGCGGCGATCTGGAAACCGCCACAGCGACGCTGGCGCGGCATGCCCAGTGGATCGGCGAGCGGCCTGTCCGCACCGCCTCGGGCGCGACGCGCGGGGCCTTCGCGATCGTTGGTTAGAGGGTGCGCCAAAGCTGCGAATTCGGCCTTCGTAAACATGCACATCGCGATAACCGTCATGCTCGGGCTTGACCCGAGCATCTCCTGCCGAAGAGTGCTCCCCTTGCTTCTTCCGGCAAGAGCTTCTCGGGTCTCCGCTCTGCTCCGCCCGAGAATGACGCTTCGTCCGGACGCAGGATTTCCTGGCTTGCAGAGGCATCGCACAAAGGGTGCGCTTGCCTTTTCCGATGAGATATGGGTTCTCTCATAGATCAAAGATCAGAATTATAGATAATTTTGATCGCGACGAAGGAGTGACCATGACCGATCTTGCCCTCAGCCGTCCCTTCAGCCCGCTGCGGTTGGAAAGCCGCTCGCTCGCCTGGCGGGCGGGGGCCGTGATCGTCGGCAGCCTGCTGCTGGCGCTGTCCTCGCAGATCAAGGTGCCGATGTATCCGGTGCCGATGACGATGCAGACCTTCGCCGTGCCTCTGATCGGCGCGCTCTATGGCTGGCGCCTCGGCGCGGTCACCGTGATTGCGTGGCTGCTGCAGGGCTTCGTTGGCTTGCCGGTCCTCGCCGGTGCCGCTGGCGGCGCAGCTTATTTCGCCGGCCCGACGGCGGGCTACCTGCTGGCTTTCCCCTTCGCCGCGGCTCTCGCGGGCTGGCTCGCCGAGCGCGGCTGGAACGGCAGCCGCGTCGGGCTCGCCTTCGCTGCGATGCTGGCCGGCAATGCGCTCTGCCTGGTGATTGGCGTGGCCTGGCTCGGCGTCCTCATCGGCCTGCCGAAGGCGATCGCCGTGGGCGCGACGCCCTTCATCTTCGGCGCCGTCCTGAAGTCGGCCCTCGCAGCGGCGACGCTAAAGGCCTTCGCGCCACGCGGCTGAGCCGGCGGGCCAGGGCTCCCCAATTTTCATCCCGGCGGGCCTCAGCCTGCCGGGTTTTTTCATTCAGCTCGATCAAGGCGCCGTCTGCGCGAATATCTCAGCCGGGGAGCGGTGCGCGATGCGAGATCGCGACGTCCCCAAGCTTGAGCTCCGACGTCAGCTGCGAACATGGCGCGCTGTCGCAATCTCCGCCTCAGTGCAGCAATCGCGCCTCCACCTGCGGCGTCCCGACCTTGCGGGTCAGTTCTTCATGCTGCCGAGAAGCCTGTCGGCCCCCCGCGCCAACAGCACGGCGTCGGACCCGCAGGCGACGAACGCAAAACCTTCAGCCAGCAGACTTTTCGCGAAGGCGGGATCGAAAACGAGCGTCCCGACTGGAACGCCGGCGTCGATGAGCCGGCGCGCCGCCGAGCGGATGACCTCCCAGACGGCCGGATCGTTCGGGCGGCCCAGCAGGCCGAGATCCGCCGCGATGTCGGCGGGACCGAAAAAGACGCCGTCGACGCCGTCGACCTGGCCGATTTGGAGGGCTTGCTCGATGGCGGCCCGCGTCTCGACCTGAACGATGACGGCGGTTTCCTCCTCGATCCGGCTGAAATAATCCGTCATGCGGGCGAAGCCATTGGCACGCGTGCAGCCGCTGACGCCCCGGATGCCACGCGGCGGGTAGCGCGTCGCCGCGACGGCCTGCTGGGCCTCTTCGACCGTCTGGACCATCGGAAAGAGCAGGCCGGGCGCCCCGATATCGAGGAGACGCTTGACGAGGACGGCGTCATTCCAGTCGGGGCGCACGATCGGCGTCACGGGATGGGCGGCCAGAATCTGCAATTGCGTCATGACCGAAGCCAGGTCGTTGGGCGAGTGCTCGGTGTCGATCAGGAGCCAGTCGAAGCCGGCGCCAGCGACGGCCTCGGTGGCGTAGCCGCTGGCCAGGCTCAGCCAGAGGCCGATCTGCGGCTGCCCGCGGCGGATCGCGGCGAGGAACTTGTTGGAAGGCATTTTCATCGTTCAGCATTCCGAAAATGGGAGGCAGCTCCCGGGCTGCCCCCGAGCCGGTCTCTAGCGGGGCAACTCGCCGCGCCGCGATATCGCAAGGACATCTGCCGCGCGGTTCTCGGCCAGGCCGTAATCGGCCTGCGCGACGTCGGCGGAGATGTATCCGAGGGCCAGGTCGCGCTCGACATTGCGCTGGTCCCGCTCTTCCGGCGCGCCATAGCCGGCGCCGCCGGGGAAGGCCATGACCACCCTGCGGCCATGCGGCACGAATTGCTTGCCCTTGCCCTTCATCGCCATGCCGTCGTCGAGCGCGATCGTCGTCGGCGCGCCGGCGGCGCCGCCGCGGCGACCGCGGGCAGGGTGATGGACTCGGTCGAACATCGCCTGGATGTCGAATTCGTAGCCTTCCCAGGCGCCGACCTCCATGTGTTGGCCCAGGCCGCCGCGATGGCGGCCGCTGCCGCCGGAATCGGGCCGGAGTTCCTTGCGCCAAACGACCACCGGGCCGACCTGCTCGGTCGCCTCGACCGGCATGGTCATCACGCCGGAGGGGAAGGCGGTGGCGTTCATGCCGTCCAGCGCCGGCCGCGCGCCGGAGCCGCCGGAGTTGAAGGTCAGAACCTCCGCGCGCACGGGCTCGGCCGGCGGGGGCCCGTCGCTGCGCGGCCTCAGCGAGACCTGGAAGTTGCAGAGACTGCCGGCCCCCTCGGCCGGGACGAGGCCGGGCAGGAGCTTGTCGAGCGCGTCATAGATCGTGTCCGGCACCATGTGGCCGATAATATGGCGCAGCGCCACCGGCGCCGGCCAGACCGCGTTCACGATGGTATTCTCCGGGGCGGTGATGCGGAAAGGCTCCAACGAGGCCGCGTTGTTCGGGATTTCCGGCGCGATCGCGCATTTCAGCGCATAGCAGGTATAGGCCTTCGTATAGACCAGCGGCACATTGATGCCGTTCTTGTCGACGCCGGAGGTGCCTGCCCAATCGCAGAGCACGCCATCGGCCTCGATGGAAATCTTGACGCAGAGGTCGATCGGCCGGCTGTAGCCGTCGATCCGCATATGGCCCTCGGCCTGGCCGCGCGGCAGCGCCGCGATCTTGTCGAGCGTCGCCTGGCGCGAATTGCTCAGGATGAAGTCGGAGATGCCGGCGAGGTCGGCGAGCCTGAACTCGACGATCATGTCGATCAGGCGGCGATGGCCGATCTCGTTGCAGGTCGCCAGCGCGTAGACGTCGCCGACGAGCTGATCGGGTTCGCGGACATTGCCGCGGATGATCGTGACCAGCGTCTCGTTCACCGTGCCGCGGTCGACGAACTTCATGATCGGGATATGCAGGCCTTCCTCATAGACCGAGTTGGCGTCCGCGCCGAAGCCGCGCCCGCCGATATCGACGATATGGGCGGTGCAGGCGAAAAAGCCGACGAGGCGGCCGCGGTGGAAGGACGGGCTGACGACGGTGATGTCGTGCAGGTGGCCGGTGCCCTCCCAGGGGTTGTTGGTGATGTAGACATCGCCTTCGGCGATGTTCTCGCGCCCGATCCGGCGGATGAAATGCGCGACCGCATCGGCCATGGCGTTGACGTGGCCAGGCGTGCCGGTCACCGCCTGCGCCAGCATCTCGCCCTTATCGTTGTAGACGCCGGCCGAGAGGTCGCCGGCCTCGCGCACCGAGGTCGAGAAGGAGGTGCGGATCAGCGCCTGGGCCTGTTCCTCGACGACCGAGATCAGGCGGTTCCACATGACCTGATAGGCGACCTTGGAGATATCAGACATGGGCGGGCTCCTTCCGCGCGGCGACGGAGGTAGGCAAGGCTTCGGCGAGGCGGATGTCGATGCAGCCATCGTTCAGCGTGACGCCCATGCGGCTCGACGGCAGGACGATGGTGGTCTCGTCTTCCGTGATGATGCCGGGGCCGCTGACCGTGCTGCCGGCGGGCAGGGCGGTGCGGCTATGGGCATCGGCCGTGACGCGGCGGCCGAGCCCCGCATCGAACACGGAACGGCTGCCGTCCGCCGGCGCATCGCGCATTTCCGTCAGGGGCGCGACGGGGGCGATCGCGGCTTGCGGCGTATGGGCATTGACCGACCAGACGGTGATCTCGGCGGCGAGGCCCTTCACTGTGCGGCCGAAGAGATTGGCGTATTCGTGCTCGAAGCGCTGCAGGATGACGGCGGGATCGGCGGCGCGGGCTTCCTCCGGCGTCAGCGTCACCGGGATTTCCCAGCCCTGGCCGGCATAGCGCATATAAACCTTGTATTCGGCCTGGATCGCGCCGGCCCAGCCGCAGGACCGCACGACCCGCATCGCTTCCTCCTCCATCTCGTCGAAGAGCCTGGCCACGCGCGCCGTGTCGAACTGGGCGAGACGCATGAACAGCGTGCGGTTGGCCTCGAAGCTGAACGGCGCCCGCAGGAAGCCGATGGCCGAGCCGACGCCGGCTCCCGGCGGTACGAGGCAACTGCTGATGCCGAGCTTCTCGCAGAGCCGGCCCGCATGCAGCGGGGCGGCGCCGCCGAAGGCGATCATCGTGTATTCCGACAGGTCCTCGCCGTTCTCGACGGCATGGACGCGGGCGGCGTTGGCCATGTTCTCGTCGACGACCTCGGCGACGCCCCAGGCGCTTTCCTCCGCGTCCATGCCGAGCCTGCCGCCGATCTCGCCCTTCAGCGCGCTGGCCGATTCATCCGCGAAGAGCGGGATCGTGCCGCCCGCGAAGTTCTGCGGGTCGATCTTGCCGAGGATGACGTCGGCATCGGTCACGGCGGGGCGCGTGCCGCCGCGGCCGTAGCAGGCGGGGCCGGGCTCCGAGCCCGCGCTTTCCGGGCCGACCCGGATCTGGTTCATCGAATCGACATGGGCGAGGCTGCCGCCGCCGGCTCCGATCTCGACCATATCGATCACCGGGATCGAGATCGGCATGCCTGAGCCCTTCTTGAAGCGATAGGTGCGGGCCACCTCGAAGACGCGGGCGGTCTTCGGCGTGTAGTTCTTGATCAGGCAGATCTTCGCGGTGGTGCCGCCCATATCGAAGGACAGCACCTTCTTCAGGCCATGCCGGGCGGCGATGTCGGCAGCGAAGACGGCGCCGCCCGCCGGGCCGGATTCGACCAGGCGGACGGGGAATTCCGAGGCGCTCTCCAGCGAGATGATGCCGCCGCCGGAATGCATCAGGAAGATCGGGCAGACGGCGCCTTCCGCCGCGAGGCGCCCCTTCAGCCGGACGAGATAGCTCTTCATCAGCGGCTTGATGTAGGCGTTGGCGATCGTCGTGTTGAAGCGCTCGTATTCGCGCATCTGCGGCGAGACTTCCGACGAGAGCGAGACCATCGCGCCGGGCAGCCGCTCGGCCAGCACGTCGTAGATCAGCCGCTCATGGGCATCGTTGACGTAGGAATGGAGCAGCCCGACCGCGACGCTCTCATAGCCGGCCTCGCGAAGCTCGTCGGCCAGTGCCTCGACGGCGGCGCGATCGAGCGGGATCAGGACCTTGCCGCGTGCATCCATGCGCTCCCTAACGGTGTAGCGGCGGTTGCGCGCCAGCAGAGGCTCCGGCAGCGTCAGATTGAGGTCGTACTGCTCGAAGCGGCTTTCGGTCCGCATCTCGATGACGTCGCGGAATCCTTCCGTGGTGATGAGCGCCGTCTTGGCGCCGCGCCGCTCGATCAGCGCATTGGTCGCCAGCGTCGTGCCATGGATGATCTGCCCGACGGCGGAAGCCGCGATGCCCGCCTTGGAGCAGACCCTGTGCATCCCCTCGATGATCGCATCCTCGGGCGCTGAATAGGTCGTCAGTACCTTCGTCGAGTATCTCTGCCCGCCCTGTTCGAGCACGACATCCGTGAAGGTTCCCCCGATATCGACGCCCAGGCGGGCCCCGAGAATGGACATGGCTCACTCGCCTCCGTTGTCTGAGGGAGGAAAGATGGAATGGGCAGCCGATGCCGTCGAATTATTATTTTCTATATAACTCGATAAGATAACTTTATTGCTGGAATCAGCACGCAGCAGCCTCCACGGGCCGTCGCGCATCGCCTTGATGATGCCGCGCAGCCCTTTCGCCGGCGAGTTCGGCGGCCCGCTTCAGCAGAAAACTGGCAGGCGTATGAGCGTATGACGCAGTGAAGATCAGTGCGCTGGGCTTCCATTCATAGGGGAATTCCACAAGTTCCCCCGTGTCGAGGAGCCTTTCGACGAGCGTCTGCGACATCGGTGCGATGCCGAGGCCGTCGATGGTCATCTGCAGGCTGGCTGCGAGACTGCTCGACGGCACGATCCGAACCGGCCTCTCCCAGTTGTCTCGAAAATGCGCGGAGAGCTCGACGAAATGGCGCGTGTTGCGCGCATGGGTCAGGATCGTATGCGAGGCCATCGTCGCCAGATCCGAGCCGACGAGCCCGAGCCGTGGCGAGGCCACCCACAGATAGGGTACGGAGCCGAGATCGACATTGGTGATGTTGAAGTTCGAGATCGGGCCGTTCAGCAGGCACAGGTCGAGCGATCGCGAAACCAGCTCCTCACGCAGGTTGATCGTCAGGTCGACCCTCAGCTCGACATCGACGTTCGGGAAGACCTGCCGCAGGTCGAGCAGGTAGTCGCGCAGCCAGGTCTGGGCAATGAGCTCGGCGACGCCGAGCCTGAGAACGCCGATCTGCTGATCGGAGCGGATCGACTGTTGCGAGAACTCCTCCGAGGCTTGCAGCACGCGCTCGGCTTGCCCCAGCAGGGAATGGCCGATCGGCGTCAAGGCGACCGAGCCGGAGTCGCGATGGAACAGCCGCACCCCCAAAACGGATTCGAGCTGAGAGATGCGCACCGAGATATTGGGCTGGGTCGTATTCAGGCGTTCCGCCGTTGCCCTGAAGCTGCCGAGCTTGGCTACCCAAACGAAGCTTTCGAGCTGCTTCAACGTCCAGTTCGGCATCCGCCTCCATAGCCTCCAGACAAGCAATTTTCGGGCCGCACCATCGGCCGATAAACAAAATCTATCGCAACAACAGATAATTTCAATTGGATGCTATCGCGATAACGCGCTCGACTGACCTTTAGCCGCCGATCGAGCCTCGGCCCGGTTCCGGCTCCTGAAACTCGCGCGGGTCTCGCCGCAGCGGGACAAGAACGAGGGGAACCATGAACCGCAGAGCCTTGATTGCGTCCACCGCCCTTGCGTTGAGCCTCGGGCTAGCCGCTCCCGCCACCGCCCAGACGAGCTGGACGATGGCCTCCGGCTATCCGGAAAGCAGCTTCTTCACCCAGAACATCCGCCAGATGATCAAGGAGATCGAGGAGAAGAGCGGCGGCAAGCTCAAGATCGATCTGCGCTCCAACGACAGTCTGATCAAGCTCGATGCGGTGAAGCGCGCCGTCCAGTCCGGCCAGATCCAGATCGGCGAGATCCGCCTCGGCGTCTACGGCAACGAGGCGGCGATGTACAATCTCGACAACATCCCCGGCGTTGCGACGACCTACGACCAGGCCACCAAGCTGACGGAGGCCCAGGCTCCGTTCTTCGACGGAATGTTCAAGAAGAACGGGCTGCGCGCCATTTCCTACGTCGCCTGGCCGGGGCAGGGCTTCTACACCAAGGAGCCGCTGAAGGGGCTCGCAGACCTCAAGGGGCAGAAGCTGCGGATCTATTCCAAGCAGACCCAGATCATGGGCGAGAAGCTCGGCATGGAAGCACTGATCCTGCCCTTCGCCGAGGTGCCGCAGGCCTTCTCGACCGGCATGATCCAGTCGCTCTGGACCAGCGCCCAGACCGGGACCGACGTCCAGATCTGGGATTACGTCAAGCACTTCACCTATACCGGGACGATGCACAACAAGAACGCGATCCTGGTCAATGAGCGCGCGTTCCGCCAGCTCGATCCGGCAACGCAGAAGGTGGTGCTCGAAGCCGGCGAGGCCGCGACCAAGCGCGGCTGGGAGATGTCGAAGAAGGCCGGCGAGGAGCGTGAGAACGTCCTGAAGGGCCATGGCGTGACGATCGCCCAGTCGCCGAAAGACGTTCTCGACGCCATCGCAGCCGCCGGCAAGGGCATGGTCCAGGACTGGCTGGCCACGGCCAGCGCCGAGGAGAAAGCCGTTTACGAAACCTATCAGAAGAGCCTCAACTGACGGCCCGCCTGCGCGCCATCCATTCCATGAACAGTGGCCAGCGGGGTGACCGGTGATACGTGGGGTTCTCGACAGGTTCTATGAGGCGTGCGGCTATCTCGCCGCCGTCTTCATGGTCGGCATCGGGCTGGCCATCGTCGCCCAGATCGTCGGGCGGATGCGGGGCGTCACGATAGACGCCACCGAGGCGGCGGGCTTGTGCCTGGCGGCCTCGACCTTCTTCGGCCTCGCCCACACCTTCCGGCGCGGCGGCCACGTTCGGATCAATCTGATCGTCGACCGTCTGCCGAAGCGTTGGCGGCGGGGCGTCGAGCTCTTCAACTGCTTGCTGGGCACGGTGGTCGTGTCGTTCCTTGCCTGGCATGTCAGCGCGCTGGCGCTGCAATCGCGTGAATTCAACGATGTCAGCCCAGGCCTGCTGGCGATGCCGTTCTGGATACCGCAAACCGGCGTCGCCCTGGGCGTGACCGCGCTGGCGATCGCCTTCATCGACGAACTCCTCTGGCTCCTGACCGGCGGCAAGCCTCGCTACGAGGCACCCGACGAGATCGAACTCGACAGGCCGGTGGCATAGGGGCCGATGATGGACACGACCGTTCTTGCTTCGCTGGTCCTTGCCGGCTCCCTGCTCCTGCTGCTCGCGGGCGGCGTCTGGGTCGCGCTCTCGCTGCTCACAGTCGGCATGGTGATGATGGGGCTCTTCACCAGCGCGCCGATGGGCTCGCTGATCGCCTCGACGCTCTGGGATTCGAGCTGGGGGTGGGCGCTGACCTCGCTCCCGCTCTTCATCTGGATGGGCGAGATCCTGTTCCGCTCCAAATTGTCGGCGGACATGTTCCAGGGGCTGGCGCCCTGGGTGTCGCGGCTGCCGGGCCGGCTGCTCCATGTCAACGTGCTCGGCTGCGGCATCATGGCGGCGGTCGCCGGTTCGTCGGCGGTGACCTGCGCCACGATCGGGCGCATCAGCGTGCCTGAGCTGGAGAAGCGGGGCTATCCGCTCAACATGACCATAGGCACGCTGGCGGGCTCCGGCACGCTCGGCCTGCTGATCCCGCCCTCGATCATCATGATCGTCTATGGCGTGACGGCCGAGGTCTCGATCGCGCGGCTTTTCATCGCCGGCGTCCTGCCCGGGCTGCTGCTGATGGCGCTCTTCATGGGCTATACGGCGATCTGGAGTCTGCTGAACCCCGACAGGATGCCGCCGGCCGAGCCGCCGGTGCCCTTTCTGGAGAAGATCTACCGCTCGCGGCGTCTGATCCCGGTGGCGCTTCTGATCGGCTCGGTCGTCGGCTCGATCTATGGCGGCATCGCCACCCCGACCGAGGCCGCGACCATCGGCGTGATCGGAGCGCTCAGCCTCGCAGCGGTCGGTGGCGGGCTCACCCGGCAGAACTTCATGGAAGGGCTGATGGCGGCCATGCGGACCTCCTGCATGATCTCCTTCATCATCGCCTGCGCCGCCTGCCTGACGATCGCCGTCGCCTTCGTCGACATCCCCCGGTCCCTGGCGAGCTGGGTCGAGGCCATGCACCTCTCGCCCTATGCGCTGCTGGCGGTGCTCGCCGTGTTCATGTTGATCCTCGGCTGCTTCCTCGAGGGCATCTCGATCATCGTGCTGACTTCCTCGGTGATGCTGCCAATGGTGCAGGCGGCCGGCATCGACCTGCTCTGGTTCGGCATCTTCGTGGTGATCCTGATCGAGGCGGCGCAGATCACCCCGCCGGTCGGGTTCAACCTGTTCGTGCTGCAGAGCATCACCGGCAAGAACATCCTGGCGGTGACGAAGGCGGCGATCCCCTATTTCTGCGTGCTGATGCTGCTGCTCGTGCTGATCACTTTGTTCCCGCAGATCGTGACCGCCTTGCCGAAGATGATGGCGGGCTGATGGGGCGGAGCGTAGCCGCCTGCGGGCGGACACGCGATACCTGCAAATCGTACTTCAGGATGGCAGGTCGCGCGTCGGTCCGTTCGCGCGCCCGGATGCTGACGAGGATCTCCAGCCGTCAGCCGGCACCAAACGAACGTCGGCGCCGCCATGCGCCGCCGTGGACAAGTCCGGAACGCCGCCGGGCGATGCCTCGATCGCCTGGGTGACAAGCCGGTACTTCACGGTCGTCAGCGCCAGACCTCGCGCCCAGTCGACCACGTCATTCCACGGGTCGACGATCCGTGCGGTCGCGGACAGAAAGGTGACGACGGTCGCGATCTCGGTCTGTCCCTGGATGACCAGAATGCAGCCGATCCCGAGCACCAGCAGGTTGCCCAGGGAATAGGTCAGGTTCATCAGGAAGTTGAGAGAGAATTTGATCTCGAACATGCCGAGGTTGATCGTGAAGACCTCGTCCAGTCGACGCGCGCTCGATTCCGCTCTCGACGGAGACAGGATCTCCTCGCCGAAGCGCCGCAGAATGCGGGTTCGCTGCGCGACGCGTCGGTTGATCGCCCGTTGCATCAGCGGCACGAACACGAATTGCGGCATCAGGATCAGAAGGCTGACGACCATCATCTTGAGGTCGAGCACGGCGAGATAGATGAAGACGCTCGCCAGAAAGCCGATCTCGACGATGGGAAGGCTGAGGCTAGAGCCGACGAACGCGCCGATGTCGTCGGCTTCCCCAAGGATCATGGCGAGGCCGGTTCCATTGGTGAGGGCGGAGTCCTCGGCGTCCTGGCCCTCCAGCCTGCGGGTCACCACGAGGCGCAGATCCCGCGTCGCGCATTCGCCAAGCCAGGCGCGGTAGACGTTCATGGCCAGCTTCGCCAGCCCGAACGTCAGCAGGAGGGCGAATTGCAGCGCGACGAGAGTCAGGATCGCGGAGAGGCTGCCGGCATGGACGGCCGCGTCGATGATGCGCCGCTGCGTTTCGATCGGAGCGGCATTGAGAAGGAAGACGGCGACGGACAGCGCACAGACCGCTGCCTGATGCCAGCCCCCCGAGCAGAGGACGAAGCGCAGGAACGAGGAGGGCAGGGCGAAGCCCTGCGCATGCGGGGGCGGGGGCTCGGCTATCGCCGCGATAAAATGCGAGAACTTCATGGAATGAGCACCGCCGCACCTTGCAACTTCCCGCTGCGCAGTGCGGACAGCGCCTCATTTGCCTGGTTCAGCGGGTAGGTCGTCGTTTTGGTTGCAATGCCGGCCTGCCGCGCAATGGACAGAAATTCGCGGCCATCGGCCCGCGTGAGATTGGCGACGGAGACCAGCTCGCGCTCCTGCCACAGCAAGCCGTAGCTGAAGCTCGGGATGTCGCTCATGTGGATGCCGCCGCAGACGACGCGCCCACCCTTGACCACGGCACTCAGGGCCAGCGGCACGAGCGCTCCGACGGGCGCGAAGATCAGCGCGGCGTCGAGGGGCTCGGGAGGCTTTTCCTCGGAGCTGCCGGCCCAGCGAGCGCCGAGCGCGCGCGCATGGGCCTGCGCCGCCTCGTCGCCCGGGCGCGTGAACGCGTAGACCTCGCGGCCCTGCCAACGGCAAATCTGCGCCAGGATATGAGCGGCCGCCCCGAAGCCGTAGAGGCCGATCCGCCGCGCGGCCCCCGCGCTGCGCAGGCTCCTCCATCCGATCAGTCCCGCGCACATCAGCGGCGCGGCGGCGACGGGATCGGGAAAATCGTCCAGCGGAAAGACGTAGGCCGCGTCGGCGACGACATGAGTGGCGAAGCCGCCGTCGCGCGTATAGCCGGTGAACTCCGGAGAGTCGCAGAGGTTTTCCCGGAGGCTGCGGCAATAGGGGCAGTGTCCGCAGGTGTGCCCGAGCCAGCCGACACCGACACGCCTTCCCAGACGTGCGTCGGCGGTGCCCGGCCCGACCAAATCGACCCGGCCGACGATCTCGTGACCGGGCACGCGCGGGCATTGCAGTCCCGGCAACTCGCCGTCGACGACATGCAGGTCCGTGCGGCAGATCGCGCAGGCCTCGACCCTGATCCGCAATTCCCCGGAGCGCGGTATCGGATCGGGGCGCCGCTCCTCGACAAGCGGTTGGCCAGGAACCTTCAGAACCATCGCTTTCATCGGCTTCTCCGGCCAACGCGCAACGGAAGGATGCCGGCGCGATGCCGAGCCGGCCTTGATCAAGCTCAAGGATTATACGGCTCTCAAGGCGAATCTTGGCGAAGAGTTTCTGCCGGTGCCGGGACAATTCCGTCCACTCGGCCGTTCCGCCTGGCGCCGTGCCCGGACATGCGAACGCGCCATCCTGCCAAAGAGCGCTGGGCGGAGCAGCCTGACGGCAGTCAGCTGCAGAAAGCTGGCGGATGAGCCGTCCGAGCTGCCTTGCCGGCGCTCAGACGGGCTCCAAGGGCAGCCTCTCAGGCCGCGGCCTTCCGGGTGCCCGGCCAGTTCGACGTGTCTTGGGCGCTGATCCCGGTCCAGGCATCCATATTCCGGCGGGCGAGCGTCGACAGCTTCTCGGCTTCGTCGGCGTAGGCGCCTCCGATACCCCTGGCAAAATCCTGATGAACGTCGACCGCCTGGGCGATCTCCTTGCAACGGCCGAGCTTGGCGCAGAATTCGGCCTGGGCCTGCATTCGGCGCCCCATGAAGGCCAGGACTTCGGAGACCATGGCGAACTGCGTTTCCCAGAGCTTCTGCGGCAGCACGGTCGCTGAGCCGAACTGCGCTTTGACGAGCTGCATGCCTTCATCGATCATGGCGGTGGCCCCGTTCTTGTCGGCGGGAAGGGATTCGGAGACAGGCTTCATCGTAGGCATGTGAACCTCCTGCGTTGTCTCAGCCGCCTGAGCTGCGGCAGTGCGGAGTTTCCTCGGGGCGCGTCGCCCGGTCCTTGACGCATCGCAATTTCGGACCGCGGCCGAGGTTTTTCGATGGCTTCCTTCAGTGCCGGCATCCTGATGTATCGCCTGGCGGAAGAGGGCGCAGAGGTTCTGCTCGTCCATCCGGGCGGCCCGTTCTGGCAGCGCAAGGATCTTGGAGCCTGGTCTATCCCCAAGGGCGAGCCGCAGCCGGGCGAGACAGCACAAGAGACTGCGCGGCGGGAATTCACGGAAGAAGTGGGGGCGGCGCCCGACGGGCCTCTCATTCCGCTCGGGTGCATTCGGCAACGGGCGGGGAAGGTCGTCGAAGCCTTTGCGCTGAGGGGGGACCTTGCCGCGGAGCAAAGTCGCTGCACCAGCGAGGCCGAGATGGAATGGCCGCGCGGCAGCGGCCATATCCGCCGCTTTCCCGAAATCGACAGGGCGGCGTGGTTTTCGCTTCCCGAGGCCCGGCTGCACATCCTGGAGGCGCAGGCCGAGCTTCTCGATCGCCTCGAGAAAAAGCTGGCCGACGAAGGCGATCGAGCCTGACCGCCGCTCGACGTCATGATCGCGTTGCGCTGGCGCGATGCAGCGGCGTGCGGCCCGAGCGGTCGCCGAGCCGGGCTTGATCTGGCGCAAACGCCGGCTCGCGCGTTGGGAGTATGATCGGCACTCCATCGTCCGCGGAGGTAGCCCATGAAAACGGCAATCACGCACGGGCCGGAATCCTGCAGGTCAGACCCGCCCAGGTTCACGATCGAGACCGCTCAGGACTATGCGCTCGCGAGGCACCGCATCAAAGCGCTCCTCGTACAGGATGGAACCAGTTTCCGGGAGTTGGAGGCGCTCAAGGACGCAGTCCGCGATTGGAAGTTGCGCCATCCTGCCCATGAACAGGGCAACTGAAGCGACACCAATATTCGCGTTCGCCCCGCGAAGCTGCGCTTGTTTCGGCGTTCGTCAAGGCCGCGCGGTCGATATCCTGCGCATGCTCAGGGATATGACCGCGCACGGCGGGCGGCAGATCCGCATGGCTCACATAGGGCATGAACAAACTGCCGCAACTTGCTGCTACATATGTCCTCGCGGACAAGACCTGCGACCGGCCGTCTCGAACGCCGACAAGGCAAGCCGGCGTCATCCCGAGACAATTCGCCTCGGCTGCCAGCCTCGATGCCCGCATTGAGACGCGCTTCCCTTCTAGGCGCCGGTCAGAAGCCGTTCTATCGCGTGGATCGGATGCTTGGTCAGGTCTTTGTCGACCTCTGCGACGATGCGAGAGCGCGATTGCTCGTCGAGGTGCTGCCGGAGCACCGCGAGGATACGCGGGGGCGCCACCAATACGATGCCTCGCGAGCGACCGGACTGGCTGGCAAGATTGAGGGCAGCCGCGGTTTCGCGTGCGAACTGCTTCTCCGCCAGGTCATGCCAGTCTGTTTCGTCGGTCGCGCTGGTGGGCGCGACGGCATTTTGCATGCGACCGGGCCGATCCGCTCCCTGCTGACCGTTCGGCGGGTTAGGCGAGGCCTGCTTGATCTGCTCGACTTCGAGCTTGAGGAGCGTCGGGCTGCCTTCGTTTCGCAGAAACATCGCCTTGCGGGCATCGCAGATGATCACCCATGCGTCGTGCGGAATCCGTAGGTTCATGGCGTTGCTCCTTGCGATGACCGGGGCGGCTTCAGCGGGAAATAATCTCGCGAACGAGGCTGATAAAGGCGCGCAAATGCAGCAAGAAAGAGAAGGCAGGCTTTTCGTCGAGTTGGTTGACGATTGCCGGGGCACGGTCGCGCCAGTTTCGCCAGGAGCGCCCGACCTTGGCGATCCAGCCACATGCGCTCGCTTCGGGCATGGCAGCCCCCTAAGGTGCAATCAGCTCAGATAATCGCAGCGCCGCCCCCCGGTCCTTGATCCGCGTCAAGGACGAAAACCGATCGAGGACGCGAGACGCTTGGCAGCCAGCTCATCCTGAAATCGTTCCGCTTTGCAAGGGCGTCGGGCCGTCGATATTGACAAGCATCAATGTCGTTTTTGGGGACTGAAGAATAGTGGCTCGTCCGAGGGGAGCCTTGTCATGCAGGTTGCCAGCCAGAATGAAACGATCTGCTATCTCGGATCGTGCGATGCTTTCGGAGGCGGCGCGGAGTGGATGGAGATGGTCTCCACCCACATCTCGATCGTCCTGCTGATCGGCTCCCGGGCCCTCAAGCTGAAACGACCCGTCAAGCTGCCCTATGTCGATCTGTCGACGCCGGAACGACGCTTGGCGATGTGCGAGCAAGAACTGCTGCTGAATCGCCGGACCGCTCCCGACCTCTATCGCGCGGTCCACCGGATCACGCGGGAGCAGAACGGCGATCTTGCGCTGAACGGCCGGGGCGAATTGGTCGATGCCGTCCTGGAAATGGAACGCTTCAACGACAATTTCCTGTTCGATCGGATGGCAGAGCGAAAGCATCTCACCGCGCCCGACATGGCTGAGCTCGCCGGTGCGATCGCGCGGTTTCATCGCGCGGCGCCCATCTCGCCGGACGGCGAGGGAGCGAGGCGGATGGAGCGCGTGCTGTCGGTCAATGAGCGAGCTTTCGCCAATGCGGAGCTTCTCCCGCATCGCGAGGTCGAACCGGTGATCGCGGGGTGCCGCGAAGCGCTCGCGCGCCATGCCAGCTTGCTGAACCAGCGGGCACGGCAGGGAATGGTTCGGCGCGGGCATGGCGATCTGCATCTGCGCAACATCTGCCTGTTCGAGGGCAAGCCGTTGCTCTTCGATTGTCTCGAGTTCGATGAGGATCTGGCGACCGTGGATATCCTCTACGATCTCGCCTTCGTTCTCATGGACCTCTGGCACCGCAAGCTCGAGACACTCGCGAACGTTCTCTTCAATCGCTATCTCGATGCCATCGACGACGAGTCCGGCCTGTGCCTGCTACCCTTCTTCATGGCGGTGAGGGCCGCCGTGCGCGCGCATGTGACCGCCGTGGATAGCGGCAGACCGAAGGCCTCGCGATTGGCCGAGGCACGCGCCTATCTCCAGCTCTGCCGCAACCTTCTGAAGGCGCGGTCACCTGTGCTGGTCGCTGTCGGCGGCTATTCCGGCTCCGGGAAGTCGACGCTTGCGGCGAAGCTCGCGCCATCGCTTGGGCCGCCGCCGGGGGCCCGCATCGCCGCGAGCGACCGCATTCGGAAGAAGCTGTGCGGCGTCGCCCCAGAGACCCGCCTGTCGGCGGATGGCTATAGCGCTGACGTTTCCGCCCGGACCTATGCCGCGATGATGCAGGTTGCAGAAGCGACGCTGGCGCAAGGTCACGCGGCCGTCGCGGATGCCGTCTTCGATCGGCGCGTGGACCGGGAACGGATCGGCGAGGTGGCTCGCCATGCAGGCATGCCGTTCTGCGGCCTCTGGCTGCAGGCGCCGCAAGAGACGCTGGTGCGACGGGTCTCGGCGCGCTGTGGCGATCCCTCCGACGCCACGCCCGGCGTCGTGATCGACCAGATTGCCCGGCATGGCGCGGCGACGGAATGGACGAGGATCGCGGCCGAGGAGAACATCGACGTCGTGCTTCGAAGCACGTTCGAACAGGCGCCGGCGTTGAAATACCTGCACGATATGGGTCGATAGCATCTCCGTCCCAAGCGGTGCCTGCGCGGCATCAGGCGGTGATCTCGTCCGCGAAGATCGTACGACCGCGCTCCCCGGCAAAATACTGCCTGAGCCAGGGATCATTGTGCCTGAGCAGATCCTGTAGCGAGCCGAGGGCGATGATTTTGCCGTGCGCGATGGCCGCGACCCTGTCGCAGGTCGTATGAAGGCTGCTCAGGTCATGAGTGATCATCATCACAGTCAGGTTCAAGCTCGCCTTCAGGGTCAGCAAAAGCTGATCGAACGCATCGGCCGCGATCGGATCGAGCCCTGACGTCGGCTCGTCGAGAAACAGGATCTCGGGATCGAGGGCGAGGGCGCGTGCCAGGGCCGCCCGCTTGGTCATGCCGCCAGAGAGCTCGGCGGGATATTTTTCCGCAGCATCGGGCGGCAATCCGACCAGATCGAGCTTGAGGATTGCCATCTCGGCGAGCAGGCTCGGCGACAGATGCAGGAGCTCGCGCATCGGCAGCTGGATATTCTCGGCGATCGTCAACGATGAGAACAGGGCGCCTTGCTGGAACATGACGCCGCAGCGCTGTTCGAGCAATCGCCTCTCGTTCTCCCGCAGATCATCGACGTTCCTGCCGAAGAGCTCGATGACGCCGCTTCGCTTGGGCACAAGGCCCAGAATGGTGCGTGCCAGGACCGACTTGCCGGATCCGGACGCGCCGATCACGCCGAGAACCTCGCCGCGCATGACGTCGAGGTCGAGATGGTCCAGCACGGTCTTGTCGCCGAACGCGACTGCGAGGTCCCGAACGCGGATGGCGACCTCACCGCTGTCCGGAGCCATGTCTCGTTCGGTCGAAGCCATGGATAACTCTCCGGCTACGCGCCATCATACACCCGAGGCGCGGGTGCTGCCGATCGGATAAGCCGGCAGGCAGACGGCTGCGGCTGCGCTAGTGCGCGAGGAAAAGCGGCACGGGAGCGCTGCCGAGCAGATCCGCAGTCACGCCGCCCAGAACCCACTCCCTGAAGCGCGAATGGCCGTAGGCTCCGGCGACGATCAGGTCTGCCGAGATCCTGCGGGCTTCGGCCAGGATGGCGTCGCCCGCGGAGGTTTCGGTGTCGAGAACGGTCGCCGTCGCCTCGACGCCGTGACGGACGAGATGGGCGCAGATGTCGGCGAGGACTTCGGCGCCGCCCATCCGTCCGTGGGCTTCCTCCCGGACCGTGACGACATGGACCTGCGTCGCCTGAACGATCAGAGGCAAAGCCTCGGCGACGGCGCGGGCGCTTTGCCGCGTGTCGGTCCATCCGACGAGGACGGTCTGGATCGCGGAACGCGGCAGGGCCTTGGGCGGCACGAGGTAGAGCCCTCTTCCGCCATCGAACATGACGCGCTCGAGCAGGGGGCGCCAGCGTGCCTGACTATCGTCGCGCGGGCAGGTCGCGATGAAGAGGTCGTTCCAGCGGGCTTCCGTGGCGACGGCCTGTTCGAGGATACCGGGGAAAGCATCGACACGGCGCAACTCATGCGCAGGGTCGAGGCGCGTCAATCGCTGGCGCAGCCGCTTCTCGCTGGCATCTCCTTCCTCGGTTACGTCATCGACCAGTTGCCCGATGGCGGAGGTGCCGAATTCACCGACGAAAATGGCAGGGTCGGGCAGGAGATTGGTAAAGACCCCGGTGAGGCGGGCAGCGTGCCGCGCCGCGAGCGCTTCAGCGTGAGCCAGGCGGACCTCATCTTCCGGCGAACCGTCCAGATGAACCGCGATGTCGCGATAGGCAGCGTTGCCGGCGGCTCGTGCCTTCGCCGAGGCGCCTGACGATTGAGTGAAGTCCTTCATGCCAACCTCCGCATCGATAGCGCTGTTCATGGCGCCTATCGAGCAGCGGAAACAGGCTGGCCGCATTGATTCTCATCAAAACGAGACAGGGGTTCCCGGCGTTTGCGCTGAATCAAATGCAGCGGCGCGGATTCGCGGCAAGCTGGGGCTACGAAACCACAACGGCGATTTTGGAGAGCGAACATGCCGCCAATGCTTCAGTCCAGCGCATTGTCCGCTCCGGGGGCCGGGCGGACGAGCCGCCCCAAGATGATGTGCGCCGCCGTCTTCCGAGAGCCAGGCCGCATCGAGCTCGAAGACAAGCCGATTCCGGATGTCGGGCCGCTCGACGCGCTGCTGCGCATCACGACCACGACGATCTGCGGCACCGACATCCATATCCTCAAAGGCGAGTATCCGGTCGCACGCGGCCTCACCATCGGCCATGAGCCAGTCGGCGTGATCGAGAAGCTGGGATCTCAGGTGAGGGGTTTCCGGGAGGGTCAGCGCGTGATCGCGGGTGCGATCACGCCGTCCGGACACAGCGCCGCCTGCCTCTGCGGCTGCGCCTCGCAGGATGGCCCCGGCGAGCGCCACGGTTTCAAGGCGATGGGTGGCTGGCGCTTCGGCAATACCATCGACGGAGCGCAGGCCGAATATCTGCTCGTGCCGGACGCCATGGTCAATCTCGCCCATGTGCCCTCCGGTCTGACCGACGAGCAGGTGCTGATGTGTCCCGACATCATGTCGACCGGCTTCTCCGGTGCCGAGAGCGGCGGCGTGAGGATCGGCGACTGCGTCGCGATCTTCGCGCAAGGACCGATCGGGCTATGCGCCACGGCCGGAGCGCGCCTGATGGGGGCGACCCGGATCATCGCCGTGGAGAGCATCCCCGAGCGGCAGGCCGTGGCACGCAGGCTGGGAGCCGACGAGATCGTCGATTTCTCGAAGAGCGACCCGGTCGACGAGATCATGCGGCTGACGGAGGGCAGGGGCGTCGACGTCGCGATCGAGGCGCTTGGACGGCAGGAAACCTTTGCCGCGGCGTTGCGCGTGCTGCGGCCGGGCGGAACGCTCTCGTCGCTGGGCGTCTATTCCAGCGACCTGACGATCCCGCTCGGGGCTTTCGCCGCGGGCCTCGGCGACCACCGCATCGTCACCACGCTCTGTCCCGGCGGCAAGGAGCGGATGCGGCGCCTGATCGAGGTGGTCGCTTCCGGCCGCGTCGATCTGGGGCCGCTGGTCACGCACCGATACCCGCTGGAGCGCATCAAGGACGCTTACGAGCTCTTTTCCCATCAGCGTGACGGCGTGCTCAAGGTTGCCATCACGCCGTAAGCGGCAGAGCCATGGACCAGCGCGTCACGTCATCGCCGGTTCAGCCGCCGGATCTCATCCCGGCCGACGAACCGACGGGCAACCTCGACAGCAAATCGGCCGATGGCGTGTTCGGGCTGAATCGCGAGGAGAATGAGCGCTCCGGGACCGGCTTTTTGATGGTGACCCACAGCATGGATCTGGCCCGCCGCCGCGACAGGATCATCACCGCATCGATGGGGGCATCAGCGGGAGCCCGGGATGACCATGGAACCAGCGAAAGCGGCGGCGGCAGGCGAGGGCGAGTTTTGGCGGGAAGGCCGCTGCGCGTCGCTGCAGCGCCTCGGGGCGACCCCGGATGGCTTGAGCGATGCGGAGGCGGCCGAGCGTCTGCGCCGCTGCGGACCCAATCTCGCAGTGGCCAGCCTGCGGCGCGGACTGCCGTTCAAGATCGCCAAGCGGCTTGTGGAGCCTCTGATCGCGATCCTGCTGATCGCCGCGCTGATCTCGGGCGTTACGGGCGATTGGCAGAGCCTGATCATCATAGTCCTCATCGTGCTGGCTTCGATCGCCCTCGATGTCTTCCAGGAGACCCAGGCCGAGAACGCCGTCGATGCCTTGCGACGCACCGTTGCGGTTCAAGTCACGGCCGTTCGGAGCGGGCGGCCGGTCGAGATTCCGGTAAGGGAGGTGGTGGCAGGCGACGTGGTCGCGCTCCGTGCCGGCGATCTGATCCCGGCCGACGGGCTGATCCTCGAGAGCCATGACGCGATGGCCGACGAGGCGGTGCTCACCGGCGAGCCCTTTCCCGTCGAGAAGCTGGCCGCGGCATCCGACCGAAGCAACGACGGAACCGATACCGCGCTCTTCGGCGGAACGAGCCTCGTCGCCGGCGAGGCCAGGATGCTCGTGGTCGCGACGGGTGCTGATACGCGGCTAGGTTCGATCTCCCGCTCCATGCAGGCGAACGAGCCGCCGACGGCCTTCGAACGGGGCGTTCACGGCCTCGGAATGCTGATCCTGCGCCTCACCGGCTTCCTGGTTCTGTTCGTCCTGCTGACGCAGCTCGTGCGGCACGGTCTGTCGATCGAGAGCTTCCTGTTCGCCGTCGCGCTTGCCGTCGGGCTGACGCCGGAGCTGCTGCCGGTGGTGATGACGGTGACGCTCGCGCGCGGCGCCCTGCGGATGGCTGCGCGCAAGGTCGTGGTGAAGCGCCTCTCCGCGATACACGATCTCGGGGCGATGGACGTCTTGTGTACCGACAAGACGGGGACGCTGACGGAAGCGCGGATCGCCCATGTCGGGAGCTTCGGCTGCGACGGCATCGAAAATGCCGACGTGACCGCGCTCGCGAGGGTGAACAGCCGCTTCTGCAGCGGGCTGCGCAACAACCTCGACACCGCCCTGCTCGCCGGCTCCGAAGACGATGACGGCTCCTGGCGTCCTCTGGCCGATCTGCCTTTCGATTTCGAGCGGCGCCGCTCCTCGGTCCTCGTAGCGAGAGGCGACGAACGGGAGATGATCGTCAAAGGCGCTCCCGAGGCCTTGCTCGCCTTATGCGACCGGTTCGAGGCAGCGGATGGCAATGCCGTCAGGCTTGAGGACGCGGCCAGAAGCCGGCTGCTCGCCCTCATCGATGCCAAGGGCGCGCAGGGGCTGCGCCTGCTCGGCATCGCCCGCCGATCCATGGCGCCGGGAACCGATGCGCTGGTCCGCGAAGACGAGGCCGGGCTCGTCTTTGCCGGCTGCGCCGCCTTCATCGATCCGCCGAAGACCTCGGCAGGCGCAGCCGTTCGCCAGCTCGCGGCGGCCGGCGTGCGCGTCAAGGTGATTTCCGGCGATGCGGCTCCCGTCGTCCGCCATCTGGCGGAAACGCTGGCGCTCCCGTCGCGCGGCCTGATGACGGGCGAGGAGATCGCGGCATTGGGTGACGCTGCGCTTGCCGCCCGGATCGGCAACATCGATTTGTTCGTCCGGGTCGCGCCGGAGCAGAAGGCGCGCATCGTGCTGGCGCTGCGCAGGGCAGGGCACACGGTCGGCTTCATCGGTGACGGCATCAATGATGCGCCGGCCATCCACGCCGCCGATGTCGGCCTGTCCGTCGAGGGCGGCACGGAAGTCGCGCGCGAGGCGGCCGCGATCGTCCTGCTCGCGCCCGATCTCGGCGTGCTCGCGCAGGGCATCGCCGAGGGGCGGCGCACCTATGCGAACATCATGAAGTATGTCCGTATGGGCACGAGCTCGAATTTCGGCAACATGCTGTCGATGGCGCTGGCCTCGATGGTGCTGCCGTTCCTTCCCCTCAACCCGCTGCAGATCCTGGTCAACAATATCCTCTACGACCTCTCCGAGGTCGGCATCCCCTTCGACGAGGCCGATCCCGCCGACCTCGAGCGACCGCGACGCTGGGACATGAACGCCGTCCTGCGTTTCACGCTCGTCATGGGCCCGCTCTCCTCACTGTTCGACGCCGCGACATTCGCCGTTCTGCTCGGCGTTTTCGGCGCCGGTGTGGAGATGTTCAGGACCGCATGGTTCGTCGAGTCGATCCTGACACAGATCCTGGTGATCTTCGTCATCCGCACGGCGGCTCCCTGCTGGCGCAGCCGGCCGCACCGCTTCCTTGTCGCAACCTCGCTGGGCGCGCTGGCGATCGCGTTGATCCTGGCGCTGACGCCGGTCGGACGCCCGCTCGGTTTCATAGGGCTGCCGGTGCCGATCCTACTGTCCATTCTGGCCATCGCGGCCTTCTATCTCGTCCTCGCCGAGCTGCTGAAGCCGCTGGCCATGCGTGCCAGCGCCGGCAGGGGAAAGCCCCGCGCTGCCGGCGCCGCCATGCGCCGCCGCGCCCGGCCGTTCTGAGCGGCCGGCTGGGCAGGCCGCCGCGGAACGCCGCCGGGCGGTGCCTCGATCGGCGGAGCGACGGGCCGGTACTTCACGGTCGTCGGTGCAAGACCTCGCGCCCGAACGGCGACATCATTCCACTGATCCGGGGCCATTTGCAGGATCGCCGGCCGGAGGCAAACTCGGCATCAATCGTATCGGAACGATCGCGCGATCTGATCCTCGATCGGCTTCACGAGATAGACGAAGGCGGTGCGCAGGCCGGTCTGGATGAAGGCCTCGACTGGCATGCCCGGAAGCAGCACCTTGCCATCGAGCCGCTTCACTTCGTTCAGCCCCAGGCCTATGCGGGCGGTGTAGAAGGAGACGCCTGTCTTCTCGTCGGTGGAGGCGTCGGCCGAGATCCGGATCAGGCGCCCCTCCAGGTCGGGGGTCGTGCGACTGTCGAAAGCAGGAAACCGCAATACGACAGCCTGGCCGATGCGCAACCGGTCGATCATGGCCGGCTCGATGCGCGTCTCGATGACGAGCCCGTCCGTCTCGGGCACGATCAGCATGATCTGCTCCGCCGGCGAAATGACGCCGCCGATCGTGTGCACCGTGCTCTGGTGAACGATGCCGTCCTGCGGCGCGCGCATCTCGGTCCGGTCGAGCTGGTCGACCGCTGCGATGCGCCGCTCGGAGAGATCGGCGATCTTGCCGTCGACATCGCGCAGCTCGGTCGTGACCTCGCGGCGCAGGTCCTCGTCGATCTGCAGGATCTGCAGCTCGATCTCGGCGATGCGCCCCTTCACCCGGGCCGTGTCGGCAATGAGGCTGCCCTGCTCGCCGGCGAGTCGCGAGGCCTCGCGCTGCAGCGCCGTCAGCCGCGACAGCGCGACGAGGTTCTGGTCGTAGAGCTTCTGTACGGCGTCGAGCTCCTGCTTGATCAGGCCGGCCTGCGCCTGCTTCGCCTCGATCTGGGCCGCGATCCCCCTGATCTCCTCGCGCGACTGGACGATGCGCTCGCGGAACTGCGAGCGCTGCAGCTCGGCCGCGCTGCGTCGCGTGCGGAACAGGGTCTGCTCGCTGTCCAGGGCCTGGATCACCGTCGGCGCTCTCGCCCGCTCCGCCAGCTCCGTTGGGACGACGACCTCGGCCTTGCCGTCGCGCTCGGCCTCGAGGCGGGCCTTGCGGGCCTGGAACCTGCGCAGTTCGATCTCGATCAGTGCCAGGCTTGCCCTGGCATGGGTCTCGTCGAGCCTGACCAGGACGTCACCGGCCTTGACGTGGTCGCCGTCCTTGACCCGGATCTCCGCTACGATGCCGCCGGCTGCATGCTGGATGCGGCGGACATTGCTCTCGACAACGATCTTCCCGGAGGCGATGACCGCGCCCGCCAGCGGTGCCGTCGCGGCCCAGAGCCCGACCGTGCCGCAGAGCACGGCGATGGTGGCGAGGCCGGCGATAGCCGCCCGGCGGATATCGCGGCGGGGATCGAGGCGGCGCGCGATCTTCCGGCTCGCACCTGACAGGTGCCCACCCACCACGTTCTCGTTAGCCGTGCGCATCGGTTGTCACGATCCTCTTCGAAGCCTGGAAGCCGGCGCCCGCCGCTGCCGGGGCAGCCGCCAGACTCTTGCGCAGGATCTCCTCCTTCGGCCCGAACGCCTGGACTTGGCCCTCGGCCAGGATCAGGACGAGGTCGGTGCCAGCGAGCGCCGAGGGGCGGTGGGCGATGACGATCACGATGCCGCCGCGCTCGCGCACGCTGCCGACGGCGGCGGTGAGCGCCGCATCGCCCGCTGCATCGAGGCTAGCGTTCGGCTCGTCGAGCACAACCAGGAATGGGTCGCGGTAGAGCGCCCGGGCGAGCGCGATATGCTGCCGCTGGCCGCCGGAAAGAAGGCTGCCGGCTTCGCCGATCGGCGTCTCGAAGCCCCTGGGCAGGCCGAGGATCATGGCGTAGGCGCCGGCTGCCTTGGCTGCGGCGAGAACGGCCTCCTCGCTGATATCCGGGTCGAAGCGGGCGATGTTCTCCGCCACCGTGCCGGCGAAGAGCTGCACGTCCTGCGGCATGTAGCCGATGATTCCGCCGCGCTGCTCCGGGGCCCATTGGTCGAGCGTCGCGCCGTCGAGGCGCAGGCTGCCGCGCATGAGCGGCCAGACCCCGACCACCGCCCGCGCCAGCGTCGACTTGCCGGAGGCGGAGGGGCCGATGATCGCAAGCCCTTGCCCCGCATTCAGCGCAAAGGCTGCATCCTTCACGATCGGGCTCTGGGCGCCCGGTGCCGCGACGAAGACATGTTCCAGCACCAGCCGCTGCGTCGGCCGGTCCGGCGCGATGGAGGGATGGGCGCGCGGCTCCGCCAGCGCCGCCTTCAGCCGCTGCCAGGCCTGGCGGGCACCGATGAAGGGCCGCCAGCTGCCGATGGCGAGTTCGATCGGCGCCAGCGCCCGGCCGCTCAGGATCGAGGCGGCGATCATCACGCCCGAGGAGGCCTCGTTCTTCATCACCAGCCAGGCGCCGAGGCCGAGCATGGCCGACTGCAGCATGAAGCGGATGGTCTTCGACATCGTGCCGAGCGTGCTGACGAGATCGGACGAGCCAAGATTGGTCACGACGTAACGGTCGTTGATGCGGTCGAACAGAGTGGCGACGCGCCGCTCCATGCCGAGCGCGCCGATCACTTCGGCATTGCGCCTGGCGGCCTCGAGCAGGGCCGAGCGCTCGGCACCCGCGCGAGACGACTCGCGCGCGGGGCCACGCGTCAGCACTTCGGTCAGCAAGGCGATGAAGATGAGGATCGCCGCGCCGGCGACCAGGGTCCAGCCGAGAGAAGGGTGCAGCAGGAAGCACAGGCCGCCATAGAGTGGGATCCAGGGCAGGTCGAACAGCGTCGTCGGCCCGAGCCCCGAGAAAAAGCCGCGCACGCTGTCGAGGTCGCGTGAGAGCTGAATGCCGCCCGGCCCGCCGCGCAGGTGCGTACCGAGGATTGCGCCGACCACCGGCGCGCTGAGTTGGCGGTCGAGCACGATCCCGATCCGGATCATGATGCGCTGGCGCAGCCAATCGAACAGGCCGAGCAGAATGTAGAGGGCTGCGACAATGATCGAGAGCGCGACCAGCGTCGGCACGCTTCGCGAGGGCAGCACCCGGTCATAGACCTGCAGCATGTAGATCGACCCGGTCAGCATCAGCACGTTGACCAGGGCAGAGAACAGCGCGACCGCCAGGAAGGCGGAGCGGCAGGATGCCAACGCCTCGCTGGCAGCATTGGAAGAGGGCTTGGGAAGCAAGGCAGCCATCCCTAAGCAGATGTGAACGGGTCAGACAGGGCCCACCCTATGGCCCCGGCGGATCTCACCGGAGATCCGCCTTCGGCCAACGGCAGGCAAGATTTTCCGGAACTTCCGACAGCTGCGCTCCGCTGAACGAGCCGCGGCAAACCCCGCTTTGCTTTCAGGCGAACAAAAAATCACTATGCGTCAGCATGTGCGTGAAATTGTGCAGCGTAACCTGGTCCGCCCCGGCGGTAATGACGGTGTCGGAGCCGCTTTGCGCGATAGTCAGATCAGCGAAGGAATGTACGCCCGCCACACCGCTGAACCCGATCTTGTCATGCTGGGCCTGACTGAAATCTTCGATGGTGTTATTGGTCCCGACCGTCATTGACCCAGAATCCTTGAACAGGAACAGATCGGCGCCGCCACGCGCGTGGTCGCTCAGCTGTCCGTCGCCCCACATGTCGTTGCTGACCGCGGATCCGGATGCAGCTGTCCCGGCGATCAAGGTATCATTGCCGCCCCTGGCGAAGCCTGACAGGGTTGCGGCGTCACCGAAGAGGCTGTTCGTCACCGTGCCTGCGCCGCTGTTGCTGCCACCGGTCAGCGTATCGTTGCCGCCTCTCGCCGCGTCGCGCATGGATTGCGCGTCGCCATAGAACTGGTTGACGACATCCCCGGAACCGACGCCGCCCGACAGGCGGTCATTGCCGCCGGCAGCATCGCCGAACATCGTCTGCGCGTCGCCATAGGCCGCATTCGTGAACTGCGCGGATAGTCCCTCATTGCCGGCAAAGAACGCGACGTCATCGCCGCCCTGAGCCCGGCCGAACATGTTGTGGCCGGCATCACCGAAGAAAGTGTTGCTGGAGCCGGGACCGCTGGTGAAGGTGTCGTTGCCGCCCTTGGCAAAGTCGACCATGTCGAACGCGTCACCGTAGAAAAAGTTGGTGGAAAAGGCGCCATTATTTGTGAAACTGTCGTCGCCGCCCCGCGCATGACCGGACATGCTGCGCCCGGCATCGCCGGCGAAAACGTTGTTGCTGAAGGCGCCGCCACCCGTGAAATCATCGTTGCCGCCTTGGGCGAAATCCGACATGTCGCGGAGCGCATCACCGTAGAAACTGTTGTCGGCATCTTGGCCGCCGCCAGTGAAGCTGTCGTTGCCGCCTCGAGCATGGTCGAGCATGCTGCCGACCGTGTCGCCATAGAAGGTGTTGTTGGCCTGGTTGCTGGCGCCGATGAAGTTGTCGCTGCCGCCCCGAGCATGGCCGGACATATCGCCGCCCGCATCTCCGATGAAAATGTTGTTGGACAGGGCAGCGCCTACGAAGCGATCATCGCCGCCCTGAGCCTGGCCGGACATCCGGCCGCCCGCATCGCCGAAAAAAGTGTTGGTGGAGAGGCCTCCACCCGTGAAGGCGTCATTGCCGCCCTTGCCTTGGTCGAGCATGTCGCCACCCACGTCACCGTAGGCCGTGTTGGTGGAGCTGAGCGCACCCCTGAAAGAGTCGTTGCCGCCCTGAGCATGGTCGAGCACGTTGCCGACCGCGTCACCGTAGAAGGTGTAGCTAGCAGGGGCGCCGCCGCTGAACGTGTCGTTGCCGCCCCGGGAATGATCGCGCAGGTTGCCGCCGGCGTCGCCAATCAAAACAGTGTTGGTCGGATCGCCGGCAAGAGTGTCATCAGCGCCCAATTGATGATCGGTCAGATCACCCGGGGTAAATGGCACGCGGTGAGACATGGTCATGCTCCCACTGAGTTACCCCAGCGCCCGTTGCGATATTAGGCTGATATGCCCAAGCCCACAACGAGCACAAACGGGGTAGTTCGCTTGGATCGACGACACTCCGGGCGCTCCGCGCATGCTCGCTGCCAAGCGGGAGCCAGCCTCCAGTTGCATCGGCCGAAGGACACACCGCCCAGCAAAGCCGGCTTTCTCGGGGGGCCTCGCTCGCGCAACGAGCGAAGCACGCGGAATGCATTTTCGATCGCTCGATGCTCGGTAGGGCGGATCCGAGCGAGATCGCGATCGGAGCTGAGAGCTCGGCGCGGGCGGCGAGCTTCAGCAACGCGGGGGGCAGGCGGTCGGGGCAGGTCCCGGATTTGTGAAGCCTTTGCCTGCAGACCGGAGCTTGGGGCGGGCTATGGTCATTGGGCGGTGAGCACATTCGCCGCAATCTTGAAGCAGGGGTCGGTCGAGTGACGCATCCAAGGAAAACGGCCGGGCGTCCGAGTTGTTGGTCCGCGACGATCGCTTTGCTTGTCGCCCTGTTCAGCGCGGCAATTGCTTACGCACAGGAGGGGGCGGCCAACAGTCCGGCCGCTGGAGCCAAGCCCTCGGCCGAGGTCGCGGAACGGCGAGTGGTCACGGCGTCCAGTCTGCCGCCCGCGTCGATCACACAGCATGAACTCGCTCTGGATGAAGGCCTTCTGCGATACACCGCCATTGCGGGCGCACTTCCGGTGCGCGAAGCCTCCGGCCGAGTTCTGGGAGAGATCGCGTATATTGCCTATCAGCGCTCGCTCGCCGGCGAAAAGGCCGATCAGCGTCGCCGTCCGGTGATCTTCGCCTTCAATGGCGGACCGGGTGCCGCTTCAGCCTTTCTCAATGTCGGGGCATTCGGACCCAAACGCGTTGCGTTCGGGCGACCGGGCGATGCGCCGTCTGCTCCGCCAACCCTGGTAGACAATCGAGAGACCTGGCTCAGTTTCGCCGATCTCGTCTTCATCGATCCGGTTGGAACCGGGTTCAGCCGGTTCTCATCTGGCGCGGACGACGCGCGGGGCATGCTCTGGTCCGTCGAGGGTGACTATCGCTCGCTCTCGCGCTTCATCGTCAATTGGTTGAGGGCGAACGACAGGATCGGCTCGCCCGTCTATCTGGTTGGCGAGAGCTACGGTGGATTCCGGGCTCCCAAAATCGCCGGCGAATTACAGACCTCGGACGGCATCGGCGTTTCCGGCCTGATCCTGATCTCGCCGGTTCTGGACTTCACCTTCCAGCGGGACGCGCGCGACACGCCGCTGAAATGGGCGGTTTCTTTGCCCTCCCTGGCAGCAACCCACTTGGAGGCAAGAGGCAAATTCTCGCCCGAGCGGCTCGCGGAGGTCGAGGCTTATGCCACCGGCGAATACGTTATCGATCTCTTGAAGGGGCCGCGCGACGCCCAGGCTCGCGCTCGCATCGTTGAACGCGTCGCGGGATTCACGGGGCTCGATCGGGATCTTGTCGAGCGCCGCGGCGGCAAGATCGATAATGGCACCTTTTTGCGTGAGGCAGGGCGAAAGGACTTTGTCGTCGGCAGCCCTTATGACGGAGCGGTTGCCGCGATGGATCCCGAGCCGGATGCCGCTCGTAGCCGGGCGCCGGATGCCGTCCTGGAGGCGGCGACCGCACCGCTGACGAGCGCGATGCTGATGCACTATGCCAACGATCTGAAATGGAGCCCTGACGGCCGATACATGCTGCTCAACAGCGAAGTCAGCAATCGTTGGAGTTAYGGCCCGGGGCGAGGCGATCGGGAGTCGATCTCGGAACTGCGGAAGCTTCTGGCGCTGGACCCTCATATCCGCGTGCTCGTCGCCCATGGTTACGCCGACCTCGTCACGCCGTACCTCGAAAGCAAGCTCCTGCTCGACCAACTTCCCGCTCTCGGCGATCCCAGACGGGTTAAGCTATCGCTGTTTGAGGGGGGACATATGTTCTACTCCCGGGACAAATCGCGCGCCGAATTGCGCGATGCAGTTCGGCAGGTCGTGGAGCCGCGCCAGGAGCTTTAGCGCGACACAGACCGAGGCCGAGCGATGCTATTTCGTGACTGCTGGCGCGCTATGTCGGGTTTGGGGCGAACACCCAACGTCCGGAGGTGGCGTTTGGGGCGCGCACGCGGTCAAGCTTTAAGATGAAGCGTAACCAGGACGGTCACTGCGGCGCCATCGGGTAGCGTTGCTGCGACGCGCAGGAAATTGCCGAAATGCGACAGGCGCTGGAAAGTAACGGCATCCTTCGCCGCCGGCAGCGCGAACTCCGAGCCTTCATGGCACCAGTGCATGCCGTCCGCGGAGATCTCGATCCGCGCCTTCGGCAGAGGTCCTTCGGGGTCCTTCAGCGCTCTGACGAAGACGATCGCCTCCTTCGCCCAGCCGGCCTCGTAGGGCTCTGTCGCACTGGTCCCCGTCCAGGTTTCGTTGCGGGCGACGACGGCGGTCAGGTTTTCGGGCAGCATCAGAAATCCCCCGACAGGCAGACGGAGTCGAGATAGGCGAAGGCGCGCTTGTCGGTATCCGTCTCAGCGAAGAAGGCGAGGTTCAGCATGCAYCACAGGTTCTTCATCGCGGGGATGCGGATGCAGTCGAAGCCGTCCATGGCGAAGATGCGGTCATTGACCTGGAAGCGCGTCGCCTGCATCGCGGCGAGGTCGAAATCGAAGCGCAGATAGTGCCAGTTCACCTTGGTCGGAATCTCGTTGTAGCAGAGCCGCTGCTCTCCGCCCGGCAGATCCTCCCAGTCCTCGGGCGCGAGGTGGTAGTGCGTGATCGTCTTGCCGGCGGTGCCAATCGGCTTGATCGGCGTCGTCCGGCGCTTGAACTGCCATTTCTGGATGTGCTGCCCGTCCTGCGCGTTGAGAAAGCGCAGATGCGGCATCACCCGGTCACCCGGCCCTGAGGTATCGCCGATCTGGAGATCGTAGAGGAAGCCGAAGGAGCGGATGTCGGTCTCCGAGAGCGCGAGCTCCGTCGCCTCGGGCTTGAAGGTGAAATAGGCCTCGAGCCGGATCGGCCCGRCCTTGCGGAAGGTCAGGCGCTTGATTGCGACATTCTGCGCGCCCTTCCTCGGGCGTGTCGCGATCTTCAGCGCATAGGAGCCGTCGACGCCGCCATGCGAGCCGAAATCCCAGCTCGGCAGCGTCGAGAGCATGGCGTGGCTGTGCTGGGCATAGCCCGGCAGCATCGCGTCGAGCGTGTCCTCGTAATTGCCGACGAGCTGGGTCCAGCCGCACATGCCGCGGTCGAAATCGTCGAGGCAGATGATGCGTGGCAGCGGATCGAAGCGGCTGAGTTGCGGGTCACTCTCGCGGAGCGCGCGCCTCATGTCGTCGAGCCGGGAATCCGATGGGTTCATGGCGGTTACCCCTTCACCGCGCCGGCGGTCAGGCCCGCGACGAGGTGTTTCTGCATGAGGATGACGAAGGCGAGCACGGGCACGAGCTGCACGGTGGAGGCCGCGAAGAGCACGCCCCATTCGACGCCTTCGACGGCGCCGATCATCTCGGAGATCACCAGCGGCGCGGTCTTGGCCTTGGTGGTGGTGAAGATGAAGGCGAAGAGGAACTCGTTCCAGGCATAGACGATGACGAAGACCGAGACCGCCAGCATGCCCTGCGCCGCCATCGGCAGGATGATCCGCATGATGATCTGGAACTGGGAGGCGCCGTCCATCATCGCGGCTTCGTCGAGCTCGCGCGGGATCTGGTCGATGAAGGTGCGCATCACCACCGTGCCCAGCGAAACGAAGAAGGTGGCGTAAAGCACGATCAGGATGAAATGCGTGTCGTTCAAGCCCAGCCAGTTCACCACCGGGAAGAGCGGGAGCGTGATCACGATCGGCGGGATCAGGCGGATGAAGATCAGGAAGAAGGCCGAGGCCTGCAAGCCGCGCGAGGCGAAGCGCGAATAGGCGAAGCCGGCCAGCAGCGAGACTCCGACTGCCAGCACAGTCGCTCCGACCGTGACGAGGAAGCTGTTCCACAGGCCGAAGAAGAAATCGCCCCAGCGGCTCCAGAGCGCGTGGTAGTTCGCCAGCGTCGGCGCGAAGGAGAAGGTGCCGGTGGTCGAGAAGATGTCGCGGTCGGCCTTGAAGGACGACATTGCGATCAACCCGATCGGCACGAGCGACCAGGCGACGACCGCGAGCACGCCGATGAATTTCGGGAGATGGCGCAGAATCTTAGGCACGCGCGAACATCTCCCGGTAGAGCCGGCGCAGATAGAACAGCGCGAGCAGGAGCGAGGCGAGCACCAGGAGCCAGCCGGTGGCGGCGGCCGAGCCGAAGGCGTTGTAGCGGAAGGCTTCGAGATAGAGATAGACCGCCATCACCTCGGTCGAGCGTGCCGGGCCGCCGCCGGTCATCAGCCAGACCTCGGAGAACAGCCGGAAGGCGAAGATGTAGCGGAACAGCGCGGCAATCAGCAGTGCCGGCATCAGCAGCGGCAGCGTGATCCGGCGGAACGAGGTCCAGGGCGAGGCGCCGTCGATCGAGGCCGCTTCATAAAGATCGCCGGGGATCGAGAGCCGCGCGGCATAGAGAATGATGAACGAGAAGGGCAGGTGCAGCCAGATCGAGAGCAGGCTGACCATGGCGAGGCCATGGCTCGGATTGACCGCCCATTCGATCGGCGGCAGGCCGATGGTGGCCAGCAAGCGGCTCATCATGCCGACATCGGGCTCGAACAAATAGCGCCACATCACCACCGCCGAGACCTCGCTCACCGCATAGGGCGCGAGCACGATGGCGAGCAGGAGAGGGCGAAACGGCACGCCCGAGGCGAAGAACAGCGCCATGCCAAGCCCGATCAGCAACTCGACATGCACGACGATGGCGACGACGATGACGGTGTTGAGCAGCGCCTTCCAGAAATACGGATCGGCCAGCACCTTCGCGTAGTTGGCGAGGCCGACGAATGTCGCCGCCTGACCGAAGGAGGACTGGTGGAGGCTGAGCCAGAAGACATAGATCGCCGGCAGGAAAATGATCCCGCCGATCATGAGCTGGACCGGCGTGACCAGTGCGATGGCGGAAATGGGCGTGCGGGTGGTCATGAGAGCACTCGCGCTTCAGATTTCACCCATCCCGCGCTTCCAAACCGCTCCGTCATCCCGGGCAAGCGAAGCGCAGACCCGGGATCCATCGTAGAGTTCGACACCTTTCGATGGATCCCGGATCGGCGCGGCTGCGCCGCTTGTCCGGGATGACGGCGGAGCTTGGATGGAAGGGAAGCGCTCGAATCCATCGCCGCCTCACGCGATCCCGAAGCGCTTCAGCGCCTCGCGGTCGATCTCGATGCCCAGCCCCGGCCCTTGCGGGATCGCGAGCTTGCCGTCGACGAGCTGCGAACCCTCGCCGACGAGCGGCTTAGTGAAGGCGTCGCGCAGCGGGTTCTCGTAGACCATGCATTCGAAGGTGCGGAAGCTCTCCGCCGCCGCGGCGAGCTGCAAACTGGCGGCAACGCAGATCGCGCCGGACCAGCCGACATGCGGCGCATAGGCCGTGTTGAAGCTCGCGGCGAGCTCGGCGATGCGCCAGGTCTCGGTGATGCCGCCGGAGCGCGTCACGTCCGGCTGGATCAGCCCGAGCGAGCGATCCTGCAACGAGATCAGCGCTTCGCCGGCGACATAGTCGCTCTCGCCGGCCGCGAGCCGGATCGGCAGATGCTGCGCCAGGCGCCGATAGCCCTCGCGGTCATGCGGCGCGATCGGCTCCTCGAAGAAGCCGTAGCCGAGATCGGCCAGCGCCCGCCCGACGATCAGCGCGTCGTCGACGTCATAGGCCCAGTTCGCATCGACATAGAGCGCGATGTCGTCACCGGCGAGCCGGCGGACGAGCTTCGCCCGCGTCACCGCATCGCGCAGCGGATGGCCGAGCTTGACCTTGATCTCGCGGAAGCCGGCCTTCATCGCCGCCGCCACCTCGGCCTCGACAGTCGCATCGTCGAGCCAGTTGATCGAGGAGGCGTAAGCCGCGACCTCCTTGCGCCCCATGCCGCCGAGCAGCTTGTGAATCGGCAGCCCCGCCTGCTTTCCGGCGATGTCCCAGAGCGCGATATCGACCGCCGCGATCGCCTCGACGATCTGCCCGCCGGGGCGGCCCGAGAGCGCCGCGCGCATCGCCTTCCAGAGCGCGCGCCGGTCGGCACCATCGCGCCCGATCAGGCGCGGCACCAGCGCCTCCTCGATGAAGCGCGCATAGCCGGCCGCGCCGCGCCGGCACAGACCTTCACCAAAGCCGATCGTTCCATCCTCGGCCTCGACTTCGACGACGACGATCTCGATCGCCGGATAATCGCCCTGCGAGGTCCGCTGGACCTTGGGCAGGGTCGCCCGCAGCGGATGGACATCAATTCTGGCGATGCGGCTGGCCGACATGCGGCATGGCCCTCCCGAGACGTGCCGCTGAGCGGCATCCACTTATCAGATAAGTTGAACAGTTGCCAAGGAACGCGGCACCTGTCAATGATCACCGCCGGAGGACATTGATGAGCGATCTCGCCCGTTCCGTTCTGGATGCAGACGACCCGTTCGCGGGTGGCGATGTCGTGCCCATGCGCCTTGGCGATGCGGTGATCCAGCGCATCACGCAGGCGATTCATGAGGGGCGCCTGAAGCCCGGGGACTCCCTGCCATCGGAGGCGCGCATCGCGGCCTCCTTCGGCGTCAGCAAGCCGATCGCGCGCGAAGCCATCCGCCAGCTCGCGGCCATGGGCGTCGTCCATATCCAGCAGGGCAAACCGACGCGGGTGCAGGCGCTCGACGCCGCCCCGCTCGACCGCTTCTATCGTTTTGCCGTACGCGGCCGCGCCAACGGCCTGACCGAGGCTGTCGAATTGCGCCGCATCCTCGAGCCACCGATCGCGGCCCATAGTGCCGAGCGGCGCTCGGCCGAGGATATCGAGAAGCTCGATCTCATTCTCGCCCGGATGGAAGATGCGCTGGGCAATGTGCCGCGCTGGATCGAGGCCGATCTCGATTTCCACGAGGCCGTCGCCGCCTCATCCGGCAACCGCCTGCTCGATTTCCAGATCCGGGGCCTCAGGCCGGTGATCCGCGAGGTCATGGAGATCTTCAACTCGCGCGAGGCGAGGGGGCCTGAGGACTGGCGGCGCACCTTCGAACGGCATGTCCGCGTCGTCGAGGCGATCCGGGCGAGCGATCCGGCTGCGGCCTTTGCCGCCATGAACAAGCATTTCGAAGCGGCAGAAGCCGCCATCGCGGAACTCGCGAACCACAGGGAGGATCAGCATGAGCCAGAGGACGACGCTCGATCGTAGACAGTTCGGGGCCGGCATCCTTGGGGTGAGCTTCGCCGGGCTCGGCGGGGCCGCGCTGGCACAGAGCGGCCCGTTCAACGTCTTCACCCACCGCGTCATGCAGACGGTGGCGACCGGCGCGCAGGGCGGCGACATCACCAAGGACTGGGCGCAGAAGAACGGCGTCACCGTCCAGTGGACGACCTTCGACACCGGCCCGCTGCAGGAACGGCTGTTCCGCGAGGCGAGCCTCGGCGAGACCTCGGTCGATGTCGGCTTCGTGGTCAACACCCAGGTCGTGCCGCGCGCCGCGACGCTGTTCGAGCCGCTCGACGGCTACCTCGGCAAAGACCCAGTCGAGGACATCCCCGACATCTTCCCCGGCCTGATGGAAGGCATGAAGGTTGGCGGCAAGCAACTCGCCATCCCGTTCCGTCACGCCTCTTCCGGCCTGCATTACAATGAGGAAATCCTGGCTGAAAAGGGCTTCTCCAAGCCGCCGGCGACGATCGAGGAGATGATCGAGATCGCCAAGGCCTGTAGCTATCGCCGCAGCGACGGCACGCAGGTCGTGGGCTTGTGCACGCCGGGCGTGACCTATCCCAACGTGATCGACCTCGCGCGCGCCTGGGACGGCGAGTTCATCACGCCCGACTTCAAATGCGTCGCCGACCAACCGCCGATGCTGAACGCGATCCATACGCTGCGCGCGCTCTTCCAGGCCAATGCCTTCCCGCGCAATTTCGCGACGCTTTCGCCCGAGGACGTCAATGTCTGGATGCAGCAGGGCCGCGCTGCGATGAGCCTGCAGAGCATGGGCCGCAATCGCATCTACAACGACCCGCAGAAATCGAAATTCCCCGGCAAGATCAAGACGATCGCGGTTCCCGCTTCGAAGACACTGGCCGGCAAGTATGACGCCGCCCCGGCCAAGGTCGAGTTCTGGGGCATGGTCATCCCGAAGAACGCGAAGCGCAAGGACCTCGCCTGGAGCTTCATCAAGGCGATGGCCTCCAAGGATGCGACGCTGAATGCCGCGCTCAATGGCAACGGCCCGGTCCGCGCCTCGACCTATGCGGACCAGGGTTTTGCGGGAACAGTGCCTTACGCCGCCGAGGAATTGAAGGTGCTGAAGGTCGCGCGCGTGCCGATGCCGGCCTTCGACGAGGCGGCGCGTGCCGGCGACCTGTTCAAGGAAGAGGCGGAAGCCGCCGTGCTCGGCATGAAGACGCCGGAGGAGGCGATGGGGTCGCTGGTCAAGCGCGTGCAGCCGCTGCTGCCGGCCTGAACGGTCGAGAAAGCGGCGCGACCAAAGCGCCGCCGGGGACATATCCGGGAGGACAATCGATGACATCCAGCATCTCGCGCCGCAGATTCGGTGCGCTTGCCAGTGCCGCCGCGACCGCCGCCCTTATACCGAAAGGCGTCCTCGCCCAGGCGAAGACGCTGACGGCGCTCGGCCACCGCGTCCACCAGACCGCCGCGACGACCGGGCCCGGCGGCGACGCGACCGAAAGCTTCCGCAAGGCTGCTGGAGCCGATGTGAACTGGGTCACCTTCGGCGACGTCAACGCCGTGCATGAGCGGCTGCTGCGCGAGGCCTCGCTGTCGGAGACCTCGATCGACGTCGCCTATCTCGTCAACGGACGCGCTGTGCCGCGCAATCTCCAGCTCTTCGAGCCGCTCGACAGCTTGATGAAGCAGGCGCCGATCGAGGCTTTCGATGATTTCGCTCCGGGCCTGCTCGCCCCGCTCAAGGTCGGCGAAGCCCTGCACGGCATCCCCGTCCGCCACGCGACCAATGCCCTGATCTATAACGAGGCCCTGCTGGAAGAGCGCGGCGTCACCAAGCTGCCGACGACATTCGAGGAGCTGACCGAGCTTGCCCGCAAGCTCACCTTCAAGCGCGAGGACGGCACGCAGGTCTATGGCTTGGCCTTCACCGCCGTCTTCGCCTCGAACTTCCTGACGCTCGCCCGCTGCCTCGGCGGCGATTACATGACATCAGACGGCAAGATCGTCGCGACCGAGCCGCCGATGGTGAAGGCGCTCACCCTGCTCGCCGATTTCTACAAGGCCGGCGTGCTGCCGCGGAACTTCGCGACGGTGAACAACGAAGAGATAACCACCTGGATGCAGCAGGGCAGGGCGGCGATGACGATCAATCCCTTCGCCCGCCTCGTCACCTATAACGACCCGTCGAAGGGCAAATATGGCGGCCGCTTCAAGTCGCTGCTGCCGCCAATGGCCGCCGACCTCGCCGGCAAGGTCGCATACGCGCCGACGGTCGAGTTCTGGTCGCTGGTGATCCCGAAGAGCGCTAAGCAGAAGCCGCTGAGCTGGGAGTTCATTCGCGCGCTCTCCTCGAAAACCGGCACGACCGCCATGGCGCTGAACGGCAATGGCCCGGTGCGCATCTCGACCTATGCAGACGAGAAGCTGAAGGCGGCGATGCCCTATGCCGCCGACGAGGCCGCCGCGCTCAAGGCCTCGCGCATCCATCTGCCAGCCTTCGACGAGCAGGCCCGCGCCCACGACATCTTCATCGAGGAAACGCAGGCCGCCGTGCTCGGCCGCAAGCCGGCGCAGCAGGCGATGGATGATGCCACCGCGCGCGTGAAGCCGTTGCTCGGCTGATGGCTGGAGCACTTTCAGACCGCGTGGCGCTTGTCACCGGCGCGGCACGCGGCATCGGCCTTGCGATCGCGACGCGCCTCGCCGAGGCCGGCGCCCATGCGATCATCCATGACCGGGATGCCGGCGCTGCCGCCGCTGCGGTGGCCGACCTGCAGGCGCGAAACCTCCTGGCCTCGCCCCTGATTGCCGACCTTGCGGAGCCCGCAGTCCCGCCAGCCATGGCGAATGAGCTGAAGGCGCGGGGGACCGAGCCCGACATCCTCGTGCTCTGTGCCTCCGTCGAAATGCTGGAGACCTGGGACGCGGTCTCGGAAGCGGCGATGAGCGCCCAGACCGAGATCAATCTCCACGCCACGGTGCGGCTGCTACAGGCCTTCCTGCCCGCCATGCTCGCACGCGGCTTCGGCCGGGTAATAGCGATCGGCAGCGTGCAGGAGGCGCGCCCCAATCCGACGCATTTCTATTATGCGGCCACCAAGGCCGCGCAGACCAACATGATCCTGAACCTCGCCCGGACGACGCAGGCACCGGACGTCACCTTCAACATCGTCAAGCCCGGTGCGATCCTGACGGACCGAAACCGCGCCGTCCTCGCCCAGCCCGGGCGGGAGGAGCAGGTGCTCGCGCGCATTCCGCTGGGCCGGATCGGCAACCCCGAGGATTGCGCGGGCATCGCCCTGCTGCTCTGCTCGCCCGAGGGCAGCTATATCAACGGCGCCGAGATCGCGGTGGATGGCGGCCTGCAACTGTGACAGCCGCCACGACCTTCTTGCCGAGCTCCCGTCTGGATATCAGCTAACGACTGCTTTTCGGCATCGATCCAACTTGCGGTGTTGGCCCGCAGCGCCACTCGTCTGCCAATCACGGCATCGCAGTTTAAGCGACCCGGCTATCTGGAGGCTGGGCCTCGCGAGCTTACGCCTGAAGAGTTCAACCAAATCGTGGAAATGGAGAGGTGAGGCCGAGCGGTTGCCGATGGCGGCCATGGCTCACGCCGTCGGCGCTATCGCATACGCCCGAAACACAGCCCCATAGAAACAGCCGGAAGCAATAAGAACGAAGCCGTGCCAGATCGCATTCTGGAACGGCAGGCTATGCCAGACGTGGAAAACGACACCAATCGAATACAGAAGACCGCCTGCAACGATCAGCCATACGGTAGTCGCCGGGAGGAGGCTGACGCTTTCCCAGATCAGAAGACCGCTCCACCCGATCAGGAGATAGAGCGCTATCGACAGGCGATCAAACCGACCCGGCAAAGCCACCTTGATGACGACGCCGGTCGCCGCCGCGATCCATACGATTATCAGGAGAGCCTGGGCGAAAATGCTCCCGCTCAGCTTCATCAGGAACGGCGTGTAGGTGCCGGCGATGAGGACGTAGATCGCCGAATGGTCGAAGCGCCTGATGAACCACTTGCGGGGCGAGATCGGCCACATGTTGTAGGTTGCCGAGACGATGAGAACCGTCAGAAGGGCCGCACTGTAGATTGATACGGGGATCAAATCGAACAACGGAGCACTGTTCGCGACCTGAACGATCAAAGCTGCGACGGCAGCCAGCCCCAAGGTAACGCCCAGGGCATGGATCACGCCGTCAGCCCAAAGCTCGGCACGCCTGAAGACGAAGCGCCCTGTTACGGGAACATTCACAGCAATTCCTAACGTGCTGGCGGCTTGGTTTGGCTTCGCCGGGTACCGAGCATCTAAGTCATTCCGATGTCGAAACCCGTACCGCTGATACCTGCTGCCGCTTCAATGGATGCGTCCCCGCGGTCTAGAGCGAAGGTGAGGCGTTTCGCCCGGGCGAGGCGCTCGGCCTAGAAATCCACGTCGTAGCGTGCCGCAGAGGGCGGCTGCCCCGCGAAGCCGACCGCTGCCACGCAGATCGAACACATGGCCGCACCGACTAGCCCTACAGAACGCTCAATAGCCCTTGCCAAAGGAGAACCGTCCACACCTGGCGCGTTCTTACCGGACTTCATTCACATAGGCATGTGAGGCGGTCGTCGCACGGTGCCATCCGAGGATTGTGGGAACGCCGGCCTGATCGTACGCGACCTCGTCGATCGTGAGGACGGCCTGACGCTCAGGCAGGTCGAGTAGCGCCATGTCCTCATCGCTCGCGAGATCGGCCGTGATTTGCTCGCGGACGGCCGAGATCCGAATCCCGTATTGCTCCAGGAGATGCAGGTAGAGCAGGGCCGGGAGCGCCTCCGGCTCGCGCGGCAGGTCCGGCACCCTTTCCTCGGCGAGCAGCAGCTTGTCGTGCATGACGGGGCGGCCGTCGGCATGCCTGATGCGATGGATGGCGATGATACCACCCGCGGTAATCTGCAGGCGCTCGATCTCTTCCGCCGTGGCCGGTCGCGCCGTGACGCTCAGGAACTGGCTGGTGGATTTCACCAGGCTGCCATCGGCGCGGTGCAAGCGGAAATACTGGAAGAAGAAGCGCAAGCTGTGATGCGGGGTCCGCCCGGTCACGACGGTGCCGGTCTTGCGGCGGCGGGAGAGCAAGCCCTCCGCGACGAGATCGCTCATCGCCCGGCGCACTGTGCCGACGGCGATGCCGAAGCCCTGGGCCAAAGCCGTTTCGCTGGGCAGCACCATGCCGGGCGGCCACTCGCCAACCAGGATGGCCTCCGACATATGCCGCTTCACGCGCTCATAGAGCGGCGCCGCCTCGCCGGCGCCGAAATTCGGCAGGACCGGCGCGGACGCGCCGGCGCCATTGCCTGTTCCGGCGGCAGCGCTCGACGCTTTTTTGGCATTGACAGGGGGCATGCCAGTCTGTCCTATTTCTATATAGTTTATATGAAAGAAGGAGGTCCGCAAATGGTGTTGCCAGTTGCGGCAGTTCAAGTGCTCCATCGCAGATCGGGCCGGCGCCGGACAAGCGCGGCCTTTGCGGGCTGAGCGATGTCGGAAGCTTCCTCGCCTCGATATCAGGAAACCGTGCTGGCGCAGGCCGGCGGCTGGATTGCCGGTCATGTCGACGGCGCGGTCGCCGAGCTCGACCGGATGATCGCAGTCGATACCTCCTTCCCGCCGGGCCTCGGCTATGACGATTTTGCGGGGCTGTTGGAGGAGCTCGTCACTCCGCTCGGCTTTGCGAGCGAGCGCGTGGCGGTTCCCGAGGCGCTTTGGCATGTCCCGCACGGCCCCGCCGCCGGCCCGCGCACGAATCTGATCGCCCGGCGCGAGAGCGGGCGCCCGAACTGCGGCCTCTATTTTCATGTCGATACCGTGCCCGCCGCGGCAGGCTGGGAAACCGACCCGCTGCGGATGGAACGCGACGGTGACCGCCTGATCGGCCTCGGCGCGGCCGATATGAAGGGCTCCATCGCCGCGATCCTGCTGGCTCTGCGGGCGGCCAAAGCCTGCGGGGTCGAACTGGCTTATGATCCAGTGCTGCTGTTCTGCACGGACGAGGAGGGTGGCCTCTATCCGGGCATCCGCTATCTCGCCGAACAGGATCGGCTGCCGGGGCACATCCTCAACTTCAACGGCAGCGCCGAGGCGCGGGTCTGGGCCGGCTGCTTCGGCCTGTTCAACCTGCTCGTCCGCATTCACGGCCAGACCGTCCATGCCGGCGAGGGTAATCGTCGGGGTGGCGGCCTCAATGCGATCGAGGCCGCGTTGCCGCTGCTCAATGCTCTGGCGGCGCTGAAGGCCAGGGTCGCGACCCGCGTCTCGGCCTTGCCGCCGCCGCCGGGCAAGCCGCCGCTTGCCGCCCAGCTCAACCTCGCCGCGATCCGGGGCGGCACGGCCGGTGGGCAGGTTCCCGCGCTGCTCGAACTGACCATCAACCGGCGCTACGCCCCCGAGGAACGCTTCGAGGATGCGCAGGCCGAGATCGAGGACGTGATCCGCCGTTGCGCTGCCGCTGTGCCGGAGCTGACGGTCGAGACGGCTCTGGTGGGCCATCTCATGCCGACCGCGGACCCCGCCGGGCCGCATTGGCCGCGCTGGCAGACGGCCATGGGCGAGGGCTTCGGCTATGCGCCGGGAGAGTTCCGCAAATGGGGAGCTGCGAGTTGCTCCGATTTCGGTTGGGTCCAGCGAGCTACCGGCCGAAGCGAGGTCCTGCTCGGCGGGCTCGGCCGGCCCGACCGCAACATCCATTCGCCCGGTGAGTACACGACCGTGCCCGACATCGTCGCGCTGGCCAAAGCCGTGCTCGCCTATCTCGCCGCCGATTTCAGGCCAGACATCAACCCCGATCTGCCGACATCACAGAGCTGAAGGAGCGTCCCATGCCGAGCATCCATCGTCGCGATTTCCTCGCCGCCTCCGCCGCTCTCAGCGGCCTCGCCATGAGCGGCATCCCGGCCTTCGCGCAGACGCCGCGCCGCGGCGGCACTCTGCGCGTCAGCGTCGACCAGGCGGTCGCCAAGCTCAACCCGCTCGTGACCCGCGTGAACCCGGAATATCTCGTCGCCGAACTGCTCTATTCCGGCCTGACTCGGCTCAAGGTCGATATGAGCGCCGAGCCCGATCTCGCCGAGTCCTGGACGAACTCCGCCGACCTGACCGAATGGACCTTCGTCCTGCGCAAGGGGCTGAGCTTCCACGACGGCTCGCCCTGCACGGCGGCCGATGTCGTCGCGACCTTCGAGGCGATCCTCGATGCCAAGACTGCCTCGCCGGCGCGCCAGAATGTCGGCCCGATCGCCAAGGTTTCGGCGAAGGACGATGCGACCGTCGTCTTCAATCTCTCGGCGCCCTTCGCCGATTTGCCGGTGACGCTGGCCTATACCAACGCCAAGATCGTGCCGGCCGCCGTCATCAAGGGCGGCTTGGAGAAGCTCGACCGTCAGGCGATCGGCACCGGCCCGTTCAAGCTCGTCTCCTTCGAGCCGGAGCGGCAGATCGTCGTTGCCCGTAACGACGCCCATTACGACAAGGCGCGGCCCTATCTCGACAAGATCGAGGTCGTGGTGTTCCCGGACGTCAGTGCCGAGGCTTCCGCGCTGATCGCGGGGGATACCGACCTGATCAGCACGACCCCGCCGACCGAATTCGGCCGGCTGCAGAAGGCCTCGGGCGTCAAGGCGCTGCGCGTGCCCTCGGGCCAGTTCTGCAACGTCAATTTCGGCTGCGACCAGAAGCCCTTCAACGATGTGCGCGTGCGCCAGGCCCTGGCGCTCACCGTCGACCGCGCCGCCATGGTCGATTTCGTCACGGAGGGTTTCGGCTCGGCCGGCAACGACACAGCCCTCAACCCGGCCTATCGCTTCTACGCCGACCTGCCAGCCAAGAGAGCCGACATCGCCAAGGCCAAGGCGCTGCTCACCGAGGCCGGCTATCCGAAGGGGCTCGAGGCAACGCTGATCGCCTCCGACCGACCGGGCCAGCGCACCCAGCTTGCCGTGGCCCTGCGCGAGATGGCCAAGCCCGCCGGCTTCGACATCAAGGTCGAGACCATGCCGCATGCGACCTATCTCGACCAGGTCTGGAAGAAGGGCTCGTTCTATGTCGGCTTCTACAACATGCAGGCGACGGCCGATGCCATCTTCTCGCTGCTCTACACCTCGAACGCCGCCTGGAACGAGACGCGCTGGAACAACGCCGCCTTCGACAAGCTGATCTTCGAGGCGCGCGCGACCGTCGACGAGGCCAAGCGCCGCGCGCTCTACGCCGAGGCGCAGAAGCTGATGTATGACGAGGTTCCCTCGATCATCCCGGCCTTCTTCGACCTGCTCGGCGGACAGCGCGACTGGGTGGAGGGCTATCAGCTCCATCCGCGCGGCGCAGTGTTCCGGCTCGACCATGTCTCGCTCGGCGCCAACGCGCCGAAGCGCGGCTGAGCGCAGGCGAGGGCAGCGGCGTGTCGCCAGCCTACATCCTCAAGCGCATCCTGCTGATCGGCTACACGCTTCTGGTGGTGTCGCTGATCGTCTTCGCGATCACCCAGATCCTGCCGGCGGATGCCGCCGTCATGATGTTGGGCGAGAACGCGACGCCGGATGCGCTGGCGGCGCTGCGCCTCAAGATGGGGCTGAACGATCCCATCTGGATGCAGTATCTGCACTGGCTCGGCGGCGTGGTGCGCGGCGATTTCGGCCTCTCGATGCGCACCGGCCAGCCGGTTGCGCCGGCGATGATCGAGGCGCTTGGCCGCTCGCTGCTGCTCGCGCTGTTCTCGATCCTGCTCATGCTGGCGGTGGCGATCCCGCTCGGCATCGTCGCCGCAGTCAGACGGGGCCGGGCGGCCGATCTCGGCGTCAGCTTCCTTTCCTATATCGGCGTCTCCTTGCCGGAATTCGTCACGGCGACGCTGATGGTGCTCATCCTGGCCGACTGGCTGCAATGGCTGCCGGCGACGGGCTATGTCCCGCTGACGGAAGACCCGCTGCGAGGCCTGAAGCACCTCGTCCTGCCGGTGCTGACGGTGTCGATGATCCTGATCGCGCATGTCTCGCGCATGGTGCGGTCGGAACTCGTCGACGTCTTGCACTCCGACTATATCCGCGCCGCGCGCCTCAAGGGGCTGTCGAAGCGGCAGGTGCTGTTCAAGCATGCGCTGCGCAATGCGCTGCTGCCGACCATTACGATCGTCGCGCTCGATGTCGGCTATCTGCTCGGCGGCGTCATCGTGGTTGAAGAGATCTTCGCCCTGCCGGGGATCGGAAGGCAGCTCATCGTCGCGATCCAGGCGCGCGACCTGCCCTCGATCCAGGCCGGCGCGCTGATCATGGCGACGACCTATGCGGTCGCGAATTTCCTCGCCGACATCGCCTATGCCTGGCTCGACCGGAGGATCCAGTATGATTGAGATCCTCAAGCGCATGCTGCGCTCGCCGCAAGGCGCGCTCGGCCTCGTCATCGTCGGCCTGATCCTGCTCGTCGTGATCGTCGGGCCGTGGTTCGCCCCTTACGATCCCGAGAAGATGGCGCCACTGATGCGCTACAAGCCGCCGAGCGCGCAGTTCTGGCTCGGCACCGACCAGTATGGGCGCGACATCCTGAGCCGCCTGCTGCACGGCGCACGCGCCACCGTCGTCCTGGCCGTGCTGGCTACCGTGCTCGGAACGCTGGTCGGAGCCGTGATCGGCACGGTCTCGGCCTTCTTGGGCGGGCGCAGCGACGAGGCGATCATGCGCACCGTCGACGCGATCATGTCGATCCCCAGCCTGTTGCTGGCGCTCCTGATCGTGAATCTGCTCGGCAAGAGCAGCCTCAACGCGCTGCTCGCCATCGCGCTCGCCTTCGCGCCGGGCATGGCGCGGGTGACGCGCTCGGTCGCGCTCGCCGTGCGCAAGCAGGATTACGTCAACGCTGCGATCGCGCGCGGCGAGAGCGCAGCCTTCATCGTCGGGCGCGAGATGCTGCCGAACGTGGTGGCGCCGATCATCGTCGAGATGACGATCCGCGTCGCCTTCGCGGTGATGCTGTTCGCGACGCTCTCCTTCCTCGGGCTGGGCGCGCAGCCGCCGGCTTCCGAATGGGGGCTGATGGTCGCCGAGGCCCGCCGCTTCATGCATCTCAGCGCCTGGATGATCCTGTGGCCGAGCCTCGCCATCGCGCTGGTCGCGATCGGCTTCAACCTGCTCGGCGACGGCCTGCGCGACGCGCTGAACCCGAGGACCTGACGCGATGAGCACGATCCTCGACATCGCCGGCTTCAGCCTCGACTACGCGACGCCGACCGGCTTCATGCGAGCCCTCGACGATGTCAACCTCCAGGTCGCCAAGGGCGAGGTGCTGGGCCTCGTCGGCGAATCCGGCTCCGGCAAGACCTCGCTCGCCTGGGCGATCATGCGTTACCTGCCCGCGACTGCGCGCGAGGCGGGCGGCATCCGTTTGACCGGGCAGGAGCTGCTGAAGGCGTCCGAAGCCGAGATCGACGCGATCCGCGGCAAGCGCATCGGCATGGTCTTCCAGGACCCGAGCACCTCGCTCAACCCGACACTGCCGCTTGGCGAGCAGCTTGCCGAGGTGCTGGTGCGCCATCGCGGCCTGACCCGGAAACAGGCCTGGGCCGAAGGCGAGGAACGGCTTGCCCATGTCGGCCTGAAGGTGCCGAAAGAGATGATGCGGCGTTATCCGCATGAGGCCTCCGGTGGCGAGAAGCAGCGCGTCGTCATCGCCACAGCCTTCGCCTGCCAGCCCGAATGCATCATCTTCGATGAGCCGACGACCGCGCTCGACGTCATCACCGCCCGCCAGATCCTCGATCTTTTCAAGGAACTGCAGGAAGAGACCGGCGTCGCCTCGCTCTATATCTCGCACGACCTCGCACTGGTCTCGCAGATCGCCACCAAGGTCGCGGTGATCCATCGCGGCCGGATCGTCGAGCAGGGCGGCGTCGGCGAAGTCTTCGCCCGTCCGCAGGACAGCTACACCCGGAAACTTCTGGCCGCGGTGCCGCGGCCGGACCACAGGCTGGTCGGGACGCAAGGACCGGAGACCGGCAAACCGCTGGTCGAGGTCGAGAAGGTCAGCGTGCTCTATGGCCGCAAGCCTTTCCTTGGCGGGCTGCTCGGCCGGGCGAACACGCAGTTCACCGGCAATCGCGAGGTCAGCCTCTCGGTGATGCCCGGCGAAATCCTCGGCATCGTCGGCGAATCCGGCTCGGGCAAGTCGACGCTGGCGAAGGCGATGACGGGGCTCAACCGCTTCGAGGGTGAGATCCGCTTCGCCGGGCGACGGATATCAGGCCTCTCCGACATGGACCGCGCCTATCGTCGCGACGTCCAGATCATCTTCCAGCATCCGGATTCCTCGCTCAATCCGCGCCAGCGCATCCGCGAGATCCTGTCCCGGCCGCTGGCGCTCTATGGCGAGCCGGGCGCGCGCCGGGATACAGCGAGGATCGGTGAATTGCTGGAGCAGGTCCGGCTGCCGGCTTCCTACGCCGAGCGCTATCCGCACCAGCTTTCCGGCGGCGAGAAGCAGCGCGTCGCCATCGCGCGGGCCTTCGCCTCGAAGCCGAAGCTGGTGATCTGCGACGAGATCACGTCAGCGCTCGACGTCTCCGTTCAGGCCTCGGTGGTCGAGCTTCTCGTCGATCTGCAGAAGCGCTTTGGCACCGCCTATCTCTTCATCACCCATGATCTCAATCTGGTGCGCCAGATCGCCCACCGGATCGCGGTGATGTATCGCGGCGACCTCGTCGATCTCGTCGATATCGCGACGCTCTCGACCGGCCCTCTCCATCCCTACACCCAATCCCTGCTCGAAGCCGTGCCTGCTCCGGCCACGGCTGCCGCCTGACATCAGAGGCCACACGCATGAACCCCCGCGACCTGATCCATTCGCTCGACGAGAAGGCCTGCCTCGCGCTGCTCTCGGACTGGGTGAAGCAGAAGAGCTATTCCGAGACCGAAGGCGAGAAGGCGCTCGTCTACCATGTCGTCGATCAGATGAAGGCGATGGGCATAGAGGCGGAGGCGCAATCCTTCGACGAGGGTCGACGCGCCAATGCCATCGGTCGCTGGACGGGGCAGGGCGGGGGCAAAAGCCTGCTGTTCAACGGCCATCTCGATACCAACCCGGCGACCGAAGGCTGGACGGTCGACCCGTGGGGTGGCGTCATCGACGATGAATTCATCTACGGAATCGGCGTCTCCAATATGAAGGCGGGCGACGCCGCCTATTACTGCGCGGTCAAGACGCTGATCGATGCCGGAGTGAAGCTGAAGGGCGACGTGATCCTGACCTTCGTCGTCGGCGAATTGCAGGGCGGCGTCGGCACCGTCGCGGCGATACGCAACGGCATCCGCGCCGACTATTTCGTCAATAGCGAGCCGACCGACCTGCAGGCCGTGACGATGCATGCCTGCGCCTTCTCCTTCGTCATCGAACTCACCGGCAACACCCGCCACCTCTCCAAGCGCGAGCAGGCGGTCGACGCGATCATGGCGGCCTGCGATCTCGTCCCGCGCCTCAATGCGATGACCTTCTCGGGCGCGCCGTCGCCCGAGCATGAATCGATCAACCGCGTCCATGTCGGCGTCGTCCATGGCGCCCTCGGCAAGGAGCTGCACGAGTGGCGCGCGCCGCAGGTCGCCGATTACTGCAAGCTCAAGGGCTCGGGTCGATATGCGCCCGGCCAAACACAGGAAGGCGCGCTCGCCGACATGAAGCGCGAGCTTGCCGCGCTGGAGCAGCGCTTTCCAGGATTGAAGACGACAATCCGCATTGAGAAGAAGGAAGGGCATCAGTCGATGCCGGCCTTCGAGGTCGCCAAGGATGCCCGCATCGTCAAGACCGTCAACGCGGCTTACGAGGCCGTGCGCGGCGAGAAGCAGCCTACCGGCGCGATCAAGCCGCCCGGCTTCTTCGGCACCGATGCCGGCCATCTCTATGCCGAGGCCGGGATGGAAGGCATCGTCTGCGGACCGGGCGGGCGCTACAACACCATGCCCGACGAGCGCGTGGAGATCCGCGATTTCCTCGACATGATCCGCATCTACATGCTGACGATCCTGGATATCTGCGAGGTCGCGTGAGCCCGCCCTTTCCGCGTGAGGAATTCGCGGGACGGGTCGCTAGGGCCCGTGCCGCGATGGCGCAGGCCGGCGTGGACATCATGCTCGTCGACCATGCCGAATTCCTGGCATGGCTGACGGGCTACACCGTCTCCGAGACGATGTATCGCGCGGCCTTCCTGCCGCGCGAGGGCGAGCCCTGGTTCGTGCTGCGCGAGCTCGATGCCGGGCCTTGCCGCGCCGCCTGCTGGTTCTCCGACATCGTCGGCTATGCCGATACGGCCGAGCCCCATGCGATCATGGCCGATGAGCTGCGCCGCCGCGGCTTGGCGGACGCCCGTATCGGGGCCGATCACAGCTCCTACGGCTTTACCGCCGCCACGCGCGACAAGCTGGGCGCCCTGCTGCCGGAGGTGCGCTTCATCGACCTGCCTGCGGCATGCGATCTGCTCAGGGCCGTGAAATCGCCGCTGGAGATCTGCCTGATCGGAGATGCCGGCTGCATCGCCGACAAGGCCATGGCGGCCATTGCCGCTCAGGCGAGGCCGGGGCTCTCGCCGCGTGCAGCGGCCGCGATCGCTGCGGCTTGTTTCCTCGAGAACGGGGCCGACACCGGCGAAACCGGCCCCATCGTGCCCGGGATCGGCGACCATGAGTTCCTGCATGGCGTCATGACGGCGCAGCCGCTGCGGGATGGCGACATCCTTCACGTCGAGCTGATCCCGAAGGTCCGCAATTACGGCGCACGCCTGATGCGGCCGGTCCTGATCGGCGAGGATCGCCGCGGGCTGGCGTCGCTCGCCGCACGCCTCGTCGCCCTGCAGGACCGGCAGCTCGCGGCCATGAAGCCAGGCGCTGTCGCGCGCGATGTCGATGCCATCCTCCGAAAGGCCGTTCTCGCCGAGAGCCTGCGGCCAGCCTATGACAACGTGAGCGGCTATACGCTGGGTCTCTACGGCCGAACTCCGCGGCCCAGCGATTTTTCCCGCGTTTTCCTGCCGAGCTCCGATTGGCGGCTGGAGGAGGGCATGGTCTTCCATATGTATGTGTCTGCGGGCGGGCTGGGCTTCAGCGAAAGCGTCGTTGTGGAAATGGAGGGCGCGCGACGCCTGACGCAGGCGCCGCGCATGCTGCTTTCGGCCAACTGGCGGTAGCGCGTCGAGATGACGCAACGAACGACTTCATGGACCTGGCCTCTGTAGCGATACGCCGCGGGCAGCCCACGGAGACTAGTCGTCAAGCAGCCAGGACCGGTCTGTTGCCCGCATCCTTGGTGCCGCGGCTTCTGCGACGTGCAGTTCCCGGTCAATGACGGTCGATATCCGACACTCGACCGCGACGTCACAAGACGGTCACGGGCCCGGCGATATGTCGGCCGTCATGCAGTCATCATCGACCTTGACGAAGCATCGCTTCAACAGACGCGGCTCGAGTTTCATCGAAGGCCAAGCCGCATCCCCCCTGCTTCGCTTGCATGGCTTTACCGTTGCCTTGTCCGGCGCGATGCCGATCGTACGCGGCATCGACCTGTCAGTGGGGCGCGGCGAAGCGCTCGGCATCGTCGGCGAATCCGGCTGCGGCAAGAGCATCACCTGGCTCGCCGCGCTGCGCCTGCTCGGGCGCAATGTCACCACGGGCGGGGAAGCCCTGCTCGATGGACGGGATATCGGCACGCTCCCCGAGCGCGAGCTGGCGCGGGTGCGCGGTGGCCGCATCGCCCTGATCTTCCAGGATCCGAGCAGTGCGCTGAACCCGGTGCAGCGCATCGGGACGCAGATCGCGGAGGTCCTCCGGCTTCATCGCGGCCTGACCGGAGAACCGGCCCGCCGCGAGGCGCTGCGCTTGCTTGACCGGGTCGGCATCGCCGACGGGCCACGTCGTCTCAAGCAATATCCGCATGAATTCTCGGGGGGAATGAACCAGCGCGTCATGATCGCGCTGGCGCTGGCGGGCGAGCCCGATGTGCTGGTCGCGGACGAGCCGACGACCGCGCTCGACGCCACCATCCAGGCGCAGGTGCTCGACCTGATCCGCGAGCTGCGGCGCGAGACCGGCATGGCGCTAATCCTGATCTCACACGATATCGGTGTCGTCGGCGATCTCTGCGAGCGGATCGCGGTGATGTATGGAGGGCGAATCGTCGAGACGGCGGCGACGCAGGACCTGCTCACCCGGCCGCGCCACCCCTATACGCAAGGTCTGCTGGCGGCACTGCCGACGCTCGACGGTCCGCGCCGGCGGCTGACGCCGATCCCCGGCACCGTGCCGGCCCCGGCCAGCATTCCGCCGGGCTGCGCCTTCGCGCCGCGCTGCCCGATCGCGATCGAGCGCTGCGGCGATGAATTGCCGGAACTGACGCTCGCGGCGCAAGACCAGCGCGCCGCCTGCCTGCGGCTCGACGAAGCGTTGCCGCCTCGCGGCGCCGCCTTTCCGGATCTGTCGGTGCCCGCGCCAATCGAGGCGACGGCATGACCATGCTTCTCGATGTCCGCAACCTCGCCCGCGAATACCCGGTCGCGACCGCCGGCGGAGCGCGCCGCATCCTGCACGCGGTCGACGGCGTGAGCTTCTCGCTCGAACGCGGGAAAACGCTCGGCATCGTCGGCGAATCCGGCTGCGGCAAGTCGACCACCGCCAAGCTCGCGCTCGGCCTGCTGCCGGCGACACGCGGGCGGATCAGCTTCGAGGGCGAGCCGGTGACCGCCTTGCGCGATCGCCAGTGGCGCGCCCTGCGTAGGCGCATGCAGCTCGTTCACCAGGACCCGCTCGCCGCGCTCGACCGGCGCCTGCCAGTGGGTGAGCAGGTCGTCGAGCCGCTGGTCATCCATGGGCTGGAAGGCAACACCGGCGCGCAACGGCAGAAGGCGCTCGCGCTGTTCGATGCGGTCGGCCTGCGGACCGATCTGTTCGAACGCTATCCGCACGAGCTGTCCGGCGGGCAGCGCCAGCGCGTGGTGCTGGCGCGGGCGCTCGTGCTCGAGCCGGCGCTGCTCGTCTGCGACGAGCCGATCTCGGCGCTCGACGTCTCCGTCGCGGCGCAGGTGATCAACCTGATGCAGGACCTGCAGACCCGCTTCGGCATGGCCTATCTCTTCATCAGCCATGATCTCAAGGTCGTCCGCCAGATTGCCGACAAGGTTGCGGTGATGTATCTCGGCCGCATCGTCGAGCAAGGCCCGCCGGATGCGCTGTTCCACGCCCCGGCCCATCCCTACACAGAGGCGCTCGTCTCGGCCGTGCCGACGCCGTTGCGCGGGACGCAAGGGCGCATCATCCTGCAGGGCGACCCGCCGAATCCCGTCGACAGGCCCTCGGGCTGCGCCTTCCATCCGCGCTGCCCGCGCGCCGTGGCCCGCTGCCGGGAGGAGGTTCCGGTGCTCAAGCCCGTGGCTGACGGCCGCCTCGCCGCCTGTCATCTGGCAACCGCGCCGACCGCGGCGGCCGCAGCCTGATCCGAAACGACGCCGACCCCGGAGACGAGATGAGCCGCCCTGACCAACCGACCGCCAACCGCGTCGTCATTGCCGTCTTCGACGGCCTGCGGCCGGATCTCGTCACGCCTGAGCTCACGCCGAACATCATGCGCCTTGCCGCGCGCGGAACCTGGTTCCGCCGCGCGCGCAGCGTCTTTCCGTCGGTCACCCGCGTGGCGACGAGTTCGATCGCGGCCGGCGCGCCGCCAATCGTCCACGGCATCGTCGGCAATGCCTTCTATCATCGCGAGGCGATCCCCGAGCGGATGTTCGACACCAGCGATGCCGGCCTGATCCGCCGCGCCGAGGCGCATCATGACGGTCGCCTGCTCGCCGCCGACAGCTTCGGAGACGTGCTGGCCCGTGCCGGCAAGCGCATGGCGGTGGTGCATACCGGCTCGGCCGGCTCGGCGCATTTCATCAATCCGCGCGCCCGCGCCAACGGGCACTGGACCTTCTCGATGCACGGCGCCGGGGCGACGCAGACGCCGGAAGCGGTCGAGGCCGCGATCGCCCGTCTTGGCCCGCTGCCGGAGCGCGAATTGCCGCGGCTGCAGGAACTCGCCTATGGCGGGCGGGTGATGACCGAGCTGGTGCTGCCGACACGGCCCGACGTCGCGTTGATCTGGTTCAACGAGCCGGATACGACCTTCCACTATCGCGGCCTCGGTTCGCCTGAGGCGATGGCTGGCCTTCGCGAGGCCGACCGAGCCTTCGGTGCGATCCTCGACTGGGTCGAGGCTCAGCCCGATGCGGAGCGTATCGCGGTGATCGCGGCCTCCGATCATGGGCAGATCTCGACCGGCACGGTCGAACCGCTGTTCGAGGCGGCGCAGCAGGCCGGCTTCGACCTCAGCGCGGAAAAGACAATCAACGGCGCCGCTATCGTGGCAACCGGCGGCATGAGCGGAGAGATCCGCCTGCGGGAAGGCGAGCACGCCGAGATCGAGCGTGTCGCGGCCTGGCTGATGGAGCATCCTGCCATCGGCCATGTCTTCTCGCGCGACCGCAACGGCGTCGAAGGCGAGATCGCGGGCACGCTCTCGCTGGGCCTTATGAACACGGGGCATGCCGAGCGCCAGCCGGAGTTGATGTTCATTCTGAAATCGACGCTCGACGCCGATCAATATGGGCTGCCCGGTCTCGGGGCGATGACGCCCGGCGACGTGCCACTCGGCGGCGGCATGCATGGCGGCATCAACCCGCATGAATTGAACACCGTGCTGATCCTGGGCGACGCCGGCGGCCATGGCGGCGTCTCGCAGGAGCCGGCCGGCATCATCGATATCGGGCCGACCGTGCTTGGCCTGCTCGGGCTTCAGCCCGCGGCGACGATGATGGGGCGCAATCTCGCCGTGCCGCCGCGCGAGGAGGGGCGTGAGCTTCGGCATTCGGCCGGCAGCGGCGCCTTCGTCCAGCATGTCGATGTGGTCGAGCAGGACGGGCGGCGGTTTATTTTGGGTGGCGGGCAGTAGAGCTCGCTGGTTTCGAGGAAACCGCGCCGTCATTCCGAGGCAGGCCGCAAGCCTGAGCCCGGAACCCATGAACACGACCTCGCTCCAGCCATCATGCTCGCCCTTGTGGCGAGCATCCACGTCTTGAACACCGCATTGCACGAAGGAAGACGTGGATGGTCGGGACAAGCCCGACCATGACGGATAGCGCCCTTCTCATAGGCTCCGGGCTATGCCTACGGCGTAGCCCGGATCACGGCCGCTCAGGCCTTGGCGAAGCGCAGATTGTCCGGGCGCAGATCCATGAAGTAGAAGGTCGTCGGCCGCCAGGCGATCGACTTCTTGATCGCGTAGGCCTCGCTCGGCTGGTAGAGGATCGTGGCCGGGGCCTCGTCCTCCCAGATGTCGAGCATCTCGGTGAACAGCGCCTTGCGCTTCGCCGGGTCGGTCTCGGCCTCCAGCGCCGTGCCGGCCTTGTTGAAGGCCTGCGCCGAGGTCCAGAACTTCGAGACCTGGATCTCGCCGGCCGGCCCCCAGGCCACCCAGATCGAACCCAGCGGATCGGGCAGGCGCGTCGAGTTCGACCAGTTGAAGATCTGCGTGTTGGCGCCGCGCATCTGGGTCGGGTTCTCGACGACCTGCAAGGAGGCATTGATGCCGACGGCCTTCCACTGCTCGGTCAGGATCTGCGCGGCCTCGAGCGCATTGGTGTAGTAGTTGGCCTGCGTCCGGTAGACGATCGGCTCGCCCTTGTAGCCAGCTTCGTTGAGCAGGGCCTTGGCCTTCGCCGGGTCGTAGGAGAGCTTGCGGCCCTCGACGAACATCTGGCCGTATTCCGGGAAATTATGGCTCGCCGGCACCTGCGCCGTGCCCTGCCAGAGCGCCTCGACCAGCTTCTGGCGGTCGATCGCGTGGTTCAGCGCCTGCCGCACGCGCTTGTCGGCGAGCACCTTATCCTGATCGTTATAGGCGAGGACATGGACGTTCGCGAGCACGACCGAGCGGACGTCGATGTCCTTGTAGCCGCCGACCACGCTCATCTGGTCGGGCGGGATGTTGGTGATCAGGTCGTAATCGCCCGCGACCAGCCCGGCGACGCGCGCCGCCAGCTCCGGCACGCGCTTGAAGCTGACGCGCCTGGCCGTCGGCTTGCCCATGAAATAGTCGTCGAAGGCTTCCAGCACCGTGGCGTCGGCGGCCGAATGCGAGACGACGCGATAGGGGCCGGTCGCCACCGGCTTGCGCGAATAGGCCTCGAAGCCCATCGCCTCATAGGCGCGCTTGTTGACGATCCAGGCGCACCAGGAGGCGAGGCGCTGCTCCAGCAGCACATCGGCGACCTTGGTCTTGAAACGGACCGTGTAGCGGTCGACCGGCTCGACGGAAGCGAGGATGCCGAAATAGGGCTTGCCGCCGGGGATCTGTGCCTTGTCGCCCCAGAGCCGGCCGTCGCGGAAGGTGTAGGCGACGTCTTCCGAGGTCAGCTCGTCGCCATTGTGGAACTTCACGCCCTGGCGCAGCGTGACGACGAGCTCCTGCGGCGAGACCCGCTCCCATTTCACCGCCAGATGCGGCTTCAGCTCCGAGCCGCCGCCATCGGCCGCGCCGAGGAAATCGCGCCGGATCAGCGTGTCGAAGATCGAATAGGTGACGCGGGTGCCGACATTGGAAAGCTCGCGCGCCGGCTCCAGCGTCGCCGGCAGATCCGCGACCGCGACGGTGAAGTTCGGGCGGCTGTCATCGGCCGCGAAGGCGGTCGGCATGGAGAGCGCGACCGGCAGGGCGGCAGCACCCTCGATGAAGCGGCGACGGGATAGGACGGGCATGGAGATCCTCGCAAGACATCGGGCGGGGCCGGCACAACGGCGCCGCGATGCGGCTGCCTTGCATCAGATTGACGACGGGCCGGTGACAGTCCGGGCCGCGAGGAGAAGTCGCGGATCGTCGAGCATCACCGCGTCGGGGCCGAGCGCCAGCAGGCGCGTGATGCCCTCCGCATCGATCCGGCCGACCGGAAAGGCGGGATAACCCGATTCCGCCACCGAGCGTGGCTGACCGACCATGATGACCGAACCCAGACAGGCCTCGCGCACGGCGGCGAGCCGCTCCGGCGTGGCCTCGCCCTGCCAGAGCCGGAACCAATCGGCGCCGGCGGATCGCGCTGCCGCGATGGAATCGGGATCGGGCACCAGAGCGAGGATCGCGATCTCCGGCGACAGCCGGCGCGCCGCGCCGATCAGGTCGATGTCGCGGACGCCGAGCAGGCAGCGCGGAAGCGAATCCGCTGAATCGAGGGCGGCGAGGATCGGGTTCAGGATGCGGGGTTCGGACAGTTTGACGTCGAGCAGGAGGCCGAGCGGCGCGGAAGACGCGATCGCCTCGTCCAGCGTCAGCAAGCCGGGCAGAAGCGCCCTCAGCGTCGCGAGATCGGTCTCGGCGACCCGTCCCTGATGCCCGGCGAGGCGCATGAGGTCGGCATCGTGCAGGCAGACCAGCGCACCGTCGGCGCTGAAGCGCAGATCGGTTTCGACGACCTCGGCTCCGGCTGCGATGGCGGCGGAGAAGGCCTCCCGCGTATTCTCCGGCCCGAGCAGGGCTCCGCCGCGATGGGCGATGGCGAGCGGCCGGCCCGCATCCGAAAGGAGGCCGGGTCGCATCGTCTCAGTTCCTCTCGCTGGTCGGGTCGAAACGGTCGCGCAGCCAGTCGCCGAACAGGCTCATCGACAGCGTGGTCAGGAAGATCGTCAGCCCCGGAAAGACCGCGATCCACCAGGCGTTGAGCAGGTAGCGGCGGCCTTCACCGAGCATCAGGCCGAGCGAGGTGCCCGGCGGCTGCACGCCGAGTCCGAGGAAGGAGAGCGAGGTTTCGAGCAGGATCGTGCCGGGAAAATTCAGCGTGGCCTGCACCACCAGCGCGGCGGCGATATTGGGCAGGAGGTGGCGCAGGACGACCCGCGACGGGCCAGCGCCCAGCGCCTCGACGGCATTGATGTAGTCGCTCTCCTGCTCGGAGATGACGAGGCCGCGCGCCAGCCGGGTATAGCGATCCCAGCCGTCGATGCTGACGAGGAGGATGAAGAGAATGATGTTGTTGCCAAAGAAGGCGAGCATGGTCAGCGCCAGGAACAGCGCCGGAATTGCCGCTTGGGCATCGACCAGCATCATGATGGCCTGATCGACGAAGCCGCGCAGACGCGCCGCGAGGAAGCCGAGCGCTGTCCCGAACACGGCTCCGATCAGGGTTCCCATCACGGCGATCAGGATCGAGGTGCGGACAGCGAAGATCATCCGGCTCAGGATATCGCGGCCGAGCTGGTCGGTACCGAGCCAGTAGGTCGTGCCGCCGGCTTCGGTCAAAGGTGGCTTCAATCGCGCGGCGAGATTCTGCGCGGTATAGGGCAGCGGAGCCAGCCAGTCCGCGAGCAGCGCGACGACAACGACGGCGAGCAGGAAGCCGGCCGAGAGCATCACGACCGGCGACATCCGGTGTCTGGCCGCAGGAGCCGCAGGCGCGGAGGAGAGACCGACGGCGCTCATCAGGCCTGCCCGCCAAGCGCGCGGGAGAAGCCGCCGAGCCGCGGATCGATCAGGATATGCACGATATCGACCAGCAGATTGGCGCCGACCATGATAACCGTCACCGTGAAAATCACGGCCTGGACGACGGAGAGATCGCGCGTCGAGACGGAGTCGACCAGCAGCCGGCCGATGCCCGGCCAGGCGAAGATGGTCTCGACCACCGCGCTGCCGGCGAGGATATGGCCGATCTCGATGCCGATGAACATCAGCAGCGGCACCGCGGCATTGGGAAGGGCGTGGCGGAGGATCACGCGGAGCGGCATCACGCCGCGCCCACGTGCCGCCCGGATATAGGGCTTGCCCAGCACCTCCAGCGTCGCCGTGCGGGCGAAGCGCGCCAGCCGGCCGGCAAGCGGCAGGCCGAGCGTCACCGTTGGCAGGATGAGATGCCAGAGGCTGTCAGATCCGGCCGAAGGCAGCACGCGCAGCTTCAGCGCGAAGAGCAGGATGAGCAGGATGCCGAGGAAGAAGACCGGGATCGCATAGCCGAACACCGCCACCGCCATGGCGAGCCGGTCGGCGGCGCGGTTGTGGCGCAGGGCAGCGAGGACGCCGAGCGGCAGGCCGAAGAGGAGCGCCAGCATCAGTGCGGAGGAGCCGAGCAGGAAGGTCTTCGGCAGCGCTTCGACCACGGCGGTGAAGGCAGGCCTGCCATCCGCGAATGAGAGGCCGAAATCACCGCGGACGGCGCTCGCGATATAGAGCAGGTACTGCTCGGCCAGAGGCCGGTCGAGGCCCCAGGCCTCGCGATAATAGGCGACGACATCCGGCGGGGTGTCGCTCGGCAACATGATCTGGGCCGGGTCGCCCGCCAGGCGCAGCGCGACGAACACGGCCGAGACGCAGATGGCGACGGTCAGCAGGGCGCGCAGAGAGCGGAGAAGGAGAAAGCGAAGCATCTGGCCCGATCACGGAGTTGGAGATCCGGTTCTGCAAATGGCTTCACGACAGGTTGATGACGAGGCGCTGACGCAGCTGCTGTCTGGGCAGCGAAATGGACCGGAACCATACCCGCAGACTGATCCTTCAGATCGATTTCCGGCGCAATTTGCCGGATAGATCCAAGAAGCGGCCGACCGCACGTAAGGCATCGGCACGCCGCTCTGGGCTGAGTTCGTAGGGCAGCGTCCGGCGCCACCCGAAATTAGCCCATCATCGCACCGCCATCTGCGCCCCGACGACTTTACGATGCTTCGGCGCCGAAGTTGGGACCCGAATCGACACAGGAGTCCGCTATCTGTTCGACCGTCACGGGCTTGATTGGCATGCGTAACCTGAAATAGCCAATTTCACCCGGGCTGCGCCCGCTCAACGCCGACATCGTCTCAGTGATCGTGTGCCCGCAAAGTCGCCCCTGGCAGGGACCCATGCCACACCGCAGGAAGCCTTTCGCTTGGTTCGGTCCGGCCGCGCCTTCCTTCACGACCTGGGCGATTTCGCCGCGCGTCACCTCCTCGCAGCGGCAAACGACGACATCGTCGGACTCGGGCGCGATGAAAGCATCAGCCGGACGGTAGAGCGCCTCCAGAAACGGCCTGATCGCGCGGTCTCGCCAGAGCGCGGTGCGAAGGGAGCTGCTCGCCCGATCCCGCTCGGCTGCACTGATCGCGCTGAGGTCTCGAGCGATGTCGAGCGCGGCAAGCGTGCCGCTCAAACGCGCCGAAATGGCGCCGGATGTGCCGGCCTCGTCACCCGCGATCCAGAGCCAGGGCTGGCTGGAGCGCCCCCATGCGTCGAGCTCCGGCCGCCAGCAACGCTGACGCTCGTCCCAGACATGCGGGCAGCGCAGCGCCATGGCGAGATTCACATTGGGCACGATGCCCTGATGGAGCGCCACGCGGCTTGCATCAGTGCGCTGCCAGCGGCCGCCGCTGAACCATTTCACGCCGCGCACCGCATCTTCGCCCTCGATCTCAACCTGCTCGACGCCGCGTTCGATGCGGACGCAGGCGGCACGCAGTTCGCGGAGCAGGCCAAGTCCTTTGGAGAGATACGGGGCGGCCAGAAGCGCCCGCGGGAGATAGGGCAGCGCGGCCGCCAAATTCTTCCGCGGGGTCGTCTCGATGATAAGCCGCGGCGGATGCCCTGCGCGGCAGTATTGCGCAGCGACGAGATAGAGCAGCGGGCCACCGCCGACGAAGACGAGATCGTCCTCCAACAGACCAGCGGTTTTCAGCAGAATCTGCGCCGCGCCGGCAGTCATGGCTCCGGGCAGCGTCCAGCCGCGGATAGGGAATGGGCGCTCCATAGCGCCGGCGGCCGCGACGATCCGGCGTGCCACGGTGACGCCGGAGCCTTCGCGCGAGCGCCAACGGATCTCACCCTCCGCGACGGACCAGACCATCGCCCCGGCCCGGTGCTCCGCGCCGGAGCGTTGGAAGGCCTCGACCAAATCGCGGCCCGCATAATAATCTCGTCCTAGAATGTCGGCGCGGTCCGGTGCCGGGCGCTCGGTGATGGCTCGGTAGATCTGGCCGCCGGGCTTGCCGGCCTCGTCGAACACCACGCAGCTCAGTCCGTGCTTGCGGGCTGTGACAGCGGCCGCCATGCCCGCCGGACCCGCGCCAACCACCGCGACGTCGAAGGGCGCGCTCACTGGCTGAGCTCCGCGGCGCCTGTCTGAGGTTCGACGACCATGCCAGCGCGTACGGTCTCGAGGCAAGCCTGCCGGTTGGGCTGCCCGTCCACCGTGACAAGGCATTCGAAACAGACCCCCATCATGCAATAGGGGCCGCGCGGAGCCCCGGAACGAGGCGTGCTGCGGAAGGTCTTGATCCCCGCGCGCAGGATCGCTGCCGCGAGGTTTTCGCCCTCGCGGGCGGGCACGGTCGTGCCGCCGAAGCTGAAGGCGGTGTCGAATTCCGTGAGATCAAGGCGCTGGAACACTGAAGCGATCCGATGAGAAGGGCTGCCAGGCCGGATCCAGCCGGCCGGCGGACAAGGCGGCGGCGAGCGGGCCGGCATGGAACGGCGCAAGCGTCACGCCGCTATGGACCGTGACCAGGAAGGCGCCCGGATGTTCCGTGGATTCTTCGTAGACCGGCATGCCGTCCGGCGACATCACCCGCAGCGCTGCCCAACTGCGCACGACCTGCGCGCTGGCGAGCAGCGGCAGGGCCGCGACGGCGCGCTTCGCCGTCGTCTGGATGACATCGGGCGTGGTGCGGTCGTCGAGCCCGGCCTCTTCGGAGGATTCGCCGAAGACGATGCCGCCCTCGACCGTCTGGCGGATGAAGCTGATCCCGTGGCGCAGGAAGGGCTTCAGCTTTTCCGTGACCATGATCTGCCCCCGCACGGGGCGGACGGGGGCGGAGAGGCCGAGCTCCGGCGCGAGCTCCTTGTTGCCGAGCCCGGCGGTCAGGATGACGCGGTCGGCGAGCCAGTCGCCCTGTTGCGTCTTCACCCGAAAGCCCGCGCCGTCCGGGACGACGCCCGCGACGGCGTGGCGGGGCCGGTAGTCGCCGTGCCGCTCGAACACCGCGATCAGCGCGCGCAGCAGATGGAACGGGTTCGTCGTGCCGTCGTCGCTGCAAAAGGTCGCGCCGACGACGGCGGGGCCGACTTCGGGAAGGAGCTTGCGGATGCCGTCATTGTCCATGACCTCGAACCGGCTCGGCACCGCGGCATGCGCTTCCAGATCGGCCATCGTCTTGCTGCGGCGCTCCAACTCCAGCTCGGAGAAGCAGAAGAAGAAGGCCCCCGGCCGGCGGAAATGCAGATCGATCCCGCTCTCGGCGCCGAGGTCGCGGGCGAAGTCGTCCCAGTCCTTCGCCGCCTGGCGAGTCAAATCGGCATAGGCCGGGCCGCCGGCGCCCTTGCCCTGCACCCAGACATTGCCGAGATTGCCGCGCGCCGCCCGGAAGGCGATGTCGCCCTCGTCGAACAGCGTCACGGTCTCGCCGTGGGCGGCAAGACCGTAGGCGACGCTAGCGCCGACGATGCCCCCGCCGATGACGGCGATACCCGTCCTGTTCTGGCCGCTTTCCATCGTGGCGCTGAGGTCAGTCCGTGCCGAAGCGCCGCGGCTTCAGCGCCGCATGGAAGGTGTTCACCATCGTCACCGCGTCGAAGACCGGCACGCCGTAGCGTTCGGCGATATCGGCGCTGAAGGGCGTCAGATTGGTGCATTCCCCGACGATCGCGCCGACATCGGGATGCCGGTTGAGCAGGTCGCCCGCCGCGGCGAGCACCTCGCCGCGCAGCACGTCATAAGGCACGGTGTCGTCGCCCTCGCGGATGCTGCGGACGAATTCGGAGCTCTGCGGCAGGCCTACGACCGGCGTGTCCTCGGCGATGCCGACGGCGCGCAGATAAGGGCCGTTCAGCACCTCGGCATTATAGGTGAGGATGCCGACCTTCTTGCCCGTCGGCAGCATGCGCTCGACCATCGGCACCTGTAGCAGAGCGCTGGTCGCGACCGGCACGGAGCAAAAATCGGCGAGCTCGCGCTGGTAGATCGAGAGGAAGCCGCAGGTCGTGGTGATGCCGTCGACGCCGGCATCGATCAGCTCTTGGGCCGCCCGCTTGAACGGTTCGAGCAGGCTGGATTCGTGCAGCTCCGTCATGCGCGAGGGCACGGCGTCGTGGACGATTCTGTACTGCACGGGAAAATCCCAGGTGCCGGCATGGCCGATATCGCCGGGCCAGCGCCGGAAGCGGCTGTTGACCATGAGGATGCCGACGGTGACGCCGTAATAGGTTTTCTTGCGAAGGTTGTTGCCCATCGAAGCCTTCCAGATCGCGCCACGCGGGCGTCAGTTGCGGCCGGCTGAACGCCGGAAACGCTCGTTGAGGAACAGGAGACCAGTCATCAGCACCAGCAGCAGGGTCGCGACGGCTGCCAGGGTCGGATTGATCTGGAGCAGCAGGTCCGACCACATTTGGCGCGGCAGCGTGTTGAATGAGCCGCCGGTGATGAACAGCGCCACCGTCAATTCGTCGAAGGAGGTGACGAAGGCGAAGAGGAAGGCCGAGAGCAGGCCCGGCTTGATGATCGGCAAGGTGATCCGGCGCAGCGTCTGCCACCGGCTTGCGCCCATCACCGCCGCCGCTTGGTCGAGCCGCCGGTCATAGGTCGCGAGCACCGCCATGACGGTGATGACGACATAGGGGACGGCGAGCACGGCATGCGCGATAACGAGCCCCGTCACCGTCCCGACCAGCTCCAGCTTCGAATAGAGGAAGAACAGGGCGACCGCGATCACGATACGCGGCACGATCAATGGCGACAGGATCACGGCGAGCGCAGCGGTTTTGCCGGGAAAGCGATTCCAGGCCATCGCGAAGGCCGCCATCGTGCCCAGCACCAGCGCCACCGCGCCCGAAGCCAGACCGACGATCAGAGAATTCCAGGCCGCGCTGGTCCAGTCGGAGGAGGCGAAGACCGCTTCGTACCAGCGCAGCGAGAACCCGTTCGGATTGGCCTGGACCGTGTTGCCCGGCGTGAAGGAGGCCGGAATTACGAAGAGCGTCGGGATCAGCAGAAAGGCGACGACGATGAGGAACAGCGCGAGGCTGCTGCCCCGGCCGAGCCCGCGGAAGGCGCGCGCGGGCAGCAGTCCGGCGAACACCGCGCCGATTCCGGCGCAGAGGCTTCCCAGCCCATTGACGATCGCCCGGCCGATCACGTCGAGGATGCGCGACCAGGCCGAGACCGTCCGCGCCGAGCGGTCCGAGGAGCCACCGGCCAGGCTCGACAGCCCGATGACCCGGTCATAGGCGACGAAGACCACGATCGAGGCCGCGAGCAGCAGGACCGAGAGCGTGCTGGCCGCCGGCCAGTTCAGCAGCTCCTGAATCTGGGTGATGATCACCTGCGTCAGCATGGTCTCGCGCGCCCCCCCGAGCAGGGCAGGCGTGATGAAGAAGCCGAGAGAGCTGATAAAGACCATCATCGCTGCCGCGCTGATGCCGGGCATGCATTGCGGGATGTAGATGCGCCAGAAGATCTGGGCGCGTCCGGCGCCGAGCGTCTCGGCCGCCCGCGACAGGTTGCCGTCGATCGTCTGCATCACCGGCAACATCGTCATGACCGCGAGCGGCAGCATCGCATGCGACATGCCGATCAGCGTTCCCGTGAGATTGAAGATCAGCGAAGCGGGCGCGTCGACGATGCCAAGTGCCAGCAGGAGCTGGTTGACCGCACCGTTCCGCCCCAGAAGGATCATCCAGGCGAAGGTCCGCACCAGGAAGCTGGTCCAGAACGGCAGCAGGACCCAGATGATCAGCGCGTTGCGGCTCTGGGGCGCGGCGTTTGCGAGGTAGTAGGCGACCGGGAAGCCGCCGACGACCGAGATCACCGTGGTCCAGCCGGCGATCTTGAAGGTGATCAGCAGGACGTCGAAATAGAGCGGGTCGGAGAAGGCCTTGGCGAAGTTGGCGGAGGTGGCGGCTCCGCTCCGATCGAACAGCGACAGCGACAGGATCTGCGCGACCGGGAAAAAGAAGAAGATCGCCAGGAAGGCGAGGAGCGGTACCAGCGGCAGGAGCGGCCTTGCGCGACGCAGCCGCGGCTGAAGGGCTGATATCGCGGGCTCGGCCCTCGGGGCAGGTTCGTAATCGCGCGTGGACATGGCCGTCATGTCACGCGCCCGGCGGCAGCACGATGGCGTCGGCGGCCGACCAGCCGAGCGTCACGTTCTGCCCGCGCTCCGGCAGCGGCCGCCCGGATGTCAGCTCCTTTGCGAGGAGGGTGGTGCCGTCGTCCAGCCGGACATTGATCTTGGTGAAGCCGCCGACGAAGATGGCATCGAGCAATTGGCCGCGCCGGATGTTCTCATGCGCCTCGCCGTCGCGGATGAGTTTCAGTCGTTCCGGCCGCACCATCCAGTTGACGTCTTCATCGGTGCGGTGGCCGGCATCGGCCGCCACCCTGATCGTCGAGCCGTCGGCACAACCGAGCAGGGTCTCGGCCCCGGTCGACAGCACCTTCGCCGGGGCGATGTTGGATTCGCCGACGAACCCGGCTGCGAAAATCGAGGCCGGTTTGAAATACAGCTCCGCCGGGGTGCCGATCTGCTCGACCCGCGCATTGTTCATCAGGCAGATGCGGTCGGACATCGACAGCGCCTCCTCCTGATCATGGGTGACGTAGAGAATCGTGATACCGAGCTCGACATGCAGCCGCTTGATCTCGGTCTGCATGTGCTCGCGCAGGTTCTTGTCGAGGGCGCCGAGCGGCTCGTCCATCAGGATGATCGAGGGCTCGTAGACGATGCAGCGGGCCAGCGCGATCCGCTGCTGCTGGCCGCCGGACAACTCGCGCGGCAGGCGCTCGGCGACATGGGGGAGATGGATGAGGTCGAGCACGCGGCGCACCGCCGCGTCGATCTCGGCTGCGCCCATCCGGCGCATGCGCAAGGGGAAGGCGATGTTCTCGTAGATCGAGAGATGCGGGAACAGGGCATAGTTCTGGAAGACCATGCCCAATCCCCGCTTCGCTGAGGGCTCGTCGGTGACGCGTCGCCCGTCGATCCAGATGTCGCCGCCCGTCGGCTCGGTCAGCCCGGCGATCAGGGACAGGAGCGTGGTCTTGCCCGAGCCGGACGGCCCGAGCAGCGTCAGGAACTCCCCGTCGCGCATCGAGAGTGTCGTCGGTTGCAGCGCCACGACTTCGCTGTAGCGCTTGGTGACCTGCTCGGTTCGCAGCTTCTCCGACATCGGGCCAGTGCCTCAGCTACGGAGTAGCCAGGCGTTGAAGCGCTCGAACATCTTGTCCTTGTTCGCGCCCCACCATTCGTCGTTGCTCGGGATCAGCTTGCTGAAGTTGGCCGGCTCCGTCGGCAATTGCTTGGCGCGGGCGGGGTCGATGAACTTGAACGCGGTCTGGTTGGTCGGGCCATAGGCCAGCGCCTTGGTATAGAGCGCCTGCCGTTCGCCATTGGCGCAGGAGGCGATGAACTTCTTGGCGAGTTCCGCGCGCGGGCAGCCCTTCGGGATCGCCCAGCCTTCCATGCCGTAGAGCCCGCCATCCCAGATGATCTCGACCGGCGCGCCGTTGTCGATCGCCGCCTGGATTCGCGCATTGCTGGAAGGCAGGAAATCGACCTCGCCGCTCTGCAGGAGCTGCGTCGTCTGGGTGAAGCTCGTCCACCAAACCGCGATATGCGGCTTGATCGTGTCGAGCTTTTTGAAGGCCCGGTCGACATCGAGGGGGTAGAGCTTCTTCGGGTCGACGCCGTCAGCAAGCAGGGCGCCTTCGAGCGTATGGATCGGGCTCTTCGGCAGGGCGCGGCGTCCTGGGAACTTGGCGACGTCGTAGAAATCAGCCCAGTTCGTCGGACGGGCCTTCATGCTGTCGGTGCGGTAGCCCAGCACGCTGCCATAGACGTTGGTGCCCAGCCAGTCTGGCTGCTTCGCCAGAGGGAGAAGCTCGTCGTAATCCGTTCCCGAGAACTGCAATGGCTCGAGCAGCCCGGCATCCGAGAGCAGCTTGCGCGATGACAGGGTGATCGAGACGACGTCCCAGACATAGGACTTGGCGTCGACCTGCGCCTTTACCTGGCTGGTCGGCTCGGAGTCGCGGGAGACGTTGACAAGCTCGGCGCCGGTCTTGCGGAAGGGCGCATAGAAGGCGGGCGTAAAGCCGGTGACGTAGACGCCGCCCGGATCGGCCACGGTGATGCGCTCCGCGGCGTAAGCCGGACGGATGATGAACGGCGCGGCGATGAGGCCGGCGCCACCGCTGAGAAGGCCGCGCCGCGAAATTCCATTACGAACGAACGAGTGATCCGGCATGACATTCCCCTTTTTCTTGGAGTCAGGTGGAGAAATGGTCTTCGATGGTCATCTATGCCTGCGTCGAAATTGGAGACTGTTCTTCAAACAGGTCAAATTTGTTTTTCGAGGCGGACAAATCCATTTACGCTCGATTCTCTGCTTCCGCGAGGGATTGAATTACTGAATTCCCAACTGTTTGTGGTAGAATAATCTATGAATACGTTGTGTCCGGGCGCTTTCAGAAAAGTGATACGCTCATCAGAGCTGGGGTAGGAAAAGTTTAGCGAGAGGGTGGCTGTCCCGATGGGCGGCATGCCAACACCGGCAAGTTGAATCCTGGGAACGACCGCCGCTATGTCCCGGCCGCTGCATCGCATGCGGGGTTCGATATGCGGTGCAAGAGGACGCCGATCGAGCCGCCTATCGCGCCGGCCCGAGTCCGAGGCCGACGAAATTGGCTCCGCCACTGTCCTTCGGCTGAGGAACGAGGATGCGGCCATCGACTCCATCACGAGGCAATTGTCGATTTCATGTTGTCGACAATACGCAAGGTGTGTAGGTTTACAACATCAAATTTGCGTCGCACCCACATTCGCAATGTGGAAAGCGACTCAATGAGGAGACGGGCATGAACAAGCCGGCGATGCCGGGAGGTGCTGTAACGGCGGTCGGGGCCCGGCGGGCCGCGGCGATCGTGGCGCCCAAATCGCTAACCCAGCAGATCTCAGATCACATCCGGTCTGAGATCATCCATGACAACATCAAGCCGGGCGAATGGATCCGGGAGAAGGCGCTCACCGACCAGTTCGGGATCTCGCGAACCCCGTTGCGCGAGGCCCTGCAGATCCTGGCGACGCAAGGGCTGATCGAGATTATCCCGAACCGCGGCGCCGTTGTAGTGGCACTGTCGGACGACGAGATCCGCCATCTCCTGCAGGTCTACGTTCGCCTTGACGTCTTCGCCGCCGAACTCGCTTGCGACCAGGCGACGCAGCAGGATGACGAGGCAATCCGTCGGCATCTGGAGACCATGGCGGAGGCTTACCGCGTCAGCGACCGCTACGCCTATTTTGATGCCAATCAGGCCTTCCATCTCGCGATTGCTGCGGCCTCCCACAATCCCGTGCTGATCGAGATGCACGCGCAGCTCAACCTTCGCCTCTATCGCACGCGTTATCTCGGCGTCCTGCAGGCGGAGAACTGGGCGAAAGCCTTCAACGAGCATGAGCCTATTGCCCAGGCTTTCCTCGACCGGGATGGCCCCCTGTTGGCTCGATTGGTCTCGGAGCATCTCGGCTTCGCCTGGCGCATGGTTTCGCCTGACGCCGTCGATCGGGCCGAGGCGAAGCCCGCCGATCTGGCGAGGTCCGCCTGACCAAACGCCGACCTCCAAAGCCCGGGCGACGATGATGTTGAAGACACCCGCACGACCGACCGTCGCCACGCATTGGGGCACCTATCGAGTGCGGATGTCCGAGGGGCGTCCCGCCGAGCTCGAGGGCTTCGAGCAGGATCCGGCGCCGTCTCCCATTGCCCGGTCAATGATCGGAGCGTTGGACGATCCGACCCGGATCGAACGCCCGATGATCCGCGCCTCATTCCTCGAGAAGGGCTTTCGGGCGACGGGGGCCGGCCGCGGCGCCGAGCCTTTCGTCGCCGTGGACTGGTCCGAAGCCATCGCCATCGCGGCCGGCGAGCTCGACCGGGTTCGCAGGGAGCATGGCAACCGCTCCATCTTCGGCGGCTCCTATGGCTGGGCGAGCGCGGGGCGCTTCCATCATGCGCAGAGCCAGATCCATCGATTCCTGAATGCTATCGGCGGCTATACGCGCTCCGTCGGCAACTACAGCTACGCCGCCGCCGACGCGATCGTGCCGCATGTCGTCGGCGACCGCCGCGGGCTCGTCACCGAGCATACCTCATGGCCCGTTATTGTCCGCCACGCCCGGTTGCTGGTGATGTTCGGCGGCCTGCCGCTTAAGAATTCCCAGGTGAGTTCCGGCGGGATAGGCCGTCATATCCTGGCCGAAAGCCTCGAGACTTTCAGGGCAGCCGGGGGCGAGCTCATATCGGTCACGCCGATCCGGGACGATGTCGAGGAGCGCTTCGGCGCCAACTGGCTTCCGATCGCGCCCAACACCGATACGGCGCTGATGTTGGGTCTCGCTCACACGCTGTGGAGCGAAGGGTTGCACGACAAGGCTTTCCTTGCGCACTGCACCACCGGCTTCGACAGGTTCCTGCCCTATCTCGCGGGCGAGAGTGACGGCATCGCGAAGACGGCGGAGTGGGCGGCCGCGATCTGCGGGATCGAGGCGGAGGCCATCAGGGGGCTCGCACGCAAGATGGCGGCGCAGCGGACCATGATCATGCTGGCCTGGGCCGTGCAGCGGGCGGATCATGGCGAGCAGCCCTGCTGGATGGCGATCACACTGGCCGCGATGCTGGGCCAGATCGGTCTGCCCGGTGGCGGTTTCGGCATCGGCTACGGCTCGGTCAACGGCATCGGCAACCCGACACTCGACCTGTCCTGGCCGTCATTCGGGCAGGGGATCAATGCAGTCAACGACTACATCCCTGTGGCGCGGATATCCGACCTGCTGCTGAAGCCGGGCGGCAGCTATCAGTTCAACGGGCAAGACCGGAGCTACCCCGATATCCGCCTCGTCTACTGGGCCGGCGGCAACCCGTTCCATCACCATCAGAACCTCAACCGGTTCCTCGAAGCATGGAAGCGGCCGGAAGTGACGATCGTCCATGAGAGCTGGTGGAACCCGCTCGCACGCCATGCCGACATCGTGCTGCCGGTGACCACCCAGCTGGAGCGCAATGACATCGTCTGTTCCAGCCGCGACCGGCTCATTGCCGCTTCGCATCGGGTCAGTGCCCCCTTTGGGCAAGCGCGGAACGATTACGACATCTTTGGCGCGCTGGCTGCCGAACTCGACGCGGCGGCGGTCTTCACCGAGGGGCGGGGCGAGGAGGAATGGCTCCGTTCCCTCTACGAGAAAGCACAGGAACGCCTCTCAGCTCTGGGTTTCAATCCGCCGGATTTCGAGACCTTCTGGGAGGAGGGAGCGCTGCTCTTTCCCGAGCCGGAGCAGCAGCCGACCCTGTTCGAGGAATTCCGGCGGGACCCGGTCGGGAACGCTTTACCGACGCCCTCCGGCAGGATCGAGATCTGGTCTGACCGGATCGCTTCCTTCGGCTACGACGATTGCCCCGGCCATCCCGCCTGGCTCGAACCCAGGGAATGGCTCCGGGCCTCCAAGGCGAGGCAGTTCCCCCTGCATCTGATCTCGAATCAGCCCAAGACCAAGCTCCACAGCCAGTACGACCAGGGGGTGCATTCCCGGGCTGCCAAGATACGCGGCCGTGAGCCCGTCCGGATTCATCCAGCCGATGCTGCGACGCGGCGGATCGGCGGCGGCGACATCGTCCGCCTTTTCAACGAGCGCGGCGCCTGCCTTGCGGCGGCCGTCCTGTGCGACGCGGTTCGCCCCGGCGTCCTGCAGCTCGCCACCGGTGCCTGGTACGACCCGGTGATGCCCGGCAAGGCCGGGGCCCTCGAAAAGCACGGCAATCCCAATGTCCTGACGCATGATCTGGGCACGTCGCGTCTAGGCCAGGGGCCGAGTGCACAATCCTGTCTCGTCGAGATCGAGCGCTACGAAGGCGAACTGCCGCCCGTGACCGCTTTCGATCCTCCCCTGATCGTCAACCGTTCGTAACGACGCAACCTGCGCGGAGATTTCCATGCCGATCACGAGAGCCGATTCGAATGGGCGCCGCAGCCGCGCCGTCGTGCACAACGGAACGGTCTACCTGGCAGGGCAGGTCGCGGATGACCGTTCCCTCTCCGTAGCCGGACAGACCACACAGGCGCTCGCGAAGGTCGACGACATGCTCGCACGTTGCGGCAGCGACCGTACGAAGGTGCTGTCGAGCATCGTCTGGCTGAAGTCGATGGACGACTACAAGGCCATGAACGAGGTCTGGGACGGTTGGGTCGATCCCGATCATGCGCCGGCGCGCGCCTGCGTTACCGGCGACATGGCCTACCCCGATATTCTGGTGGAGATCATGGTCGTCGCCGCCGCTTGACCGACGCCCGACATTTCAGACACAGCCCGAGGAGAAAGCCGATGCCTCGCCCCAGAGCGATCGAGTACAGCGAAGCCAGCGATGCAGTCAAAGCCGTCTACGACGAAATAAAGACCGCTCGGAAACTCGGCGACGTCAACAATTTCTGGAAATACCTTGCCAATGACGAGAAGACCCTGCGGCGGACCTGGGACAGCGTCCGCGAGGTGATGGCGCCGGGCGCGCTCGACCCGCTCGTCAAGGAAATGATCTATGTCGCGGTCAGCGTGACCAATAACTGCGGCTACTGCATCGCGAGCCATAGTGCTGCGGCGGCCAAGGCAGGAATGACGCCGGAGCAGTACCACGAGCTCCTCGCCGTCGTCGGCATGGCGAACGAGACGAACCGGTTGGTCAATGGCTATCGCGTCCCGATCGACCCCGCATTCGAGAAATAGCCGAGCTTTGCGGTGCGGGTATCCGGTCGCGTGGTGCTCACCGCCGATGCGGAAGAGGATGCCTTTGGAGGATATGGCTATGGTGCTGACACCTTCTGATGAGTTGCAGCGCCCCGTTGTCGTTCTCGCCGGCCTCGGCATCCCGGCCGCCATCTCGTCGGCGATGGAGGCTTATGTGAGTTCCTCGCCGACTGCCGGATGAGCCAGAAGCTGGAACGACGCCTGGCCAGGATGGAGGCGAAGCGCTCCGCGGAACGCGGGATCGGCAAGCGCATCAAGAGGATGACCGATGCCGAGCTGACGGCGGCCATCGGGCATGCAACGCCGAACCTGAGGCCGAGCTAGCGGACAACGCTCCAAACGCGGACCGCGCCCGCAGCCAACTTGAACGGCACGGGGCCATATGAATCGTGAAGCGGATCGCCGCATTGCCGCGCGGGAGCGGGGAGCGTGTCCAAAAAGTGTGCGAGCGATTGGGCTGGTGGCCAACGCCCATCGGTCGCTGATTAGGCGCTGGCTCGGATCGAGGCGATAGAGGGCACACGCTGGCCGGCTCGACCATCTGTTGCTTCGGCCCTATCAATGCCTCCGGTGCGGTGGGGAGCGCGACAGGGATAACGGATGCGGATCGATTCCAGTCTTCGAGTGAGCCAAGAAGCCCGAATTCTCGCAAAAGATATCGAGGAGCAATCAGGCTACCTCGTCAGAATACGTCGCCCCATGCCCAGCGAAGCGGGGTTCTTCGATCTCTGGAACCGCTCCTTTGCCAAGGTCGATCCCAACTCCCGGACCGCTCATGTCGTAGTCAGTGGCGACCTCGACCATCGAATTGAAGCCCATGAATTGCGTCACCTGGAACGCTACCTGGTCGATCGGGTTTGGCAGTTCGCTTCCACCGAAGCGTTGCCGGTAAGGCAACGGCATCAGGTCGCGGCGCTCGACAACGACCTCGAGCATTTGACGATGGTTCCGTTCGAGCTCGCTCTCCCAGGCGCCGAGGAGTTTTGGGAAGCGCTTTACTCCGAGGTTCTCAAAGGTGTGCCCAGCTCCGATGACGCATCTTTTGATCTATCGAGGCATTTGCTCATTCTTCGCGTCGTTCTGCCCAGCTCGGCAGTCAGGCGCGACGCTGAGCAAATGGCTGAGGCGATCGGTATCACGGCGCATGTTGATCGGCTGGAAAGCTGGCACCGGCAGGCGCCAGACGACAAGGTTGGCCTCGGGCGGCTGATGATCGAGGAAGCTGGGCTGCCAGTGGCCTGCGTCAGACTGCAGAGATTTCAGCCTGCGCCTGACGTCATTGAGATCCAAGCACTTTAACATGCTTTCGCGGGATCCCGTTGGCTCCTGCGGATTGAGACCTGGAACGACTGCCTCCACGAGGTTGGCGTTTCTCTGTCAGATTCGGCGCATCCTGGATTTCGGAGGGAAGAATGCGCCGCTCCATGTTCGGATGTCCTAGATGCCGCCAATATGAAGCGTCTTCATCTCCAGGAATTCCTCGATGCCGTGGTGAGACCCTTCGCGACCGAGACCGGATTCCTTGATGCCGCCAAAGGGAGCGGTCGTTGTCGAAACCGACCCGGCGTTGATGCCGACCATTCCGAATTCCAGGGCCTCCGCCACCCGGAATGCTCGGGATATGTTCCGGGTATAGAGATATGACGCCAAGCCGAACGGCGTGTCGTTCGCCTGGGTAATGACCTCGGCTTCCTCGGAGAAGCGGAACAGCGGAGCCACCGGGCCGAAGGTCTCCTCGCTGGCGATCTTCATCTCCACGGTGGCTCCCTTCAGCACCGTCGGCTCGTAGAACAGACCGGAACGGACCTTGCCACCGAGGGCGACCGAGGCCCCGCGCGCGGTCGCATCGTCGACGTGCTGCTGGATCTTGTCGATGGCTGCCCGGTTGATCATGGGGCCGATCGTGGTGCCGTCCGTCAGGCCGTCGCCGAGGACGAGATTGGCTGCCGCGGCTGCGAGCTTCTCCGCGAAGGCGTCGTAGATGCCGTCCTGGACGAAGATGCGGTTGGCACAAACGCAGGTCTGCCCACCGTTACGGAACTTGCTGGCCATGACGCCCGAGATTGCGGCATCTAGATCGGCGTCGTCGAAGATCACGAACGGAGCGTTTCCGCCCAGTTCGAGACCGACGCGCTTCACCGTGGCAGCGCATTGCTCCATCAGGATCTTGCCCACGCGGGTCGAGCCGGTGAAGGTCAGCTTCCGCACGAGCGGGCTGCGCGTCAGGACCCCGCCGATCTCGGCGGGCTGCCCCGTCAGGATGTTGATCACCCCCTTCGGAATCCCAGCGCGCTCGGCGAGCACGCCGAGTGCGAGTGCGGAGAAGGGCGTGGCTTCGGCGGGCTTGATCACAATGGTGCAGCCCGCCGCAAGGGCGGGCGCGGCCTTCCGGGTGATCATCGCGTTCGGGAAGTTCCAGGGCGTGATCGCGGCGACCACGCCGATCGGATGCTTCTGGACGATGATGCGGCCGTCGGTGGTCGCGGCAGGAATGGTCTCGCCGTAAACGCGACGCGCCTCTTCGGCGAACCACTTCACGAAGGAGGCGCCATAGACGATCTCTCCGCGCGCCTCGGCCAGCGGCTTGCCCTGCTCGAGCGTCATGATGCGCGCGAGATCTTCGCTGTGCTCCATCATGAGGCCGTACCAGCGCTCCAGGAGGTGCGCCCTGTCGGCGGCGGTCCGCGTCTTCCAGGAGTGGAAGGCGCGCTCGGCGGCCGCGATGGCAGCCTCCGTCTCCGATGCTCCGCACCGAGGAACGTTGCCGATGATCGCCCCGCTCGCGGGATTGTCGACGGCAAAGGTCGAGGCGTCGTTCGCTCCCACCCATTCTCCATCGACGTAGCAGAGCTCGCTGAAGAGCGAGGGATCTTTCAACTGGGTAGCGATCGTCATGCCCAGACCTCCGACGGGTTGTCGGCATCATGCTTCGCGAACCACGGCACGATCTGCTGAAAGGAGCATCGAGATCGATCGCAAAGCGCGAATGCGGCTTCACTTCTTGCCGATCCAGCCAGGCAGGCAGTGCTTTCTGTAAGGCGAATATGCGGGGCTGGAAAATGACCAAGGATCAGATCGTCTACGAGGATTTTTCGAAGATCGACATTCGGATCGGCCGCATCGTGCAGGTATTGCCGTTCGAGCGTGCCCGAAATCCCTCCTACAAGGTCGAGGTCGATTTCGCAGAGTTCGGCAAGAAATGGTCGAGCGCCCAGATCACCAGCTATGCCGCCGACGAGCTCGTGGGCCGCCTGGTGTCCTGCGTCATCAATATGCCGCCTCGGAACATCGCCGGCTTCCAATCGGAAATCCTGATCCTCGGCGCGCGCGACGCCGCCGGCAATGTGAAGCTGCTGTCGCCGACCAACGAGGTCGGACTGGGCGAGCAGGTCTTCTGAGGGACCGAAATCATGGAAACCGCGGATTTCATCGTCATTGGCGGAGGCATCGCCGGTGCTTCGGTCGGCTATGAGCTGAGCCGCCACGGCAAGGTCGTCGTGCTGGAGATGGAAGCCTCTGCCGGCTACCACTCGACGGGCCGGTCGGCCGCCGTGATGTCCGAGAATTACGGTCCGGCCTTGTGGAGCAGGCTCGTGACGGCGTCGCGAGCCTTTCTGGAGACGCCTCCGGATGGCTTCACCGACGTTCCGCTGGTCACGCCCCGCGGCGCGCTCTTCCTCGCCCGAGATGGAGAGCAGGCGCAGCTTCAAGGCCAGGCGGACGACATGCTCCGACGTGGCGCGTCGATCGAAATGACGACGGCCGCGGAAGCTCTGAGGTTTTGTCCGGTCGTCCGAGACAGTGAATTCGTATCGGCGCTTTACGAGCCCGACTGCAAGGATATCGACACGAACGCTCTCCTCATGGGCTATCTGAGGGCGCTCCGGAAGAACGGCGGGACATTCGTCCCCGACGCGCGGGTTCAGTCGCTTCAGCACGCGGGTGGGACATGGCGGGCCTCAAGCCCTCGGGGCCGCTTCGAGGCTCCGGTGGTGGTCAATGCCGCCGGCGGCTGGGTTCAGGAGATCGCCGAGCTCGCCGGCCTATCCTTTCGGAACGTCGTACCCTTCCGCAGAACCGCCGTCGTCTTCGATCCGCCCGCAGGCAGCACGATCCAAAGCTGGCCGATGACCTTCGACGTCGCCGAGACCTTCTATTTCAAGCCCGAAGCGGGGCGGATCATGGTGTCGCCCGTCGACATGGCACCGTCCGCTCCCTGCGATGCACAGGCCGACGAGTTGGAAGTCGCCATGGCGATCGACCGGATCCACCGCTGCACGACGATGGAGGTGAGGGCGGTCGTCCACAAATGGGGCGGCCTGCGGACCTTTGCTCCGGATCATGAACCGGTCATCGGGCGAGACCCGGAGCAGCCCGGTTTCATCTGGCTGGCCGGGCAGGGCGGCAATGGCGTGATGGCTGGCGCGGCTGCCGCGCGCCTCGCCGCGAGCTTCGCGCTGGACACCTCCATTCCAGCCGACCTCGCGGCGCTTGGCATCACCGCCGAGAATGTCTCGCCAGGGCGTGCCTGCGTGGTTGATCCCGACGCCGGAGCGCCGATCGTCGGCACGCTGGAAGACTTCGCCTGACGAAGACGCGCTTCGTTCCAACAGAAAGGAAAACCCATGCCTGTCGATCAGCGGACTTCCGAACAGCTTCTGGCGGCGCGTGCCGACAACATTCCGCGCGGCATTCTGACCGCCCATCCGATCGTCATCGATCGTGCGGAGGGCGGGTATCTCTGGGACAAGGCCGGTCGGCGCTATCTCGACTTCGTCGGCGGCATCGGCGTCATCAATGTCGGGCACAACCATCCGCGCGTCGTGGCCGCCGTCCAGGAGCAGCTCAAGCGCGTCACGCATACTGCTTTCCAGGTTGCGGCCTATGAGCCCTACATCGCTCTGGCCGAACGTCTCAACAAGCTGGTCGGCAAGGGGGCCCCGTACAAGAGCGTCTTCCTCACCACCGGGGCAGAGGCGGTCGAGAATGCGGTGAAGATCGCCCGCGGCTACACCAATCGTCCGGGCATCATCTCCTTCCGCGGCGGCTTCCACGGCCGCACATTGCTTGGAGTGACGCTCACCGGCTTTGCCCAGCCCTACAAGCAGAACTTCGGCCCCTTCGCGGGCGAAATCTACCATACGGCCTACCCGGACAGCTATCGCGGCGTATCCTCGCAAGATGCGATTGCGGCCCTGGAAGAGGTGTTCGCCACTGAAATCGCGCCGGATCGCGTCGCTGCGATCATCATCGAACCCGTCCAGGGCGATGGCGGGTTCCTCGAGGCTCCCGTCGCGTTCATGAAGGCGCTTCGGGAGATCACGCAGCGCCACGGCATCGTGCTGATCGCCGACGAGATCCAGACGGGCTTCGGCCGGACCGGCAAGCTCTTCGGCTTCGAGCATTCCGGCATCCAGCCGGATCTCGTCACGGTCGCCAAGAGTCTGGCCGGCGGCTTCCCGATCTCAGGCGTCGTCGGCAAGGCGGAGATCATGGACGCGCCGACTCCGGGAGGCCTCGGCGGAACCTATGGCGGCAACGCCGTCGCCTGCGCCGCGGCGCTGGCTGTGCTCGACGCCTTCGAGCAGGACGGTCTCGTCGAGCGCGCCGGGGTTCTCGGCGGGAAGCTGTCGGCTGCCCTCGATGCGCTCAAGGCGAAGCATCCCGATATCGGCGTGGTGCGGGGTCTCGGCTTCATGCGCGCGCTCGAATTCGTGACCGACGCCGAGACCAAAGCGCCGGACGCGGACCGGGCCCATCAGGTCGTGGAACGCGCACGCGAACGAGGCCTGCTGGTGATCAAGTGCGGTGTTCACCGCAATATCGTCCGCTTCCTCGCTCCGATCGTCATTTCTGACGCGGATCTCGACGAGGCGATGCACATCCTCGGTGAGGTGCTGGCTGGCACGGAGGCGGCCAAGGCGGCTTAAGGCAATCAGGCTACCCCGGTGAGCTTCGCGTTCACCGGGGGCCAGAAAAGACGTTTCAGCGCCTCGTGGAATTTCACAGGGGGTCTGAGGCGCGTATATCGAGCGCCGTCGCTGAGATGGTGGCGCCCCAAATTGTGCTCGAGAGCACGCCACATCTACGGCCGGCCTCCGATGCAAGCCTGGGTGCGAACGCGAACTTGTCTGCGAGACCGCACCAGGCCTCAGTCGACATTCGGTATCACTTTTCCAGGGTTCATCAGTTTCTGCGGATCCAGTGCCTGCTTGACGAGGCGCATGATGTCGACCTTCGACGCAGCCCCGAAACGGGCGAGCAGGTCGAGCTTCACGCGTCCGATTCCGTATTCGGCACTGAAGGTCCCGCCCATGTCGAAAGCGAGTTCGTAGATCTTCGGCGATACCTGCTCCTCGAACCCCGCCTTGAATTCAGGCGCGGAAATGCCGTGGGGCGCGACGACGTTGAAATGGACGTTACCGTCACCGACGTGGCCGTACACGGAGAGGATGGCCCCGGGACGGTTCTCGTTCACGATTTTCGAAGCTGCCTGAATAAACGCCGCGAGACGGGACGTGCGAACGGCAACGTCATGTTTGACCGAGCCTCCGTGATGGACTTCGGCCTCCGGGATATTTTCCCGCAATTGCCAGAAGTCCGCGGCCTGCTGTCCGCTCGACGCGATCGCTCCGTCAGTGACGAGGCCGCTTTCCATCAATTCTGCGAGCAGTTGGGTGCTCGCCTCCTCGAGGTTGAGCACCGAAGACGACGTTGATGCCTCCATCAGGACGTAGTGATCGGCTGGGTCCGCGAGGGGGCGACGAAAGTCAGACCGTGACGCCAACAGGAGCTGCAACGACGTCTGCGAGACATATTCGAAGGAGGTGATCGCTTCGCCTGTTTCGCGCTGGGCGGCATCGAGAATCCCGGCCAGATCTTCGATATGCCTGATGGCGAGGAACGCGGTGATCGTCTGCTGCGGTTTCCTCATAAGCTTGAGCGAAGCGCCTGTGATGATGCCGAGCGTTCCCTCCGCGCCGATGAAGAGCTGCTTCACGTCGTAACCCGAGTTGTTCTTTCGCAGCGGGCTGAGCTCGCTGTAGAGCGCGCCATCGGGGAGCACCACTTCAAGCCCGAGAACCAGCTCACGGGCCATGCCGTAGCGCAGAACCGAAACGCCGCCGGCATTCGTCGACAAGTTGCCGCCGATCCGGCAGGACTGCTGCGAGCCAAGCGAGAGTGGGAGCAACAGGCCAGCATCGTCGGCGGCGCGCTGAAGCTCGCTAAGGATGATTCCTGCATCCACCGTGACGGAAAGGTTGCCGGGGTCGAGGTCGCGCACCCGGTTCATGCGTTCGAGGCTGACGACGAGCTCGTCGCCGCTGCGACTTGGCGTGGCCGCGGTGCAGTAGCTCGTGTTGCCGCCTTGCGGGACGAGCGGAACGTGCTCCTTCGCGCAGGCCCGGACGATCTCCTGGACTTCCGCAGTGTCCCGTGGCCGCAGCAATGCCCGGGTACTGCCGGAATACAGCTTCCGGAAATCGGTCGTGTAGGCGGCAATGATGTCCTGGTCGCCGGTCACGATATCTTGCGGTAGTTTGGAAAGCACCCGAGCGATGGCATCCATGGGGGCAGCGTTCTTCCTGAGGTTACGTTTCGCGGGAAAGGCTAGGAACGAGCGAGCAACGTGGGCAGCACCGAGCTGTACTCCCCGAAGCGATGGTGACCCTGCGAGACAGCCTGTCGGAATCGATCCGCAGCGGACTGGCGGCCCTATTGGTCGAGAATGTACTTCACCGGGACGTGCCCCTTATCGAGGATCGTCTTGATCACGATGTAGCTGAAGTACTTCTCCACGCCGATGTTGCGCTCCAGGATGCCCTCCATGAGTTCCTGGTAACGGGCTACATTCTTGGTCACGAACTTCAGAAGATAATCGTACCCCCCACTCACCAGATGGCACTCCTGAAGGGCCTCATAGCGCTTGATCTCGACCTCGAACTTGATGAAGTCCTCGCGGCGATGATCGTTGAGCGTCACTTCGGTGAAGACGGTTATGTGGTCGACGAGTTTCGACAGCTGGATGCGGGCATTGTAGCTGACGACATAGCCCGCTTCCTCCAGACGTCGCAGCCTGGCAAGGCACGGACTCGGGGATAGCCCCACCGCGTCCGCCAGGTCGACATTGGTCAACCTGGCGTTCTGCTGGAGCTGCGCGAGGATGTTGATGTCGATGCGATCAAGTCTCGGTGCGCCCGCCATTCCCGCGTCTCTCCCCTCGTGATCAGCCGCGAAGCGCTTCCTGATGCGCCTTCGCGAGATCGGCCATGCTGTTGAAGCGGAAATCATACTTGGGCATGTCGCCCGGGTGCATCGTCGCGCCGAACCCATCCTGGTCGTAGCGGCGATAGATCCAGCAGGATGCCAGGCTGTGCTTGTTCGCCGGTCCGTGGTCGTGGAACATGCTTTCGGCAGTGTGCAGGACCTCGTGCTTGCGGATACCGAGCGTCTCCAGCTTCTTGAGCATGTAGTCGAAGTTGCGATCGGACGGCTTGTAGGACCCGATATCTTCGGCCGTGTAAATCGCGTCGAATTCGACCTGGAGCTTCGCGTTGCTCGCGGCGAAGCTCTCATTGTCGACGTTAGACAGGATCACGAGCTTGTAGTGCCGCTTGAGGTACTGGAGGGCGCCGGCGGAGTCGGTGAATGCCGGCCAGTTCTTGACCGAGTGGCCATAGGCCACGCACTCGTCCCATGTCACGGCAAGACCCCATTCCTCGGCCAGTCGCTTGTAAACGATCGGCAGGAGGTCGCGATAAGTCTTCGCCGGCGTCTGCAACTGCTGCGACGACTCGTGGCGGGCGTGCGCTTCCAGCACCTGATCGCGCGTGAGGGGCGTCGCGAGCCGGCTGGTGAGCGGCTTGAGTCCCTCGAACATGCCCGTTTCCCAGTCGATCAGCGTTCCATAGCAGTCGAAGGTGAGCGCTTTGAAGTCTGTGAGTTTCATCGGTCTTGTCCTGTCTTTGCGGGAACGAAACGATGGTCGGCGCCTGAGGGCGGCGGCAGGGCGATCGATGAAGTCTCGCCAGCAGCCCCGGTCGGTATCTCCTGCCCGTCCTCAATGTGCCGCGTGTTCCGCCGCAACAGCGAGAAGACCTGCAAGCGCAATCCGCAGCTCTTGCCGAATGCGACCGGTGAAACAGCGGAATCTGCCGCTCGCGTGCACTCGGGGCAGGGCGCTGCGGAACTCGAATTGATGAGCCGCTGCAACTGCTTGGCCCGGCCGATGGCGTACTTCCCCCGCTGACGAGCGAGACGACGCTGCGGCAATGCAGCACGATGTGCTGGTCCGGCCTCATCGGGGTGATCGCAACGGGTTTGGGCTGGAAATGAACGCATCCCGGTCAGACCGTCTTGAGGAAGAGGGGCACCGCCAATTGCGCGTAGACGGAAAATCGCGATGCCGTTTCTTCCTCGAACTGCGCCGCTCTGCCGAGAATATTGATCGAGCCAACCGTTCGATCCAGCCAGCGCACCGGGATGTTCATCACGCTCTCGCAACCGATCGCCCACAGCGCCTCGTGGTCGAAGAAGACGTCCTTGAGGTCCTGCCGGCTCCGGCCGACATAGCTTCTGCCTTCCAGGATCAGCCGGTCGGCCCAGCGGCTGCTCGGCAGCGGTTTCGAGCCGCCGGTCGGACTGACGTCCTCTCGGTTCGAGTAAAGACGCAACATGACCAGGTCGTCGTAGTCGAAGCGCAGGCAGGTGAAGAGCAGATGATCGTGAAGGCCCGCGGAATGCTCTTCCAGAGCGGAAAAGACAGCCTTCTCGCTCGTCGCTTTCGTCAGCACGGCGAGAAAGGCCCGGCTGTCGTCATGAGCGGTCATCGAACCCTCACCATCGGCTGATTCTCGCCACAGAAGGGCTGGAAGAGATCGCCGGCTGTGACATCGCGCAGGATCAGCATCAGGCCGAGGCCGACATCGTCCTTCACCCGCATCCGACGGGGAGGGGAGAACGCATCGCCGACGCCATTGATGAGCATCGGATACGGATGGCCCTCGGGCCTGACGAGACCCTTCAACCGCAGGAGGCGGCTTCCGAAGAATCCGGCCAGATTCTCGATCCATTCGGAGATCGAGCTCCAGGAGGCATCCGGCCTCCATTCCGCGAAGGCTACCGTGATGCGCGGGGCCGTGGCAGCGATCGCAGAGAAACGAGCTGTCCCTTGGACAGATCGATCGCCATGCGCCGAGAACGCCAAAAGCGCCCGCTCGCGAGGCTGATCCGTCAGGACCTGCGCCGCCAGGGGATTGAAGCCTTGAGCTTCGGCGGCGCAGCGGTTCCATTCCGGCTGGGAAAGCCGATCCAGCTTGGTCATCACCATCGTCTGCGCGGCCCCGAGCTGCGATGCATAGTGCGGAAGGAAGTTGTCGCCGACGAATGGGGCCGACGCGTCGAAGGTGGCGATGATGCGGACATCGAACGCGACTTGCCGGATCGCGCGCAGGGAACGGATGATCGGCGCGGGTTCGGCGAGGCCGCTCGTTTCGAGAATGATCCGCTGAGGAGGTGCCAGATGCCGCTCCGCCCGGGCCAGCAGCAAGGCGTCGATCCCCTCCTGCAAATCATTGCCGAGGGAACAGCAGACGCAGCCGCCATCGAGCGTGGCGAGAGCGAGATTTCGATGGTCTGCTCCGATGACCGCCCCATCGATATTGACCTCGCCGGCATCGTTGACGAGGACGCCGGTGTCGGAGGTGTCCGCGAAGAAGAGGTGATCCGAGAGCAGCGTCGTCTTGCCGGATCCCAAAGGGCCGGTCAGCACGATGAACTCCGGCCGGTCCGTCATCGGGGCAGGGCGGTGCATCACGCCCCCTGCCGGGCTGCCGAAACCATCGCCTCGACATCGGCGAGAAGCTCGGCCGGATCGTATAGCAGGCCGCCCTTGATCACGGTCTCGAGGCTGCGCTCCCAATCGACCGACTTCGTGGCGTCGTTCAGGCGCATCGTGCCGGTGCCGTAGAGCAGCTTGAAATCGTTCAGCGGATTGCTGCGGTGGATCAGGATGTCGGCGCGCTTTCCGATCTCGAGCGTCCCGGCATCCTGCTCGATGCCCAGCAGCTCGGCACCAGAGGCGGTGGCGGAGCGCAGCACCTCGAGCGGGGTGAACCCGGCCTCCTGCAAGAGCTCCAGCTCCCGGACATAGCCGAAGCCGTAGGTCTGGAACATGAAGCCGGAATCGCTGCCGACGGCGATGCGCCCGCCGAGATTCTTGTAGTCGTTGACGAAGCGCATCCAGAGACGGAACGTTTCCCGCCACTCGATCTCGTTCGTCGTCGACCAGCGATACCAATAGGCGCCATGCCCGCCCCGCTGGGGCTGGAAATAGGCCCAGAGCGTCGGATCGGTAAAGCGCTCGTGCCAATCCGCCCGCCGCGTGCGCATCAGGTCGCGGTTGGCATCGTAGACGTTGAAGGTCGGCACGAAGCTGTGGCGCGCGTCGAGGAAGCGCCCGAGCACCGTTTCCCACTTCGGCGAACCTGGGCGGGCGGCCTGCATGAAGGTCTGGCCCGCCGCCGAAAAGCGCAGATATTCGTCGCCGTAATCGTAGTCCGGCGGAAAGGCTTGCAGCGTCCTGTTTTCGAGCAGCGTCTCGGGGATACCGTAGGAGTGTTCGGTGCTGCTGAGCCCCCAACCGGCCGTCTGGAGCGGGTTCATCCGGCCGACGGCGAGCTGTGCGTGATGGCAGCAACTCCGCAGGTCGTGCCGGGCACACTCTTCGAGCGCCGCCTTCATCAATGCGGGCGGCGTCCCGAAGAACTTGACGCCGTCGGCACCGGCCGCCCTCACGGCGCGAACCCAGGCGGCCGCCTGTTCCGGCGTGTGCAAGCTCTTGACATAGTCGGTCGTCGCCGGGAACGGCGCGTAGGCCATGATCCGAGGCGCGTCGATCCTATGCTCCTCGGCCGCCGCCTTCTGCTGCAATGTCCAGGACAGCCCGTTGAAGCATCCGGTCTCGCGGACGGTGGTGACCCCGTGGCCGAGCCAGAGCTTGTAGATGTAGTCGGCCGACGGCTGCGGTCCATTCTTCGCATGGAACGGAGCACCGATATGCGCATGGCAGTCGATGAAGCCCGGCGTGAGGAACTTCCCGGAGCAGTCGATTTCCAGAACCTCCTCGGCGCGAGCTTCCTCGGGCAGCTTCACCTTGCCGGTCTTGGCCAGGGCCACGATGCGGCCGCTCTCGACGATCAGGTCCGCCGGGCCCCAGGGCGGGGCTCCGGTTCCGTCGACAATGCGGGCGCCCGTCAGCTTGAGATAACGACGGGGCTCACGGCCACGAGATCTCTGGGTCGCCGCCGCCAAGCCGGGCATGCCCGACGCGGCGAACATGGCCGCGAATTCATCTCCCGGCGCGTTGGCGGCCGATGGCGTCGTCATGATGGCATTCTCGCTTCGACGGGGCCGATAGCTGCTGCAGGTGTTGCTGCACCGGCACTGAGTGAGCCCGATCGCTCGTTTCGGAGGCCGAAGACGCCTTGTGGCCGGAGCTGCATGATCACGATCAGCGCGACGGCGATCGCAAACTCCCTGAGCGAGGCGATCTGCACCGCGCTCAGGCCCGGAATGAACTCGGCGGCAAAACGTGAGGATTCCAGAATTGTCATCACCGCGAGGGAGCCGAAGACGGCGCCAACCAACCTGCTGTAGCCGCCCGCCGTCACCGCGAGGAAGATATAGATGGTGAGCTGCACGACGAAGTTGTCAGGCGAGATGTAGCTGGTGAATTGGGCATACAGGCCCCCGGCCAGGCCGAAAAGCGCGGCGCCGATACCGAAGGCCTGGCATTTCAGCCGCAGCACGTTCTTGCCTGCAACGGCGGCCACCTTCTCGTCGTCGCGAACGGCACGAAGGGCTCGGCCGAACGGGCTGCTGAGGACGCGGGCGAGCACCCAGACCACCAACGCGACGAGGGTCCAGGCCAAGGCGAAATAGAACCAGGGATAGAGCTCGCCGAGGGCGTCCTTGAATGGCGCCCGGATACCCGAGATGCCGTCGCTACCGCCCGTGAGCCAGCGCTCATTGAGCTCGACGAGACGCAGGCCCTCACCGAAGCCGAGTGTAACGATGGCGAGATAGTCGCCCCGAAGCGTTCGGGTCAGCAGGCAGAACCCCACGCCGATCGCAGCCGACAGAGCCGCGGCGGCGACCCAGCCAAGACCGATCGGCGCTCCCAGCTTTGTCAGCAGCACGGAACAATAGGCGCCAAGGCCGAAGAAGCCGACCAGGCCGAGATTGACCATGCCCGCCTGGCCCCAGCTCACGACGAGTCCAAGGGAGAGCAGGGCATAGATCGCCGTGATGGTCCCGATGAACAGAAGATAGGAGGTCATTTCCTGACTCCTGCCGCTCCGGCGAAGAGGCCTGTCGGCTTCACCAGAAGGATGAAGAGGATGGCAAGAAAGGCCGTGAGGGATTGATAGACCGGGGGCATGGCGATCATCGCGACCTCGCCCACGACACCGATGATCAGGGCTCCCAGGACGGCCCCATAAAGGCTGGTCAATCCGCCGAGGACGCTCGCCGCGAAGATGATGAGGATCAGCCGCGAGCCGGTCGAGGGGTCGACGCTCGTATCGATCGCCAGCAGGGAACCGCCGATGCCGGCCAGCCCCATCCCGATGAACGTCGCGAGGTTCGACAGGTTGCGCGGCTCGATGCCCTTCAATCTGGCGAGGTCGGTGTTATCGGCGACGGCCCGCATCGCCTTGCCCCAGCGGGTGAGCGAGAAGAATGCCGCGAGCGCGACGGCGATGACGAGTGCGGTAACCAGATTGCGAAGCTGCTGGGGTCCGACGCTCAGCCCCCAAACCTGGACGTTGCGTTCGATCGGAAGATCGAAGCTGTTGAGATCGCTCCCAAAGAGGAAGCGGAGTGCATTCTCGATCGCAAGGTTGAGCGCGATCGAGACGACCGCCAGCATCAAGGCGGTATGGGCCCCGGATTGGCGCCGAATGGGAGCGAGCGCGAGACGGTCGGTCGCAACGCCCAGGATGCCCGGGACCATGAATGCAAAGAGCAGCATCAGGACCGGCGACCACCCCAGATGGGCGCCTGCGTACCAGGCGGCATATGCGCCGACGGTCATCTGCGCGGCCACGCTGAAGTTGACGAACCCCTGCACGGAGAAGATCAACGTCAGGCCGAGCGCCGGCAGCGCGATCAGCGCTCCCAGCACCAGGCCGTTCAGCACATATTGTGCGATTTCGGTGAACACGGCTCGCTCGCCCGAATTCGCTCAGGCAACCTTCAGAAGGGTCATCTTCCCCTTCTGAACCTGCTCGTACCGGAAGAAGACGCCTTCGACGTCGCCATTGGCGGCGAATTCGAGCGGACCGCTCGGGCCGTCATAATTGATCGGCTTCTTGTCTGCGATGAGCTTCAGCGCCTTGGCGACGTCGCTGACCTTTTCACCCTTCGCATCTTGCGAGATTGCCCTGACGGTGTCGCGCACCGCCGTGCCGCTCGGCGACGCGACCGCAGCCTGAGCCAGCGCCAAGGCGGTCAGCACGACATGGTCGTAGACCTGGCACGAATAGCTATCGAGGGCCAGCCGCCCCATCTTGCTGATGAGCGTCCTGTAGGCCGTCGAATCCTCGGATGCCGATGGTACGAGCGATGCGGTCCCTTCCGACACCTCGTGAGGAACACCGTCCGCCAGAACCTGATTCACCCCGAAGGAGAATCCGATCTTCTTGCCGCCGAAGCCGGCGCGATAGAGGTCCTTGAGAACGACGGAGGTATCGGGCACGTAGCCGCCGAGCACGATGACATCGGGGTTCGTCCGCAGCGCCTGGTCGATCTCGGTGCGATAGCTGGCCCGCTTGTCCTCGTAGATCAGCCCCTGTCCGGATCCACCCGCATCCTTGAACAGCTTCGAGATGATATCGATGTAGGACTGCGCGAAGGGCGTCTGCGGCCCGAGGAAGAACATCTTCCTGGCATCGAGCTCCAGCGCGTACCGACCAACCCGGGTGCCTTGCAGCGTCACGGTGGGAGACGTGCGGAAGATGTAGCCGTTGTGCGGCGTCTTGGTGATGCTGTCCGCGCCCGAGGACGTGAAGAGCGCCGTCTTGCTCTCGTAGCACAGGGGCGCGATCGCCGAGGTTACGGCCGAGGCATAGGAGCCGCCGATCGAGACGACCTTGTCGACGTCGATCAGCTTGCGCGCCGCACGAACGGCAGCCTCCGGGTTGCTCTGGTCGTCTTCGATCAGAACCTGGATCGGCCGGCCTGCCACACCTCCGCCAGCGTTGATATCGCTCTCGGCGATCTTTGCCGCGGCGCTCATCGTCGCGCCGAACTGGCTGGTTGCTCCGGTCAGGGGGATGACGATCCCGATCTTGATGGGTTGCGCGCCCTGGGCCAGCACTGCCCGCGGCCAAAAGGCTGCGAGGGAGCCGGCGCCCGCGGCGCCGACCAGGAAATCACGACGGTCAAACTTGCTCATGACGATCCCCTTGTTTTGTTTTGTGCCTTGCGCCCTGGCCCTGCTCGCGGCGGCCAAGGAACAGGTGACGCACCTCATCGTCCGCAAGCAGCGATGAGGCGGTGTCCTCGCGGGCCTTCCGCCCAGCGACCAGGGCAAGGCCCTTGGTTCCGTATTCGAGAGCCAGGAGAGCGTTCTGCTCGACCATCAGCACCGCGAGGCCCGACTTCGCCAGGCCGCGAACGAGTTCGAAGACTTCGTCGGCGGCCGCTGGCGAAAGCCCGGCGGTGGGCTCGTCGAGGAGGAGGACGCTTGGGCTGGTCATGAGCGCGACGCCCATGGCGAGCACCTGGCGCTGGCCGCCCGACAGGTTGCCGGCCTTGTCGCGGAGCTTGGTCTTCAGGAGCGGGAAGCGCGATAGCTGCTCGTCGATCCGGTCCTTCAAACCCTTTCGAATGAGATACCCGCCCATCTCCAGGTTTTCGCGGATCGTCAGGCTTGCGAAGACGTTCCGCTCCTGCGGAACGAAACTCATCCCGCTCTTGCAAGCCGCCTGCGCGTTCCCCGGTTGAAGGCACTTGCCTTGCAGGCTGATCTCGCCCGAAGTCGGTCTCAGAAGACCGGCCACGAGTTTCAGGAATGTCGATTTCCCAGCCCCGTTGGGGCCGATGATGACGGTCAGATCACCGGCTCGGACATCCAGGTCGATGCCTTTGACGATTTCCTCGGCGTTGGGATAGCCGCCTCGGATTCCACGGACAGCAAGGTCGGTCATTGGCGCCGCATCCCCAGGTAGCTTTCCTGTACGTCACGGTTTCCAGCGATTTCTGAGAAGCTGCCGCGCGTCAGGAAGCGACCGCTCGCCATGACGATGACCTCGTCGCAAAGGCGCTCGATCAGCTCCATTTCGTGCTCGATCAGGACGATCGATATCCCGCTCTTCCTGATCTCGACGAGATGGTCGGCGATTTCCTGGACCAGCGTCGGGTTCACGCCCGCCATGGGCTCGTCGAGCAGGATCATCTTCGGCTTCGCGAGCAGAACCCGGCCTATTTCCAGCAGCTTCTTCTGGCCGCCGGAAAGGCGCGTCACGAGGTTGTCGAGGACATGCGCGAGCTTGAGCCGTCGCGCCATGTCCAGCGCTTCTTCGCGAAGCGCCTCCTCTTGCCTACGTGCCTCGCGATTGCCGAGGAGGGCGCCGAGAAGTCCTTCTCCGCGTTGGCGTGGGCCATACAGCATGAGGTGTTCGAAAACCGTCATGTTCTCGCAGCCACGTGCAAGCTGAAACGAGCGGACCAGACCCGCGCGCGAGATATCCTGAGGCTCCTCCCGGGAAATGTCGCGACCGCAAAAACGGACCTTTCCGGTCGCCCCCGGCGTCAGCCCCGAGATGCAATTGAACAAGGTCGTCTTGCCGGCGCCATTGGGGCCGATCAGTCCGGTGGTAATGCCCGGCTGGATTGCAAAGGAGGCGCCGTCGAGCGCGCGGATGCCTCCGAAATGGATCGAGAGATCAGCGATCTCCAACTGCGCGTGTGTCATGGCTGTCCAATGTCGCGGTTCCCCGAGGGCTTCGACGAAGCTCGTCGGCCCTTCATCTGCTCGAAACCGCATGGCGGCTCGGCTCTTATCGTCCTGGGACGCTATGACACCTATACGCTTAATGCTATAGGTGTCGAACACTTAAGTGTTCGGGCGGCATTCCGGCTCGGATCGCCCGCGTGGAGGTCGTTGTGATGGACGTGGATTATCGGGAGGCGTTCGAGAATGCGCCGGTCGGCCTGGCGGTCGGCAGGAACCGGACTATCGTGGCCGGGAACCACGAGTTCGCCAGAATCTTTCGAGGCTCGATCGCCGATATGGTCGGCGCGACCTTCGAGCGGCTCTACCCGACCCAGACGGACTATGAGGAGACGGGCGCCCGAGTCGGCGAGCGTTTGGCCAGCGAACGCAGCTACACGGATGACCGTGTCATGCGCCGGCTCGACGGCGATCTGTTCTGGGTTCGGGTCAGCGGCTTCACCTACACTCCGGAACATGCGCACGCGCATACCCTCTGGGTCTTCTCGGAACTCGACCGGGCTCAGCCATCAGGTCAGTCGTTGAGGACGACTCTGACCCCCAGGGAGCGGGATATTGCAACCTTGCTCATCGATGGGAGGACCGGGAAAGAAGTGGCGAAGGCGCTGGATATCAGTCCGCGCACGGTGGACATCTACCGAGCCCGCTTGCTCAGGAAATATAACGCCAAGAACACCCAGGCTCTCGTCGAATTACTTCTGCGCGGGTGAAAGAGGACACTAGCAGATCGGCTGCCGTGACGGCATATCGTCCAAGCGCCCAGCGTCGTTGCCCTGCAGCATAGGCCTGCTATGGGTCGTGGCATGATCGCGCTCATCAGGTTCTTCCGCACGCGCCTGAGCCCGCCCTAGCGCCGGCTTCCCTCATCCGTCGCCGCTTGCACGCGGCCGTTCTTGATTGCCCGGAGGCTGCGACCGTCCGGAGCGGGAAGCTTTGTCATGACCATTTCTCATCTGCGGAGCGAATGGGCTCCGAACGTCACGCGCGAGCTCCTTGCCGGCACCGTCGTCGCGCTGGCCCTGATCCCGGAAGCGATCGCCTTCTCGATCATCGCCGGCGTCGATCCGAAGGTCGGGCTCTACGCCTCCTTCTGCATCGCCGTCATCACCGCCATCGCCGGCGGGCGCCCGGCCATGATCTCGGCCGCGACCGGCGCGATGGCCCTGGTGATGACCACGCTGGTGAAGGAGCACGGCCTCAACTACTTGCTGGCGGCGACGCTGCTGACCGGTGTCTTCCAGATCATCGCCGGCAGCCTGAAGCTCGGCAACCTGATGCGCTTCGTCTCGCGTTCGGTTGTGACCGGTTTCGTCAACGCCCTCGCCATCCTGATCTTCTTGGCACAGATGCCCGAACTGCTCGGGCGCGGCCCCGTCGTCTATGCCATGACCGCCGCCGGCCTCGCGATCATCTACCTGCTGCCGCGCTTGACCCGGGCGGTGCCGTCGCCGCTGGTGACGATCGTGCTGATGACCGCGATATCGATGTATTTCGGGTTGGGCATCCGCACCGTCGGCGACATGGGCGCATTGCCCAGCGAATTGCCGTTCTTCGCACTGCCGCAGGTCCCACTCACCTTCGAGACGCTGAAGATCATCACGCCCTATGCGCTGACGCTCGCCATGGTCGGCCTGCTCGAAAGCCTGATGACGGCGGCGATCGTCGACGAAATGACCGACACGACCTCCGATAAGAACCGCGAATGCGCCGGCCAGGGCCTCGCCAACATCGTGGCCGGCTGCTTCGGCGGCATGGCCGGCTGCGCGATGATCGGGCAGTCGGTCATCAACGTCTCGTCGGGCGGGCGCGGGCGCCTCTCGACCTTCTGGGCCGGCGGCTTCCTGCTGTTCCTGATCGTCGTGCTCGGGCCCTATGTCGCGCAGATCCCGATGGCAGCACTCGTCGCGGTGATGATCATGGTCTCGATCAACACATTCCAGTGGCGCTCGCTGAAGACGCTGCTGATCCATCCTAAAAGCTCCAGCTTCGTCATGCTGGGCACGGTCGCGGTCGTCGTCGCCACGCATGATCTCGCCAAGGGCGTGCTCTTCGGCGTCGTGCTGAGCGGACTGTTCTTCGCGCACAAGGTCACGCGCTTCTTCGCGGTGGCCTCGGAGTGCGCGGGTGAGAAGCGGATCTATCGCGTCAGCGGTCAGATCTTCTTCGCCACCGCCGAGGCCTTCCATGCCGCCTTCGTCTTCCGCGAGGAGGAGGTCAGACACGTCGTCATCGACCTCGGCGCCGCGCATTTCTGGGACATCACGGCCATCAACGCGCTCGACCGCGTCGTGCTCAAGTTCCGGCACAACGACATCGCCGTCGAGGTCGTCGGCATGAACCATGCGACAGCAACCATGGTCGAGCGCCTTGCGGTCCACGACAAGGGCGAAGGGCAGGTCGTGGCCGGCCATTAGCGGCGGCCTTACGGCTGGCACGAGATGCCGGCTCTTGAGGCTCCGATTCTAGCGGAGTTTGGCGATACCGATGCCGTCGCGTTTTGCGCGGTCCTTGATGGATTCCTCGCTACGAGTCATCGCTTTCGCAATCGCCTTCAAGGCCATGCCCTTTCCAGCCAGCAATTTCAGCTTCTGGAGCTCCTCGGAGGTCCAGGGTTGGCGATGCCGTTCAAATCGCTCGGTCATAATCCGATCCTGCGTTGCGCTCACATTTGAGGAGCCGACCTATAGCAACAGTAGCGATGAAATTGACCGATATGTGCCGAGGTCAACCACCAGGTCGCGCCAGCTGCTGACGTTGAGCATCTGCCAGAGAGCGGACCTGACATTTCGCCACGCTGGGGCGGCGCCGGCCGCGAAACGGGGCATCCCGTTGCCGCATCGTGCCATTGGGGGCTGTAAGGTTACCCGGAGGACGTCCTCATCGCTTCTTCGCGACAGCCAGAACCCGCGCGCTCCCGAAGTCCTAGCGAAGATCGGCGACAGGCCTCGCGCGGGCAGACAGAGCTCTGTGGCGTGGACGACGTTTGATCGTCCGGCACGGCACGCGACGACTGCGGCGTAGCCGGATTTTTGGCACTACGACGCCAAATTTTCCAATGAGTCCAGTCGATATGGCTCCCAATTGCGCGCGCGATGTAGCCCGATTGAACGTCGTACAGGGCGTTGTGTAGCCCGATTAAGCGTTGTGGAGCGTGCGACGTTTAATTGGGCTACACAACTGCACGGTGGAGCGCGCGACGGGACACGACGAGCGCCGCGAACCCACTTAAGCGGGGACGAAGTCACTCGCGCTTTGCATATTCTCCCTCGATTCGCTTGATCTTGTCATTGTGAAACCGCGCCTTCTCGCGATCCTGCGCAAGTTGCTCCGGCGTTGAGACGAATACCGAAAGGACGTGCTCCCACGGGCCCATCCCCTCCAGATCGAACCGCACCTCGATTCCGAGCTTCTGGCCCGTCAGGTCGAAGGACGGCACCTTGACGCTGTCGATGCGGTTGACGGCCAGAAACGGGGTCGATGGGGCGTCGAGGCCATTTTGGACGCGCGGGATGGAGGAGAGCCGGATCATTTCCATCATCGCAAGGCGTTCGAACCACGGAGACCCCTTGTAGCGCCAGTACAGATCGGACAGATCGCTGCCGAGGCCGAGATCGGTGAACCAAGTCCCTAGGGCCATGCCCAGTACGCTCTCGAAAACCTGGACGTACGCCTCCATTCCATGAAGCATGCGCCCGTCCTCGCGAGACATGGACGAGATGCTTGCGGCGGCGTTTCGGCGCGGGACCTGATCCTTGAGCCTGAATAGAACTTCATAGGCCTGTCCCGCGCGCTCGACGACAGGCGGCTCGGCCAGCAACCCACCGAAGCCGAGTTCGTTCAAAAGCACATGGCGCCGCTCGGGCAGCCATCTATCGAAGTCCCGGTTCAACGACCAGAGATCGCGACCCGAACCGTTGACGAAGTGGGACAGGCGAACCCGCGTACCATCCGGGCCGGAGCGGATGACGGTCCCGACTGCGACGATGTCCTGTCCTATGGCGATGAGGTCGCCCTCGGCGTCGGAATCCGATCCCTCGAGGCGCCGCGAGCCTTCGTGATCGCGCTTCATCCTTCGGAGTGCATTGGCGGTGTAGCGCTTCTCGTCTCGGTCGATCAGGACGCCGCACGAAGCACACAGCCATATCCCGTTGTCGATGTGGGACCGTTCCTCGGGCGTCATTGTCGGGTCGTGGCGGCGCGCTCCCGGCCCCGGCGCGGCGGCACAGATGTGCGCTGCGACGCCGATCATCGTCACGGCGTCGGGCGCCTCGTCACTAGGACCGACCGTTGATCGCTTGCATAACGAGCAGAGGTAGCTGGCCCGCAGCGCCAAGTCGAGCTTCGTCCGGGCGCTGAAGTCGTCCCGCGATTTCGTCATTCATTTTGCGCGCCCTGCGGACCATGTCAGTCGCGAGGTTATACCAGCCGACGCACATGCCAACGGGCGGCGGCTTCGTAGAAACCAGCAAGCGCGAAGTACCGTGGGGGGTAGGTGCGGCAACTGCCATATTTCGGCCCGTGTCGTCGTCAGCATGAAGCCAAACCGACGAGGCCGCATGGACGAGGCCGCATGACTGATTCCTTCCGATGGATGAAAGATCTGGATGTCGCCACTCGGGCGTTGCAGCCGCTGCGCGACATTCAGCGCCTCGCGGACCCATTCTCGCAGATCCGGCGCCATATCGACGTCGAGAGTGGAATACTGGCAACCTTTCGCCAGGAGGAAGCGTGGCGCAAGACGTTCTCCGACGTGAGTCAGTCCGGTGCGCTGGCCAAGCTGAACGATCAGTGGGAATGCCATCGCAAATTGATTGAAGGCCCTTTCGAACAGGCGCGTCGCGTCGGCGTTGCCGGTCTTGGGATGCCCGCCATGGTCCGGGGCGGCCTGACGGCCATGCAGTTCCATGAGATCGCAAATTTGGCTGCGTTTCGCCTTCCGCAGTTCGACGAGATCGGAAGCTTGGCGCGCCGGGCCGCGGAAACCGCCGAACTGACGCGGCGGGCGTTCTCGACGACCGCATTGGAAGCGGAGATGGCGCGGATGCATGAGCCCTGGCTCCGCGTCGGCGCGGAGGCAGCCTCCGCTCGCGGTTTCGCCGAGGTCCTTGCCATTGGCCGCAACCTCGCAGAACGACGCCCTTACGCCGGCATGCTCAGCGAGATGCTTCGCGGCGGCCTCGGGGATTGGCGCGACACCACCTTTCCGGCGACGGATCGATGGCTTGACCCCGATGCCCGGTCGGCGTTCTACCTGGAGCGCGGTTTCGATCCGATGCTGACGGATTTCACTCCGGGCGCGTTCGACGCGAGCCTGCGGATCGCTGGCCTGCGTCGGGACGAGCCGGCCTCTATCGATGAGGACGAGGACCGTGACCGTGCGAGGGAGGCCTTCGACAGGTTGCGGCTTTTCGAGGCCGAGGTGCGGCTTTTTCTGGACCGCGTGATGCGGGAAGCGTTCGGCGATGCTTGGATGCGGCATCGGCTGCCGCAGACCATGCTGGAGCAATGGATAGCGAAGCGCGACAAGGCGAAGGCCGCCGGCCAAGCCGAGGTCCCACTGATCCACTACGCCGACTTCGCCGACTACCAGCAGATCATCGAGCGCTCCGACAATTGGAAGGAGGTCTTCAGGGGCATCTTCCGTCGCTCGGAGGATATCCGCGAGTCGTTCCAGCGACTGTATCCGATCCGGATCGCGACGATGCACGCCCGGATTGTTACCCTCGACGACGAACTCCTACTGGCGGTGGAAACGCGGCGCGTTCTGAAGGCGATCAGCGCCGCTGCTTGATTGCTCTGCCAGGGCAACGCCTTATCCGATCCAGGAGCGAGATCGGAAACTCGCGCTAGCAGCCCCTTCGTTGATCCCTGCTTAGCGGTCCTCAGGCCGCCCGATGCATCTTGGCGCGCGTGCTCCCGCCTCCCGCGTTCCCGGTCCGCTGCCGCAATTCCCACAGGCCGCCAAAGGCGCTGACGCGCCGTTCATCCCGGCGGCCCGGGCCCGTTTTCCTCGCCGACGTCCATTCTATTCTCCGTCGACGCGCCCGCAGCCGCCGATCGGCGCGGGCGACGGCCCTATTGACGGCCCTCCGTCTGTCGCGTGGATTGCCATGATCGCGCGCTCAGCCAGCCTCGGATTCGGAAACCCTGAATGTCGACCGACCACGTCCGCGGTATCCAGACGCTTCGCCCCAACGAACTGGAACTCTTCGTCGATCATTGGATGTCAAACAAGGCCAAGGCGTATTCCGCCACGCAGGTGTGGGCGGGCACGGGCGACAAGGGGCGCGACGTCGTGGGCTTCCTATCGCCGCAGCGTTTCGAGGGTCCGTGGCACCTCTTCCAGGCGAAACAACTGAAATCCGTCCTGCGAATGCCGGACATCCTTCCTGAACTGGCCAAGGTCTTCCACCACGCGAACCGAGATGGGACCTCGCTTCCCGCGGCTTATCACTTTATCGCTCCACAAGGTGCGGCACGCGCCGTCCTGGAGGGCATCGGACATCCGACGCGGCTGCGCCAGACCATTATCGACCAGTGGGATCAGAACTGCGCCACGAAGATCGTCGAGCGCGCCACGGTGCCGTTGACGTCCGAGCTGCTGGCCCTCATCCACAGGTTCGACTTCTCTTCGGTCCACCTGTTCGACGTCTACGCGATCCTCAAGGATCCACACATTCGCCCGACGCTCGTCAAGTTCTTCGGGGCTGATCCCGGACCCTACGCGTCAGAGGGCACTCCGGACGCCATCGCCGACGTCGAGGAAAACTATCTTGCCCAGATCGTGCAGGCCTACGAAGAGCGCGCGCGGGCCTCCTTTCCCGACGTCGCGGCGGTGCTGGCGCATGGCGAGTTCCGCGAGCACCTGTGGGAGCAGCGAACCCGCTATTTCGAGGCGGCGTACTTCAAGCGCCACTATCGGGACAACACCCTGGAGCGAGAGCTGGTGGATTTCGGACAACAAATCTACCATGGGGTCGTGGGCGCCTATCGGGCGTCCTACCCCGACACCTTGGCGAGGATCGACGGCGTGACGGACCGCGCCGCATCGGTCGTGCCGGCGGGTATCCTCGCACCCTACGCTCGCGTCGAGGTGAAGCAGGGCTTCTGTCACCACCTTGCCAACGAAGGCCGACTGCCTTGGAAACGCTAAGCCCTCCGTCATCTTCCGCTTACGGCCCGCTCTTCAACAGCGCGCTGGAGACCGGACTGCGGGCGCTCATCGTACTGGAGGCTTTCTATCCGCGGCGGTGCAGCCTGATGGAAATGACTTGGTTCGATCATCTCGTCGTGCACACCGCTGACGTTGACGGGCCGGACAGCCTGCACCCGGACCTCGCGCCACGGATCGGCGAGCTGTTCGTGCGGCGCAGACTCGTCGAGGACAGCCTCAACCTGATGCGCAGCGTGCATATGGTCGATGTCAGGCACGACGACGATGGAATCCATTTCCAGGCAAGCGAGGACGCCCCTTCGTTCCTCGGCATGCTGCAATCGCCCTACATCATGAATCTAAAAGACCGCGCCCGCTGGCTGGCAGAGCGCTTCGCGCGCGCCGAGCCCGCCGAGATCGAGCGAATCGTCAAGGAGCGCATCGGACGCCTGAGGACCGACTTCCAGGCTGCAGGATCACCGGGCGAGGCGAACCAGTGAGCACGAGAGGCATTAGGCTGCGGAGCCTCAGCTTCACGGGCGCAGCCGTGGAGCCTGCCATCCTGACATTCGAGGACGGCCTGAACATCGTCTACGGCGCATCCAACACCGGCAAGAGCTTCGTCGCCAAAGCGATCAACTTCATGCTGGGCGGGGGCGACGAGCTCCCGGACATCGAGCAGCGAGAAGGCTACGACGGTGCCCTGTTGGCGATGGTCCTGCCGGACGGGGGCGAAGTCACATTCCACCGGTCCGTCAAGGGCGGAGATCTTGAACGATTCGACGGGTTACTGACCGAGCGCCCGAAGGATCGGGCTCCCCCAGCCACGCTGAGCGCCATCCACAGCGCGAAATCCGGCAACAACGTCTCGCAGTTTCTGCTTTCCTCCCTCGGGCTCTCTGGCAAGGAAATCGTCACGAACATCCATGGCGAGAAGGACAGCCTCAGCTTCCGGAAGCTGGCGGCCTACGTGATCGTGGGCGAGGGGCCGATCATGGACGAGGCCAGCCCAGTCCTAAGCGCCATCAAGACCGAAAACACCGCGGAGAAGAACGTTTTCCGCTTGCTGATGACCGGCACGGACGATTCTGCCGTGGTGCCGCAGGTCAGGCCCGCGGTCAGGCAGGCGAAGGTCGAAGGCCAGATCGAGCTGCTCGACGAGTTGATCCAGCGCATCGACGCCGAGATCGGCGAGAAGGCCCCCGTGCGGCAGGAGATGGAAAGGCGCTCCGGCCTGCTCGAAGCGGCGCTCACCGACCGCCATGCCGATCTACGCGTTCGCCAGGAACGAATTGACGCGCTCACCCGTCGGCGTCGCTGGCTTACGGACGAAGTGGACGCGGCCACTGCCAAGCTCGCCGAACTCGAAACCATGTCGTGTCGGTTCGCGGAGTTGGATCGCGTTTTTCTGTCGGATATCGAGCGGCTCGTCGCCTTGGAGGAAGGTGGCTTCCTCCTCAAGGCGGTGGCGGGCCGGCCCTGCGCGCTCTGCGGCGCCGACCCCGAACATCAGGTGCATTCCCATGCCGCGGACGAGATCGCCCGGACGCAAGCCGCAGCCGCCGCGGAGATTGCGAAGATCCAACGCGAACGCCGTGACCTCTCGCAGACGATGGCGTCGGTCAACGCCGACGCCGCGGGATTGAGCCGGAGCCGGCAGAGGATGCTCGCGGAACTGTCGGATGCGGAACGCAACTTGGAGACGGAGCGTCCGGAGGAACTTCGCGCCCGGACCGACTACGAGCAGGTCATCCGAGAGCGCGACGAGATCAAGCGCGCGCTCGATCTCTACACGCAGCGAGACCGGATGGCCGCTCGCCGTTCGCAGTTGAGTTCGCGCGACGCCTCGCGCAGCACCCCGTCGAAGCTACAAGCGGGCGTCAGCGCCACCACGGCACATGAGTTCTCCCAGATTGTCCAGGAACTCCTGCGCGACTGGGGATTTCCCGGGAACCCTGTAGTGGCCTTCGACCCGGCGAAACAGGATATCCAGGTAAACGGGAAGGGGCGGGCGAGTAACGGCAAGGGCGTCCGCGCCGTCCTGCACTCGGCTTTCAAGGTTGCTGTCCTGATTCATTGCCGGCGCAAGGGCTTGCCACATCCTGGCTTCATCGTCCTGGATACGCCGCTGCTGACATACCGGGAGCCTATGACGCACAGGGAAGGCGCCTTGTCGGAGGATGAACAGGAAATCAAGGACACGAAGCTGTCAGCTAGGTTCTTCCGGTCCCTGGCGCAGTTGGGGAATCTCGGTCAGTTCATCGTTCTCGAAAATATCGATCCGCCGTCCGACGCGAAAGCACACGTGACGGTGTTCGTCGGACAGGGCGGCGAAGGTAGGCAAGGGTTCTTCCCGGCCGGGCGGATTCAGCCCACGGGGGACGGACGGGCTTAAAGTTAGCGCTTCCTGCCCCGCCGCTGTCTATCGCTCCAATGATCTGTAGGGCACACTGAGCAGTCTGGTTCGTCTGCATGCCGCGATTAATCCTCGTGGTTGACACTCCGCATAAGGACCTGCGCCGGGCTCGCTTGGCGAGGCTCTAGCTCCACTCTCGCGCTGCCGGGGCGTGATGCCCCAGTTGCTGCGCAGAGCTGAGTTTTCAATGACCCAGGAAAATTCTCGACTCGCGTGTTACGCCAGCTGTGGACGTTGATCCTCTGCAGAATGCGGACCTATCATTTCTCCGATCGGCTTCCGCAACGAGAAGCCGCAGCGCGCTGCGAGACCAAAGATGGCGTTTGGGTCATGAGCTAATGCGGGGGAAGCACAGTTGGAGGGATAGTGGCTAGCCGCGTCGCGTAGTCGGCTTCGACATCTAGCAGCGCTTGGAGGAGGGGCTCGAAGCGGCTGTAGTCGACTGGCACCTTCGAAGCTGCAACGACCTTCGTGGCGAATGTGAACTTCGAATAGAATTTGCCGCCGTCTTGCTCATGGTTCGTCTTGTCGAAAGTCTTTCCGTCGATCTTGGTTTCGAGCAGCGACTTCTCAAAAAGATCTTCGATCGCCGTCTCCGGAAGCCCGAGCTTCGGAACCGGAACGACATACAAGTTTGTGTGAAGGTAATAAAATGGGTCATCACGGGCGACCGTCGTGCCGACGATTTTGCTCACTTCCTTGAACAGGTCGATCGCTCCGGTGTCGCAATCGGTGACAATGATCACGGGCGCCTTCGGCGTGCCCTTGAAGCCTTTCGTCCGGTGCTTGTACTGCGCCACGAGATTTTTCAGCTGCCCGTTGCCGCCCGACAGGTCCTGAACCTCACGAGTGTTCGCGGTATATTTGAAGAACGCTGGGCGGATCTTGACCTTACCGTCGACGGTCTCGAAGAAACCCGGAAATTTGGCATGGAGAGAGCGGATGGCGCTCCGCAGGTATATGCCGTCAGTCTTGCCTTCGCAGACGATGACGGGCTTTTCGATCGACCAAAATGCGTTGTAATTCAGGAAGCGCGCAAAAAGGCGCCGATATCCCGGAATGCCCTTTGACTTGTCCGGCTTGCCTTTGCTCAGCGTCAGGCTGCGAATGTAATAGATGAAGTTCAGGCGGCCCCTCAGACTATCGAGCGAGATCGGCTCCTTCTTACCGTCGAAAACTCGATAGGCCTGGCCGTCGACGAACAGGCGGTGGCACATTGCCCTGGCCTGCTTCCAATATTCGACCGGGACGTTGAGGTGCCGGTTGACGATGAGGCCCGTCGTGTCCTGACGAGAGTCCCGATACTGCATCCGCGTCTTGTCGGGATTGATCTCGAAGCCCGAGGAAGCGATGCGCGACGCAAGCTCCCCGCTCGGTTGCCAGGCGTGGAGGCCATCCAGAACGGCGATGCGCTCCGGAAACTCCCGCTCGTTTGTCGAGAAAGTGATATCGTCGGCGTATCGCGTGTAAGTGCAATTGCACTCACGGGCCAACCGGTTCAGCCGGTATATGCACCCTCCTTCTGTTGATCTCGCGCGGAACGATGAGGTCGCGACTATGGCGGCCCCCACTCGTTCTACGTTGGAGCGAGAGAACCAAAGACCGTCGTTTCGTGCGACCAACACGGCGCTGAGCGAGCATGCACGCCTCCATTGAAAGGACTTACGCAGGCTTTTGAAGAACGGCGAGAAGATCGGCATAGGCTTAAATCGGCCAGCCAAGCGAGGCGTCTCATCATCTGGCGATTGGTTCGGACGCTCGCTATTTCGAGATCGAGCTGCCGGCCGGGCGTCGGGCCATTGACAATGCACACATTATAAAAGCGCACATTGTGCGCTTTCAATCTCTAAAACTTTAACGATGATGCTCATCATTCATTATGGTTAACGACTAGTCCTCATGTCTGGCCGCCACCCATGCGTCGACTGCCGCGAGCACGGCGGCCTTATTCCAGCCTGCAGCAACAGCCGAGGTCAAAAGAGTGTCCAGGGCAGGGGCCACTGATGGCACGGCGTCTGAACGTCCCGGCCCGACAATGCGCATGAGAAGGACCAGTTGCAGCAGATCTGCGATGTAAGGAGGTGGTCCCTTCTTGGACCAGTTCTGCACTGTTCGCCTCGAAACTCCGAACGCATTTCCGAACTCGATCTCGGTCAGACCAAGGTCCCGTCGCGCCGCTCGAAATGCTTCCGCGTCCATATTGGTCGAACTCGCAGTGCCCAAAACCATGGGAGCGCCTGGCGCTATGATTGTATCTTCGCGGGTTGCACGTCGGTTGTGAAGGATCGGGGTTTAAGTCCATGATTCCAGAAGTCCGGAAATAGGGAAATACGAGTTGTTCCAGACATATCCCCGATAGTTTGGCGAGCGAGGAGCCGGCGCGGCTACGAGAGCGAGATTCGGCCGTCCTTATCAACGTATGGCCTCGCGTCTTGGCGTACCGAATCCATTTGCATGGCAATCAGCGCCCGTAGGTAGCAAGGATTGGGCGAGGTCGTAGTCGGAGAGCGCTCGTGTGACAAACCATGCAGCGGCGCTGTTGCTGAGGTCAGGTTCGCGATCGCGTTTCACAACGTTTCGCGTCGGCCGCCGGCCTAGAGGCCGTTGCAGTGTGCAGGTTGGCGCAGTCGCGAACTGACGGACGGTGATCACTGGCAGATGGGGGTCCACCGGTCGCCTCACATGGCGCGGCGGACCTCACATCGCCATGGGAGCCGCTAAGCACGCTTCAAAATCCGTACGACGTTCAATCGGGCTACATCGCGCGATTATATGGGCTAAACGACGGCCAATCGGGCTACACGACAACGACGACAGGGGGCATCGCCCCCGGCAGCAAGAGTTGTTGCAACCGGATTGAAATGTCTCAGGTTTCTGCAATTTAGAAATGTCACAGGGCGCTACGGCGCCTCTGCCGGGGCTGCGGAGAGCTTACGTTTCGCAGCAGCGCCGGCAGAGGCGGTGTGATTGGCTTGTTTCGTCGCGGCGTGGCGATCGGCGAAAGAGATCGGTCCTCGGCGTCCTTTCGGGCGCGGGATGTAGCCGCCGGCTTCGCTGTTCGTCTTGGTTCGTACCGGTCGGATCTCATCCTGGCGAGCCTTCACCCACGCAAGAGCTTCCGAAAGCCGCT